>NZ_JBNCLF010000025.1:0-35133 GCF_049844535.1 Streptosporangium sp. DT93
GGGGGGGGGGGGGGGGGGGGGGGGGGGGGGGGGGGGGGGGGGGGGGGGGGGGGGGGGGGGGGGGGGGGGGGGGGGGGCCGGGCGGGGGGGGGGGGGGGGGGGGGGGGGCCCGGGGGGGCCCCCCCCCCCCCCCCCACCGTGGTCCCCGCCGGGCCGGGTGCTCGCCCCCCTAGTGGTGGGAGGCGTGGTTACGGCGGGAGAGCAGCACGCCCAGGGCGATCATGCCGATGCCCAGGAGCAGGTGCAGCCAGTTGTCGGCGCCGTTGAGCGGGACGAAGTTGGCGTCGGTGTCGTGGCCGACGAGCATGCCGTAGATCCACAGCAGCAGGTAGACGACCCCGCCGCCGACGAGGTAGTTACGAGCCCCTCCACGGGTGCGGGAGAGGACGATACCGGCGACACCGAAGAGCAGGTGCACGATGTTGTGCAGGATGGACACCTGGAAGATGCCCAGCAGCAGCGCCTCGGACTCGTGCCCGGCGAATTCCATGCTGTCGTAGTTGGTGGTTATGCCCGGGATGAACCCCAGTACTCCCACCAGCAGGAACACCACCCCGACGGCCAGAGCGGCCTGCTGGAGGCGGGTCTTCCCGGTACGTGACGCGGTGCTCATGAGTTCTCCTTGGATGTGGCGTGGCGGCGCCGCCCTCGCCCGGAGCGGACTCCGGAGAGGGGGCGCGTACGGGGGGCGGCCGTGATCTCCATGGAGTCCACGAGGATCACGCCGTGCTCGGCCGAGCGCGGAGCACACTCTTCCGTGGTCGTGGCGGGGAGGCCGCGTGAGCCGACGGCGGCGGCGAGGCGGGCCTCACCGCGCGCCACGGCGACGTGACCGCCGGCGCCGGCACACGATCTCAACTCACCATCCCTTTCGAGTGCGTCGTCACAGGGGCGCGTACCGCTCTCCTGCCGAGCCGCTCCCGTACCCGGGCGTCGCATCTCAAACCTGCCCGCGCGAGCCGATGGGGGCGGGCCCCCGTCCCGCGCCGGGCACGTTTCAGGACACGGCCGGTCGGGGCAGGAGTGCCCGGCCGCCGCCGTCCCGGAAACCCGCCCATCGCGTCGGCGGGGGAGCGTCCCGACGGTCCGCCAGGCGTTTCCCGGCACGGCCGTGGCGGCCCTCGGCGGCGGTTCTCGAGGGCGGCCCTGACGGTGGTCCTGGCGGTGGTCCTGACGGTGGCCCTCAGTGGCGGACGGCCGTGAAGAGGGCGTAGCTGATCTGCGGGATCTGGCCGAAGCGCCGGTACATCTCCCTGCGGGCGGTCGGGCGTTCGGAGGCCTCACCGGCCGGACCGGTCGCGCGGGCCGGGAGAACGTCGTCCACCTGATCAAACGATCGGCTGATGTTCGCCCATATATCGTGAAAAATCTCGATCTTGAGTCCGGCCTGGTCCATCCGCCGGTAGAGATCATCCGCGGTGGGCAGGAAACGGACGTCGAAGTCGTGGGCGAAGCGTTCCGTCTCCTCGCCCGGGAGCGGCTCCAGCAGGTACCACTCCCCCACCACGAAGCGCCCGCCCGGCCGCAGCACCCTGGCGATCTCGTCCAGGGCCGCCGACGGGTTCTCCAGGTGCGCCAGCGCCTCGATCGCGTACGCCGCGTCGAAGGAGTCGTCCTCGAAGGGCAGCCACATCGCGTCGGCGAGCCGGAAGTCGGCCTGGCCCACGCCCTCGCCCGCCTCCGGGCGGGACCGGGCGAGCCGCACCTGGTACTCGCTGAGCGTGACCCCGGCGACGTGGACGTCGCGGGCCGTGGCGATACGCACGGCGGGCCTGCCGGTGCCCGAGCCCACGTCCAGGACGTGGTCCCCCGGCAGGACCTCCAGCCGCTCGGCCACCAGGTCGGTGAGGCGGTCCGTCGCCTCGCCCGCGGACGCCTCGTCGTACTCGTCGGTCCAGTAACCGGCGTGCAGGTTGCCGCCGAACGCGTCCGCGCGGCCCTCGGGCACACCGGCCGGGGAGCCGGAGGCGCCGGCCCGGGAACCGGACGTGTCCGCCCAGAAACCGGACACGCTGTCGTGCGCGCCGGACGTGTCGGCCGGGAAACCGGCCGCACCGCTCCACACGCCGGACGCGTCCTCGCGGGAACCGGCCGTGCCGGCCCACACATCGGACGCGTCGTCACGGGAACCGGCCGTATCGGCCCACACATCGGACGCGTCGTCACGGGAACCGGCCGTATCGGCCCACACATCGGACGCGTCGTCATCGGAGTCGGCCGTGTCGGTCATGTCGATCGTGTCGGTCGTGTCGGTCGTGTCGGCCCACAGGCCGGACGTGCCGGCCCACATGCCGGGCTCGCCGGGCGCGCCGGGCGCTTCGTCATGGGAACCGGCGAGGCGGTCGTGGGTCCCGCCGGTCTCCTCGGGTGAGGATCTCTCCTGCCGCGTCATAGTCAACTGCCTCTCAGGGGCGGTCCGCATGAGGTTCCGCGACGGGAAGGGACGGCGAGAGGCGTGCCTGTCCGGCCTCACCCGGTCACCCCGGCAGCCCGCGCCCGGCCGGGGGTCTCCGATCACGGGGCGGGCGCCCGCCGTACCACGTTCCCGGCTTCACCGCACTTCACGTGGTGCGGTCGCCAGATTACTCAGAGCGCACACCGGGAGTTGCGGCACACCCGGGGCATGTTCGGTAAATCTTCGTTCACGGGATAGGGCAGGTCAGAGCGGCGTACTCTCCCCGCCCTCCCCTGGACCCGGGCCGGTACGCCACCGGCGCCTCAGCGGCCCCCGGCTCCGGCCCCGGCCTCCTCCAGGAGCACCCGGGCCAGCGTGTCGGCGGCGTCGACGCGGCCGAGGGCGCCCGCGGCGGCGGCCACGGCGGCGCGGGCCCGCGGGTCCCTCAGCAGCGCGTCCAGCTCGGCCATCAGGTGCTCGGCCGCGGGGCCGTTCTCCAGCAGCGCGCGGGCGGCGCCCGCCTCGGCCAGGTAGCGGGCGTTCTGGCGCTGCTCGTCGGCCGCGGAGGGCACCAGCGGGATCAGGACGGACGCCTTGCCCACCGCGGTCAGTTCGGCGACGGTCCCGGCGCCGCTGCGCGAGACCACGACGTCGGCGACGGCGAACACGTCGGCCAGCTCCGCGCCGACGTAGGGCACCGGGCGGTAGCGGTCGCGCATCCATCCGGGCAGGGCGTCCGCGGCGCGGGTGAGCTGGCCGATCCAGTCGGGGCCGCACTGGTGGAGCACCTGGGCCCGGCCGAGCAGGTCGGGCAGGATCGTCTCGATCATGGTGTTGATCTGGCGGCTCCCCTGGGCGCCGCCGGTCACGTAGACCACCGGCAGGTCGGGCGAGAGCCCGAAGTGGCGCCGCGCGGCGTCGACGTTGCCGCGCAGCAGCGCGGGCCGGACCGGGTTGCCGGTGACGACGGCGCGGTCGCGCACGGAGGCGGGCAGGTGCTCGATCGAGGAGGGGTGGGTGAGCGCGATCCGCCGCGCGAAGCGCGACAGGATGCGGTTGGCCAGCCCGAGGGAGGTGATCTGCTCGTGCATCACCAGCGGGCGGCCCAATACCCGGGAGGCCACGCCCAGCGGCACGCAGACGTACCCGCCGGTGGACAGCACCACGTCGGGGCGGTAGCGGGCGGCGATGCCGAAGGCCTGGAACACCCCGACCGGGATGCGGAACATGTCCGCCAGGTTGGTGAGCAGCTCGCGCGGGTTGGGCGACCGCCTGAGCTTGCCCGCCTTGATGGCCCGGAACGCGATGCCGTGCTCGGCCGCGACGCGGGCCTCCAGGCCGGTCGCCGTACCGACCCAGAGCACGTCCAGGTCCAGGCCGCGCGCGGCGGCGTGGTCACGCAGGGCGGCGACGGTGGTCAGCGCGGGATAGGTGTGACCACCGGTCCCGCCTCCGGTGACGAGCAACCGCAGGGTCCGGCGATGTCCGGCCTCCATGTCTGTCCTTCCTTCGCCGTCGCGGCGGCCTTCCGCCGTGACGGTCGTTCGTGACGGTCGTTCCCGAGGGTCGTACCGGAGTGCTCCGGAGCCCCGGGCACGGTACCCGAGGCGGCCGCGAAGATCCACTTCGCCCTCCGTCGCGAGACGGCCGCCTCGCGCGTCCTTCCGACACGCCCGCCGTCCGGGAGCGTCGGTCGATCGGGCCTGTGGATTCGCCGTGATGAGTACGGTATGTGAATGGATCTGACGGAAGAGCATTTCTCCGGGGCGTCGGAGCGTCTCGGTGACGCGCTGGCGATGCTCCAGAAACAGGCCGGGGCGGGTGCGGAGGCACTCGGCTACTTCGGCGACATCGCACACGAGCTGGACGCGATCGGATCCTGGTTACGGCGCCCGGCCCAGGCACGGGAGTGGCCGCAGCACATCATGCCCCCCGTCTACGGCCTGCTGTTCGCCCAGGCGTGGGAGCTGGCGTTCCCCGACCACGAGCCCCCGGCCTTCCCCGACGGCACCGAGCGGACCGAGGCGGGCTGGACGGTGCACCGGGCCACCGTCTGGTACGGCGACACCTACGTCCCCGGCTGGCTCGACCTGAAGGCGCCGCTGATCGTGATCGGCCACCTGTCGGTGGAGGGACTGCTCGACGACGGCGACGCCTCCGAGAGCTACCTCGCGGTGGCCGGCGACGTGCGGGCCCGCGCGATCCACAGCGCGGCCGACCACCTGGTCCTCGGCACCCTCTCGGCGGACGTGGTCTTCTGCTCGGGCAACGACGGGGTCCTGGTCACCGGCGGGGACGTCATGGCCGACCTGTTCGTCCCCGCCGAGCACGCCTACGCCCACTACGGCCGCCTGCGGGCCGGGGTCGTCGGCGCGGGCGACCGGGCCGACGTGGTGGCCGAGCGGCTGGCGCCGTGGCTGCCCTCGGGCTACGTACGCCTCGGCTCGCCCGGCGACCCGATCGACAGGTGGCGCGTCCTGCAGGAGGCGGGGGCGGGACGCTCGCCGATGCTCGCCCAGCCCCGGCCGGTGGTGTTCCCGCCCCCGGCGCTGCTGCTCGCCGCCCTGGCCGCGCCCGCCGGGGTGAGCGAACTGGACCTGTCCGGCAGCCGCCTGCACCGCGTTCCCGAGGACATCTCGGCCCTGACCACGCTGACCCGGCTGGACCTGGAGCAGACACCGCTGACCGTCCTGGAGGGCATCCAGGGACTGCGCGCCCTGGAACACCTGTCGATCAGGAACACCCCGGTGCGGTCGCTGGCGCCGCTGCAGGCACTTCGCGAGCTCCGCCATCTGGACGTCTCCTACTGCGCCGACGTCCAGGACTGGGCCGTCCTGCTGGACCTGACCGCGCTCGACACGCTCGTCGCGCACGGCTGCACCCTCCCCTCCCAGGTACGCGCGCAGCTCCTGGCCAGGTTCGGCGAGCGGATCATCGGGCAGGGGCCGCCCCCGGTGTGACGGCCGGATTCTGTCGGTGGCGGATGGTTGGGTGGCGGTCATGACTGAGCGACCCATACTGGTCCTGGGAGCCACCGGCTCCACCGGCCGCCGGGTGGCGGCCCTGCTGCGGGCCGCCGGGCATCCTGTGCGCGCCGCCTCCCGCGGCGGCGAGGTGCGCTTCGACTGGACCCGGCCGGACACCTGGAGACCCGCCCTGGACGGCGTGTCGAAGATGTATCTCATGGCCCCCCACGAGCAGCCGGTCGACCCGGCCTTCGTGGCGTGCGCGGTGGAGCGGGGCGTGCAGCGCATCGTGCTGCTGTCCAGTGCCGCCATCGAGGCGATGGGCGACGAGCGCCTGACGGCCGCCGAGCGGACGGTCCGCGAGTCGGGCACGGCCTGGACCATCCTGCGGCCGAGCTGGTTCGCCCAGAACTTCGACGAGGGGTTCCTCCGCGAGGCCGTCATGGCCGGTGAGCTCGCGCTCCCGCTGGGCGACCTGCGCCAGGCGTTCGTCGACGCCGACGACATCGCCGCGGTCGCGGTGGCGGCCCTGACGACGACCGGCCACGCCGGGCGGAGGTACGAGCTGACCGGCCCCGCCGCCCTGTCGTTCGCCGAGGCGACGGCGATCGTCGCCGGGGCCTCCGGCCGGCCGGTGCGCTTCCTGGGGACGGACGAGGCGTATCTCGACGCGCAGGAGGCCATGGGCCGTCCCCGCGCCGAGGCGGAGGCCGAGGTCGAGGCGTTCGCCATGCTGCGCAAGCTCGGCGACGAGCGACCCGGCGACGTGGTGCGCAGGGTGACCGGGCGCGCCCCCAAGGGCTTCGAGGCGTACGCCGCCGAGGCCGCCGCCCGGGGCGCCTGGCGCGGCTGAACGACCGGCGGGCCGCCCCGCGAACCGGGAATCGGGAATCGGGAGCGGGGACCGGGAATCGGGAGCGCGAGGGCCGGTCAGGCGTCGTGCAGCCGGATGTCGCGGGAGGGCGCCGCCGGGGCCAGGAGGTCGAGCAGGCGCGCCCCCTCCGCCTCCAGGTCCGCCCGTTCCCGATCGCTCACCGGCGCGAACAGCTCCACCTCCAGGACCGCCTCCCGTCGCCCGCGCGTCGCCTTCCACATGCCCCGCACGAAGCCGTCGACGAGCACCGTCGCCTTGACGATCCCGTTGATCGTGAAGATCCGCCGCCGGTACTCCTCCTCGCAGATCCGGGTCCTGGTCCGCCGCTCGAACGACAGCAGCGTGGTGTCGTACTCCGGCAGGTAGCGGACCGGGGCGGGGGTCTCCGGGTCGGGGCGCTCCGCCTCGGGAAGGTCGAACAGATTCACGCCCTCCTCGGTCGTGAAGCCCCGCAGGTCCATCTCGCGGACGACCTCCCCCAGCCGGGTCAGCCCCGACCACTGCTGGAGGTCCATCACCGTGGCGGGACCGTAGGCGGCGAGGTAGCGGCGGATCGCCTCCTCCATGCGGGGCCGCTCCGCCAGGGGCCGGCCCAGCCAGGCCTCGGCGGTGGTGTGGGCGGCCTGCCCGCCCACCCCCCAGATCCCCCGGGGCGGCACCTGCACCAGGGCCAGGGTGTTGCGCACCGCGCCGACCAGATCGGCGGCGGGAGCCTGCGGCCAGCGCTCGCCCAGCAGCGCGCCGAGCTCGCGGAAGGTCAGCGGGCGCTCCTGCACCAGCTTCCGCCCGGCCTCGGCCAGCTCGTCCGGGTCCACCCCCGCCAGGCCCCTGCCGTGCGTGCCGCGCAGGGCCCGCGTCAGCATCGGTTGCATCAGGGGGCGCAGGAACAGGCAGTCGCCGGCGGTGACCAGGTGGATGGTGGAGCGCATCAGCACGAGCCGGACCACCAGGCGCTCCTCGATCAGCCGGGCGAGGTCGCCGGGGACGAACCCGGCCAGCCGGGTCCACAACCCGATGTAGGGAGGGTCGGGCGCCTGGGCCTGCATGCCGTACAGGTGCCCGACCGCCTCCAGCGCGGAGAGCTCGGCGCGGGCCAGGAGCAGCTGCCGATCCAGGGTGGCGCGGTTCAGCGCGCGCCGGCCGAGCACCTCGGGCATACGTTTCCTCTCTCGCGGCGCCCCACGGTCCTCTCCCGAAGCGCCCTCACGGCCGAAGCCGGGGGCTTCCTCGGCGGGACGGGGCGCATCCGGACGTCACAGGGCCGGGGGCACCCAGACGTACGGCGTGGTCGTGGTGATCGCCTCCATGCCCAGCCTCGCCAGGATCGGGCCGCTGGCGCCGGTGGCGTCGACACGGACGAAGCGGAAACCCCGCGCCACCGCCAGCTCCGCCCGGTACGACACCATCGCCCGGTAGACACCCCGGCCCCGCCACTCCTTGAGGGTCGAACCACCCCACAGCGAGACGAAATCCGTGCCCTCGTGGAAACGCACCCACGCCGCGCACACCACCCGCCCGCCCGCCTCGGCCACCACCACCGCGCACGGATCCCCGGGGCCCGCGATCTCGCGCTCCAGCATGCCGGGCAACCAGCCGTGGTCGGCGTCCCAGACCGTCTCCTCCAGCTCGCGGATGCGCTCCAGATCCTCGCGCCCGGCGACCTCCCGCAGCCGTACCCCGGCGGGCGGGGGGTGGGCGCCGGCCGGCTCGGCGACCGGCCCGACGAACAACGTCTCGCGCTCCCGCGGCTCGAACCCGGCGGCGGCGAGCCGTTCCGGCAGGTCGGCGGGCAGGTCGTAGGCGTGGTACTGCCACTCCACCTCCCGCCCGATCCGGGTGAAGAAATCCCGCTCGCGCGTGATGAGAAGGTCCAGCTCCTCACCGTCCAGCCCGCCCAGATCGCGGTAGGACAGCAGTCCCTGGCCGTGACCGTTCGACACGGTCCGGAACAACGGCCCGATCCGCTGTGCGGTGCGGCCCGGTATCGGCCGCCCCCGGAGCCCGTCGTGATATGCCCGTAGGTAGGCGGAGGCCCGCGATGAGATGTCCATTACGGACAGCCAACCACAGACTCATCGCCGCCGACACGGCGTTGTCCCACCTCCGGGCCACTCCCCGTGCCGACCCGTGCCGACCCGTGCCGACCCGTGCCGACCCGGTGCCGCCGCGTGCGACCGCCCGCGTCATTTCCCGGATCGGCCCCGGGTCGGCCTTCTGCCGATCCCCGCACCGTTCCCGTGCCGGGAAAGGGCCACCGCCGCTCCCCGCGGGGGCAGGGCGACGTCAGACCCGCTTCAGCCGGCGGTGCGGGGGCGCGGGGAGCTCCACGCCGATCCGGTCGCCGGGGCGCACCTCGCCCCCCGACACCACCACGCCCATCACCCCGGCCCAGCGGACCTGCTCGCCCTCGGCGGTGCGCGCGGTCATCCGCCGGAGCAGGCCCGCCTGGAAGTTCTCGATCTGCCCGCACGGATTGCGCAGCCCGGTCACCTCCACGACGGCCTCCTCCCCCAGCCGCAGCAGCGTCCCCGCCGGCAGCTCCAGCAGGTCGACGCCGCGGGTGGTGATGTTCTCCCCCAGCTCGCAGGCCTCCACGGAGAACCCCTCGGCACGCAGCTCGTCGTGGAACTCGGCCGGGATCAGGTGGACCTGGCGGAGGTTGGGCCGGGTGGGGTCCTGGGCCACGCGCGAGCGGTGCTGCACGGTGATTCCCAGGTGCGCGTCCCCCTCCACCCCCAGCCCCTCCAGCAGCCGGATGGCGGGCTGCGCGGTCTTGCTGAAGTCGTGGGTGGCGCTGCGGGCGACCGCGGTCACCTCTGCGTTCGTCATACCGCGATCCTGCCCCGGCGTGCCCCGCGACGGAACCCCCTTCATGATCGTTTTCGTGGCGCGACGATCCCTTTACGATGTAGATCCACCGGGCGCGGTAGGGTCGGCACGGTGAGCGTGCCCGCCGTCCCCGCCTCGCCGAGCCCCGCCCTCGAACCGGCCCTCGAACCGGTCCTCGAACCCGCCCGCGACCCCTACCGGGTGTATCTGGACTCGCTGACCAGCGCGGAGTCCCGCCGTACCATGCGCGGCTGCCTCGACAGGCTCGCGGCGCTCGTCTCCGGCGGCGAGGCCGTCTCCGGCGCGGGGCGGCCCTGGCACCTGCTGCGCTACGAGCACACCGTGCGCCTGCGCGCCCTGATGACCGAACGCGGCTGGTCGCCCTCGTACGTCAACAAGCACCTGGTCGCGTTGCGCAGGGTGCTGCGCGAGGCCTGGCGGCTGGGTCTGATGACCGCGGAGGAGTACCAGCGCGCGGCCGATCTGCCGACCGTCGAGCACACCCGCCTGCCCACCGGCCAGCACGTCCCGCCGGAGGTGGTGGGCGCCGCGCTCGCCGCGTGCGACCGCGACGACTCCCCTGCCGGGGTCAGGGACGCGGCCCTGCTGGCGGCGCTGTACTCCACCGGCTGCCGCCGCGCCGAGATCGCCGGGCTCGCGCTGGGTGACTACGACCCCGGGTCGCGCTCGCTGCGGGTACGCGGCAAGCGCGACAAGGAACGGCTGGTCTACCTCACCACCGACGCCGTGGCCAGGATGGAACGCTGGCTGGCGGTACGCGGCCGTCCCGCGGGTGCCCTGTTCTGCCCGATCAGCAGGCTCGGCCGGTTGCGGATCCGGGACGGCGGGCCCGCGCCGATGACCGGGCAGGCCGTCGCCGACATCCTGGCCAGGCGGCTGGCCCAGGCGGGAGCGGCGGCGCGCACCCCGCACGACTTCCGGCGCACCTTCATCGGGGAGCTGCTGGACGCCGGGGTGGACCTGGCCACCGCCCAGGCCCTCGTCGGCCACTCCTCCCCCGCCACCACGGCGCGTTACGACCGGCGCCCCGAACGCCGCCGCCGCGAGGCGGTCGACAGGATCACCCTTCCCGCCCCCAGACCGCTCTGACCGCCGGCAGGGAGACGCCCCGGCCGCGCCCCCGCCGCGCCCCGAGCGCGCCCCGGGCGCCGATGCGGCCCCGAACCGGCCGCGCATCGGCCCCGGGCGGGCTCCGCGCCGGGCCCCGAAGCACCCCGGGCCGACCCCGGATCGGTCCCGGATCTCACCATGGTCCTCCGGGTACGCCGTAACTGTCGGTGGCGACCTTTACCATGAGCCATCTGAAGGAGGGATAGCCGCTCATGGTGGACGCGCTCAGGGTTTCACTGCTGGTCACTACCGATCTGCCGCCCGACACCGACCTGACCGAGTTCGGGGAGTTGCTGGTCGATTCGGTGCGCACGTTGCAGCGGGGCGAGGTGACCTACCCCGCGCTGCTGCGCGGCGGGGTGTTCTGGCTGGACCGGCCGTTGCCGCCGCCGGACGACGACGGGCTCGCCGTCGCGGCGACCGGGGAGCTGCGGTTCGCGGCGCTGCTGGGGCACCTGTCGGTCGCCTGCCCGCCGGGTTCCGCCAAGGAGACGGTGGCCGACGCGGGCCGGGCGATCACCACCGCCGTCGCCGCCCGGTACGGCGACCTGGGCAGCCCGCCCGCCGTGATGGCGATCCGCGGCGAGGACGTGCGCGAGCGCACCCCGGAGTCGGCCGTCCGCGTCGGCCCCGGCACCTCCGCCGAGCCCGTCCCCCACGCGCAGTCCGTCGCGCAGGCGCGGCCCGTCCCGCACGGGGAGTCCGTCTCACGGGCGCGGCCCGTCCCGCACGAAGAGTCCGTTCCGCGCGGGGAGTCCGTCCCTCATGGGGAGCCCGTCGCGCGCGGGGAGTCCGTCGCGCAGGCGCGGCCCGTCCCGCACGTGACGGCGCGGCCGGTGGTGCCGCCGGTGGCACCCCCTGCCCCATCGGCGGTTCCCCGGGAGAAGCCGGCGAGCGCGAGGACTCTGAGCACCTCCGCCTGAGCGCGACCGGCACGAGCCGCCTCCGGCCTCCGCCGGCACGAGCCGCCCCCGGGCTCCACCGGCACGGGCCGCCCCGGTCTCCGGAGCCCGTCAGGAGGGGGCGGGCGGGACGGGCGAGGACGCGGATGTGTCGTGCGCGGAAGCGGGCGAGGCAGGTGTGTCGTGCGCGGGCGCGGGCGGGACGGGTGTGTCGTGCGCGGGCGCGCGCCTGCGCCGGGCGAACACGGTCAGCAGACGCGGCGTGATCACCGAGATGATCAGCAGCAGGCCGGTGACGATCGACTGGATCTCGGTCGCCACGTCGTTGAGCATGAGCAGGTTGCGGATCAGGCCGATGAGCAGCACCCCGGCGAACAGCGAGCGCCCGAAGCCGGTGGCGTGCAGCACCACGCCGGTGACGGCGGCCAGCAGGACGAACAGCGCCACCGGGTACGGGATCGGCGTGCCCGGCACGTCGCCCACCGCCGGCTCGGTGTATCCCCGCGGGAACTCGGCGATGGCCCGGTCTCCCAGCACGACGTACGCGAGCCCGCGGTAGAGCGCCAGCGTGCCGATGGTGACGGCCAGCGAGGGCAGTCCGAGCCTGGTCACCAGCAGGCCGTTGACCAGCCCGCAGACCGCCCCGACGGCGACCACCAGCGGGATGATCGTCTCGATCGCCCAGCCGGCGTCCCAGAGGGCCCCGAGCAGGGCGCTGGACAGGCCCAGTACCGAGGCCACCGAGAGGTCGACCTCCGCGGCAACCACCAGCATGGTCATGGCCAGCGCGATCAGCGCGATCTCTCCCAGGTCGCCGAGCGCGAACGACAGGTTGCCGGCACTGGCGAAACCGGGCGATCCCGCCGAACCCGCCAGGAGGACGAGCACCAGCAGCAGGCCGACGAACACGTCCCAGTGCAGCAGGCGGCCGGGCGAGCCGCGGTCGGCCCGCGCGGTCCTCACGTCAGGAGCCATGCCGGGCGTTCCTCCTCCGCAGAACCCGCGCGACGCGCAGCGCGAGCAGCCGGTCGACGCTGATCGCCAGGAGCAGCAGCGCCCCGGTGATCGCCTGCTGCCAGAACGGGTTGACCCTGAGCACGACCAGCGCGCCGGTGATGGTGGTGAGCAGCAGCGCGCCGAGCGCCGCGCCGTACACGGTGCCGACCCCGCCGGTGATGGCCGCACCGCCGACGACGATGGCGCCGACCACCTGGAGCTCCCAGCCTCCTGCGGCGTCGGCGACCACGGTGCCGAACCGCGACAGCCACAGCACCCCGGCCAGCCCGGCCAGCGCGCCGCTGAAGAGGTAGGCCCCCATCACCCGGCGCCGTACCGGCACGCCCGCCAGGGTCGCGGCCTCGGGGCTGGAGCCGATGGCGTAGAGGTCCCTGCCGGAGGCGTAGGAACGCAGGTGGTACCCGACGGCCGGCATCACCACGACGGCGATCACCGGCAGGTACGGCACCCCGGCCACCGAGCCGTTGCCCAGCGACAGCAGCGACGGCGGCAGGTCGACGGCGTTGATCTGCCGCCCGTGGGCGATGTAGTGGCCGACGCCCTGGATCACGTACAGCGTGCCGAGGGTGACCACCAGGGCGGGCACCCGCCCGAAGCTGACCAGCAGCCCGTTGACCAGGCCGACGACCGAACCGGCCGACAGGTCGATGTTGCGGGTGATGACGACGACGGACTGCCCGACGGCGAGCAATACCAGGATGGAGGCGTTGAGGAAGATGTCCGTCAGGCCCTGCCCGGACAGGAAGTTGGCGTTGGTGCTCGCGGTCACCGCCACCAGGACGGCCAGGGCCGCCACGATGCTCAGCTCACGGGCCCGGAACACCAGGTCGACCAGGCTCCGGGGACTCCGCCGCGCGGTGACGGCGCTCACGGCCGGCCCGGGCGCGCATCGCCGCCCGGTCGATCCGGCCGAACGTGCGCCGGGGGTGGCGGCCGATGAAGATGTTCTCGGCGACCGCCAGGTCGGGGAACATCGCGGGCTCCTGGTGGATCACCGCCACCCCCGCCCGCTGGGCGTCGGCGGGACCCGTGAACTCCACCGGCTCGCCGTCCAGCAGGAGCCGCCCGCCGTCCGGGCGGTGCACCCCCGCCAGGATCTTGACCAACGTCGACTTGCCGGCCCCGTTCTCCCCGGCGAGCGCGTGCGCCTCACCGGCGTACAGGTCGAGGGAGACCTCGCGCAGGGCCCGCACGGCGCCGAACGCCTTGCTCACCCCGTCCAGCGCCAGCACGGGAACCCCTGGAGGCGGGAAGGTGTGCGATCGTGGCGGCCATGGCTCTTCCCGGCTACGACGAGCTCCGTCCCCGCATCGCCGCCAACCTCTCGGCGTTCCGGCGGCGGGGGGCCCTGCCGCTGGCCGACGGGCTGCGGCACGCCGCCGTCACCGTCTGCGTGCTCCAGGACGAGGCGGGGCGACCGTACACGGTCGTGATCAGGCGGTCCGCGCACGGCCGCAACGCCGGGCAGTGGGCGCTGCCCGGCGGACGCCTCGAGGACGGCGAGGACGCCCTGGCGGCGGCGGAGCGGGAGCTGGAGGAGGAGGTCTCGCTGCGGGGGGTGGAGGTGGCCGGGGTACTGGACGACTTCGTCACCGACTCGGGGTTCGTGATCACCCCGGTGGTCGCCTTCGGCGGGCGCCAGCGGCCTCACGGGGACCCCTACGAGGTGGCCTCGGTGCACCCGGTGCCGCTGGAGCGGTTCCTGGCGCCCGGGGTGCCGCGCTGGCGGATCGACGAGGAGGGACGGAGCCTGCTGCAGATGTGCCTGGGCCCCTCGATCGTGATCCACGCGCCCACCGGGGCGATTCTCTGGCAGTTCGCGGAGGTGGCTCTTCGGGGCCGTGACCTGCGGGTGGCCGGGGTCGCCCAGCCGCACTGGACACGCCGATGACCCCGGACCGGAATAAGCGGGGGTGAGGGTCGGTTAGAGTAGGCGTGCCGATGTGGTTTGTGTCCCCCGGGCCGCAAATTACCGCCTTCACGGAATACCGTTCGGCTGGAGCCGTGTTGTGCCTCTCGCCGAGGAGGCGACCGCCACATCGGCACTAAACGTCACGCCCCGCGAGCGCTCGTCCAGGCTCGCGGGGCGTTTCTCTTTCCCCGGGTGATCCCCGCCGCCCCAGGCGCCCCCGCCCGTCTCCGTCGGTGGCCCCTTCCCGGCCGCCCGACACCCCTCCGAGCCCGTCTCCGTCGGTGGCCCCTCCCGGGCCGTCCGACACCCCTCCGAAGCCCTGCACGACTCCCGGGGTCTTCCGCGAGGCTCCCGGGGCCCTCCGGGGCTCCTGAGGTCCCCCGAGGCTCCAGCCCCCTGGACCCCCGCGTCGTCCCGCGCTCGCCTCTTCCGGCCTCCGCGTGGCCCTCGGACGGGCGGAGGCTTTCGGTGGACTCGTCCGGGAACGAGCCGTGGCGTTGGAGGATGGCCACAAAGCCGGGAGCTCCGCTTGTGCTGGTACGCACAACCGTCCCGCGGGAGGGCACCGCTTAGGGTTGTGAACCCGTCCCATGAGGAGAGCCTGTGCTCTATCGCCTGACCAAGACCGTCAGCGCTCCGGTCCTGCACCTGCTCTGGCCGACCACGGTCACCGGGCACGAGCACGTTCCCGTCACGGGCCCGGCCATCATGGCCTCCAACCACCTCTCGATCCTCGACTCGACCTTCCTGCCGCTGGTGCTCAAGCGTCAGGTGCGCTTCGTCGCCAAGTCCGAGTACTTCACCGGCAACCCCGTCACCGCGCTGTGGATGCGCGCCACCGGTCAGATCAGCATCGACCGGCAGAGCCCCACCTCGGCCCAGGACATGCTGGACGCGGCGGCGGCGGCGCTCGGCAGGGGCGAGCTGTTCGGCATCTACCCCGAGGGCACCCGCTCCCCCGACGGCCGCCTCTACCGCGGCAAGGTCGGCGTCTCCTGGCTGGCCCTGGCCACCGGCGCGCCGGTGATCCCGGTGGCCATGGAGGGCACCGACAAGGTGCTGCCGATCGGCGCCACGAGGCCCCGGCTGGGCAGGGTGAACGTCCGCATCGGCAAGCCGATGACCTTCTCCGGTTCCGAGCGGAGCGCGCGCGACCGGCGCGCGGTCACGGACGAGATCATGGCGGCGATCCAGGAGCTCTCCGGCCAGGAGTACGCGTCGAGTTACGCACCCAGTCGCACACAGGACAAATGATCATTTATCGGCGGATGTCATGACAGCCGCGCTAGGCTGCCTCCCCTGAACGATCGGCGCACGGCGAACGGGGGATCAGATGGCACGGGGAAGGACGATCGCGATCACGTCGGTGGCCGTCGTACTGGTGGCGGGGGCCGCCGGGGGCGGCGCGTGGTGGTACCTGCACACCAGGGGCACCCCGCAGGAGACCGCGGGACTGTTCGCCCAGGCGTGGCAGAAGGGCGACCTGGCGGGCATGCGCGCCCAGCTGGGGGCGCCGGCCCCGGCGTTCGACGCGACGTACGAGGGCATGCGCAAGGCGCTGGGGGTGCAGGGCACCGTGGTGCGGCTGGACCAGGTGCGCGAGACCGGGGACGGAACCGGGCAGGCCGCCTACACCGCCACGCTGAACCTGAAGGACGTCGGCGAGTGGAGCTACTCCGGCACCGTGGACCTGGCGGTCGTCGACCGGCACTGGCGGGTGAGGTGGTCGCCGGGCGCCGTCCACCCGGACCTGACCGCGGCCACCTCCTTCGCGCTGCGGACGAAGTGGCCCGAGCGGGCCGCGATCACCTCCGCGGACGGCGACCGCGTCGACGTCCCCGGCGCGGGCGGCTCGGTGGGGCAGCTCGCCGGCTACCTGGAGAAGGCCACGGACAAGCAGGCCGCCAAGCTGGGGGCGCCGTACAGGGCGGGTGACACGGTCGGCGCGAGCGGGCTGCAGCAGAGGTTCCAGAAGCGCCTGGCCGGTACGCCGGACACCGAGATCCAGCTCGTCGGCGCGGACAGGAAGACCGTCAAGACCCTGGGCACGATCGACGGCGAGAAGGGTGAGGCGCTGGCGACCAGCCTGGACATGAAGGTCCAGCGGGCCGCGGTCGAGGCGGTCCGCGACCTGAGGAAGACCACGTCGCTGGTGGCGATCAGGCCCTCGTCGGGCGAGATGCTCGCGATGGTGAACAACGTGGGTGGCTTCAACCGGGCGCTGGACGGCAACTACCCGCCGGGCTCGACCTTCAAGGCGGTCACCGCGGTGGCGCTGCTGGGCGAGGGCATGAAGCCCGGCGACCGGGTCACCTGCCCCAAGGACGTCAAGGTCGGCGGGCTGCCGATCCGCAACTCCCACCACGCCGCCTACGGCTCGGTGTCGCTGTCGGACGCCTTCGCCCACTCCTGCAACACGACCTTCGCCCCTCTGACCAAGGAGCGGCTGGACGCCGGCACGCTGGTGGACACCGCCGAGCTGTTCGGTTTCAACACACCGCTCGACATCGGCGTCCCGGCCACCAAGGGCAGCTTCCCCAGGGCCGAGAGCGACGCGGAGCTGGCCGCCGAGTCCTTCGGGCAGGGCCGCATCACCGCCAGCCCGCTGCTGATGGCCTCGGTCGCGGCGGCGCTGGCCGACGGCACCTGGCGCCCGCCGACCCTCGTCCCCTCGCTGAAGCAGTCCGTGGAGCCGCGGGCGCTCCCCGAGGGGGTGCTTCCCGACATGCACCGGATGATGTCGGCCGTGGTCACCATGGGCACCGCCAAGGACGCGGGCCTGCCCCGGGGCACGCGCGGCAAGACCGGGACCGCCGAGTACGGCCCCCAGGGCGACCTGAAGACCCATGCCTGGTTCATCGGGTTCCGCGGGGACCTGGCCTTCGCGGTGATCGTGGAGGAGGGGTCGGGCGGCGGCGCGGTGGCCGCTCCGGTGGCGGCCGACTTCCTGCGCAACCTGGACTGACCGCGAAGGCCGCCCTGTGGCCCACGGCCCGCCGCTCACGCCCCGCCGCTCACGGCCCGTCGCCCGCGCCTCGGCGCGCGGGGACGGCCTGGCGGGAGGCAGGGGCGGTGATCACAGCGGAAGGGCCGCGACCGCCTCGTGACGCAGGACCATGATCAGAAGTGTGGCGATCAGGGTGGCGATCAGCAGCCAGCTGAACATGATGATGACCGTGGAGCGGCGGATACGCGCCGACGGGCGTTCGCGCCGTTTCCGGGCGGCGCGCCTGCGGCCACCACCCTCGTTGCGCTGGACCCGCTCGTTGAACGACTCCAGCCGCGCCGCGAGCCGTGGATCCTCGTCGACGAGGTAGCGCTCGATCTGCAGCAGCATGCGCTCTTCGTCTTGCGACCAGGCCATGCAGCACCTCCCCGGAACGCAAGCCGTGTGCGGACGTTCTGCCCAATCGTGAAGATCGTTATCCGTTCCGAGGGCGTTGATTTACCTCTTCTTTTCCCGGAGGCGATCAGAACACGGGATCATGCCCGCGCCGGGGGCCGGAAGGGCCTTGCCGCCGGGGTCGGGCGATTCCCAGCCTTCGGAACGATCTCGACATTCCACCGGGCCGGACGCCCCTGACCGTCTCCCGTCCACCCCGCGACACCGGTACGAACCAGACGGCCCGCCCCGCGACGACGCCGCGAACCAGGCCGTCCGCCCCACGGCGCCCGGAACGGGCCGGGCCGTCCGCCCGCGGCGCCCCCGCGGGGCGGACGGCCCGTTCCTCAGTCGAGCGGGGCCGTCACCGTGCCCGCGCCGACGGTCCTGCCGCCCTCGCGGATCGCGAAGCCCAGACCGGCCTCCAGGGCCACCGGCCTGCCCAGCTCGACCGTGACCTCGACCGTCTCGCCCGGCAGCGCGAGACCCGTGCCGCCCAGGTCCATCCGGCCCGGCACGTCGGTCGTCCGCAGGTAGAACTGCGGCCGGTAGCCCGTCGCGACGGCCGTGCTCCGCCCGCCCTCCGCCGCGGTCAGCAGGCGGACGGTGGCGGTGAGGAGCCGGTGGGCGCGCTGGGTGCCCGGCGCGGCCAGCACCTGGCCGCGCCGTACCTGCTCGCGGCGGACCCCGCGCAGCAGCAGCGCCGCGTTGTCCCCGGCCTCGCCCCGCTCCATGGTCCTGCCGAAGGTCTCGACCCCGGTGACGACCGCGGTGAACCCCTCGCCGAGCCCGACGGCCTGGACGGTGTCGCCGACCTTGACCGTGCCGCGCTCGATCGCCCCGGTGACGACCGTGCCCCGGCCGGTGACGGTGAGCGTGTTCTCCACCGGCAGCAGGAACGGCGCCCCGGTGTAGCGCACCGGCACCGGGACGTGGTCGTCGACGGCCTGGAGCAGCGCCTCGATCGAGGCCGTCCACTCCGCGTCGCCCGCCAGCGCCCGCAGCCCCGACACCCTGACCACGGGCGTGTCCCGGTAGCCGTGCTCGTCGAGCAGCTCGCGCAGCTCCAGCTCGACGAGGTCGGCCAGCTCCGGGTCGGCCCCGTCGGACTTGTTGAGCGCGACCACGACGTGCTCGACGCCGACCCGGCGCGCGAGCAGCACGTGCTCGCGGGTCTGCGGCATGATCCCGTCCAGCGCGGAGACCACCAGGATCGCCCCGTCGAGCTGCGCCGCCCCCGTGATCATGTTCTTCACGTAGTCGGCGTGGCCCGGCATGTCGACGTGCGCGTAGTGGCGCGTGGCCGTCTCGTACTCGACGTGCGAGATGTTGATGGTGATGCCCCGCGTCGCCTCCTCGGGGGCCCGGTCGATCCGGTCGAACGGGACGTAGGTCGCCCCGCCCCGCTCGCTGAGCACCTTGGTGATCGCCGCGGTCAGCGTGGTCTTGCCGTGGTCGACGTGTCCCATCGTGCCGATGTTGAGGTGCGGCTTGGTCCGCACGTAGGCCTGCTTGGCCATGATCGTTGTCTTTCCTGACGCTCGCCCGTGGCGGTGACCCGTGCTCGGCCGACCCCTCCCCGCCGGGTCACCTGGGACGCACGGGAAAGGGTCAGCGCTCCGCGCCGTCGAGCCGCTGCGCGGCGGGCGTCGAGGCACGCTCGGGCGCGCCCGCGGTGGCGGGCGTCACGAGGTCGGCGTGCCGGAACATGCGTCCATGGTCGGACGCGCCCCCGTACGGCCGCAACCGGTTTTCCCACGGCTGCGGCGAACGCCGGGACACGGGTGGCCGATGCCCGGAAGGGGTATCAAAAGCTCTGTATGCCTGATCATGGGCATCATCCGTCGAGCATCACGGGGGAAACGATGACGGACAGCAGGGATTCCAGGGACTCCGGCAAGGCCGCGAAGGTCTCCGGGAAGAGCAAGAAGGCGGCCATGAAGGCGTCGCGGTCGGCCAAGCAGGCGAAGAAGCAGTCGGGCGGGTCCGACACCAGGATGCCGGAGACGGGGCCGGCCCACCAGGGGGGACGGGACGGCCGGCCTCCGGGGGCGTGAAATCATGATCGGGCGACCGAGGTGACCTCCCGTCGCCCGATCCTGGAGTGACACGATGCCCGCCTACCTTCGCTTTCCGACGATCTTCGGCGACGTGGTCGTCTTCGCCGCCGAGGACGACCTGTGGATGGTCACCGCCGAGGGCGGGCGGGCCTTCCGGCTGACCGCCGGGGTGGCCGAGGCGGGGTATCCCCGCTTCTCCCCCGGCGGCGACCGGCTCGCCTTCGCCGGCCGTGAGGAGGGCCCGGAGGAGGTCTACGTGATGCCCGCCGACGGTGGCGCGGCCCGGCGGGTGACCTACCACGGGGCACGCTCCAGCGTCACCGGCTGGGACCCGAGCGGCGGCATCGTCTACGCCAGCGACCAGGGGCAGCCCTTCGAGGGCCGCAGGTGGCTGCACCGGGTGGAACCGGGCGGGATGCCCGAGCGCCTGCCCTACGGACCGGCCAACACCGTCTCCTACGGCCCGCGGATCGTGCTCGGCCGCAACACCGCCGACCCTGCCCGGTGGAAGCGGTACCGCGGCGGCACCGTGGGCGACCTGTGGATCGAGGCCGGCGGCGGGGGGTTCCGGCGGCTCACCTCGCTGCCCGGCAACCTGGCCTCCCCCTGCTGGGCCGGGGACCGGATCTACTTCATCTCCGACCACGAGGGCGTCGGCAACGTCTACTCCTGCGACTCCGACGGCGCGGGCCTGCGCAGGCACTCCGACCACGCCGACTACTACGCCCGCAACCTCTCCGGCGACGGCCGCAGGCTGGTCTACCACGCCGGGGCCGAGCTGTACCTGGTGGAGGAGGGGGAGTCGCGCCCGATCGAGGTGCGGCTGCGCAGTTCCCGTACCCAGCGCAACCGCAGGTTCGCCCCGGCCGAGGACTTCCTGGAGCACGCCACGCTCAGCCCCGACGGCAGCGGCCTGGCCGTCACCACCCGCGGCAAGGCGTTCTCCTTCGCCGGCTGGGAGGGCCCGGTCCGCCAGCACGGGTCGCTGTACGGGGTCCGCTACCGGTTGCTGAACTGGCTCGGCGACGGTGAGCGGCTGGTGGCGGCGGCCAGCGACGAGGGCGACCGCGAGGTGCTGGTGGTCCTGTCCGCCGACGGCTGCGCCGCCCCCGTCCGGCTCGACCACCTCGACACCGGCCGCGCCGTCGCCCTGGAGGTCTCGCCGGTGGCGGATGTCCTCGCGGTGGCCAACCACCGCAACGAGCTGATCCTGGTGGACCTCGGGCCCGAGGGGCGCGGCGAGGAAGGCACCGGGCGCACCGGGCGCGGGGGTCCCGCCGCCGGGCGCCGGGCGGGTTCCGGCCGGAGCGCCGGGGACGGCCGGGCCCGCGCCAGGGTGGTCGACTCCAGCAGGTTCGGCGCGATCGAGGACCTGGCCTGGTCCCCCGACGGCCGGTGGCTGGCGTACGCCTGCCAGGACACCGCGCAGACCACCGCGGTGAAGCTGTGCCGGGTCGAGACGGGCGAGACCTTCCTCGCCACCCGGCCGCTGCTCTGGGACGGACGCCCGTTCTTCGCCCCGGGCGGCGACTACCTGTACTTCATCGGCCGGCGCGTCTTCAACCCCGTCTACGACGAGCTGCAGTTCGACCTCGGCTTCCCGCTGGGCTCCCGCCCGTACGCGATCGCGCTCCGGGCCGACGTGCCCTCGCCCTTCGTCCCCACGCCCCGGCCGCTCAAGGACGACGGCGACGGCGACGACAACGCCGGCGAGGAGGGCGACGGGAACGCCGAGGACGGCGAGGACGGGGACGGCGAGGACGACGGGGTGCCCGAGGTGGTCATCGACCTCGACGGCATCGAGGACCGGGTCGTGGTCTTCCCCGTCCCCGAGGGCCGCTACGAGGCCATCGCCGGGATCGACGGCAAGGCGGTCTACCTGACCTTCCCCGTCGAGGGGAGCATCGGCGACGACTACGCCGAGTCCTCCGACGGGACCCTGCACGTGTACGACTTCGCCAAGCAGAAGCAGGAGACCCTGGCCGGGGACGTGTCGGAGTTCCGGCTGGGCCGCGACGGCGACACGCTGCTCTACCGGTCCGGCGCGCGGCTGCGGATGATCAGGGCCGGGGAGGGGGAGCCGGAGGACGACGACACGCCGGGCCGTGCGAGCGGCTGGGTGGACCTGTCGCGGGTCAAGGTGTCGGTCCGGCCCGAGGCGGAGTGGCGGCAGATGTTCCGGGAGGCCTGGCGGCTGCAGCGGGAGAACTTCTGGACCGAGGACATGGCGGGGCTCGACTGGGACGGGGTCTACCTGCGCTACCTGCCGCTGGTGGACCGGGTCACCACCCGGGGGGAGTTCTCCGACCTGCTGTGGGAGCTGCTGGGCGAGCTGGGCACCTCCCACGCCTACGAGAGCGGTGGCGCCTACCGGTCCCGGCCGCACTACCGGCAGGGCAAGCTCGGCGTCGACTGGGCCTTCGAGGACGGCGTCCACCGGATCGCCGGGATCGTCGGCGGCGACCGGTGGGACCCCGAGGCGACCTCGCCGCTCAACCGCCTCGGCGTGGACGTACGGCCCGGTGACGTGGTGCTGGCCGTCAACGGCCAGCCGGTCGGCGCGGACGTCAGCCCGGACGAGCTGCTGGTCAACCAGGCCGACCAGGAGGTGCAGCTCACCGTGCGGCGCGGGGACGACAGGTGGACCGTCACGGTCCGGGCGATCGGCGACGAGCAGCCGGGCCGCTACCGCGACTGGGTGGAGGCCAACCGGGCCCGCTGCCACGAGCGCGGGGGCGGCCGGATCGGCTACCTGCACATCCCGGACATGGGCCCGGAGGGGTACGCCGAGTTCCACCGCGGTTTCCTGGCCGAGTACGACCGCGAGGCCCTGGTGGTGGACGTCCGCTTCAACGGGGGCGGCCACGTCTCGGCGCTGCTGCTGGAGAAGCTGGCCCGGCGCCGCCTGGGCTACGACTTCCCGCGCTGGGGGGTGCCCGAGCCCTACCCCGACGAGTCGCCGCGCGGCCCGATGGTGGCGATCACCAACGAGTGGGCGGGTTCCGACGGCGACATCTTCAGCCACACGTTCAAGCTGCTGGGCCTGGGACCGCTGATCGGCAAGCGCACCTGGGGCGGGGTGATCGGCATCTGGCCCCGGCACCGGCTGGCCGACGGGACGGTCACCACCCAGCCGGAGTTCTCCTTCGCCTTCGACGACGTGGGCTGGCGGGTGGAGAACTACGGCACCGATCCGGACATCGAGGTGGACATCACCCCGCAGGACTACGCGGCCGGGGTGGACACCCAGCTGGAGCGGGCGATCGAGGTGGCGCTGGAACGCCTGGTCCTGCAGCCGCCGCACACCCCGAACGCGGCGGCCAGGCCCCGGCTGGCGGTGCCGCGCCTGCCGCCGCGCCAGCCCGGGGGCCGCGTTCCCTGATCCCTCCCACCCGGTCGTGACGCCGGGGAAGCCGCGCCCGACGCCGGGGAAGCCGCGCCCGACGCCGGGGAAAGCGGGCTCGACGCCGGGGAGGTCGCGCTCGACGCCGGTGGGAGGTCCGCCGTGCTCCCCGTGCGGCGCCGGTCCGGCCGGGAGGCGGCGCCGCCCCCTCAGAGGGTGGCGATCAGCAGTGCCAGGGTCACCGCGGAGAACACGACCAGGAACACCGGCATCAGCGCCGGCGGGCGGCGCCCCGCGTCCGAGTAGTCGCCGGCCCGCACGTGCGTGACGACGGCGCCGGCCATCAGCAGCACGAGCCCGGCGGCGGCCGCCACGCCCAGCCACCTGACGGCCAGGCCGATCAGCAGCCCGGCGCCGGCCGCCAGCTCCAGCGCCCCGATGACGGCGGCCGCCGACCGGCCGACGCCCAACTCCTCAAGGCCGACCACGACCGTGGACCGGCCGAACAGTTTCATGGCTCCCGAGCCCAGGAAGGACACGGCCAGGACGACACTGAACGTCATGGCGGCTGTCTCCATCGACTGTCTCCTCTTCTCGCCGCTCTTCCGGCGACCGTGGAACGAGAACGTGAGGAAGGCGGCGGGTCCCCGTCGGCACCCGCGCCGGGACCTCCGCCCCGCCGCCCGTGACGGGACCGGGCGGGGCGGGGGCGGCCCCGCCGGCGGTCATCCGACGGACGTGGTGTCCGTGGACGCCCTCTCCCCGGGGGAGAGGGCCGGCCGGGACGCCCCGGGCCTTCCGATGAACAGTGCCGCCACGGCGCCGAGGAGGACGACGGCCGCGCCGAGCCACAGGGCCGGACGCAGGGCGGACACGAACGCCTCGGCCGCCTCGGCCGGGTCGCCGATCCGGTGGGCGGCGTACTCCCCGGTGAAGACCATCGTCAGCACCGCCACGCCGAGCGCGCCGCCGAACTCGCGGATCGTGTTGTTGATCCCGGTCGCCTTGCCGTGGTCGCGGTCGGGCACCGACCCGACGACCACGGACGGATTGGCCGCGAAGACCATGCCCATGCCGAGCCCCGCGATCACCAGCGCCGGGATCATGGAGGTGTAGGAGGCGCCCGCCGTCACGACGAGGGCGAGCCAGCCCAGGGCCACCGCCTGCGCCGCGGCGCCGATCGCCTGGAGGATCCCGCCGCCGACCCGTCCGACGAGCAGGCTCGTCAGGGGCACCGCGACCATGGGGATCGCCGTCCAGGGCAGGGTGCGCAGGCCCGCCTCCAGCGGGGAGAAGCCCAGCGGCCCCTGCAGGTACTGCATCAGGAAGAACACCGCGCCGAAGACGCCGAAGTACATGGTCAGCGAGACGAGGTTGCTGAGCATGAACGGCCGCACCCGGTAGAGCCGCGTCGGCACGAACGGCTCCTCGGCCCTGCGCTCCCACCACAGGAAGAGCACGAGGGACAGCAGCGCGCAGCCGGAGGAGAGCAGCATCCACGGGTCCGTCCAGCCCAGGTCGGGGACGTTGACGACGGTCCAGACCGACAGCACGACCGCCCCGGTGATCAGGCAGGTGCCCGGCAGGTCGACGGTGCGGTCCTCGCCCCTGCTCTCCCGCACCGTCAGCAGCGCGAGGGGCAGCGTCAGGAGCCCGACGGGCACGTTGATCCAGAAGATCCAGTGCCAGTCGATCCCCTCGGTCACCAGTCCGCCGACGAGCGGGCCCGCGGCGATCCCCAGGCCGTTGACGCCGCCCCAGACGCCGACCGCCGTCTCGCGCCTGGACCGTGGCACCGCGGCCACCGCCAGCGTGAGGGAGATGGGCAGCACGGCCGCCGCGCCCAGGCCCTGCAGCACGCGCGCGACGATGAGGGACTCGATCGACCCCGCCATCGCGCAGGCCCCTGAGGCGAGCGTGAAGAGCAGCACCCCGGACAGGAAGACGCGACGCCGGCCGAACCGGTCGCCGAGCGCGGAACCGGCGAGCAGCAGGCCCGCGAACGCCAGCACGTAGGCGTTCACCACCCACTGCAGTTGCGCCTGGGTCGGCCGGAAGGTCTCCACCATCTGCGTGAGCGCGTTGGTGACCACCAGGTGGTCCAGGGCGACCATGAACATGGGGATCGCCGTGACCACGATGGCGGGCATCCCGCCGTACCGCGTCCTGGGCATATCGGCCGACCGTCCTTTCGCGGGGAGGGGTTGACGACCGGTGACCGAGCCGATCGTCACCGGCGGAGAGCCCGGGCACGCCGGGCACGGGACACCGGACGTCCGGTGGCGGCCGAGCCGCTCGCGCTCGTCGCACCTCGGTGTCACACGCTCGAATGTTTGAGGCTCTAACTTCAGTTACAGCCTCAAACTAATTTAACGCTCCCTATCTGTCAACGCCCGGGCATGCCGAACCGGCCGGTTCGCACGGATCGCCGGCCGTACACGCCGGCCGGGGGGACGGGGGTGCCGAGCGCGGCCGGGCAGGAGGACACGCCGGGAAGGGCCGTCGGCCCGAACGGGCCCGAGGGCGGGCCGAAGCCGCGGGAAGAGCGGGCCGGCCACGAGGCGCCGTCGCCGGGGAGGGGGGAGGGGGCGTGTGCGCGGATCGGCGTCACCCCTCCGCGCCGTGACCCGCCCCCTCCGCGCCGCGGCCCCGGCTACGCCGGGCGTACCGGGGGCGGCTCGTACTCCAGGCCGAGCATCGCGCACAGGTCGCGCAGGCACTCCTCGAAGAACGACTCCAGGTCGGAGCAGAACTCCAGTTGGTTGAGGACCTCCATGCACAGCAGGCCGTAGAGCCTGATCCAGCACGACAGGAACACGTGCGCCGCCTCCGGGGGAAGCAGGCCGTCCATCTCCGCCGAGTAGTCGCGCAACCGCTCGCGCAGGGGGGCGTCCAGCTCCTCCAGGGCGGGGACGGGAAACGGCCGCGTGCGCCAGATCTCCACGACCTGGTCGAAGAACACCCGCTCGAAGTCCTGCTTGGCCCGGTAGCGGACGGACGTGGAGTTCGGCTCGTGCGTCCTGGGGGGCGGACTGGCGAACATCCACCCGAACTCGGGCCGGTGGGCGATCGTCCAGGACCGCATCGCGCGGCAGGTGGTCAGGAGGCGATGGGAGGGCGTGCCGGCCTCGGCGTCGTCACGGGCCGCCCGCATCACCTCGGTCAGCTCGGTGAAGAAGTCCGCGGTCACCGCCTCCACCAGCTCCTCGTGGCTGGAGTAGTAGCGGTAGAGCGCCGGTCCGCTCATGCCCATCTCACGTGCCACGGCGTTGACCGTGACGCCGGAGGACCCGACCGCGATCAGCAACCGGCGGGCGATGGAACGGATCTCCCGCAACGTGCTCTGCCGGACCCTCTCCCGGCGGGTGACCGCCTGAACAGCCATGAGTCCTGCTTTCCTCCGAGCCTTCCTCGGCATGATAGACGATGTACGATTAGTTACTATCAGTAACTGACATGAGGACCACTCTCGTCAAGCGACCGGTGGCGGCGCCTCCTGGCCTGCCCGGCCTCCCGGCGCCGATCACTCCGCCGATCACTCCCCCGGGTCCTCGCCGGCGCAGGCCAGGAGGCGGGCGGCCAGGGATCTGACCTCGTCGCGCAGCGCGGACGGGGTGACGACGGTGAACGGCCTGCCGAGACCGGCGAGCATCTGCGCCATCCCGTCCAGCCGCTCGGCGCGGGTGACGAGCAGCACCCCGCCGGATGTCTCGCTCAGGGTCGCCGTGGCGGCGGGGATCCGCGCGGCGGCCTCCTCCAGGGTGGTCTCCCGCAGCAGCACCCTGACCTCGTGCCGGTAGGGCACCGCCGCCAGCGAGCCGACCACGTGCGCGACCGGGTCGAAGCCCTCGGGGACCGTGAACCCGCGCTCGGTGCGCGCCACGTCCGCCACCCGGTCGACCCGGAAGGTCCGCACCTCCCCGCTGGCGTGGTCGAACCCCGCGACGTACCAGCGGCCGGAGTGGAAGACGATGCCGTACGGGTCGAGGTCGCGCGCCGAGGCGTCGCCGCGCCAGGAACGGTAGGCCAGCCGCACGGTGACCCGGTGCCGGGCGGCTCCGGCGAGGGCGAGCAGCGGGGCCGCCCTCGGCGTGTTCACCCTCGGCGCCGCGCGGCCGGTGTGGTCCAGCGTCTGCGACACCGCGTCGACGCGCTCGCGCAGCGGGCCGGGGAGCACGCGCTGGATCTTGGCCAGGGCGCTCCCGGTCGCCGCCTCCCCCACCGCCAGCCCGGTGCGCCTGCCGGCCAGCAGGCCCAGCACCACGGCGGTGGCCTCGTCGTCGGTGAGCATGAGCGGCGGCAGCCGGTAGCCCGGCAGCAGGCGGTAGCCGCCGTAACGGCCCCGGCCGGCCTGGACCGGCACCCCGAGCTCCGACAGCCGCACCGCGTAGCGACGCACCGTACGCTCGTCCACCTCCAGCCTGGCGGCGAGTTCGGGGCCGGTCAGGCCGGGGGCGGCCTGCAGCACCTCCAGCAGGGCGAGTACCCGGGCGGCCGTCACACACATTCCTCACGAATCAGGACCGATACTGTCCGGATTCGATCCTACGGTGGAACCAGGCGGACAGAGGAGAGAGAAATGAGCACGTACGTTCTGGTTCCTGGCTTCTGGATCGGCGGCTGGGCCTGGGAGAAGGTCGCCCGGCCGCTGCGCGAGGCCGGTCACGAGGTCCATCCGGTCACGCTCACCGGGGTCGGGGACCGGGCCCACCTGGCGGGTCCCGGGGTCGACCTGGAGACCCACGTCCAGGACATCGTCAACACGATCGTCTTCGCGGACCTGAGCGAGGTGATCCTCGTCGCCCACAGCGGGGCCGGGGCGCCGGTCACCGGCGCGGCCGACAGGGTCCCCGGGCGCGTCGCGCGGATCGTCTACCTCGACAGCGGGCCGCTGGCCGACGGCATGACCCAGCTGGACGTCAGGGAGCCCGGGGAGCGCGAGCTCGTCGGGCGGCGGGTCGCCGAGGAGGGCGGCGGCACGGGGTACCCGCCCCCGTCCTGGGAGGAGCACGAGCGGGCCGGGGTCAGCCTGGAGGGGCTGGGCGAGGCGGAGCGCGCGTGGTTCTCCTCCCGCGCGGTCCCGCAGCCGTACGGGACGCTGACCCAGCCCCTCAGGCTCGGCGGCGGCGCGGACGCGCTGCCCAAGACGCTCGTGACGTGCTCGTTCCCGCTGGAGCAGGTGCACGCCATGATCGCCTCCGGTCACCCGTACTTCGCGGCGCTCTCCGGGCCCGAGTGGAGTTTCGCGGCGGTGCCCACCGGCCACTGGCCGATGTTCTCCGAGCCGGAGAAGACCGCGGCCGCGCTCGCCGCCCTCGCGACCTGAGACGAGACGACCCGGGACGAGGCGGTCCGGGACGAGGCGGTCCGGGACGAGGCGGTCCGGGACGAGGCGGCCTGAACCGAAGCCGGGGCGGGGGCTACAGACCGGGCGCGTCCTCGGGGCCGTCCCGTCCGCGGGGGCGTGGCGGGTGACATTTGTCCTGCCCGGGTCCGGATCGATGGCTCTACCTGGGCCCCGGGGCCTTCCGTAGCGTCTCTCCCATGACAAGCACGACAGGCACGGCGGGCACGAGGGCCGCGACGGGCGCGACGAGCGGCACGGCGAACGGCGCGGGCGGCACGGGCGGCACGGGCGGCACGGGTCACGCGGTGTCGCTCGGTGATCTCACCAAACACTTCGGGGCGGTACGGGCCGTCGACGGAATCACCCTGGACATCCCCGTGGGGCAGACCGTCGCCCTGCTCGGGCGCAACGGCGCGGGGAAGTCGACGACCATCGGGCTGCTGCTCGGGTTGCTGGCCCCCACCTCGGGGAGCGTCCGCGTCCTCGGGGGCGCGCCCGAGGACGCGATCCGCGCCGGGCGGCTGGCGGCGATGCCCCAGGAGGGCGGCCTGGTGCCCCGGACCACCGTCGGCGAGCTCGTCGGTTTCGTCTCCCGGACCTACCGGACGCCGCTCCCGGTGCCCGAGGTGCTGGCCACCGCCGGGCTGGAGGAGCTGGCAGGCCGCCGGGTGGAGCGGCTCTCCGGAGGCCAGGCCCAGCGGTTGCGCTTCGCGCTGGCGCTGGCCGGGGACCCCGAGCTGATCCTGCTGGACGAGCCCACCGCGGCGCTGGACGTGCGCGCCAGGCGGGAGTTCTGGGAGAGCATGCGCGCCTTCGCCGCGCGCGGCAGGACCGTGCTGTTCTCCACCCACTACCTGGAGGAGGCCGACGAGTACGCCGACCGGGTGGTGGTGATCGACAAGGGCCGGGTCGCGGCCGACGGCACCAGCCGGGAGATCAAGCGCCTGGTCTCGCTCACCACGGTCAGCGTCACCGCCGACGCCGGGCAGGCCGCCCGGCTGGCACGCCTGCCGGGGGTCACCTCCGTGCGGGCCCGCGACGGTCGCGTGCACCTGAGCACCCGCGACGGCGACGCCACCGTGACGGCGCTGGCCGGGGCGGGAGCCGTACGGGACATCGAGGTGGCGCCCGCCGCGCTCGAGGACGCGTTCATCGCACTGACGGAGGTGGAGGCCTGATGCTCGCCTACATACGCCTGGAGGTCGTCAGGATCCTCCGCGACCCGGCATACGTGATCATGGGCTTCGTGATGCCCGTGGCGATGTACCTGCTGTTCACCAACCTCGGCGTCACGGGAGCCGACCGCGTCTCGGCCGCCGTGTACGTGATGGTCAGCATGGCCGCCTTCGGGGCGATCGGCTCGGCCTTCAACAACGGCACCGGCATCGCCGAGGACCGCACGGCGGGCTGGCTGCGGATGCTGCGGACCACCCCGCTGGCCCCGTCGCGGGTGGTCATGGGCAGGGCGGCCACCGGCATGCTCGTGGTGCTGCCCGCGATCTGCGGGGTGTCCCTGGCGGGGGCGCTGCTGAACGGGGTGCGCCTGCAGGTCTGGCAGTGGCTCTCGATCGTGCCGCTGCTGTGGATCGGCTCGCTGCCCTTCATCATGCTCGCGCTGGCCTTCGGCTACCTGTTCAGCGGGCAGACCGCCGCCGTGCTCAACATCGCCGCCAACCTGGGGCTGGCGGTCGTCGGGGGGCTCTGGATGCCCGTCGAGGGCTTCCCCGGCTGGATGAGGACCCTCGCGGGGTGGACGCCGAGCTTCGGCTACGCCGACCTGCCGCGCCGGGTGGCGTTCGGCCAGGCGCCCGACATGGGCACGGCGCTGATCCTGGGCGGCTGGCTGGTCGTCTTCGGCGCCCTGGCGGTGTACGCCTACCGCAGGGCCGGGCGCCTGGCGTGAGGCGCGTGATAGGAGTTTCCCCGTGAGCGGAGGGCCTGCGGTGAGCAAGCGCGAGGGGCCGCGGGCCCGCCGGGTGCTCCGGGGCCGGTGGACCCCGTGGGGGCATTCGCGCGCGGCGGAACGGGACGCCTCCCGGGGAACGGCGGGGCCGCCGGGACGCGGAGGGCCGGGACGCGGACGCGGAGGGCCGGGGCAGCTCGCCTTCTATCCCTGGCTGCTGGTCGCCTATCCCCCGCTCAGCGACCTGGTGGAGGGGGACGTGCGGCCGGTGCTCCCGGCCGCGCTGGGCCTGGGGGCCTTCGCCGTCCTGTACGTGCTGTGCATCCGGTTGTCGTTCACCGGCCGGCCGCGCTGGGCGGCCGTGGCGCTGGCCGGGCTGCTGGGGGTGACCTTCCTGCTGCTGGCGGGAGTCGCCCAGGACTGGTTCTTCCTGGCGCCGCTGATGACGATCGCCTGCGGCGCCGTGCTGCGCGGCAGGCTGGTCTACCTCCTGCTCACCGTGGTGGCCTTCGCGCTGGTCACGGTGATGTGGCGGGCGGGGGCGAGCTGGGAGAGCATCTCGCTGACGAGCTGGGGGACGGCCATCGGCGGTCTGGTGGTCAGCATCGTGCTGCGGCTGTTCTCGGTGATCGGCGAGCTTCACGACACCCGCGAGGAGCTGGCCCGGGTCGCGGTGGCCGAGGAGCGGCTGCGCTTCTCCCGTGACCTGCACGACCTGCTCGGGCACACGCTCTCGGTGATGGTGGTCAAGGCGGAGGCCGTACGGAGGCTGGCCTCACGTGACGCCGGGGCGGCGGCCTCGCAGGCGGCCGACATCGAGGTCCTCGGCAGGGAGGCGCTGCACGAGGTGCGGGCCGCGGTCACCGGCTACCGGGGGCGCGGCCTGGCCGCCGAGCTGGACACCGCGCGCACGGTCCTGGCCGACGCGGGCGTCGCCGCCACGGTGACCGTCACCGGGGACACGCCCACGCCGGAGGCGGACGCGCTGCTGGGCTGGGCCGTGCGCGAGGGCGTGACCAACGTGGTCCGCCACTCCTCCGCCCGGACCTGCTCGATCTCCCTTCGGGGCACGACGCTGGAGGTCCGCGACGACGGCCGGGGGGACGGGGGGACGTCCTTCGGCAACGGCCTGCGCGGCCTGTCCGAGCGGGCCGCCGCGCTCGGCGGGACACTGGAGGCCGGCCCGGCGCCGGGGGCCGGAGGTTTCCTGCTGAAGGTGACGCTCCCGTGACCGGCCGGTTCCCGTACAGGAAGGCGTTCGAATGATCAGGGTGCTGCTGGCCGAGGACCAGGGCATGATGCGCGGCGCGCTGGCCATGCTCCTGGACCTGGAGGACGACATCGAGGTGGTCGCCACCGTCGGCAGGGGCGACGAGGTCGTCCCGGTCGCGCTCGGCGCGCGGCCGGACGTGGCGCTGCTGGACATCGAGATGCCCGGGATCAGCGGCCTGGACGCCGCCGCCGGGCTGCGGGACCGGCTGCCGGGGTGCCGGGTGCTGATCCTGACCACCTTCGGCAGGCCCGGCTACCTGCGCCGGGCGATGGAGGCGGGCGCCGCCGGGTTCCTGGTCAAGGACGGCCCCGTCGAGGAGCTGGCCGCGGCGATCCGGCGGGTCCTGGCGGGCGAGAAGGTGATCGATCCCGGGCTGGCCGCCGCCGCGCTGAGCACCGGCACCAGCCCGCTGACCGATCGCGAACGGGACGTGCTGGCCGTGGCGGCCGACGGCGCGACGGTCGCCGACATCGCAGACCGGCTGCACCTGTCGGAGAGCACGGTGCGCAACTACCTGTCCGCGGCGATCGGCAAGACCGGCACCCGCAACCGCATCGAGGCCGCCCGCACCGCCCGTCACAACGGCTGGCTCTGAACGACGGGCCCGGTCGCGGTTTCCCCGGCCCCCGATTCGTCAGGGGGCCGGGAGCGGCTCCACGACGGGAGCGGTGTCGTCCTCGGCGAGCCAGTCGCGCATCACCCGGAAGGTCTTCTCCGCGATCAGCCGCTGACCGGCCGCGTTGGGGTGGAAGAAGTCCCACCTGCTGACGTGGTCCAGGGTGAACGGCTGCGCGAACACCTCGCCCCCGTCGTACCGGCAGGCGGGGCCGTAGGCGGCGCAGATCCTGGCGAGGGCGGCGTTGTAATCGGAGATCCGGGCGCGCACGCGGTCGCGGCGGGCCCGGTCGGCCGCCGACGTCGAGGTGGGCCGCGCCAGCATGGAGGGGCAGATCCGGCCCACCGCCCAGAAGCCGCGCGCCACCGTGCTGTTCCTGCCGATCCGCCAGAGCCGCCCGACGTCGGGAACGCTCGCCACGAACACCCGGCCGCCGGGCCGTCCCGCCCGGAACGCCGCCAGTGCCTGCGCCACCCGGCTCTCGTAGACGTCCACCGGGGTCATCAGCCGCTCGGAGGGCACACAGGCGTCCTGGGCGCCGACCAGGATCGTGACGTAGTCGGCCCGCAGGGAGATCGCCCGCGTCACCTGGGCCGCGAGACCGGCGCTGGTGGAGCCGGGCACGGCGAGGTTCTCGACGCGCGGCGAGGTGCCGGGGCCGAGATCGCGCAGTCTCAGGTAGTGGCTGCGGACGCTCGGGTGGTCCCCCGTCGACCAGGAACGCGAGACGCAGGGGACGTACCAGCCGCAGGCGTTGAACCCGGCGCTGATGGAGTCGCCGAGCGCGGCCATGACCCTCGGACGCCAGGCGTCGGCCGCCCGGACGACCTGAGCCGACCGAGTCGCTTGAGTCGCTCGAGTCGTCCCTGCCGCCTCTGCCGCTCTGTCCGCCCCGGCCGCCCCCGCGGGGACGGCCGGGGCGAGGGTGAGGACGGCCAGCCCTGTGAGTGCTGTCACAGTCCTGCGAAGCATGACACCTCCGCTGCGAGATCGCGTCTGCTTCGGATCTATCACCGCAGGTCGGAGCGGCAGGCTCCGTTGACCGAGTGCCTTGGTTTTCTTGACACGACGTGGCGGGTGTGCTGCGAGGGGATCAGCCGTCGAACACGTTCAGTTTCCCGCATAGAGTGGCGGGGGTGAGTGTAGCGCTCGGATCGACTCGTCCTCTCATGGTGAGAACCACCCCCGTCGAGGACCCCGGCGACCTGTTCTCGCGGCTCCCCGAGGCCGCCCCCTACGCCTGGGTCAGGCGCGGAGAGGGGCTCGTCGCGTGGGGCGAGGCGGTCCGCCTGACCGTCCCCCCCGGCCCCCGGCGGTTCGAGTGGGCCCGTGACCGGCTCTCTGGCCTCTTCGGCGAGGCGCACGTCGACGACGACGTGACGGCCCCCGGCTCGGGACCGGTCGCCTTCGGCTCGTTCACCTTCGACCCGGACGCGCGGGGATCGCTCCTGGTCGTCCCCGAGACGATCCTGGCCCGCCGCGACGGCCGCGCCTGGCTGACCACCGTCGGCGAGGGGCGGCTCGACGCCGTCACCCCGCTCCGCGACCCGGGCAGGATCCGGTACGGGGACGGCAGCCTGACCGCGCCGGAATGGCAGCACGCCGTGGCGCGCGCGGTCCGGCGGATCCGGTCGGGCCTGCTGGAGAAGACCGTCCTGGCCCGCGACCTGACCGCGGTCGCCGAGCGGGCGATCGACGTCCGCCTGCTGCTCACCCGGCTGGCCGCCCGCTACCCGGACTGCTACACGTTCTCCTGCGCCGGGCTGGTCGGCGCGACCCCCGAGCTGCTGGTCCGGCGTACCGGGGAGACGCTGGAGTCGCTGGTGCTGGCCGGGACGATCGCGCGGGGCACCGGCCGGGCCGACGACATGGCGCGCGGCGCGGCCCTGTTCGCCTCGGAGAAGGACCGCCACGAGCACGCCTGCGCGGTCGCCTCGGTACGCGAGGCGCTGGACCCGCTCTGCGCCGAGCTGAAGATCCCCGAGGACCCCGAGCTGCTGGTGCTCGCGAACGTCCAGCACCTGGCCAGCCCGGTCACCGGGCGGCTGCCCGCCGGGACCTCGGTGCTGGACGTGGTGGAGGCCATGCACCCGACCGCCGCCGTGGGCGGCACCCCGACCGGGGAGGCGCTCGGCGTCATCCGCGACCTGGAGGGCATGGACCGGGCCGGGTACGCGGGCCCGGTCGGCTGGATCGACGCCCGGGGCGACGGTGAGTGGGGGATCGCGCTGCGCTGCGCGCAGATCGAGGGTTCCCGGGCCCGGCTCTTCGCCGGCTGCGGGATCATGGGCGACTCCGACCCCGCCTCCGAGCTGGCCGAGGCCCAGGCCAAGCTGCGGGTGATGCAGTACGCCCTGGAGGGATGACCCGGCCTGGCCGGGAACGAGCGGATAGGCGTACCCTCACAAGGGCAATACATCGGACATTTCAGGCAAGGAATGATCCTTCTTCTGATCCACGTTCTCTCATCGCCGCATGGCCACGGGCCCGCTCGTCAGGGAGAGGAAGATCATGACGTTACTGACCACCGACCGCCTCACGGTACGTGACTGGAGTCCCGACGACTCCGGAGAGGCCCTGGCCATCTACGGGGTGCCCGAGGTCACCCGCTGGCTCTCCCCCGCGATGAACCGCCTGGAGGGTGAGGACGCGATGCGGGCCACCCTGGAGTCGTGGGCGGGCAGCCGCCTGACCCTGACGCCCCCGCTGGGCCGCTGGGCCGTCGTCCGCAACTCCGACCAGCGCATCGTCGGCGGCCTGTCCCTGCGCTACCTCCCGCCCGACGAGGAGGACATCGAGATCGGCTGGCAGCTCGCCCCCGACGCCTGGGGGAACGGCTACGCCACCGAGGCGGGCCGCGCCCTGGCCGGGTGGGCGTTCTCCATCGGCGCCCACGAGCTCGTCGCGGTCGTGCGGGTGAACAACGAGCGCGGCGCCGGGGTGGCCCGGCGCATCGGCATGCAGTGGGCCGGGGAGACCGACAAGTACTACGAGACGCGCCTGAACGTGTACCGCCTGTGGCCCAGCGATCTCACCGCCGCCCAGGAGGAGGCGCTCCGGCTCTGACCGTCCCGGCCCCGCGCGGAACCTCCACGTGAGATCCCGCGCGGGCCGCCGCGGTGACCCGGCCGGGGGGGGGGTCGCCGGGCCGGCCGCGGGTGGTCGGGGGGCGGCGGGCGGCGG
>NZ_JBNCLF010000025.1:35143-116602 GCF_049844535.1 Streptosporangium sp. DT93
CCCCCCTGGGTGGGGCGGGGGGGGGGGGTGGGGGGGTGGGGGGGGGGGCCCCGGGGGCGCCGCCCGCCGGGGGCCCCCCCGCCACGCGTGTCACATGCCGTTGCCGATGAGGACGCTCGGGTGCGGCGGCTGGTTGTGTTCTCTCGCTCCCGGGGAGTCGGGGGGTGGAGCCGCGTCACCGGCGGGTCAGCCGACGGGGTTCCAGCCGTCGGATCCGGCCAGGTACTTCTGCGGTGTGTGGTTCGCGGCCTGGGAGTCGCTCAGCTGCGGCCGGTTGGAGTTGACGGTCGCGCCGGAGCCGGTGTTGCGGTACTCCTTGAAACGGGCGTTCTGCCAGACGTTGCTCGACATGTTCGTCCAGGGCTGCGCGTTCGCGATCGTCGCGCTCAGCGTCGACTCGCGGTACAGCACCTGCGCGTCGGGCCGCCACGGCCGTCCCAGCGAGGTGTTGCCGTTGGCGGCGCCGGTGATGCGCGACCTGTAGAACAGGTAGCCGTACGTCTTGTTCGCCGGGGTGCTGGCCGCGGTGATGGGGCCGCCGGTGCTGCGCTTCTCGTGGATGTCGCAGCCGTGGAAGACGATGGTGCCGCCGCCGAAGACGAAGTCGACGGTGCCCTCGACGTAGGAGTTCCTGACGTACGCGCGGGCCGAGTCGTTGACCAGCAGGGTGTCCTGGTCGCCGAGCACGCGGACGTTCGTCAGGGTGGTGCGGTCGCCGTCCAGCCGCAGCGCCACGGCCTGCGCGCCGCTCGGGACGGAGTTCTCGTCCAGGTCGTTGGAGAAGGTCAGGTTGGTGGCGGTGACGTCGCGGGCCGAGACCCGGGCGGTGAAGCTGCCCGAGGTGCCGCTGGTGTACGCCGACCGGTTGTTGACGATGAGCGTGCCGGACGGCGAGGAGCCCAGCCCCTGGAGGGTCACGTACGGCTTGTCGACGGTGACGATCTCCCGGTAGGTGCCCGGCTTGATCGTGATGACGACCCGGCTCGTGTTGTTCGACGGCACCGCGTCGATCGCGGCCTGCACGGTCCGGTAGCGGCCGGTTCCGTCGGCGGCCACGGTCGGGGTCCCCGTGCTCGGCGTCGGCGACGGGTTCGTGGGGCCGGAGACCTGGGTGAGGTTCCACTGCATCCGCGCGACGTCGGAGCAGGTCTCCTCGACGATCGGGTTGTTGCCCGCCGTGGAACCGTCCTTGTTGGCCACGCACAACCCGGAGACGACGCTCTTGATCAGGTACTTGCCGGACACGGCCGAGGAGGCCGAGATCGCCCACTGCTGCGGGAGCTTGGTGCCGTCCCCGCACCCCCACTGCTGGAGCTGGGTGCCCGAGACGGTCGAGGAGTTCGGCACGTCCACGCACCGGCCGCTGCCGACGTTGACCAGGTTGAAGGCGCTCCCCCGCGCGACGGTGGTGAACCGCTGCGAGCCGGACGCGGTGTCACAGGCCACCTGCACCAGCAGCGCGCCGTTGTCGGCCGAGGCTCCGGCCACGTTCACGCACTTGCCGCTGGAGCCCGAGGCGAGCGTGTACACACCGCCGTCGACCGGCGCCGCCGCGGCCATGCCCGGCCCCGCGGTGAGGGCGACGAGCGCGACGGGCGCCGCGAGAGCGGCTGCGATCGCACCGGCGAGCCTGGCTCTGGGTGCGCGGCGCGGAGGGGGTACTGCCTGACGCATGACGCGTCCTTTCCGGGGGTGGGGGGCGGGTTCCGGCCGGTCACGAGACCGCGTGGAGGTCCGGACGAGAGGGGATGACGGGTTCCTGGAGGCCGCGGGATCAGCCGGGTCCGCGGGTGAGGGTCCGATGGGGCGGCCCGGGCCGGCCGAGCCCTCCTCTTGCCGGCCCGGGGCACCCGGTCACAGACCGATGTTCGCCTGGGGTCCCGCGTAGGTGCGCAGGAGGGCGGGTACCTGGGCGGCCGGGTCCAGGGTGTAGGAGTAGAACGACCGCGGGTCGAACGCCGAGCCCCTGGTGGTCCGGTTGCCGGTGGAGTTGACCACGATGCTGCCGCTCTGGCGGAGCTGCGCGCCGGCGTCGGGGTAGTAGGGGTCCTTGACGGTGTCGTAGTAGCTGTTCTCGATCACCATCTTGGTGGCGCCGCGCGCGTAGTTGCCGTACGAGGTGACGTTCTGCAGGTGGTTGTTGTACAGGTGGGCGTAGGCCACGTTGTCGGTGCTGGGGTTGCGCTGGTTGGTGTGGTGGATCCAGTTGTGGTGGATCGTCATCCGCGCGGTGACGTTGTCGGTCCAGCCGATGCCGAAGGCCTTGTTGTTCTCCGACAGGACGTTCCAGCTCACGGTCAGGTGGCTGGTGTCCTTGCGGCTGTCGATCAGGCCGTCGTTCATGCGGGTGATGGTGTTGTGGTCGATCCAGATGTGGTGGGCGGTGTCCATCTGGATGCCGTCGTAGTCGAACTCCTTGTCGTCCGGGTCGTCGGACGCCATGCGGGTGTCGCGGATCGTCAGGTTGCGGATGATGACGTTGTTCACCCCGGCGCCGAGGAAGAAGCCTCCGTTGACGATGTGGCCCCCGGTGCCGACGCCGACGATGGTCTTGTTCGAGGCGACCCTGAGCTCGTTGCCGTACGGGGTGGCCGTGACGGCGCCGTTGACCCTGATGACGTAGGGCGTGCTCGCGGTGGCGTACCTGACCAGGTCGGCGTAGGTGGTGACGGTGACCGTGGGTCCGGCGGCGCCGCCGGTGGTGGTCGCCACGCCGCTGCCGCCGGTGGCGGCGAACCCGTCGGCGTTGTTCGACCAGACCCGGCCGGTGGGCGAGCTCGGCGTGGGCGACGGGCTCGCGGTGGGCCCGGAGACCTGGGTGAGGTTCCACTGCATCCGCGCGACGTCGGAGCAGGTCTCCTGGACGACGGGGTTGTTGCCCGCGGTGGAGCCGTCCCTGTTGGCCACGCACAGGCCGGTGGCGGCGCTCTTGATCAGGTACTTGCCGGACGCGGCCGCCGAGGCCGAGATCGTCCACTGCTGCGGGAGCTTGGAGCCGTCCCCGCACCCCCACTGCTGAAGCTGCGTGCCCGGCACGGTCGAGGAACTGGGAACGTCCACGCACCGGCCGCTGTTCGCGTTGACAAGATTGAACGCACCGCCCCGCGCGACGGTGGTGAACCGCTGCGAGCCGGACGCGGTGTCGCACGCGACCTGCACCAGCAGCGCGCCGTTGTCGGCCGAGGCTCCGGCCACGTTCACGCACTTGCCGCTGGAGCCCGAGGCGAGCGTGTACACACCGCCGTCGACCGGCGCCGCCGCGGCCTGGGAGGGCCACGCCACCGCCACCAGGGCGGTCGCGGCCACCAGCGCCGAGGCGGCGGGAAGACCCACCAGCCGCACCGCGGAACGCCGGCGGCGGGTGTGTGCTGGGTTCGCGTCCATCTGATTCTCATTCTCGAGGTTCGGTGGGAGGTGCTCCTCGTGGCCGGCGAGGCGGCCGCGCAGGACGCCGGCGCGCCCCGGCGACGACGGTCCCGCGCCCGGGGAGGGCGGCGGCCGATCGAGGCCGGCACGGTCGGCACCTGTCCGCCGAGCCCGTACGGGACGTTTTCGGCGGTTGGATATGACCGAATCTCCGAGATACGGTCAACGACTGCCCGTACCATAGATAACGGCAATAAGTTTGTCAATGGTACAAACTAAATTCCCAGTTCGCCTTGTCGTGACGTATGAAAGTAAGCACTTTCCCGTTTCATGGTTCATTTACGGAAAGGGCGGGCACGACCGCAGGGGCGTCTCGCGTAATACCACTCCCGGGAATTCCGCGGAGGGCGGGGACCTCACGCGCGGCGACACGGGTCAGACCGGGGCGGGCACATCACCCGGCGCCGACGCCCCGGGGGGCGCGGTGCTGCCGCGCAGGACCAGCGTCGTCGGCAGGACGTGTCCCCTGACCTCGTCGTCGGAGAGCAGCATGGTCAGCGCGGCCGCCCCGAGCTCGACCCACGGCTGCCGGACGGTCGTCAGCGGGGGCGCGAACCCCTCGGCGATCACGGAGTCGTCGAAGCCGACGACGCTGATGTCGTCCGGCACGCGCAGGCCGAGGTCGCCGATCGCCCGGATGACCCCGCCCGCCATGTCGTCCGAGCAGGCGAAGACCGCGGTCGGGAGGACCGGGCGGGAGGTGAGCATCGACCGGGTGACCTGGAAGGACTCCTCTCCCTTGAACCGGCCGCAGACCCTCCAGCGCGGATCGGCCGGCAGGCCCGCCGCGGCCATCGCCTGGCGGTAGCCGGCCAGCCTCTCGGCGGCGCACGGCACGCCGGGACGCCCCGTGACGACGGCGATCCGCTGGTGCCCGAGGGTGATGAGATGCTCGACCGCGGCGCGGGCGCCCGCCTGGTTCGCGGAGGTGACGACGCGCAGGCCGGGCGGGGGTTTGCGACGGGGGTCGACGACGACGAGGGGGACCTCGTGGTCGGTGAACCACGCCTGCTGCGCGGTGGTCGGGATCGTCCGCACCAGCAGCACCCCGGCCGTGTCACGTGCCCTGATGCGGTCGAACCAGGCCGGTGGGGGCTGCCCGTTCTTGGTGCGCCCCACGACGGTCGACACCACCAGGTCCACGCCCAGCCGCCACGCCGCCTCCTCGATCCCCTGGAGGATCGCCAGCGCGTACGGCGAGCCCAGCCCCTGCAGGACCACGTCGACCATGCTCCCCCGGCGCGGCTTGAGCCGCTGCCGCGGGTAGCCCTGCCGCTCCAGCACCTCGGCGACGGCCCGGCGGGTGCGGGACGAGACGTCGGGCCTGCCGTTGAGCACCTTGGAGACCGTACCGACGGACACGCCCGCCTCGCGGGCGATCACCGCCAGTTTCGGCGGGCTCCCCGCGTCGTCATCGGCGACCATTCGGCTCACCTACCCTTTCCGTCGTGGAATGGCCGCTCCGAAATTATCGAATTTTCGGCGCTCGCCTTTGCCGGGATGACGCGGCCGCCTTTACGCCTTGACGACACGTTCGCATTCCGGAAGGCCCCGGCATCGGGCACCGGTGGTTTCGGACAACCCCGCGAGGGGGAATCGCTCACGTGGCCGTGGTGCGGACGGCACGGATTCGCGCGGGCTCGGGGCCGGCGCGACCGGCCCCCTACCGGGCCGCGGCCTGCCGTTGGGTCGGTGAACGCGAAAGCCGGCCGCCGCGCGGGGGCGGAGGCCGGGTGCCGTACGGGCACGGAGGAGGCGGGCCGTGGTGACGGCCGGTGCCCCTCCGCGCCCGTGCGGTGGATGGTCAGATTCCGGTCATCCGAAGGCCCTGACCTCCAGCAGCCCGACCGAACCCTGCCCGCTCTGCAGCACGACGCGCAGTCTGGTGGTGCCGATCTGGGCGAAGGTCGCGGTGTTGTAGCCGTTCGCGGCGGTCGGGTAGGTGGTGGCGATGTCGGCGTAGGCGCTGCCGGTCCACCTCTGGAGCTTCCAGGAGGCGGGCAGGCGCACGCCTCCGTTGTCGTCGAAGAAGTACACCTGGGCCGACGTCAGGGTCTGCGCCGACGGCCAGGTCAGCTCTGCCCACTGCTCGCCGGTGTTCGGCCAGGTGCCCCAGCGGGGGTTGGCCGTGTCGTTCGAGCTCGGCGGGTCGATGCCGTCGTTGACCGCGGCCACGCTCTCCCAGGGGGAGGTGTAGGAGGCGGTGGCTCCCGCCGTCCGCGCCAGGTTCACCGGCGTCGGGTCGGGGTCGGGGTCGGGGTTGCCGCCGCCGAAGGACAGGTCGGCGTCGGTGAAGACGGGGTGGGGCGGGTTGACGTCCGTCTCCCCGGCCCTTCCGTCGCAGCCCCGGTCGGGGTTGAACATCAGGTACGTGCCCGAGCCGCACGCGATCGCGGGCTCGGCGTCACCGCCCACGACCACCGAACCGCTCAGGTTCGCACCGCCCTGGACCAGGGCGTTGTTCTTGACGACCGCGTTGCCGGTGACGGTCGCGCCGCCGTTCACCCAGGCCAGGTCCTCGATGCGGGCGTTGGCCGACACCGTGCTGTTGCCGTAGACGGCGGCACGCGGGCCGACGTAGGCGCTCGCGGGGACGTTGGCCCGGTTGTCGACCCAGCCGCCGCCGTTGGAGTGCCAGCGGCCGTTGCCCGGCGCGGCCGGGCGGACGTAGCCGGGCTCGTGGCCGGAGGGGGTCGCGCCCTGGAGGCGGAACTCGTACGGGTAGCGGTAGTTGCGGGGGTAGCCGTCGAGGAAGGGGTACTTGTGCACGGTCCCGGGGGCCCCGGTGACCACCAGGTAGACGTCCCTCTCGCCGGCCTGGGTCTGGAAGGTCACCTCCCCGTCGGAGGAGCTGTGGATCGGGCCGTACCGGGGGGTTCCGTTCCGCACCGCGACGAACCCGTACGACCAGCCCGACTGCGCGGCCGCGTTGACGTGGCCCCTGAACCGCAGCCGGATCAGCGCGCCGTCACTGCCGGGGACGAGCTTGATCTTGTTGTAGCCGTAGTCCGAGGGGGCCAGCGCGTCCGAGATGCGGTAGTGCTGGGAGACCTTCTCCACCGGGACGCCGTTGTAGGCGGTGATGAAGGGATACAGGCCGTTGATGAACGGCATGATGTCGGCGCGGTTGGCGTAGTCCCAGGTGACGTTGCGCTGGGCGTACTCCCCCATGCGGCGGTTCAGCTCGGCCTGGGTGATGCCGCTGATGCGCCGGTAGACCTCCAGCGGGTGCTCGTCGCTGCGGGCCTCGTTCCAGATCCGGTTGAACATGGCCAGGCCGTCGCGCTCCTTGATGTACTGCAGGAGCATCCAGGCGCCGTAGTGGTGACGGCTGCTGCTGTAGGCGAGGTTCTCGGTGCGGATGAACCGGGTCAGGTCGCCGGCGGCCATTTTGGGGTAGACCTGCATGGCCATGAACTCGGCGCTGGCCTCCCAGAACGTGCCCGAGCCCGGGTGGGTGAACCCGGCCCCGGACCTGCCGAGGAAGGTGTAGTTCTGGAAGACGTGGGCCAGCTCGTGCGCCAGCCCCCACGAGCCGGGCGCCGCCGCGCCGGGCGCGACGTTGATGACGCCGACCCTGTTGTCGGTCGAGCCGCCGGTGGCCCAGGCGTCCAGCGGCGCGTTGGACCAGGTACGGGTGATGATGACGATGATCTTGTGCTGGGCGAGCAGGCCGGTCTCCGGCGTGAACCTCATCGTGTTCACGTAGAAGGAGTACAGGTTCTCCAGCTGGGAGAGCACGTTGTCGGGGTCGAAGCGGTACTGCGAGGGCGCGCTCCTGGGGTCGGTGCCGGAGCGGTCACCCCACAGCAGGATGAAGTTGGCCGACTCCTTCGTCCGGGAGGAGACCCACGGCACCTCTCCGGTGCTCACCCAGCGGCTGGGGATCCAGACCGTCTTGGCCAGCGCCGACGCCGCCGACGCCTCCGCCCCCGAGGCGGAGACGGACGCGGACGCGGAGGTGGAGACGGAGGCCGCCGCCGGTGGGGCCGCCGTCAGCGGGGTGAGGACGAGTGAGATCAGCGCGCTCATGGCGATGATCAACCGTTTTTTCATCGTGCGGACCCTCCTGGGGGGTTGTCCGTCATCGGACATCGAGGGAGATCTCAAGCGGTCGTTCGCTTCTTGCCGACGTTCACAGCCCCTTCGCGGAGCCGTACGGCCCGTGGACCGGCCGAAGTGGTGCCCGAGTTTTCGCGATGTCACCACCGCTGTCAAGATCGGCCGAGCCCGGCACCCGCCGTCGCGGTGAAACTCCGTGAAACGTTCATCCGGTACGAGGGGGCACCCCCGTCCCGGGGCGCGATCGGCGCGTCACCCCGTCCGCGGGACGCCTTCGAGGTCACGGCGACCGGCGTCCCGGCCGGCGAGGAGAACGCGCCGGTGAAGTCCGGGCACCCGTCCTTCACCTTTTCTCGAAATCGTTTTTACCACTCTCCGGCGAGAGTGTCCACAACCTCCGTTAACAGCGGGTGGAGTTGTCTTCTACCTTCCGAAAACCTTTTAGTTTTCGGGTACTCCGGAGGAGTCCGCGATCGGGCGGGGACCGGACGGACCGTCCCGGACGGACCGCCGGCGCGACGGCACGCGGTGGCGACGGTGGCACCGAGCAAGGGAGGAACCCGTGCGTACGCACCTGTCCTGGTTAACGGTGGTGGCGCTGACCTCCGGCCTGCTCGCGGCGGCGCCACCCGCCGCCGCGATCCCGGACGACCTCGGCATGCCGGTGTTCACCGGCGCCGACCCGGTCCCCGGCGAGCCCGTCGCCTACGACGGCCGCGACATGCTCGCGGAGATCTACCGGAAGGAGAAGGGCGGGGACTCCTACTGGATCGACCGCATGCTCTCCCGCCCCGGCGCCGACCCCGCGGCTTCCCCCGGCGAGGTTCAACTTCCTCGACGCCGACATCCCCGGCAACGACGCCGACGCGGTCTCCTTCCACTACTACGACCGGGCCAACGAGCGGCTGGAGGGCTCCTACGTCTACGCCAACGCCCGCGCGGCGGCGCAGGCGTACGAGCTGATCGGCGACGGCGCCAAGGCGGCCGAGATGCGCGGCGTCGCCGACAGGGTCCGGGACGCCGTCCTGACCATGTGGGACGCCGACGCCAGGGTCTTCAAGCACCGCGACCTGCAGACCGGCACCCTGATCCCGTGGAAGGAGTCCAACAACTACATCCCGTTCAGCACCGGCCTGGTCCCGGCCGGCGACCCGAAGTACCGCGAGGCACTGCGCCTGTGGGCCGACCCCGCGGAGTACCCGATCTTCCCCGTCTACACGGCCAACCAGAAGGACAAGGCCGAGGCCGCCGCGGCGGGCAAACCGGGTCGAACAACTTCTCCCAGATCAACTCGACCCGGAACTTCTCGCTGTTCTCCAAGGCGCTGCGCGAGTACGCCTCGCCGCACATCACCGCCGAGCGGTACAAGCAGTTGCTGAAGTGGAAGGTGTACGCGGTGCCGCCGGACGGCGTCCGGCCGGTGCACGTGCCCACCCTCGCCGACACGCTCCCCGCGCTGCCCGCGACCGTGACGGCCACCTTCAACGACGGTTCGAAGGACAGCTCGGTGGCGGTGACGTGGGACGCGGTGGACCCCGCCTCCTACGCCGCGCCGGGCACCTTCACGGTCGACGGCCGGGTGACCGGCACGACGGTCACCGCCAGGGCGGTGGTCACCGTCACCTGACCCGCGAGTACCCGGGCCCCCGTGGGAACGCCCCGCGGGGGCCCGGCACGGGACGAGCCCGGGCCGGTGTGATCGGCCCGGGCTCGTCCCGTATCGGGTGTTCGCCCAGGCCACGCCGAGGCGACGACCGTGGACGACGACGGCTCCCCCGGTCAGGCGTGGTGCCTGCCCTTGCGGCGGTCGGAGAGCCTGACCACCACGAAGACCACGACGGCCAGGATCACGATGCCCAGCACCGCCTTCGAGACGACGCCCATGTACCGCTCGACCAGCTCCCACTGCTCACCGAGCAGGAAGCCGGCCATCACGAAGGCCGTGTTCCAGATGAGGCTGCCCGCCGTGGTCAGGAGGGTGAAGATCGTGATCGGCATCCGCTCGACCCCGGCCGGGATCGAGATGAGGCTGCGGAAGATCGGGATCATCCGCCCGAAGAAGACGGTCTTCTTGCCGTGCCGGGCGAACCACGCCTCGGTCCTCTCGATGTCCGCGACGTTGATCAGCGGCAGCTTGGAGGCGATGGCCACCACGCGGCTGCGTCCCAGCAGCGCCCCGAGCGCGTACAGCGCCAGCGCGCCGATCACCGACCCCATGGTCGTCCAGAGCACGGCGTCGACCAGCCCCATGTTCCCCTTGCTCGCGGTGAATCCGGCCAGTGGCAGGATCACCTCGCTCGGCAGGGGCGGGAACAGGTTCTCGAGCGCGATGGCCAGACCCGCCCCCGGCGCGCCCAGGGTTTCCATAAGGCTGATCGCCCAGCCGGCGATCCCGTCGGGATTCGGTGAACTCATGGGGACAAGGCTACGGAGAGCCGGGGTGCGGCGTGGATGAGGAGCGCTCCCGGATCGGCCTGGCGCGCACCGCAGACCACCGGCTGCGGAAAACCGCACCCCGCGCCGCCGGGCCCGTCACCCCCGGCACTTTTCCGTGTTTCCGCACGTCAGAGCATTTTCGGATGATCTCTCCGGGAGTGGCGCAAGGGTCCATCGCCCTCTCCGGCCACCGGGAGCGGGGGAATTCACCCGCCGATCCGCACCACCTCTCCCCGTCGAGTGTGACCTATCCCACATTGACGACGCGCCGGAGGCGTCTTCCGCAGGTGTCCCCCCCTCCCGGAAGAACGCGAGACGGACCCGAAAGGACGCGGCGGACTCGAAAGAACGCCAGGCGGGCCCAGGAGGACACGACGCGGCCCCAAGAGGACGCGAGACGGGCTCAGGGGAACGCGAGGCGAACTCAGGACGCGAGATGGACCGCCTCGCCCGGTTCGACCCCGGCCCGCCCGGCCGTCAGGGTGGCGATCCAGCCGGGAAAGACCGGAAGGTCCCGATCGCGCACGGCGACGCGGAACCCCACCTCGGCGCCGTAGACGACCTCCCTGATCTCGTACGGGGAGGCGTGCAGGTCGTTCTCCAGCCGTCCGGCCCGGACGTGGTCCACGGTCACGGTCATCACCCGGGCGGGCACCATCTCGACCAGCGGCGTCACGTCCAGCGTCTTGCCGACCGAGGAGCCGTAGGCGCGCACCAGGCCGCCCGCGCCGAGCTTCACCCCGCCGAAGTAGCGGGTCACCACCGCCACCGCGTCGGCCACGCCCCGGCGCAGCAGGGTCTCCAGCATCGGGGTCCCGGCGGTGCCGCCCGGCTCGCCGTCGTCGTCGGCCCGCTGGACGCCCCGGTCGCCGCCGATCACGTACGCCGAGCAGTTGTGGGTGGCGTCGCCGTACAGCCGCCTGCGCCCGGCGACGAACTCCCTGGCCGCCTCCTCGGAGGGGGCCGGGCCGACCGCGCACAGGAAACGGGACCGCTTGATCTCGATCTCGTGTTCCACGGTCCCGCGCGGGGTCAGGTACGGTTCGGGCACCCGGCCAGGCTACCGGCGGGGCCGGCTCCCCCCGCGCGGGCCGAACGCCACCGGCCGGACCGGGTCCCTCCACGCCGGCCGGAGGGTCGAACGGCCTGACGGTGGGTGGTCAGCGGGCCGCCTGGAAGGCGCGGCCCGCCCGGGTCGCCGTCCCGTCCGCGCGGAACAGCCCGCTGCCCGGCTCGGTCTCCGAGGACGGCAGCCCGAACCAGGCGTAGCGCCGCACGTACGGCAGGGTGGCCAGCATCCTGGTGGAGGCGGTGACGAACGCGGCCTGCCGGGCGTCGTCGGCGTAGCGGGTCCCGTTCGAGAAGTCGATCAGCGCGTACTCGGTGAGCCAGATCGGCTTGCGGTAGCGCCTGTACACCGCCTGGATGTACGACCTGAGCTGCCCGACCGCGGCCTCGGTGCGGAAGTCGGCGCCGTACCAGTGCAGGGCGATGAAGTCGACCCGGTAGCCCCGCTCGGCGGCGCCGGACATGAAGCGGTCCAGCCAGCCGCCGGGGGTGTCGGCGCCGAACGCCACGGAGGGGCTGCCGAGCACCCGCCCCGCGGACATGAGTTGCGGCCAGAGCGAGAGTGCCCGCTCCACGGTCATGTTCGCCTGCGCGGGCAGGTCGGGCTCGTTGAAGGCCAGCAGGTACGGGCCCGCCCTCCTGGCCTGGGCGAGGTTCTCGGGGGTGACGCTGCCGGATCCCCAGATCATCGGGACGAACCCGCCGGCGCCGCGACCGGTGCCGCCCTCGGGCCGGGCGGACCAGTTGTAGTACCAGCCGGCGCCGGAGGCGGCGAGCGCCGAGCCGAGGCCGGGCATCTTCCACACGCCGACGCCCTTCCTGGCGGAGGTCACCCGGGCGGGCGGCGAGGACGGCCGGGCGCTCCGGCTCCGCCCGGTGGACGGCCGGGGCGTGGCGCGTGCCGTTGTCCGCGCCGAGGGAGTCGGGGACGCCGGTGGAGCCGACGTGGCCGCTGCGGTCGAGATGGCCGTGCGGACCGGTTGCGCCCGCACCGGCCCCGGCCGCGGGGGCGCCGGATCGGGGGCGACCAGGTAGCCGACCACCAGCAGGGCCGCGACGACGACGGCCGCCGCCCCGCCGAGCACGGCGGGACCCGCCGGGAGCTGGGACGCCAGGCCGTGCCGGCCGGTGGACTCCACGGCGTGCGCGCCCGTGCTCGGCGAGGCGGCGTGCGCGGCGGTGCCCGGCGGGGAGGCGTGCGCGGCGGCGCTCGACGGGGAGGCGTGCGCGGCGGGCGAGGCGCCCCAGGAGGCGGCGTGCGCCACCGCCTCGGCGGCCGGGGGGAGGGCCTGGAGGTGGTGCAGGGCGAAGCCGACCGGCAGCGGCAGCAGCGGCAGCCCCGCGAGCAGGCGGTCGATGGGCAGCAGGCCCGCGGTGCGCCCCTGGCACAGGTCGCAGTCGCGGATGTGCCGGGAGAGGCGCTTGCGCCACAGCGGGCTGGGCACCCCGTTCCAGTTCGACGCCAGGGCGCGCAGCCCGGCGCACCCGGAGTCGGCGCGCAGGGCCCGCACGATGCTCCGGGCGGCCTGCACCTGTTCCTTCATCCGCTGGACGCGCACGGCGGCGTGCCGGCCGGACAGGCCCAGTGCCCCGGCGAGCTCCGCGCGGCCGAGCTCGCCGGTCTCCTCCAGCCACCACAGCGCGAGCAGCGTCTGGTCGTCGCCGTCGAGCCAGCGGGTGGCCTCGGCCACCTCGCGGCGCTGGTCGGTGAGGCCGAGCCGCAGGATGGTCACGGCGGCGAAGTCCGAGGCCGGGTCGGGCAGTTCCTCGGCGGACTCCAGGTCGGCCGTGCGGTGCTGCGCGGCCCTGCGGTGCTGCTCGTGGTCGCGTACCTGGCGCACCGCGATGGCCACCAGCCAGGACCGGTACGCCCCCGCGTCCCGCAGCCCGGGCAGGGACCGCACCACCCGCAGCAGCGTCTCCTGGACCACGTCGTCGACGTCGCCGTGGCCGTTCAGCGCCCGCCCGACGATGTTGTAGACGAGCGGGAGGGAACCGGCGACCAGGGCGTCCAGCGCCCGCCGGTCCCCGGCGCGCGCCGCGCTCACCATCGCCGTGTCGGGTCCGTCCCTGCCGGTCTCCGGCATCACGCCCTCGCCTCCGTTCCCGTTCGTCATCCCTCGTCCGCCGCCGTCTCCGTCACCCGTGGCCCGCCGCCATCCGTCGTCCGCCGTCGTCCGCCGTCACCCGTCGTCCGCCGGTGGCGCGCCTCGGCGGCCCGCCCCGAACTCGGACGATTCTCTCCATATCTCCCATACCGGGAGACCCGTGAGCCGCCCCTCACGCGCCCCGGCCCCTGCGCGGAGACCGGCACCCTCAACGGAGACCGCCGGAGGGCGGGGCGGGCAACAGGAATCCGGTGTCTTTCTTTTTCTGTGCGATCTCCGTTTTTTCGTTGTCGCCCTCCGGGCCCCCGGTCTCCGGTACAGGAGCGGAAAGCGCCCGGCGCCTCCCGCCGGGTGTGACGACAGGAAGGCGCACGGCGATAGACACCCTCACCCGGCGCGGCCGGCCGCTCCCGCACCGGACGTCACCGGCCCGCGGGGGCACCGCCCGGCCCGGAACACGACGCCTCGATCCCCCCAGGAGGCCATTAAAGATCACAGAAGCCTACACAAGCTCACAGACAGCCACAAACAACCACGAAAAAGGGCTGGTTCGGCCCGCATTGACCGGACTGTCGTGATCGGTTGACATGACCGGTTGACGGCGGGGCATGCGGCACCGTACGTCTGTCTCATCCCCACCCCCATCCGAACGACGGGCGGGCCCCGCCCCGGGCCCCGTCCCACCCCGGGCCCCCTCCGGTACGGCCCGGGCGAAGGGAGCGACATGAGAGCGTCCGTCGTCGGTGTCCCGGTGCTCGCGGTGCTCACCGTGCTGCTGGTCGGGCGCTGCGTCGCCGCCGAACCGGCGCCCCATTCGGCCGCCGGTCACCACCGGTCGGGACCGGCCGTCGCCGTGACCTCCCCCCAGACCTCCCCGGCGCCCTCCGGTGCGCCGTCCGGCGGGGCCGCCACCCCGCCCGCCTCCTTCAACGCCACCGACCTCGCCTGGCTGCAGCTGATGATCCCGATGACCGAGCAGTCGGTACGCCTGCTGGAACTGGCCCCGCGCAAGACCTCCGACCCGGCGATCACGCGGTTCGCCGCCGAGGTCGTACCGGCCCGCCGGGCGACGCTGCGGGGGCTGCGCGACCTGCTGCGCCGGGCCGGGGTGCCGCAGAGCCGCGAGCACGAGGGACACGACATGCCCGGCATGACGACCCCCGCCGACTTCGCCGCCCTGGAGCGCGCGGACGGCGCCGCCTTCGACCGGCTCTTCACCGGGAACGCGCGGGAGTACCTCACCCAGTCCGTGCTGGTGGCGAAGGGCGAGGGGGCGTCCGGGGCCGACCCGGCCACCAGGACGTTCGCCGCGGCCACCGCCAAGGCCCACGCCGGCCAGCTCACCCGGCTGGCCCCCTGAGCGGTGCCGTGAGCCGTCCGGCCCCCGGGGCGGACCGGAAAAGGCGCGCGACGGCTTTCCCGCCGTCATTCGACGCGGCCGGCGGATGATCGCGTAATACGATCCGCGAGCTCCGGACGGCCGTTGTACGACTCATTACGAAAGGGGCATCGTTCGCGTTTTCGCTGATCTTCTCCGCTATTCTGATCCGCGGTCGGCGTCCCCCTGACCGGTACGCCTCCCGGAACCACCTCGGTGCCGCCCGACGTCGCCGGACGCGCTTCACAAGAGGTCCGGCCATGGCGGTTACATGCAACTGAGGAGACCCATGCGGTTCACACGTGCGAGCCGGGCCGTCGTCGCGGGAATCGCCCTGGTCCTGACGCTGAGCGCCTGTGGCGACGAGGAGGGGACCGGGACCGCCGCCGGGGGTGAGGGGGGCCTGGAGAGGACCGCCATCACGGTCGGCGCGCTGCCCATCCCCGACTCGGCCTCGCTCTACATCGCCGAGCACAGGGGCTACTTCAAGGAGGAGGGGCTCGACGTCACCATCGAGTCGGTGGTCGGAGGGGCCCAGGCGCAGCAGGCCCTGCTCTCGGGCGCGCTGGACGCCACCCAGACGAACTACGTCTCGACCTTCCTGTCCGTCGCCGCGGGCGAGAAACTGAAGATCGTCGCAGACCTCTACCAGGCGACCCCGAACTCCTTCAACATCATGGTGTCCGAGGATTCCTCGATCAAGGAACCCGCCGACCTCAAGGGCAAGAGAATCGCGGTCAACAGCCGAAAGAGCATCGGCACGCTGGCGGTGACCTCGGTGCTCACGGCGAACGGCCTGAAGGAGGGCGACGTCACCTTCCTGGAATGCCCCTTCCCCGAGATGAAGGACAAGCTGGCCGAGGGTGTCGTCGACGCCGCCTGGATGACCGAACCGCACCTGACCATCGCGCAGAGGAGCACCGGCGCCCAGAAACTCGCCGACACGATGGCCGGTTCCACCGCGGATCTCCCCGTCGCCGGCGTGGCCGTCACCGAGCGGTTCGCCAGGGACAATCCCGGGACCGTCGCCGCCTTCCAGCGGGCGATGGGCAAGGCCCAGCAGGTCGCCACCTCCGACCGCAGGGCGGTCGAGGAGATCCTGCCGACGTACACGAAGATCGACGCCGCGACCGCGGCGGTCATCACCCTCGGGGCCTTCCCCGTCCGGCTCGGTGAGACCCGGCTGCAGCGGGTCGCGGACCTGATGGTCGCGCACGGGTACCTGAAGAAGCCGATCGAGGCCAAGACCGTCCTGCTCGAGGACGCCGGGTGAGGGCGCCCGCGCCCCGGAAGGCCTGACACACGGCGCGGGGTGTCCCTCGCCCCTCGAAGGACCGTTTCCGAGGATGCGGAGCGTGTAAAAGCCGCCCGTCATGTTCGTATCGGCGGGGGGGCGGGTACACCGTCTCGGGCCGGGCGGTACGGAGATCGGTGCGGTGTGACGGCACCGCGGCACAGACCCGGCGGGAGCGGTCCGGCACCACGGAACGGCAGCGGAATCCCCGCACCATGGAACGGCACGAGGATCGCGAACGGGAACCCACCGGTACGGCATGGCACGAGAACCGCGAACGGGGACGACGCGTAACAAACCGGTAACACGGCCTGGATATCCTGCCTGGTCACGGGAGCACGAGACCTCTACATGATCGACGAACACCCGGAAGGGAACCGGCGCCCGCCGGACGGCACCCGCACCGGCGGCCCCCGCCGCCCGAGGACGAGACGCGGGGACGAGGACCGGCGACCGAGGTCGCGGCCCCCGGGAACTTCTCCCGGGCCGTCACGACCCCTCGGCCGGGCACTTGCCTTCGTCCGAGAAGGGGCTATATTTACCAATAATGACAGTAGGGATTAAGGGTAATAACATGCCCCTGCCGAACTTCCTCACCATCGGTGCCCCTAAGTCCGGGACCACCGCGCTGCACTCCGCCCTGGCCCGGCACCCGCAGTTGTTCATGTCCCCGGTGAAGGAGCCGAAGTTCTTCCTCAGTGACGGCCCGCCCCCGACCAAGGGAGGCCCCGGGGACGCGCAGACCTACCGCGAGCACGTCTGGCGGCGCGAGGACTACGAGGCGCTGTTCGACGCGGCCCCGCCGGGAACGCTCACCGGCGAGTCCACCCCGTTCTACCTCTACGACCGGGCCGCCCAGCGGCGGATCAGGGAGACCGTTCCCGACGCCAGGCTCATCGTGGTGCTGCGCGACCCGGTGGAGCGCGCGCACTCCAACTGGACGCACCTGTGGTCGGCCGGGCTCGAGCCCATCGGGGACGTGCTGAGGGCCTGCGCCGAGGAGGAGCGACGGGTCAGGGCCGGCTGGGCGCCGTTCTGGCACTACCTCGGACTCGGCAGGTACGGCGAGCAGCTGGAGCACCTGTACACGCTCTTCCCCCGCGAGCAGGTGCTCGTCTACCGCTACCGCGACCTGGTCGACCGCCCGGTCGACACCCTCGACCGGATCTGCCGCTTCCTCGGGGTGGAGAGCGGAGTGGTGACCGAGGTGCCCCGGGAGAACGTGACCGCCCACCCCGAACCGACCCGGGGACACCGGCTGCTGTCGCGGGCGCTGCGGGTGGGGGCGGCGATGGGACGGTTCCTGCCTCCCCGGGCGAGCGTGGCGCTGACCGACCCGCTGGAGCGCAGGCTGCAGGAGCGGGCCCGCCCTCGCCAGCCGCTGACCTGGGACCAGCGGGAGAGGCTCATCACCTACTTCACCGAGGACGTGGCGCTGCTCCAGCGGGTGACCGGTGAGGACTTCAGCGACTGGCTCCGCCCCCGCGAGCGCTCGGGCGGCCTGGTGGGCACCCGCCCCAACGGGCAGCGTCAGGCGCGCAACGGCCGCCCCCAGCCCTAACCCCCGCGCTGCGGGCTCGCCGCGGGCGCGGTGGCCGTTCCCGGCCCCGGACACGGCGGGAGCGATCGGGGGACTCCGGGTGCGCCGTCGCACCCGGAGCCGTGGTCAGCGAAGTTCGGTGCGGAGGTCGTGGGCCCCGTCCGCGCGGGTGTACTCGTAGTAGAGCCGCCGCCCGCCACCGGGCAGGTCCACGATCTCCAGGTAGCGCAGGCCGCCGCCCGCGTGGGGCGAGACCGCCACGGGCTCGGTGCCGACCGGGGTCAGCTCGGCGGGATCGGTGCCGATCGCGACCCCGGTCCTCTCCTCGTAGTTCTCCGCGGCGGTGGCACGGCCGTCGTAGAAGGCCACCACCTGCCCGTCCGTGAAACGGACCGCCGCCACCCGCGCGCCCCGGGCGTCCCAGGTGCCGGGACGGCCGCTGAGCGCGGTGCCCTGCCAGGTCCACTCGATGCCGTCGGCGCTGGTGGCGTAGTCGGTCACCATCTGGTCGGCCTCGTCGGCCTGGTCCAGCGGGTGACAGGAGGCCCACAGGTGCCAGACGCCGTCCCGGACCACGATCACCGGGTCCTTCACGCCGGTCTTGGGGTCACCGGGCAGCACGACCCGCCGCTGCGACGCGCGGAAGCCCGACGGGTCGTCGGCCTCCAGCACCTCGACCCTCCAGTGCTTGGTGTCGTAGGTGGCACAGCTGAGGTAGAGCCGCCACCGGCCCTCGGGGGTGCGGACCAGCGTGGGCCGCTCCAGCGACTCGGTGTCCATCTCCTCCCTGCCGATGGTCAGCAGGGTCTCGAAGCGCTCGCCGTCGGCGGAACGGGCGATCGCGACCGCGTAGCCGCGGCCCTCGCCGACGGGGCGGCGCAGCCGGTAGGCGAGGTAGGTCGTCCCGTCGCTCCACACCGCGCTCGGGGCACCGGCCCAGTGTCCCGCGCCGGCCTGGGCGGGCTCGATCGCGACGACGGAACGGTCGGGGTCGGGAAGGAAATCCTGGATTGTCACGGGACCGAGACTAGGCAGGCTCTGGGCAGCACTCACGGAGAATCACCAATCATCATCACGAGCTTTGTCACCCCTTGACAGCCAAAGGGCATATCGTCCGAAGCTTCCGGCACGCGCCGCGCCGACCTGCCGTTCCTCCCCGGCCGGTATGACCGGCAGGATACGACCGGCGGGGCGCCCCCGGGACCGGGGAGGCGCCCGCAGGACCGGTGAGGACGTCCCGCAGGACCGGTGAGGCGTTTTCAGGATCGTCACGGCGCGCCCGGGGACCGGTGAGACGCTCAGGACCGGCGGAGCGTCGAGCTCGGCAGCGGGATGGCCGGGAAGGGGTTGTCCGGCGGCAGGACGAGCCGCCGCGCCTCCGCCGGGTGCGCGGTGGCGTCCAGGTGCAGGAGCGCGGCCCCGACACCGGCGGCGCCGACCATGTACCCGGTGTCGGCGGTCACCTCTCCCGGCCGCAGCCTGCGGTAGGCCTGGTACCAGCGCGACCCCCGGCCGTCGTGGCGGGTGGCCCGCGCGGTCAGGTCCTCCCCCAGGGTGCGGGCGTACTCCAGGTGCCGTTGCTCGCCGGTCGCCGCCCACAGCCCGACGAACAGCTCCACCAGGCCGGCGGTGCCGCAGCACTGGCAGGCCGAGTTCCAGTAGCCGCCGCTCTGCACGGGCGGGGCGCCGCTGCGGACGATCCCCCTGGCCAGCCGCTCGGTCCAGTCGAGATCCCCGGCGTCGCCGGAGACGCGGTGCAGTTCGTAGAACATCCGGGCGACGCCGGCGGATCCGGAGCAGAAGCCCAGGTAGTGCAGTTCCCGCCCCTGCGGGATGTGGTGCGGCACCAGCGCGCACCGCTCGGTCACGGTGCTGACCGCCCGGACGAAGTCGGCCCCCCTGCGGGCCGCGTCCAGGAAACGGCTCTCCCCGGTCACCCCGTACAGGCGGGCGAGGAGGAACGCGGTGCCGGCCGTGCCGGACAGGAACCCCGGGGTGACCGCGTCCAGCGGCAGGTCGGCGCAGGCCTCCTCGCCGAAACGGTGCCCGGGGACGACGAGCGCGGCGATGCGGTTCCCGGCCTCGACCGCGACCTCCTGGTAGGCGGGCACCCCCAGGATGCCCGCGGCGTGCAGCAGGCCGAGGATGGTGCCGCCGTCGCCCCGCTGGGCGGGGTCGCCGGTCCAGCCCAGGCCGCCGTCGACGGGACGGGCGCTGCGCACGATGCGGTCGGCGATCGCGCCGGCCTCGACCTCGAACTCCTGCTCGCCGGTGGCCCATCCGGCCTCGGACAGGACGAACATCACCCCGGCCAGGCCCTGGTGGAGGGAGAGGTCGGCCTGGTCGCGCCAGGTGGCCATGAGGTAGCGGGCGCCGGCCCGGGCGTCGTCGAGGTAGTCGTCGTCACCGGTGGCGGCGGCGAGCTCCAGGAAGAACAGCACGATCCCGGCGGCCCCCGAGTACAGGGAGAGCGGGTGGTCGGGCATCGCGGCCCGGCCGTGCGGATCGGGGTTGGCCCGCCAGTGCCGGCCCCGCCCGTCCTCCACGGCCGCCGCCCGGATCCAGCGCGCGGCCTCGACGGCGGTGGCCAGCGGGCTCTCGGCCCCCGGCTCAAGGCTCATGGCGGCTCCTTCGTACGGCGACACGACCACCTTACCTGTATTTCCTACAGGATCAATTGGTAATGCGGTCACGGATGTGGTGAACGACCTCGTCGGGACCGGTCCCCCGGCCCCCTCTCACGCGCGCTCAGACCTGGCGGCCGTTCAGGACCAGGTCGTTCATGACCGACCCCGCCAGATCGAACCCCCCGACGTGGGCGATGTAACCGCCGGGCTCGAAGATCGACCCGTCCAGCGGGACGAAGGCGCCCCCGGCCTGACGGATCAGCAGCGAGCCCGCCGCCACGTCCCACGGACTGACCCTACTGCCGTAGGCGACGTCCGCCCACCCTCCCGCGACATGTGCCAGCTTGAGCGCGGTGCTGCCGGGACGGCGGGTGGAGGCGAAGGACGTCACCATCCTGCCGAACCGGCGCAGCGTCCCGTCCCCGCCCGCGGTCACCTCACGGGGGGTGGGGTAGCTGGTCAGCAGCACCGCCTCGCGGTCGCGCGTGGCCCCGGCGCTGCGCAGCCGCTCCCCGTTGCACCAGGACCCGCCGAGATCGGCCCGGAACTCGTCGTCGCGCACCGGGTCGTAGACCACGCCCGCGACCACCTCGTCGCCGACGGCGGCGGCGATCGACACGCAGAAGAACGGCAGTCCCACGGCGAAGTTCGCGGTCCCGTCGATCGGGTCGACGTACCAGCGGATCTCCCCCGAACCGGCGCTGCCGCCCTCCTCGCCGATGACCGTGCTGCCCGGGACGCGGCTCTCGATGATCTCCCTGATGGTCTCCTCGGACGCGCGGTCGTGCTCGGTCACCGGGTCGTGGAAATCGCTCTTGGTCTCGACGGCGGGGCGCGATCTGAACACCTCGCGCAGCCGCTCCCCGGCGGTGCGGGCGGCCTCCACCGCGACGGTGGCGAGCTCGGCCGAGGTGCTCGGGTCCATGACGTCCTCCAGTGGCGCGAACCGGGCGCCGGTCGTACGGGACGGGGCCGGGGATGCCCCGCCCCCATCCTGCAGGAAAGGAGCGGCCGCGCGGGTGGCCCGGCGCGGAAACCACCGCGGGAGTGCCGTTTCGCGGTCAAATCTCCGCCAAGCCACGTGAGTGCGGAGATCACCGCCGCGTGGCGATTCGTCCCGCCGGGGATGTCATACGGGTGATCGTCGGGGACGACGCGCGGACGGCGCGATGAGGGAGGGCTGCTGCTCGCCCTGCTGGCGGGACCTGCGGGATCAGGCCGGATACGGCGCCCCTACGCGCCCGCTGACCGGTCTCGCCCAGCTGGCCTGGGACGAGGGCATGCTCGCGCACGGGCTGGAGGTGGCCCGCGAGGCCGCGGACCGGCCCGCCCGCGGGCGGCGGAGGCAGCCACGGGCCGTCCTGGCCGCCATGCTCGTCGATCTGTGGCTGCTCGACGAGGCCGAGGCCGTGGTGGAGGACGCCGCCGCCGAGGCCGGGGACGAGCCCGTCTGGGGCGTCGAGATCGGCGTGCTCCGCGCGCGCCTGTGCCTGGCCGCGGGCCGGTCCGACCGCGTGGCCGAGCACGCCGAGGCCGCGCTGGCCGCCGCCCGGGTCCTGGAGGCGCCCGGCCCCGCCGTGTCCGGCCCGGCCCGCTCGGCCCTGTCGGTGCTCGCCCTCGCGTCGCTGCGGGCGGGCGACCTGCCGCGAGCCGTCAGGTACGCGAAAGGGGAACCGGGCCGGTGGTCGTGGGGCGTGCCCGCGCACACCCGGCTCCGGTCGGAGCTGGTGGCCGGACGGATCGCCGAGGCGCGTCACGGGGCGGCCGGCGCGATGGGCCCGCTCGGCGGCGTCTACGCGGCACTGCCCCGGCACACCGCGGCGCTGACCTGCGAGCCCGCCGCGGCGGCGTGGCTGGTGCGGACGGCGATGGCGGCGGGCGAGCCGGAGCGCGCCGACACCGTGGCCGAGGCGGCCTCACGACTGGCACGGCGCAACCCCGGCCTTCCGGCCCCCTCGGTGCCCGCGGTGGCCGCCGTCCACGCGCGGGGCCTGCGCGAGGGCGACGCCGAGGCCCTGGGCCGCGCCGTGGCCGGGTACGCCGATCCGTGGGCCAGAGGTTCGGCGGCGGAGGATCTCGGCGTGCTGCTGGGCGCGGGCGACCACCAGCGGGACCCGGCCACGGAGAGCCTGAGGACCGCCCTGGCCTGCTACGGGACGGCCGGGGCCACCCGTGACGCCGCACGGGTCAGGGGCAGGCTCCGCCGGCTGGGCGAGCGACGCCGCCACTGGGTCAGGACCGACCGTCCCGTGTCGGGGTGGGCCAGCCTGACCGGCACCGAACGGGCGGTCTGCGATCTGGTCGCGCAGGGACTGACGAACCGGAACGCCGCCGCGCAGCTGTTCGTCAGCGAGCACACGGTCGCCTTCCACCTGCGCCAGGTCTTCCGCAAGCTGGGCATCCGCTCACGGGTCGAGCTGGCCGTGCTCGCCGCGCAGGAGAACGGCCACCGGGACGGCCGGAGTCTCCGCTGAGGCGACGGACACCCCCACCGGGCACCGTCGTGCGCCGAACGCCCGGTCAGATCTGCTGCCGGGGCATCGGCTCGGAGGTTCCCACGTTGAGCAGCCTGCGGGCCTCGGCCGCCTCGGCAGCGGCGACCAGCACCTCGTAGCGGTCGGCGACGATCGCGCTCGACGACAGGAAGTCCCGCTTGCCGCCGGTGAACGCGTGGCTGATCAACCCGAAGATCGCTCCGGCCACCGCGCCCCAGATCAGTCCCCACAGGACCAGGACGAACGGGAAGGGCCCCGGGGTGAAGATCGCGAAGAACAGGCCGATCAGCAGGCCGAACCAGGCGCCCGTCCCCGCGCCCATCGCGGCCGCGCGCAGGAAGGTCAGCCGCCCGAGCACCTGCTCGACGAGCCGCAGGCCGACACCGACGATCATCGCGTGCTCGACCGGGAACTTCTGGTCCGACAACCGGTCCACGGCGCGCTGGGCCTCGGCGTAGGTGCTGAAACCGGCCACGGTCTCGTGGGTGGTCAGGGTGACGTCAGGTCGCATGGCACTTCCCTTCGGCAGACGCTCGCGGAGCGGGTCCGTACCCGGATCACCCTTGCCTCGCGGCGGCGTTCCCACATCCCCAGACCTGACGGTTCTCCCTCCCGGATCACCGGTCCACGGCCCCGGCTCGCCCCGCTGTCCCGCTGTCCCGCTCCCCGGTTTCCGCCCCCGCGTTCCCGGCCCGTCCTTCCCGCCTCGTGTTCCCCGCCTGTGTCCTCGCGTCCTCACCCTGGATCCCCGGTCCCGCCTCAGTCGGACATCAGGCCGTGCCGGAAGGCGTACGTCACCGCCTGGGCCCGGTCGCGCAGTCCCGCCTTGGCGAAGAGGTTGTTGATGTGCGTCTTGACCGTCGCCTCGGAGATGAACAGCGTCCCGGCGATCTCCGCGTTCGAACGGCCCTCCGCTATCAGCCGCAACACCTCGCCCTCGCGGCGGGTGAGCCCGTCGGGCAGGTCCGGCGCCCGCCGGTTCACGGTCACGGCCTCGGCCAGGCGGCGCTGGATACCGGGGTCGAACTGGGCCTCGCCCCGCACCACGGTGGTGATCGCCGAGGCCAGGGACTCGGCGTCGGCGTCCTTGGTCAGGTAGCCCCGCGCCCCGGCGGCCAGCGCGGCGAAGACCGACTCGTCGTCGGAGTAGGTGGTCAGGACCACCACGTGGATCTCCGGATGCTCCGCCCTGATCCTGCGGGTCGCCTCCACCCCGTCCATGCGCGGCATCCGCAGGTCCATCAGGACCACGTCGGGCCTGAGCGCCCCGGCGAGCCGGACCGCCTCCCGCCCGTCGGCCGCCGCCCCGGCGACCTCGATGCCGGGCAGCAGGCCCAGCAGCAGCACCAGCCCCTCGCGCACCACCGTCTGGTCGTCGGCGACCAGCACCCGCACGTTCACCCCGGCACTCCCGACACCCTCAGCACTCCCGGCACCCTCGACATCTCGGAAACCCTCGACACCCCGGAAACCCTGAAGTCCCGGAAACCCCGGCGCCCGCGAGGTTCGCGACCCACCTGAAGGCTCCAGCGTCCATGAGACCCGTGAACTCCATGAACACCTTGGGCTGCGTGAGCCCCGTGAACCCCGTGAACCGCATGAACCCCATGGACCGCATGAACCGCATGAACCGCATGAACTCCGTGAGCCCTGTGAACCGCGCGCGGCGCGGCGCCCGCCCCCGTGGCGGCGCCGCGCCGCGGGCGGCTCACGCCGGAACCCGCAGGAGGACCTCGAAGCCCTCCGCTCCCGGCCGGGCGGTCAACGACCCGCCGATCAGCTCGGCCCGTTCGCGCATCCCCACCAGCCCGTAGCCCCCCTCCGAGGCCACCGGCCGGTCCGGCGCGCCTCCCGTGTCGCGTACCCGGAGCTCGCACCAGTCCCCGGCGCGGCGCAGCGCCACCGAGACCGCGGCGCCCGGCGCGTGCCTGCGCGCGTTCGTCAGCGCCTCCTGGGCGGTCCTGGCCACCGCCAGGCGGGCCCCGGCCCTCAGCGAGCCGAGGTCGCCGGTGACCGAGACCGCACAGGGCGCCCCGGTCGCCGACCGGAACTCCACCGCCAGCCGTTCCAGCCGCTCGGCCAGCGGCAGCTCCTGCCCGCGCAGCGCGTCGAGCGCCCTGCGGGTCTCCTCCAGCCCGGTCCTGGCCAGCCGTACGGCCCGGTTGACCCGGTCGAGGGCCGCCGCCGGGTCCTCCCCCCGCTCCAGCAGCAGCCGCGCCCCCTCCAGGTGGACGATCTGCGCCGACTGCGAGTGCGCCAGGATGTCGTGCACCTCCCTGGCCAGCCGGGCCCGATCGGCCAGCACCGCCTCCCCCGCCCGGGACTCGGCCAGTGCCGCGCCCTGCTCCCGGATCACCCTCATGTGCCGCACCAGGAACGCCAGCACGGCCGCGTAGGCCATCCCGAAGACGTTCCCCATCACCTCCCAGCCCTGCATGCCGAGCAGCAGTCCCTGTCCCCCCGTACCGGCGACCGCGACGACCACCATCAGCACCGCGGGGCCCGTCCGGGCCCTGAGCGGCGCGGCGATCAGCAGGGGGTAGAGAAGCCCCAGGCCGCTGTAGTACTCGACGACGTTCAGGGCGAGCCCGCCGGCCAGCGGTACCGCCAGCAGCAGGGTGGCACGCCGTACGTCCCCGCCCCGCAGCGCCCACAGGAAACACCCCGCACAGGCCGCCCCGAGCAGCAGGACGGGCGGCCCCCACGGCATACCGGCCTCGGCCGCGGCGCTCACCGGGCCGAAGAGGAGGTAGACGCCCAGCAGGCCGGTGAGGAACCGGCGCACCGCTGGGCGACGGAGAAGCGTCACGAACGACAAGCTACCCGCGCCCTCCACGACCGGCCATGGACCCGCGGGTGGAGGTCCTCTCCACCCCGGCCTCCCGGCCGCCCCCCGGGGGTGGACCTCACGCGGTCCACCCCCGGGACCGTGCGTTCCCCCCTCCGCGGGGCCATCGTCGAGGCATGTCAGCGATCGGTGTCACCCACCTCGGCAAGTCGTTCGGCACGGTCCGTGCCGTGGACGACCTGTCGTTCATGGTGGAACGGGGAACACTCACGGCCTTCCTCGGCCCCAACGGGGCGGGCAAGACCACCACCCTGCGCATGATCCTCGGCCTGGTCACCCCCACCGAGGGCACCGCCGTGATCGGCGGCGTGCCCTACCGCGACCTGCAGCGGCCCGTCTCCACCGTCGGGGCCGTACTGGAGGCGACGGCCTTCCACCCCGGGCTCAGCGCCCGTACCCACCTGGAGGCGCTCCGCGTCGCCGCGGGCCTGGAGGCCGGGCGCGTGGCGCACGTGCTGGAGCAGGTCGACCTCGCCGGCGCGGCCGACCGCGCGACGAAGGGCTTCTCCCTGGGCATGCGCCAGCGGCTCGCCCTGGCCTCCGCCATGCTCGGCGATCCGGAGATCCTCATCCTCGACGAGCCCGCGAACGGCCTGGACCCGGCCGGCATGCACTGGCTGCGCGGTTTCCTGAAGGCCTGCGTCCACCGGGGGCGGACGGTCCTGGTCTCCACCCACGTCCTGGCCGAGATCGGCCAGATCGCCGACCACGCGATCATCATCGGGACGGGCCGGCTCGCCTGGCAGGGCCCGCTGACCTCCCGCACCGACCTGGAGGAGCTCTACCTGGAGGTCACACGATGAACCGCCTGATCCGCGCCGAACTGATCAAGGTGCGCGCGAACCGCGTCACCTGGATCCTGGCCGCCCTCGCCCCCGTGACGTGCGTGGCCTGGGCCGCGCTGATGGTCCTCCTGCCGGGGGCCGAGGGCGCGCCGCCCGGCCGGCGGGCCGAGTCCGTCTACAGCATGGCCCAGCAGGCCTACATCTTCCCCCTGCTGCTCGGCGTCCTCGGCATGGCCGGGGAGAACCGCCACCGGACGATCACCTGGCAGTTCCTGGTCAGTCCCCGGCGCGGCCGGGTGGTGGGCGCCAAGCTGGCCGCGTACGGGATCGTGGGAGCGCTGATCGCCGTCCTGTCGGGGCTGGCGACGCTGGCGGCGGGCCTGCTCATGATGGGGGCGGCGGGCCAGGAGGCGTGGTCCCCGCGGGCTCCCGCGGTCCTGCTCGGCTCGATGCTGGCCGTCACCCTGTACGGCACGTTCGGGGTGGCGCTGGGCGCCCTGATCCGCAACCAGGTCGCCGCGGTGGCGGTGGCGCTGGCGTGGTTCATGTACGCCGACTACCTGCTCGTCAGCTTCCTGCCGGACCTGGGCAGGTGGCTGCCGACCGGGGCGGCCCGCGCGCTGAGCGGCATGCCCCTGCGGAACGCGGAGCTGCTGCCCGTCTGGGGTGGCGGGCTGCTGTTCGCCGGTTACGTCGCGGTGATCGTGCTCGCCGCCCACACCCTGACGCTCCGCCGCGACGTCACCTGACCCCGCGCACCCGCCCTGCCCGCCAGGCCCACCCGCCCGGCGGGCCAGGACGGTCAGGACGGTCAGGACGGTCAGGACGGTCAGGACGGTCAGGACGGTCAGGACGGTCAGGACGGTCAGGACAGGGTGGCGAGGACGGCGGCGTGCGCGGTGTCGCGCATCGTGGTGTGCAGCACCGCGTTGGACTCCCGGTCGGTCCGCACCTCGACCAGGCGCACCCCCTCGCCGCGCACCGCCCGCTCCAGCCCTCCGGGCTCGTCCACGAACGTGTACGGCGTGCCCGTGGCGGCGGCCACGTGGCCCAGGTCCACCCCGTGCGCGGTGCCGAAGATCCGTTCGAAGGGGTCGCGCAGCGCGGCCTGGGGCAGCAGCGAGAAGATCCCGCCGCCGTCGTTGTTCACCACGACCAGGCACAGGTCGGGGCGGGGCTCGCGCGGACCCAGCAGCAGGCCGTTCTGGTCGTGCAGGAAGGTCAGGTCGCCCATCAGGGCGTAGGAGGGCCCGGGGTGGGCCAGGGCGGCGCCCATCGCGGACGACACCACGCCGTCGATCCCCGCCGCCCCCCGGTTCGCCATGATCCGCAGGCCCCGGCGGGGGCGCATCGCCTGGTCCAGGTCGCGAACCGGCATGGAGGAGCCCGAGAACAGCAGCGACCCGTCGGGCAGCATTCCGGCCAGGTCCCGGGCCAGGCGGGGCTCGCTGAGCCCGGAGGCGTCCATCACCCCGTCGATCGCGTCCCTGGCGGCCGTCTCGGCGCGGCGCCAGGAGCGCAGCCAGGCGTCGTCGCCCGCGGCGACCGGGATCTCCACCGTCTGGACGACCTGCGTGGCCGAGCGGGTCGGGTCGGGCCAGCGGGTCATGTCGGCGGCGACCACGATGTGCTCGCCGGCCTGCCCGATCCAGTTCAGCAGCGGCTTCGACAGGCTCGGACGGCCCAGGGTCACGACCACGTCGGGGCGGTGGGCTCCGGCGAACTCCGGGGTGCCCAGCAGGAAGTGGTAGGCCGACACGGCGTGGTCGCCGTAGCGTGCGCCTCCGCTGGGCTCCGACAGGACCGGCCAGCCGGCCATGCCCGCGGCCGCCACGTACCGGCGCGTACCGGTCGCGCCGTCGCCGACGACCAGCACGCCCCGCCGGGTCGGCGGCAGGTGCAGCGCCGTAGCCGGAGCGGCCGTCCGGGCGCGCACCCACGGCCCCTTCCCGTCCCTCTCCAGGGGCTCGCACCAGGACTCGTCGCCGTCCGGGACCAGCGGCTCACGGAAGGCCACGTTGAGGTGGACCGGGCCGGGGTCGCAGGGGCCCAGCGCGCGCTGGTAGGCCCGGCAGGTCAGCGACCGCCAGTAGGCGACCTGGCCGGGGCGCTCCTCGGGCACGCCGACCTCGCTGAACCAGCGCACGGCCGTGCCGTACAGCTTGACCTGGTCGACGGTCTGGCTGGCGCCGGTGTCGCGCAGCTCGGGCGGGCGGTCGGCGGTGAGCACCAGCAGCGGCACCCCCGACTCGTGCGCCTCGACGACCGCCGGGTGGAAGTTCACGGCGGCCGTGCCGGAGGTGCAGATCAGCGCGACCGGACGGCCGCCGCGACGGGCCAGGCCCACCGCCAGGAAGGACGCCGAGCGCTCGTCCACCCGCACGTGCAGCCGGATGCGGCTGTCGGCGTGCACGGCCAGGGCCAGCGGCGTCGAGCGCGAACCGGGGGCGAGCACCACGTCGGTGAGACCGCAGCGGGCCAGCTCGTCGACCAGCACCGCCGCGAGCGCGGTCGCGGGATTCACCGCACCGCCTCCTTACCCCCGTCTCCCGGGGCGAGTCGCTTCCGAGAACCCCGTCTCCCGGGGCGAACCGCTTCCGAGAACCCCGTCCCCGGGGCGAACCGCTTCCGAGAACCCCGTCCCCGGGGCGAACCGCTTCCGAGAACCCCGTCCCCGGACCCCCTACGGCCGGCGCGGGAACCTGCCGAAGTCGGGGGCGCGCTTCTCCTTGAACGCGTCGCGGCCCTCCTGGGCCTCCTCGCTCATGTAGTAGAGCAGGGTGGCGTCCCCGGCGAACTGCTGCATCCCGGCGGCGCCGTCGGTCACCGCGTTCAGCGCGCCCTTGAGCATGCGCAGCGCCAGCGGCGACTTCTCCAGCAGCTCCCTGGCCCACCTGACCGTCTCGGCCTCCAGCTCGGCGAGCGGCACGACGGCGTTGACCAGGCCCCAGTCCAGGGCGGTCTTCGCGTCGTACTGACGGCACAGGTACCAGATCTCGCGGGCCCGCTTGAGGCCGACCGTCTCGGCCAGCAGCCAGGAGCCGTAGCCGCCGTCGAAGGAGCCGACCTTGGGGCCGGTCTGGCCGAAGACCGCGTTGTCGGCGGCGATGGACAGGTCGCAGCAGACGTGCAGCACGTGGCCGCCGCCGATGGCGTACCCGGCGATCATCGCGATGATCGGCTTGGGGCAGCGGCGGATCTGCACCTGCAGGTCCAGCACGTTGAGCCTGCCGACGTGCGGGGTGGACTTGTCGACGTAGCCGTCGTCGCCGCGGATCTTCTGGTCGCCGCCGGAGCAGAAGGCCCTCTCGCCGGCGCCGGTGAAGATGATCACACCGACCTCGGCGTCCTCCTGGGCCAGGTTGAAGGCGTCCTTGAGCTCGAAGAGCGTCGTCGGGCGGAACGCGTTGTGCCGCTCCGGACGGTTGATCGTGATCTTGGCGATGCCCTCGGCGGTCTCGTAGACGATGTCCTCGTACTCGCCGGACCTCTTCCAGTCGACCGCGCCGTCCCGCTCGTCCGTGCCCGGCTCGACCCGCTCCGTGCCCACGATCGCTTCACCCTCTCCGCTGTGCCGGGGCCCACCCCCGGCCGTTGTCCGGCTTCGGCACTAACCTTACGACCGTGATGACCACCCCCGTGCACGAGGCGTGGCTTTCCGTGCCACGGGAATTGCACGCCGTGGTCGCGGCGCCCGGCCCCCGGCTGCTCCGGGCCGTCCGCGACGCCGTGGAGGGCGACGGCCCCGCCGTGCTGCCCCTGCCCCCCGGCCTGCCCGCCCCCGCGCTGCGTGCGGCCCTGGAGGCACTGCGCCCCACCCACCTCGACGGGGTACGCCGCGAGGACGGGATCGGCGTCCCCGCCGAGGTGGCGGTCGTCATCGCCACCAGCGGCTCGACCGGCGTCCCCAAGGGCGTGCAGCTCTCCGCCGCCGCCCTGCGCGCCTCCGCGTCGGCCTCGCTGCGCCGCCTGGGCGCCCGGCCGGGCGAGCGGTGGCTGTGCTGCCTGCCCCCCTCCCACGTGTCCGGCCTCCAGGTGCTGGTCAGGGCGTTGCTGGGCGGGACCGAGCCGATCGTGCACGAGGGCTTCTCCGCCGGGGCGGTGCTCGCCGCCGGTGCCGACCACGTCTCGCTGGTGCCCACCCAGCTGCGCCGGCTGCTCGACGCGTTCCCGCCCGGCCGGGCGGACCTGTCGGGGTTCGCGACGATCCTGCTCGGCGGGGCCGCCGCGCCGGCGGACCTGCTCGCCTCGGCCCGCGCGGCGGGCGCCCGGGTGGTCACCACGTACGGCATGAGCGAGACCTGCGGCGGGTGCGTCTACGACGGCGAGCCGCTGGACGGGGTGGAGCTGGAGATCGGCGGCGACGGCCTGATCCGGCTGGGCGGTCCCGTGCTGTTCTCCGGGTACCGCCTGCGCGCGGACCTGACCGAGGCGGCCCGCGACGGCGGCCGGTTCCTCACCTCCGACCTGGGCGTCCTCGAAGGGGGGCGGCTGCGCGTGCTGGGGCGGGCCGACGACGTCATCAACACCGGGGGCGAGAAGGTGGTGGCCGGGGTGGTGGCCGGGGTGGTGGCCGGGCATCCCGCGATCGCCGACGCCGTGGTGGTCGGCCGCCCCGACCCCGAGTGGGGACAGCGGGTGACGGCCGTCGTCGTCTCGCCGGACCCGCCGTCCCTGGCCGAGCTGCGCGCCTTCGTCAAGGAGCGGCTGCCCGCCCACGCCGCCCCCGCCGAGCTGGTCGTCCTGCCCGGGATACCGCTCCTGCCCAACGGCAAACCCGACCTTGAGTTCCTCCGTCATGGTCGTGACCGGGAACCGCGGGGGTAGTGTCACACGTCCAAGGAGCAGCCGAAGCAGGAAGGACGCGCCGATGAACGTCACCCGTAGGACATGGGTCTCGGCCGGGGTCGTGGGCCTGGTCCTCGCCGGTGGTATCTCCGTCACGGCGGCCGCGGCGGCGGGCGGCGTCGAGCGGGCCCTGGGGACCGAGCGGGTGAGGGAGCCCGTGAGCGAGCCGGCACCGGTCGCCCCGCACGACCCGCTCCCCTCCGGACAGCCCCGCCCCTCTCAGGAGCCCTCACCGACCACGACGTCCCCGCCCGCGGAGGACTACGTGATCTCCAGGGAGATCAACCCCGACCCCGAGAAGATCGTCGGCTACTGGACCGAGGACCGGCTGGAGGAGGCCGAACCCTTCCCCATGCCGATCGTCGAGGGCCCCCTGCGGGTGGCCGAGTAGGTCCCCTCCCGCCGATCGCCTCCCGCGTTCCACGGCGGCGGTGCCCGCGGCCTCACGGGTCCTCACGGGTCCTCGCGAGGTCTCGCGAGGTCTCGCGAGGGTGCGCCGATGTGACGGCCGGCCACGCGCCGATCCCCCGCGGGCCGTGCCCGATCACGCGCCGGTCGTTCACCGTTCAGGCCCTGGTCGCCCGCCGGCTCCCGGCCGGTCAGGGAAAAAGGTGGTCCGCTCCTCGCATGTTCCGGGTCGGGCCGGGAACAGAAAGTTCTTCGCTGGGGTTATTGATACTGGTGCGCCGAGCGGCCCCCGGACCGCCCCACCCACAGACCAAGCAGACCGATTCATCAGACGACTCCGTGATGGAGGAGGTGTCCTCATGCCCCCAACCGCCGTGGCGACCTCATCTGAGGCCCCGTCGACCCTCGATCAGCTTCTCGACCGAGGGCGAGTCCAGGGCCATCTCTCACTCGCGGAGCTGCGTCACGCCTTCGCCGAGGCCGGTATCAGCCCCGCCGTGGGCAGGTCGATCCTGCGCGGGCTCACCGAGGCGGGCGTCAGCCTGGCCGCCGAGAACGAGCCCTCGCTCTCGTCGGCCACCGCCCGTAAGGCCAAGACCCCCCGCAAGACCGCCGGCCGCAAGGTGAATGCCGCCCCCGCCAAGAAGAGCGCGGCCGGGACCGAGCCCGCCGCGCCCTCCGGCAGGACCACGGCCAAGAAGGCCGCCAAGGACGCTTCGGGTCCCGACGGCGCTCCGGCCGACCTGGACGAGCTGAACGTGCCCGAGGCCGCCGAGCTGGAGGCCGTGGAGGAGATCGAGGCCGAGCCGGCGATGGACCTGGACGACCAGTCCTCGGTCATGGGCGACTCGGTTCACACCTACCTCAAGTCGATCGGCCGCCGCACGCTGCTCACCGCCGCGCAGGAGGTCGAGCTGGCCAAGCGGATCGAGGCCGGCCTGTACGCCGAGGCCAAGCTGGAGGCCGAGCCGGGTCTGTCCGCGGTCGCCCGCGACGACCTGGAGTGGATCGCCGAGGACGGCCGCCGGGCCAAGAACCACATGCTGGAGGCCAACCTCCGCCTGGTCGTCTCCGTCGCCAAGAAGTACACCGACCGTGGCATGGCCCTGCTCGACGTGGTCCAGGAGGGCAACCTGGGCCTGATCCGCGCGGTGGAGAAGTTCGACTACACCAAGGGCTACAAGTTCTCCACCTACGCCATGTGGTGGATCCGCCAGGCCATCCAGCGCGGTTTCGCCGACTCGGCCCGCACCATCAGGCTGCCGGTGCACGTGCTGGAGATGCTCTCCAAGCTCTCGCGCGTCGAGCGTGACATGCACCAGCGTCTGGGGCGCGAGCCCACGCCGGAGGAGCTCGGCGTCGAGCTGGACAGGACCCCCGACCAGATCGAGGAGCTGCTGCGCACCAGCCGCCAGCCGATCAGCCTCAACGCCACCATCGGCGACGACGGCGAGACCACCATCGGCGACCTGATCGAGGACGTCGACTCGCCCGAGGCGTCGGAGGTCGTCGACCGCCAGTTGCTGGGCGAGCAGCTGCGCGGTGTGCTCGGCAACCTCTCCCCGAGGGAGGCCAAGATCATGGCGCTGCGTTTCGGCCTGGTCGACGGCAAGCCCCACACCCTCGACGAGATCGGCAAGCACCTCGGGCTGACGCGCGAGCGCATCCGCCAGCTCGAGAAGGAGTCGCTCTCCAAGCTCCGCCACCCCAGCAACACCCGTCCGCTGCTCGACTGGGCGAGCTGACCGGCCACCGGGACGCCCGGCCCACGCCGAAGGGCGCCGCCGCGAGACCTCACACGGTCCGCGACGGCGCCCTTCGCCGCTCCGGGCACGGGGGCGCCGCCTCGCCGTGCGGGGGTGCTCAGCCCCCCATGCGGGCGACGAGGCTCCTGGGGCGCATGTCGGTCCAGGTGCTCTCGACGTAGGCCAGGCAGGCGGCGCGGGAGGCCTCGCCGTGGGCGACCTCCCAGCCCGCGGGGATCTCGGCGAACGCGGGCCACAGCGAGTGCTGCCCCTCGGCGTTCACCAGCACCAGGTAGGACGCGTCCTCGTCCTCGAAGGGGTTGGTCATGGATACCTCCGGCGGCAGGCTTCCGGACGACCGGGTCCGGGAGCGTCGGACACGCCCGGAGGGAAGTCCGGCCGGGCGCGACACGGTGAGAATGGGAACGGGACGGCACGGCGAGCCTCAGGACGTTCCTCCCCGTACGGCACCGGGAGGGCGGTCGTCGATCGCCGTAAAGACTTAGGAAAGGCTCACCTAAGATCGACCGTACGAGGGCCGATGTCAAGTACGTCCCGCATGACCCGGATCACAGGTGCCCGCGAGCCCGGCGGCTCGCACCCGGACATGACGAAGCCGCCCGTCATGGCGGAGCGTGACGGGCGGCGGGGCGAGGGTCAGCGGGCCGAGGCCTCGACCGGTCGCGGGACCCGGGGGATGCCGGTCAGCCGGTTGCGCTCACGCAGGGTGCGCAGCCGGTTGACCTCGTCGGTCCACCCGGACCCCATGGGGGTGGCCCTGCCCTTGCGGCGCCGGATCCGGTCGTCGTACGACCTCACGCCGAACGTCGCGCGCTGGTTGGCCTCGGCCGCGCGCAGGGCCTCGGTCAACGCCCTGTCCAGGGCCAGACCGGCCGCCCGCACCTCCTCCACCGGAGCCGCGGCGGCCTGCACCCTGCGCAGCTCCGCGTCGGCGGCCCGCGCCTTCTCCAGAAGCTCGGGGAAGCCCTTCCCGACCTCCTGGTCGGCGTGGTGGCGAACCTCCGCCTCCCGGCTCACACGCGGTCGGAAAAACGCCATCGTCCACCCTCTCTCACCGGTCGCCGGGCCCTCTCCGGCAGATCACCGCTCGTAGCCTACGCCGTCCGGTCCCGGCCCATCATCCCGGTCCCCGGCGCCCGCCGGAGGTGCCGTCACGGCGCGTCGTCCTTTACGCAGTAAGGTCAAGCTGGCAGGATGATCGCATGCCTGCCAAGCGACCACCCGTACCGCTCTCCCGGGAGCGCATCATCGACGCCGCCCTCCACATCGCCGACGGACAGGGGCTGCGGCGGCTGACGATGCGCAGGCTCGGCGACGCGCTCCAGGTGGAGGCGATGGCCATCTACCACCACCTGCCCCGGGGCAAGGACGCCCTGATGGACGCCCTGGCCGAGCACGTCACCACGGTTCACGCCGAGCCCGCCCCGACCTGGCAGGAGAGCGCGAGGGCCTGGTGCCGGGCCGGCCGGGACGCGCTCAGGGAACACCCGGGAGTGCTGGCGCTCGCGCTGACCAAACCGCCCCGGGGGCGGGCCGCGATCGCGATCAGGGAGCAGATCGACCAGCTCACCGACGCCGGGCTGGCCGACGCTCCGGCGGCGGTGCGGGCGCTGCGGGCCTACGTGTTCGGGGCGGTGGCGGTGGAGGTGCAGCAGTCGGGCTGGGCCGAGCCGGCCGACGACGACGACGAGCCGTGGCGCCCCCCGTCGCGGGGAGGCGGCAGCCCCGGCGCGGACGCCGACTTCGAGCACGGGCTGGAGGCCCTGCTGGCCGGCCTGGGCGCACGGGGCCGAGCACGTGTCACGAACCTGTAACCGATCGTTTACTCTGCGCTCGGCGTGTTGCTCTTGGTCGAATGTCCGTATATCAGGCATGATGTGTCATAGGTCACATCACCCGGCACGGCCCCAACGGACTGGCCCTCTCCAGCCTGTAAACAGTCCTAACGGGCTATGTCGCCAGGGTGCGATCGATCGCACACTTGATCTGCTTGATGTACGGGCCCCGTTCTGTTACGGGCGCCTGTATGGTCATATGTCAACATTCAGATGCTCGTCCCCCGTCACACGTGGGAACGGAGACCCATCGGTGACGGTGCCGCCGGATGTCCGATGCCCACTCCATGCCCGATGTGACCCGGGTGAGCCGACACGAGAGATCCGGAGGCACGCCGATGTGCCCGCATGAGCCGTCCTGTCCGTCCGCGGACGCACTGGACCGCGAGGCCGCCCGCACCCTGGCGGCCCACCCCGAGCAGGGATGGAGCCTGCTCTGCAACGGTGTGGTGCTGTTCGACGACACCGGCGAGCTTCTCCCCGACGGTGCCGTCATCGAGCCGCACCGTCCCCTGGTGGGCGTCGGCTGACGACCGGGTCACCCCGGCAGGTCACCCGGAGGGAACCGGCGCGCGCAGCGCCACCCCGGCGGATCGTCCCCGGAGGCCCGGACCGGCCCGGGCCACCACGGCCGCCGCATCGGACACACGGCCACCCCGTCGGGTGAGCGTCAGGTCATCCCCATCGGACCGGGTCACCTCAGGTCGTCCCAGGTCCCCTCAGGTCACCTCGGGTCACCCAGACCCCGTCTCCGGCGGCTGCGGCCGCATCGTCGCGTCGAGCCACCCGGCGACCAGCTCGCCCACCCTGGCGGGATCCTTCCCGAGGTCGTGTCCCTCTCCCGGCAGGACCACCAGACGGGCGGCGTCCGCCGCATCGGGCACCCCGAACGGGTCGCGATCCCCGTTCACCACCAGCACGTCCACCCCGGCCGCGCGCAGTTCCGCGGCCCGGGAGCGCTCCGGCTTTCCCGGCGGGTGCAGGGGGAACGCCAGCGCCACCACCGCGCGGGCCCCGACCGCCCCCGCCGTACGGCAGGCGACCCTGGCCCCGTTGCTCCGCCCGCCCTGGACCAGCGGCAGCCCCGGATAGCGTCCGCGCAGCTCCGCCACCAGCACCTCCCACGCCTCGTCCTGCTTGACGGCCGACCCCGGGGCGCGGGCCCCCCGCATCCGGAACGGCTGCAGCACCCGGGCGACCGTCCCCCCGATCGCCGTCGTGGCGTCCCGTACGGCCAGCAGGTCGCCCGCGTCCACTCCCCCGGCCGAGCCGTGGGTGAGCACGAGCAGGAAACGCGGGCCGGTCACCTCGTCGATCTCCACCCGTCCCGGCCCGTGCGGGGTCTCGATCTCCACCGACGTCGTCGTCGGGGGCGTACCTCGCGAGGATGAGGCGTCCTCGGGCGACTGGTTCGCGGAGACGGGCATGGATCTCGTCCTATCGACCGATGCGGGACGGGCGGGCGCGGGGAACAATCGGAGGGTGCAGAATCATCACGATATCCGTCAGGACATGCGCGCCACCGTCGAGGCCCGCCGGGATCTCGGCCCGGAGTACGAGACCGCTCTGATCGAGTCGTTCGTCTCACGTCTCGACGCGACCATCGCCCAGCGGGTGCACGCGGAGATGCACGCCACCGAGGCCCCGAAGGCCCGGAGCAAGCACAGGAACAGGAACCCGTCGGCCGCGATCGCGCTGGGCTCGATGGGCATCGGCGTCCCGCTGACCGCCATCGCCGCGGCCGAGGCGGGCACCGCCGGGCTGCTGCTGGCCTGGGGCGGCATCGTCGCGATCAACTTCGCCCACGCCGTGAGCGGCTGGCGGGGACGCGACTGACGCCCCCGCCCCACCGGCCCGCCCCACCGGCCCGCCCCTCCGGCCGGCGTCGTCGGCGGTCGGCGCCTGCCCGGCGTCACGGTCGATCGGTGCCGACGCCGGCGTCACAGTCGGCCCGTGCCGGCCCGGTGCCACAGTCGGCCCGTGCCGGCCCGGTGTCACAGGTCCCGGTCGAGGCGGAGCCTGACCTCGCCGGCCAGGTCGGCGTCGGCGCTGTCGAGACCGTAGCGCCAGACTCGTTCGGCGTCCTCGTCCCGCCCCCTCAGGGGAAGCGTGCGGGCCAGCAGCTCGATGGCCAGCGCGCCCGTCTCCGTGTCACCGCCGTAGCCACCGTCGCCGCCGTCGCCGCCGTCGCCGTCACCGCCGTCACCGCCCTCCTCGACCGCGGCCGAGAACTCGGCGCACGCCAGGTCCAGGTGGGCGATGCCGAGCATCACCCTCAGCCTCGCGACCTCGGTCACCTCGGGCACCGAGAGAGCCTCCAGGAGCACCCGGGCGGCCTCACCCGGCTCGCCGTCCTCCAGGTACCCCTCCGCCAGGCGCTGCGCCGCGTGAGAGGCGATCTCCGGGTCGGCCGTGGCCAGCGCGTCCCGCAGGGAGCGCTCCGCCTCCCGGGCGTCGGTGGCGAGCCTCGCCAGGGCCATGTGCGCCGGCGGGACGTAGGCCGGATGGCCGACGCCGAGGGCGGCCTGCCAGGCGGCGCGCGCCTGGTCGGCCAGGCCCTCGCGCTCGAAGCTCCCGGCGAGCAGGCAGGCGGCCTGGGCGGCGAACTCCGGGTGCCCGGTCGCCAGGGCGGTGCGGGCGGCGGCGCGGGAGCCCGCCACGTCCCCCCGCTCGCCGAGCACGACCGCGAGACCCACCGCCGCCTGGGCGCGATCGGGGTCGTCGGGATCGGCGGCCAGTTCCGCGAAGATCACGGCGGCGGCGTCGAGGTCGCCGGACTCGGCCAGTCGTCGCGCGGTGTCCAAGGGACGGGTGTCCACCTCAGGCATGCAGGGTCCTTCCCGGGTAAGGAGACGCCCCGAGCCTAACGACTCGGGGCGCCGTCCGTCCCGGCACATTCCGCGTGGATCTGCGGCCCGCACGGGGTTTCCGCATGATCCGCACGGGACCGGGGCCGCTTCCCCGAGCGTTTCCGGCACGGAACCGCGCGGGGCCCGCAGACTCCCGGCCGGACGGCACGGAGGCCGCCGGGATCACCCGGTTCGCCCGGGTTGCCCGTCCCGGCCCCGCGCGGTGCGGGGTCAGTCCTCGTAGGACGCCAGCGGGGGGCAGGAGCAGACCAGGTTGCGGTCGCCGTAGGCCTGGTCGATGCGCCGGACCGGCGGCCAGTACTTGCCCTCGCGCAGCGACGGCAGCGGGTAGGCCGCCTCGGTGCGGGTGTAGCCGTGCTCCCACTCGTCGGCGGCCACGCTGTCGGCCGTGTGCGGGGCGTTGCGCAGCGGGTTGCCGGTCCTGTCGTACGCGCCGGAGGCGACCTTGGCGATCTCACCGCGGATGGCGATCATCGCCTCGCAGAACCGGTCGAGCTCGGCCAGGTCCTCGCTCTCGGTCGGCTCGATCATGAGCGTCCCGGCGACGGGGAAGGACATGGTCGGCGCGTGGAAGCCGTAGTCGACCAGGCGCTTGGCCACGTCGTCGACGGTCACGCCGGTCTCCTTGGTGATCTGGCGCAGGTCCACGATGCACTCGTGGGCCACCAGGCCGCCCCGGCCGGTGTAGAGGACCGGGTAGTGCGGGCTGAGCCTGCGGGCCAGGTAGTTGGCCGACAGGATGGCCTGCTCGGTGGCCGCCCTGAGGCCGTCGGCGCCCATCATCCGGATGTAGGCCCAGGAGATGGGCAGGATGCCGGCCGAGCCGTACGGGGCGGCCGCGACCGGGCCGACGCCCTTGCCGTCGCCCGCGCGCAGCGGGTGGCCGGGCAGGTGGTCGGCGAGGTGGGCGCGGACCGCGACCGGGCCGACCCCGGGGCCGCCGCCGCCGTGCGGGATGCAGAAGGTCTTGTGCAGGTTGAGGTGGGAGACGTCCGCGCCGAACTCGCCGAGCCTGGCCAGGCCCACCAGCGCGTTGAGGTTGGCGCCGTCGACGTAGACCTGCCCTCCGGCCTCGTGCACCAGCTCGCAGACCTTGACGATCGTCTCCTCGTACACGCCGTGCGTGGACGGGTACGTCACCATGATCGCGGCGAGCCGGTCGCGGTGCTTGCCGATCTTCGCGACCAGGTCGCCGACGTCCACGTTGCCCTCGTCGTCGCAGGCCACCACGGCGACCCGCATGCCCGCCATGACGGCGCTGGCGGCGTTGGTGCCGTGCGCGGAGGAGGGGATCAGGCAGACGTCGCGCTCGGACTCGCCGCGCGCGGCGTGGTAGGCGCGGATCGCCAGCAGCCCGGCGAACTCGCCCTGCGAGCCCGCGTTCGGCTGGAGCGACACGGCGTCGTAGCCGGTGACCTCGGCCAGCCAGCGCTCCAGCTCGGCGATCAGCTCCAGGTAGCCCCGGGTCTGCTCCTCGGGGGCGTAGGGGTGCAGGCCGGCGAACTCGGGCCAGGTGATCGGCTCCATCTCGGTGGTCGCGTTGAGCTTCATCGTGCAGGAGCCCAGCGGGATCATCGACCGGTCGAGCGCGACGTCCTTGTCCTGGAGGCGGCGCAGGTAGCGCAGCATCGCCGTCTCGGAGCGGTGGGCGTGGAAGACCGGGTGGGTCAGGTAGTCACCGGTGCGCGCCAGCGCGGCGGGCAGCGCGTCGTGCGCGGCGGCGTCCAGGTCCGCCGGGACGATCCCGCCCACCTCGAAGGCGGCCAGGACCTGCTCCAGGTGCAGCAGCTCGGTCCGCTCGTCGCAGGTGACGCCCACGTGGTCGTCGTCGACCAGGCGCAGGTTCACCCCGTTGTCCAGGGCGGTGGCGACGACCGCCGCGGCCCTGCCGGGGACGTGGGCGAGCACGGTGTCGAAGAAGGTGTCGTGCACGACCTCGACGCCGCCCTGGCGCAGCCCCTCGGCCAGCACCACGGCGTGCCGGTGGACGCGGCGGCCGATCCTGCGCAGGCCCTCGGGGCCGTGGTACACGGCGTACATGCCGGCGATCACCGCGAGCAGGACCTGCGCGGTGCAGATGTTGCTGGTGGCCTTCTCCCGGCGGATGTGCTGCTCGCGGGTCTGCAGCGCGAGCCGGTACGCCGGGCGCCCGTCGGCGTCCTGGGAGACGCCGACCAGGCGGCCGGGCATCTGACGCTGGAGGCCGTCGCGGACCGCCATGTAGGCCGCGTGGGGGCCGCCGAAGCCCAGCGGGACGCCGAAGCGCTGCGAGGAGCCGATCGCGATGTCGGCGCCGAGCTCGCCGGGGGCGGCCAGCAGGGTGAGGGCGAGCAGGTCGGCGGCGGCGACCACCTGGGCGCCGCGGGCGTGGGCGGCCTCGGCCACGGCGCGGAAGTCGCGCACCCTGCCGCTCGCGCCGGGGTACTGCACGAGCACGCCGAAGCAGTCGGGCAGCTCGCCGGACAGGTCGCTCTCGAGGAGCTCGATGCCGAGCGGCTCGGCGCGGGTGCGCAGCACCGCCTTGGTCTGCGGCAGCGCGTCGGCGTCGACCACGAACACCTTCGACGGGCCGCGGCCCGCGCGCCGGGCCAGGGTCATCGCCTCGGCGGCCGCGGTGGCCTCGTCCAGCAGGGAGGCCCCCGCCACGTCCAGGGCGGTCAGGTCCGAGATCACGGTCTGGAAGTTCAGCAGGGCCTCCAGGCGGCCCTGGGAGATCTCCGGCTGGTAGGGCGTGTACGCGGTGTACCAGCCCGGGTTCTCCAGGAGGTTGCGGCGGATGACGGCGGGCGTGATCGTGTCGTGGTAGCCCAGGCCGATCATCGAGGTGAGCACGGTGTTGCGCCCGGCCAGGACGCGCAGCTCGGCCAGGGCCTCGGCCTCGGAGGCCGCCGGGGGCAGGTTCAGCCGCCCGGCCGAGCGGATCGCCTCGGGCACGGCCACCGCGATCATGTCGGCGACGGAGGCGAATCCGACGGCCTCCAGCATGCGGGCCTGCTGGTCGTCGTCGGGCCCGATGTGGCGGGTGGCGAACGGCGGGGCGGCGAGCTCTGCGAGCGGGGACAGATCGGTCATGGAAAGCCTCCCAGACGGGGTGGAGACCGGCGCCGGGCGCGGGCGTGCGGCCGGAGTCTCCCCCTCTGTCATCACGGCTGCCGCCGCGACCTGAGAGCTTCACCTGCCCGGGAAAGGGAGGCTTGCACCGTCGGTGAGGCACACCTGGCCGGCGTGCCTGCTTTCCAGAGTTGCCTCGTCCGTGCGGTACAGGGTGCCTGAGAGATTCCGGGGAGGTTGCTCCTTCGGCGCCCCGGCCGTGCCGGGGTCTCTCCCGCACAGGGTCAATGGCGAGTCCGAGCTTACCCGGTTCGCCGCGCCCTGCGGCGGCGGGCCAGCTCATCCGCGTGATGATCGCCTAAAGGGCCGCCGCCCGACTCCGCACGTTCGCCGGGAAGATCCGCCAGAGAGCCCTCCACCTCCTGCCAGACCCGTCCGAGCGCTATGCCGAAGACTCCCTGACCGCCCTGGAGCAGGTCGATGACCTCGTCGGGCGAGGTGCACTCGTAGACGCTCACCCCGTCGCTCATCAGGGTGATCCCGGCGAGGTCGTTGACGCCCCGGTCGCGCAGGTGCTGGACGGCGATGCGGATCTGCTGGAGGGAGACGCCGGTGTCGAGGAGGCGCTTGACGACCTTGAGGACCAGGATGTCGCGGAAGCCGTACAGCCGCTGGGAGCCCGAGCCGTGCGCGGCCCGCACGGTGGGCTCGACCAGGCCGGTGCGCGCCCAGTAGTCGAGCTGCCGGTAGGTGATCCCGGCCGCGGAACAGGCCGTCGGGCCCCGGTAGCCGAGATCGGCGGGCACGTTCACCGGTTCCCCGTCGAACAGCAGACCCTCTTCACCCGCGCGCTGACGTGCCGACTGGCGCCGTTCCGGGTCATCCTGATCGGCGTTTCTACCCTCGCCGCTGCTGACCGCCACGCGGACCTCCGGCTTTCTCTCATCCCACGGCCTGATCTGGGGGTTTACGCACGGCCGTGGGGTTCACTTGCACCGTAGAACTGGGGCCAAGTCCAGTCAACGACCCCACCCGGCGCGTCGTGAAGCGTAAATGCACCGAAATTCCTACCCCGCGCGGCCGAAGTCCTCGGGCGTGATCGTGTCAAGGAACTCCCTGAACTTCTCCACCTCGTCCTCCTGGTCGTCGGGGATGATCACCCCCGCCTCCCGGACCACCTCCTCGCTCGCGAAGATACGTGCGCCGGTGCGCAGTGCCAAGGCGATCGAGTCGGAGGGACGGGCGCTCACCTCCACCCCGTTGGAGAAGACCAGGTCGGCGAAGAAGATCCCGTCGCGCAGGGCGACGATGTTGACCGTGTTCAGCCGGACGCCGAGCCCGTCGAGCACGTCCCTGAACAGGTCATGGGTGAGCGGCCGAGGCGGTGGCTCCTCGGCCTGGGCCATGGCGATCGCCGTGGCCTCGGTCATGCCGATCCAGATGGGCAGGTAACGCTCCCCCTGCGCCTCCTTCAACAGGACGATCGGCTGGTTGGAGGGCATCTCGACTCGAACGCCCACGACCTCCATCTGCAACACGGGCTGCTCCGCTTCGCTGGATTCCGACCGGTTTGTTCAACGTAACACTCGTGGGGGTACGAGTGCCTGGTCAGGTTCTCACCGGCCCAGTGCCCCACGAACGCCCGAACGCAGGAGTGAGGCGTGCAATTCCAGCAACAGGCCGGAGATCTCCCTGGCCGTCTCGTCGGCCCGGTCGATCGCGCCCGGTCCCCGGCGGCGCAGCAGGGGCGCCACGGCCTGCTCCACCAGCCCGGCCTCGCGTTCCGCGGCGGCCCTGACGGCCCGCAGGTGGCGGGCGCGCAGGCCGAAGGCGGCCAGGGCGCCGACGCTGCGGGCCACGGCGAGCGCCTCGGCGTCGTAGTAGCGGGCCACGGCGGCCAGCAGCCCGTAGTCCTCCAGCTCGGCGAGGGTGTCCTCGTCGAGCTCGGCGGCGCGCAGCAGCTCCTCGCGGGTGAGACGGACCTCTCCCGGCCCCTCGTCGGGGACGGCCCGCGGCCGGGCCGCAGGGCGCTCCTCGCGGTCGGCGGCCTCCAGCCGGTCCTTGATCACCCGTAGCGGGAGGTAGCGGTCCCGCTGCTCGCCGAGGATGTAGCGGAGGCGTTCGACGTCGGCGTAGGTGAACTTGCGGTACCCGGAGGGACTGCGCTCCGGCTCGATCAGCCCCTCGCCCTCCAGGAAGCGAATCTTGGAGATGCTGACATCGGGGAACTCGCCCTGCAGGAGAGCGAGCACCTCCCCGATGCCCATGTGCGCACGAGCGGCCTGCGAGCTCATCATCCTCCAGCGGCGCCGCGGGTGAGGAAGACCAGGCGGAACTTGCCGATCTGCACCTCGTCGCCGCCGTAGAGCGGGACCTCCTCGATGCGCTCGCGGTTCACGTACGTGCCGTTCAGGCTGCCGACGTCGCGGACGGTGAAGACCCCGCCGCCGCGCCGGTAGAACTCCACGTGGCGGCGCGAGACCGTGATGTCGTCGAGGAAGATGTCGCTCTCGGGGTGGCGGCCCACGGTGGTGAGATCGCTGTCGAGCAGGAAGCGGCTGCCGGCGTTGGGGCCGCGCATCGCCACCAGCAACGCGCTGCCGGGAGGCAACTGCTCCACGGCCTGCCGTTCGGCGAGGAGCGTCTCCCCGGTCTCCGCCTCGTAGGCCTCGATCCCGGAGAGGGAGATCGTCGACGTGCTGTCTCCGGGTGTGTCGGACCTGGTAAGCGGCGACCCGCATCGAGAACAGAAACGGGCATCCTCAGGGTTGGCATGACCGCACTGCGTGCAGTAGACGCTCGGCATCGATCGGCTCGGCCTCCTACCGCGAAGACGCGGCAACGGTGCTCAGTGATGCGCGCGCCTCGCTTCTTCGCTTCTCAAGGGATTTCTCAGACTGCGAATGCCGCAACATACAGTGATGAGAAGCGAAGGTCAAGGCTGACGCTGAACCGCGGGTACGGTCGGTGACAAAGTTACAGCGGGGTACGTCCCCGGTCCATGGTGCCGCGCTGTGTTTGTCGCATTCGCTCGGTCCACAACGCCCGATAAAGTCTTTAATGCACTTCATATCCCTTTTCAGGGTTTCCCGGGGTGTCCCGTCGGCCTCCGGACGGGGCGGGGAGACCGGCTCACCCGGGGACCGGCCTTCCAGGAACCGTCCTTCCGGGGACCGTCCTTCCGGGGACCGTCCTTCCGGGCGTGTCAGCCGCCGGCGGCTTCTTCCACCACCCGCGCCCAGCGTTCGATCATGGCCTGGGCGGAGTCGACGTCGAAGCCCTCGGCCCACAGGTGGGTGACCGCCTCGGTCGGGTCGGGCAGCACCAGGGCCCAGCCGCCGTCCTCGGCGACCACCCGCACCCCGTCGGTGGTGTCGATCAGGTGGTGCTCGGCGGCCTCGATGACCGAGCGCATCACCGCCCCCTTGGCCGCCCACGGGGTCGGCACGGTACGGCGCAGCAGCCTGGCCTCGGGGATCCTGGCGTCGATCTGGCTGAGCGAGAGGCGGGTCCTGGCCACCAGGCCCAGCAGGCGCAGGAACACCGCCAGGCCGTCCACGGTGGGGCCGAACTCCGGCACGATGAAGCCCCCGCGCCCGTCCGCGGCGAAGATCATCTCAGGGCCCCTGGCGGCGGCGGTGAGCGCGTCGATGGCGGTGGCGGTCCACTCGGCCTGGACGCCGTGGAACCTGCAGACCTGCTCGGCCACCCGGGTGGTGGTGACCGGCAGCGCCACCCGGCCGCCGCGCCGCTCGGCCGCGACCAGGTCGAGCACCACCAGCAGGGCACGCTCCTCGCTGATGAGCTGGCCCATCTCGTCCACCAGCGCCACCCGCTCCCCCACCGGGTCGAAGCGCACCCCGAAGGCCGCCCTGGAGGAGCTGACCAGCTCCGACAGGCGCTGCAGGTCGCGCCGTCGCTCGGCCAGGGTCTCGGTGGGCGAGGCGTCGTCCAGGCGGTTGTTGACGGTCAGCACGTCCACCCCGACCCGGCCGAGAAGGCTGGGCAGCACCAGCGAGGAGGTGCCGCCGGCGCAGTCGACCACGACCTTCATGTCGGCGTCGCGGACCCCGCTGATGTCCACCAGGCGCAGCAGCTCGTGGGTGTAGTCCTCCACCGACCTGGCCGGGAAGCTCAGCTCGGCGATCTCGCCGGGGAAGGCGCGGCGGAACTCCTGGCGGGAGAAGACCCGGTCCAGCTTGCGCTGGGCCGGTGGGGACAGGTCCGCGCCGTTCTCGTCCATGAAGATGATGTCGACGCTCTGCGGGTCGCCGGGGGTGGTGCGCAGCGCGATGCCGCCGACCGCCTTCTCCCTGGCGGTGTGGAAGCGGGCCACCGGCAGCGGGGAGGCCTCCAGGTCGAGCACGTTGATCGCGCTGGCGTTCAGGGCGCTGATCACCGCCCGCTTCAGCGCCCGCGCGGCGCGGGAGGAGTCGCGCGAGGTGATGACCGAGGCGCCCTTCTTCAGCGTGGTGGCGTAGGCGCTGGCCAGCCGTACGCACAGCTCGGGGGTGATCTCCACGTTGACCAGCCCGGAGACCCCGCGCGGGCCGAACAGGTTGCGCTGGGCGCGCGGCTCCCAGATGACGCTGTTGTTGATCACCGCCCCGGCCTCGATGGTCTTGAACGGGTAGATCTTGACGCCGGAGGAGATGTACGCCTCGGCCTCGATGATGCACTCGTCGCCGACGACGGCGCCCTCCTCGACCCGGGCCCCGGTCATCAGGTCGGTGTTCTTGCCGATCACACAGCCGCGCAGGTGGGCGCTGGGCCCGACGTAGACGTTGTCGTGGACGACCGCGCGGTGCAGGAAGGCCCCCTCCCGCACCACCGCGTTGCTGCCCAGCACGGTGTACTCGCGCAGCTCCGCCCCGGCCTCGACCTTGGCGTAGTCGCCGATGTAGAGCGGGCCCTTCAGGACGGCGTCGGCGTCCACCGAGGCGCCCTCGGCGACCCAGACGCCGGGCGAGACCTCGAAGGCGTCGATGTCCACCCGGACCCGCCCCGACAGGACGTCGGCCTGGGCCTTGAGGTAGCTCTCGTGGGTGCCGACGTCCTCCCAGTAGCCGTCGGCCACGTAGCCGTAGAGCGGGGCCCCGCGCTCCAGCAGGCGGGGGAAGACGTCGCCCGACCAGTCCACCGGCTCCCCGGCCGCGATCTCGTCGAGGACCTCGGGCTCCATCACGTAGATGCCGGTGTTGGCGGTGTCGGAGAAGACCTGGCCCCAGGTGGGCTTCTCCAGGAAGCGCTCCACCCGGCCCCGGTCGTCGACGATGACGATGCCGAACTCCAGGGGGTTGGGGACGCGCTTGAGCCCGATCGTGACCATCGCGCCGTTCTCGCGGTGGAAGCGGATCATGTCGGTCAGGTCGATGTCGGTGAGCGCGTCGCCGGAGATGACCAGGAAGCGGTCGTCGCGGAGCCGGTCGGCGGCGTTCTTGACGCTTCCGGCGGTGCCCAGGGGGACGTCCTCGGTGGCGTAGTACAGGCTCATGCCGAGTTCGTCGCCGTCACCGAAGTAGTTGCGGACCAGGGCGGCCAGGAACTGCACGGTGACCACGGTCTCGGTGAAGCCGTGCCGCTTCAGCAGGCGCAGCACGTGCTCCATGATCGGCCGGTTGATCACGGGCAACAGGGGTTTCGGCTGGTTGGCGGTCATCGGCCGGAGCCGTGTCCCCTCCCCGCCCGCCATGACGACGGCCTTCACAGATCACCTCTTAAGGCGTTTGGCCTCGCGTGCCAGCTGACGCACCTGTACCCAATACAGCACGCCCGACCACCAGTACAGGCCGGTGCCCCAGATGGCCAGCGACCAGCCGACGATCCCGGCGAACGTGGCGTACCACAGGTCGTGGTAGGCGAGGAAGAGCAGGGGAAAGGCGTAGAGCAGGTTGGCGGTCGCGGCCTTGCCGAGGAAGTGCACGGGCAACGCCGGGCCGTACCCGAGACGGCGCAGGACGAGCGGGATGCCGAGCAGCATCACGTCACGCAGCGGGATGGCCAGGGCCAGCCACCAGGGAATGATCTCGCGCATGGCGAGGCCGAACAGGGTGGCCAGGATGTAGAGCCGGTCGGCCAGCGGGTCGAGCAGCCGCCCGAGCCTGCTGGTCTGGTTCCAGGCGCGGGCGATCTTGCCGTCCAGCCAGTCGGAGAAGCCCGCCAGCATCAGCAGCGCGACCGCCCAGCCGTCGGCCTTCGGGCCGAGCACCAGCCAGAGGAAGACGGGCACGCCCAGGAGCCTGGCCAGGCTCAACGCGTTGGGAACCGTCCAGATACGATCTTCGGCTCCCGATGCCTCCGGATTCACCGGCAGTCTCCCTCCCCGCGCCTGATCCCCGACCCTACCCGTGCCGGGACCGCGTGGCCGTACGGCCCGCCCGGGGCGGGGCGGGACGGGGCCGATGGCCGCGGCATGACCGAAATAACCGGTAATGACGCGTCGCTTGTCCCGCCGCACCCCTTAGCCTTCACAGCATGACCAATGACACCGCGCTCTTCCTGAGGCAGTGGATCCGCTCGCCGGGAACCGTCGGGGCGGTGGCACCGAGCTCGCGGCGGCTCGCCGAGACGGTGACCTCGTCCGTCCCGCACCGGGGCGACCCTGTGATCGTCGAGCTCGGCCCCGGCACGGGGGCGTTCACCGCGGAGATCCAGCGCCGCCTGGGGGGGCGTGGACACCACCTGGCCGTCGAGATCAATCCCAGCATGGCCGAGTTCCTCGCCTCCAGGAACCCGGGCGTGGACGTCGTGGTCGACGACGCGGCGCGGTTGCCGCAGCTGCTGCGGGAGCGCGGCCTGCCCGAGGCCGACGTGATCGTGAGCGGGCTGCCCTGGGCGGCGTTCTCCGAGGAGACGCAGGCCCGGCTGCTGGACGCGGTCACCGGGGCCATGGGGCCGAACACGGCCTTCACCACCTTCGCCTACAGCTTCGCCAAGCGCCTGCCCCCGGCGCGGCGCTTCCGCAGGCGGCTGTCGGACACGTTCGAGGAGGTCGTCCTGGGGCGGACGGTGTGGGGGAACGTGCCGCCCGCCTTCGTCTACCACGCGCGCAGGCCCCGCCAGGCGTCCGGCGCACCGGCCTGACGTCGCGCTCCCGCCGCCGGTGATCGTGACGACGCGGGTGACCTCTCCGCGGGAGAGCCCGCCGGTGGGGACCCTGTCGCGGGGAGGTCTTCGCGCTGGAGACGAACCGAACTTCGTTCTATCATTGCGGCCGCAACGAGAACGGAGCTGATCACGTGGACTTCACCCTTCCGGAGAGCGCCCTCGCCGTCCAGCGCGGCGTGGGCGACATCTGCGCCCGCTACGACCTGGACTACTGGCAGCGCTGCGAGAGCGAGAAGCGCTGGCCGGAGGAGGTCTGGCGGGACCTGGCGGAGGGCGGCTGGCTCGGCCTGGCCGTTCCCGAGGAGTACGGGGGCGGCGGCCAGGGCCTGCTGGAGCTGGCCGTGGCCACCGAGACCCTCTCGGCCTCCGGCTCGGCCGGAGGCTCGGCCTTCACCTACGTGCTCACCCCCGGGTTCGGCGCGCTGACCCTGGCCAGGCACGGCAGCGCGTGGCAGCGCGACGAGCTGCTGCCCCCCATGGCCGCCGGCGAGCTGGAGACCTGCTTCGCGCTGACCGAGCCGGACGCCGGGTCCAACGCCCTGGGCATCTCCACCTTCGCCCGCCGCGACGGCGGCGAGTTCGTCGTCTCCGGCCAGAAGATCTGGATCACCGGCGTGCAGCGCGCCACCTGGATGCTCCTGGTCACCCGGACCGTCCCGGCCGCGGAGGCCAGGCCCCGCAGCGACGGCATGACCGTCCTGCTGGTGAACGTCCCCGAGGCCGTCGCCGCCGGGCGGCTGTCCTTCCGGCCGATCCCGAAGATGGGGGCGAACACCACCCCCTCCAACATGGTCTTCGTCGACGAGCTGCGGGTGCCGGAGCGGAACGTGGTGGGCGAGGTCGACCAGGGCGCCCGGGTGCTGTGGGACATCCTCAACCCCGAGCGCATCCTGCTCGCCGCCTCCGGGCTCGGCGGCGCCGAGGTGGCGCTGCGGGTGGCCGTGAGGTACGCCAAGGAGCGCGAGGTCTTCGGCCGCCCGATCGGCGCCAACCAGGCCATCGCCTTCCCCCTCGCCCAGGTCAAGGCGAAGATCGAACTGGCCAGGCTGATGCTCTACAAGGCCGCCTGGCTGTTCGACCGGGGGCTGCCGTGCGGCACCGAGGCCAACATCGCCAAGCTGACCGCCTCCCAGGCGGCCTGGGAGGCGGCCGACCACGCCTTCCAGACGCACGGCGGGATGGCCTACTCGCTGGAGTACCCGGTGGCCCGGCTGCTGGCCGACGCCCGCATCGGCCGGGTCGCCCCGGTCACCGAGGAGCTGCTGCTCAACCACCTGGCCACCCAGGTGCTCGGGCTCCCCCGCAGTTTCTGACCGGTTGCCGTGCGCGGCAGGGGGAATGACCACCGTCGGCAGGTCCGGGCGAGCACGAGGGAGTGGCCGATGTCCACGTACGCCAGCACGGTGGTCGACGCCTCCGCCGACGAGGTGTGGGGGTATATGAGGGACTTCGGCAACCTGGCCGAGTGGCTGCCCGGGATCGACCTGTGCGTGATCGAGGAGGGCGGCGGCTCCCGCCCGGGCACGGTGCGCAGGCTGGAGGGCCTCGGCGGCGTCTACAGGGAACGCCTGCTCACCCTCGACGACGACTCGCGCTCGGCGACGTACGAGATCCTCGAGTCCCCGCTGCCGGTGCGCGACTACCGCGCGGTCTACCGGGTGTCGCCGGTCACCGACAGCGGCCGGGCGTTCGTGGAGTGGTCGGCCACCTTCGCCGCCGACGACGTGGCGAAGCTGGACAAGGTCGTCGTCAGGGGCGTCTTCGAGCCCGGCCTGGCCGCCCTGCACGGAAGGTTCCGGCCCGGCGCGTGAACGTGGACCCGGACGTGGCCCCAGGGCGTGCGCACGGCACCTGAGCCGCGCGCACGACGTCCGGACGGCGGCTTCTCCCACCGTCGTGTCGTCGTCGCGGCCTGAGCCGCGCGCACGACGTCCGGACCCGCGTACGGACCCGCGCGTGAACCCGCTCAGCCGAAGGACGGCGGGCGCTTCTCGCGCAGGGCGCGCACCCCCTCGGCGACGTCCGGGCCGGTGAACCCGAGGAACTCCATCGCCAGCGAGGCGTCGAAGGAGGGACCGGCCAGGCGGAGCCAGTTGTTGAGGGAGTACTTGGTCAGCCGGATCGCCTCGGCCGAGCCCTCGGCCAGCCGCACCGCGATCTCCAGGGCCCGCTCGTGGACGAGGTCGTCGTCGACGCAGAGGCTGACCAGTCCCATCGCCTCGGCCTGCTCGCCGGTCACCGGCTCGCAGAGCAGCAGGTGGTACTTGGCCTTGGCCAGGCCGCACAGCAGCGGCCAGACGATGGCGGCGTGGTCACCGGCCGCGACCCCCAGCCGGGTGTGGCCGTCGATGATCCGCGCGGTGCGGCCCGCGACGGAGATGTCGGCCAGCAGGGCCACGGCGAGCCCGGCGCCCACCGCCGGGCCCTGGATGGCCGACACGACGGGCTTGGAGCAGTTGATCACGTTGTAGACGATGTCGCGGGCCTCGGTGAAGACGCGCATGCGGACGGCGTGGTCGCGCGTCATCTCCTCGATCATCGACAGGTCGCCGCCCGCGGAGAACGCCTCGCCCTCGCCGCGGACGAGCACCGCGCGCACCTCGTCGTCGCGGTCGGCCTCGCGCCAGATCTCGGCCAGCTCGCGGTGGCCGGTCATGTCCACCGCGTTGAGCCTGCGCGGCTCGCTGATCACGATCCTGAGCACGCCGGGGGCGGCCCAGTCGGTCCTGAGCTTCTCGTACTCCCTCACCGGAACGCCTCCCTCAGGCGGGCCGCGGCGTACTCGCGCGCCTCGACGGCCTGGTCGAAGAAGCCCGGCAGGCCGAAGAACCCGTGGATGGCCCCCTCGTACCTGCGGGCCTCGACCGGCACCCCGGCCTTGGCGAGCTGGGCGGCGTAGGCCTCGCCCTCGTCGCAGAGCGGGTCGCACTCGGCCGTGATCACCGTCGCCGGGGCCAGCCCCGCCTTGTCGGCCAGGCGGACCGGGGCCAGCCGCGGATCGGCCGGGTCCCCGCCGTAGCAGGAGACGAACCAGGCCATCTCATCGGCGCCGAGCCCGAAGCCGGTGGCGTAGGCGCGGTAGCTCGGCGTGTCCATCGCCACGTCGGCCACCGGGTAGACGAGCACCTGGTGGACCAGGCGGAGCCCGGCGTCCCTGGCCCGCCAGGCGGCCACGGCCGCGAGGTTGCCCCCGGCGCTGTCGCCGCAGACCGCGACGCGTCCGGGGTCGGCCCCGTAGGCCTCGGGGCGGGCGAAGACGTCTGCGACGACGCTCCAGGCGTCGTCGGCCGCCGCCGGGAAGGGGTGGTCGGGGGCGAGCCGGTAGTCGACCGAGATCACGACCGCGCCGGTACGCGCCGCGAGGTCGCGGCCCAGCGCGTCGTTGCGCTCGACGCTCCCGAAGACCCAGCCCCCGCCGTGCAGGTAGACGAGCGCGGGAAGGGGACGGTCGCCCTCCTCGGGCCGGTAGACGCGGACCGGGACGCCGTCGGCCAGGTCGTCCCTGACCAGCGGGAGGGGGACGATCGGGCCGCGCTGCTCGGCGAAGGCGTCCAGCGTCCGGAGCTGCGCGATCGCCTCGGGGGTGAGCGTCGAGAGCGGGACCCCGAGGTCGGTCCGGAAGAGTTTCAGGTAGGCCTCGGCCTGCGGGTGCAAGGGCATGAACGCACCATACCCGCCGGGCTCCGGAACGATCAGGGGCGGACGGCCCCCAGCAGCGCCTCGACGAGCCGGTTGTCGCCGGTGCGCTCGGGGTGCCACTGCACGCCCAGGCCGAAGCGGTGCCCCTGCAGCTCGACGCCCTCGACGACCTGGTCGTCGGCCCAGGCCACGGCGAGCAGCCCGCCGCCCAGCCGCCTGATCGCCTGACGGTGCGGGGCGGTCACCTCGGCCCGGTCGCCCAGCACCCGGCCGAGCCCGCTGGAGGCGCCGATCCTGACGAGGTGGGGCCCCGGGGCGGCGTGCCGGTCGTGGCCGACCACGTCGGGCAGCCACGGGATCAGGTCCCCGCCCTGGGCGACGTTCAGCACGTGCATGCCCCGGCCCGTCGCGAGCAGCGGCAGGCCGGCCCGGACGGCGGCGCGGGCCAGCGCCAGCTCGAAGCGGTCGCGGTGCGGCTGGGGGGCGCCGGCCCGGTCCTCGGGGGCGGCCCCGTACAGGGTCGGGTCCAGCTCGCCGCCGTCGGCCAGGATCACCCCGGACAGGCCCCGGACGTAGGCGTCGGCGCCGCCCGGGCCGAGCGGGGGCAGCAGCACCGGCGCGCCGCCCGCCTTCTCCACGGCCCTCGCGTACGACGCCGGCGACAGGACCGCCTCCTTGACCCAGTCGCTCCAGCGGGCGGCCTCGAGGTAGGCGGTGATACCGATCAGGGGTGGGGACATGCGTTCTCCCAGGGCCGTACGCGATACGGCACCCCCGGTTTCGGACAGTACCGATCCCATCTCCAGCAGACCCCTATCATGACGCACCCTATTTCGGTCATGTCACACATCTGAGGTATCAGTGTCGTCTCGCCGGGAGACCTCAATCGTCACCCCGGGGCGAGTTCACGGGCCCGGCCACCGGGAACGCGGAAACGACTTTCCCTCCCACCACCCGTAAAGACACGAATAAATTTGAACGTGATTCTTTTTCGGCTTTAACGGCGAACCGGATTCGGTAATGACACAAAATAACATCACCATTACCGAGAGTTAGATTTCCCACCATATTGATGAGAAACGGTTGTGACGGTCTCATGGTGATGGAAGACTCAAATATCGAGTGACCAGGTGCGCCGGGGCCGCCTGTCACTCGTCACCCGGAACCGTCAGGGAGGTGGATCTGCATGATCGGGCCATGGTCCGGTCAATTAGGGTGGGTTCGTTAAATGTCGTTGAATCCGCGTCTTGTCAAGGAAAGTTTCGCCCTTATCGAACCCGTCGCGGACAAGGCCGCGGCGTACTTCTACGGGCGCCTGTTCGTCGAGAACCCGCAGCTGCGGGCGATGTTCCCGCCCGCGATGGACGTCCAGCGCGACCGCCTGTTCGGCGCGCTGACCAGGATCGTGTGGAGCGTGGACAGCCCGGACGGCATGTCCGCGTTCCTCGGCCAGCTCGGCCGCGACCACCGCAAGTACGGGGTGGTCGCCGAGCACTACACCGCCATCGGAAAGGCGCTGCTCGCCACGGTCCGGCGCTTCGCCGCCGAGATCTGGGACGCCGAGATGGAGGCGGCCTGGGTGTCCGCGTACACCGCCGCCGCCAACCTCATGATCGACGCCGCCCAGGCGGACGCCGGGGTGTCGCCCGCCTGGTGGCCCGCCGAGGTGATCGACCACGAGCGCCGCACGCCGGACATCGCGGTGATCACCCTGCGGCTCACCCAGGAGATGCCCTACCTTCCCGGCCAGTACGTCACGGTGCAGACCCCGCGCTGGCCGCGCGTGTGGCGCATGTTCTCCGTCGCGAACGCGCCACGGCCGGACAACACCGTCCGCCTGCACGTCCGCGCGATCTCCGGGGGCTGGGTCTCCACCGCCCTGGTCCAGCACACCCGGATCGGGGACACCCTGACGCTGGGCCCCCCGATCGGCACCATGGTGCCCGTCGACTCCGGGCGCGACCTGCTCTGCGTGGCCGGCGGCACCGGACTGGCACCCATCAAGGCGATCGTGGAGCACGTGATCGCCTCCGGCCGCCGCCCCAACATCCACCTGCTCCACGGCGCCCGCACCGGCCGGGAGCTCTACGACCTGCCCGACCTGAGGCGGATGGCGGAGACCTTCCCCTGGCTGCGGGTGCTGCCGGTGGTCTCCGACGAGCCCGGGTACGACGGCATGCGCGGCCGGGTGACCGAGGCGATGGAGCGCTTCCACTCCTGGTCCGACCACGAGGCCTACGTCTGCGGCCCGGACGCCATGGTCGCCGAGACGGTCCGCGGGCTGGTGCGGGGCGGGATGCCCGCGGCGAACATCCACAGGGACACCGCGCACGGGGAGATCCCGGGCGGCTGCCCGCACGACACGTCCCGCGCGGTCCCGGACGCCGGCCCGGCACGGGGGGCTCCGGGCGTCCGCCCGCACGATGCGTCCCGGACGGTCCCGGACGTGGACCCGGCACGGTGAGTCCCGGACGCCGGCCCGGCGATGCGTCCCGGACGGTCCCGGACGCCGGTCCGGGTCGGCGAGTCCTGGGCAATAAAGGGCAAATCCCCCGGATTGATCGGTCAGATCACGCAGAGCCCGGCGGGACGCGGCACGGCATGGCAGCATGAGGCCCGATCCGAAAGGAGATGGCCATGCGCCAGGGCTCCCCTCCCAGCCCGTGTTCCCCTCTCGACCACCGTCCGCACGGGTCCGCCCGCGACCGGCCCGGCCCGCACGACCGTCGCGGTTCGCGGCCGCCCGCACCCTCGACGCCCCTCGCGTCCGTCCCGGCGCGCTGAGCCGATGGCCAGGCCCGTCACGCTCGTGACCTTCCTCCTCCCCGCCCCGCTCCGGCACTGGGCGGGCGAGACCCCCGGCGCCTCCGAGATCCGCGTCTTCGCCGTCGCCGACCGGGAGGACGGCCACCCGACCCTGGGCTCCGCCCTGGACACCCTCCGCCGCGTCCACCCGGCCCTCGAACAGCGCCTGCGTGACGACTACGGAGGCATCCGCCGCCACATCGCCCTGTTCGTCTGCGGTGAGAACGCCCGCCACCTCGGCGGCCTCGACTGCGCGCTGCCCCCGGGCGCCGAGATCTTCGTCCTGCCCGCCCTGTCCCGCCGCCAGGAGACCACCGGCTGACCCACCCTGACCCGGCTCCCCCACCCGGCCCGGTGCCCCCCGGGAGGCCGTCGGCCGGCCCGGCGGTGCTCCCGGGACGGCCCCCGGGCGGGCGTGTCAGGTCAGAGCGCCGTCACGGGGCGACGCGGCCCGCGGCCACGAAGGCCGCGTGCGTGAGGGGCATCAGCCCCGCCCAGGCGGCCTCCATCTTCTCGGCCACCATCTCGATCTCGCGCTGCGGGAACGAGGGCACCCTGGCCTGCTCGTTCTTGGTGCGCAGCGAGAGGAAGTGCATGAGCGAGCGGGCGTTGCAGGTCGCGTACATGGAGGAGAACAGGCCGACGGGCAGCACGGCCCTGGCCACCTCGCGGGCGATCCCCGCCTCCAGCATCTCCTGGTAGGCGGCATAGGAGGCCCGGTACGACGACTCCATCACCTCGGTGACGATCTTGTGCTGCTCGGCGCTGCCGTCCGCGAAGACGTACTGCCCGGGCTTTCCCTCCTGGACCAGCTTCCGCTCCGGACCAGGAACGTAGAAAAACGGACGAAGCTCACGATATCTCCCGCTCTCCTCGTTGTAGGACCAGCCGGCCCTGTGGCGGTGGAACTCACGGAAGACGAAGATCGGCGCCGAGACGAGGAAGGTCATCGAGTTGTGCTCGAAGGGGCTGCCGTGCCGGTCGCGCATCAGGAAGTTGATCAGGCCCTTCGAGCGCGCCGGGTCCTTGCCGACCTCCTCCAGCGACTGCTCCCCCGCGGTCGAGACCCGCGCGGCCCAGAGCACGTCGGAGTCGGAGGCGCTGTGCTTGACCAGCTCCACGGTCACGTCGTCGAGAAAACGTGCCGCCGCCTCATCGCCCGCCACTTGGGTCCCCTCGTCACATCGTCGGTCGCGCCACATCCTAGGGCTTCAACCTCGGGGAATCAGAAACCCCGGGGATCGTCGGGCCACGGCCCCGCAAGGTCCCCGGCTTCCTGAGGGCCCACGGGATCGGCAGGTTCCCGGCGGGGAACCCTCACAGCCGGTAGAGGCGGCGGGCGTTGCCGGAGCCGATCATCTGGGCGACCCGGGCGGCGTCGGCCGTGCTCCACTCGCCGTCGGCCAGCCGCGCGGCCAGCGCCCCGGCCAGGCCGCGCCGGTAGTGCAGGGCGCCGAGGTGGCAGGTCTCGGCCACGCCGTGGCCGCCGGAGCCGAACACCTGCCGGTGGAACGGCACCGACTCCAGCAGCTCCGCCATCACGGCGGCCGATCCTGTGACGCCGCGGGCCGGGGCGGCTCCCACGTCGATGTAGACGTGCGGCAGGGTGCTCGCCAGGTGGGCCGCCCCGCGGTGGAACGGGTGGCAGCGCAGCAGGACGACGGGAACGCCCATCGGCTGTACGGCCGCGACGAAGTCGGTGGCGGGGCCGGAGTGCCCGGCGAGGAACTGCAGCGGCCGCCCGTACTCCCTGGCGACGTCCGCGGCCGTCCAGAGCAGGTGACGCAGCAGCACCTGGTCGGTGAGGCCCTCCCCGGGACGGGCCAGCCGCCGCGCCGCCGCCGCGATGACCGCTCCCCTGCTCGGCCTGGTCACGTCGGGACGGAGTCCCCGGTGGGCGGTGACCGACTTGAGGGCGACGGCGCGGGCGGCCCGCGCGGCGAGGTTCTGGGGGAGGGCGGAGACGTAGCCGACCGCGGAGACCGCGCTCCCGGCGACCTCCTCCTCGGCCCGCTCGACGATCGCCACCTGGACGGCGTTCGCCCCGCCCGCGTGCCCCATCTCCACCGGCGGCAGCACCTCACAGGCACCACGACCACCGGAACCACCGGGTCCGCCGGAGCCTTTGGCGTCACCGGTGTGGCCGGTGCCGTCGGTGTGGCCGGTGTGGCCGGTGTGGCCGGTGTCTTCGGTGTCTTCGGTGTCGTCGAACAGGAAGGTGGCGATCCCGGCGGCGCCCAGGAGCCGCCGGTTCACCTCGGCGGCCCCCAGCTCCGCCCGCCGGGCCAGGTAGACGGCCGGCGGCACGTGCGGGGGAAGATCCAGGACGGGCGCGCACCAGCGGCGGACCGCGGCCCCGGCCGGGGTGTCGAAGTGCGTGGTTCCGGGAGGCGCCGGGACGCCCGTCTCGGTGAGCAGCGTCTCGAACCGCGCCCGGTTCAGGTCGTCGCGGCGTACGCCGTGACAGTTCTGGTCGACCAGCGGCGCCAGCAGCGCCTCCCGTACGACGTCGGGCAAATCGACGGGCAGAACGCCGTCCGGCCTCATGCCCGCTCCCCCCGTCCGCGACGTGCCGCCCGATCCGGCCGGACCCGGCGGCACACGCACACGCCTCGCGTTCCCGCCCGGCCCTCGTCTGCGAGAACTCTAGGGGCGGGCCCGGTGAGCGCCGGGCCCGCTGTAGGAGTTCTTTACCCGGCCGGGCGGCGGGGTTTTCATACGACCGGGCGGCGGGGTCCTCACCAGGCCGGGGCCGGGCTCTCACATGAACGAGGACGGGATTCTCACACGGTCGGGCGACGCGGGACCCTCGCACGATCGGGTGACGGGCCTCTCACACGACCGGGCGACGCGGGACCCTCGCACGATCAGGTGACGGGCCTCTCACCCGGTCGGGTGACGGGCCTCTCACACGGTCGGGCGGCACAGCCGGAGGACGTTGGCGATGACCTTCGCGCCGGCGTCGCCCTCGGCGGTGAGGATCGACTCGGGGTGGAACTGCACGGCGAAGCGGCGCCGTTCCACGTCCTCGATCGCCATCACCGCGCCGTCCGGCGTCAGGGCGGTGGCGGTGAAGCCGATCACGCCCGGCTGCTTGGCGTGGACCGAGTGGTAGCGGGCCGCGGTGAACTCCTCGGGGAGCCCGTCGAGCAGCGCGCTGCCGCCCAGCCTGCGTACCCTGCCGCGCTTGCCGTGCTCGGGGTAGGAGAGCAGTTCGAGCGCGCCGCCGGCCTGTTCCACCATCCCCTGCAGGCCGAGGCAGACGCCGAACACCGGCAGGTCGCGCTCGTAGAGCGCGCCGACCAGGCCGGGCAGGCCGAAGTCGGAGGGCCAGCCGGGACCGGGCGAGAGCACCACGAGGGACGGGGCGATCTCGTCGATCATCTCGGCGGGGAAGCCGTGGCGAAGCGTGACGACCTCGGCGCCCTGCTGGCGGAAGTAGTCGGCGAGGGTGTTGACGAAGGAGTCCTCGTGGTCGACGAGCAGCACCTTCATCCCCTCTCCCGGCCGTTCGGCGTCCGGAGCGGGCGCGGCCTGCTCCTGCGGGGCCGCGCCGACCGCCGCCAGGGCGCCGAGCAGGGCGCTGGCCTTGAGCTCGGTCTCGCGCTCCTCGGCCTCGGGGTCGGAGTCGAACAGCAGCGTGGCCCCGGCCCTGACGGTGGCGACGCCGCCGCGGATCTGCGCGGTCCGCAGGGTCAGGCCGGTGTTCATGGAGCCGTCGAAGCCGATGTAGCCGACCGCCCCGCCGTACCAGCGGCGGGTGGTGGCCTCGTGGTCCTCGATGAACTGCATCGCCCAGGTCTTGGGGGCGCCGGTGACGGTGACGGCCCACATGTGGGTGAGGAAGGCGTCGAGCGCGTCGAACCCGGGCCGCAGCCTGCCCTCGATGTGGTCGACGGTGTGGATCAGGCGGGAGTACATCTCGATCTGGCGGCGGCCGATCACCTGGACCGAGCCGGGCACGCAGATCCGGGACTTGTCGTTGCGGTCCACGTCGGTGCACATGGTCAGCTCCGACTCCTCCTTGACGCTGGACAGGAGGGTGCGGATCGCGTCGGCGTCCTCGACCGGGTTGGCGCCGCGGGCGATGGTGCCGGAGATGGGGCAGGTCTCGACGCGGTCGCCGCTGACCCTGACGTACATCTCCGGGGAGGCGCCGACCAGGTGCTCGCCCTCGCCGAGGTTGAACAGGAACTCGTACGGCGCCGGGTTGACCTTGCGCAGTCCCCGGTAGAAGGCGGCCGGGTCGGTGCAGGGGGCGTGGAAGACCTGGCCGGGGACGACCTCGAACAGGTCACCGCGGGCGAACTTCTCCTTGGCCGCGGCGACCACCTCGGCGTAGGAGCCCCTCTCGGGGTCGGCGGGGAGCTCGGACGGCGCCGGGGGCAACGGCACGGCCTCTCCCTCGCGGGCCAGCCCGTGGGTGGAGACGCCGTCCACGGTGAACTCGTAGCGGAACTCCTTGCTGGTCTCCCGCTTCCGGTCGATCACCATGATCCGGTCGGGCAGGTGCAGGACCAGGTCGCGCTGGTCGGCGGCCCGCTGCAGCACCTGCCTGATCGGCTCGAACTGGAAGGCCAGGTCGTAGCCGAAGGAGCCGTACAGTCCCAGGTGCTCGTTCTCGCCGTGGAAGGCGGCGATGACCTCACGGATCGCGGTGAAGACCGTGGGACGGCGGCTGCGCAGCTCCTCGGGAAGGATCTCCTCGGACGCGGCCACGTGGACCTCGACGTGGTCGGCGGTCGGCTCCTCGACCGGCTTCCCCGCCGCCAGCAGGCAGGAGACGACGGCCGGGAGCACGACCCTGCCGCGCGCGTTCAGCGCCCTGGCGGAGATCCGCCGCCCCCTGGCGACGATCTCCAGGCACGGGTCGACGTAGGCCAGGTGCCATCTGCTGTATCGGCCGGGATACTCCATCCCGGAGGAGAGCACCCCGCCCCGGCGCTCGCCGAGGGTCGTGACGACGTCCTCGAGCACCGTCTCCGGCACGTCGGACGCGGTGACCTCGACCCCTATGCCGCCGGCGGTGGTATATCGGCTCGTCTCCACTGCGGTATCGCCCCTTTGAATCTTCTGAGGCCCGGAGAGGGAGCGGACACGCAAAAGGCCGCCTCTCCGGGCGGCCGTCCGTCTGCTCGCGAATGCGAAACCTGCGCCGCCTAGAAGCGGCGCCACCACTGAAGGGTAAGCGGGTGTCGCATGAGGCCAGGGTACCGGCGACAGCGGTGATCATGCAAGACGGCCACGCCGGGCACCCGCGAATCCGTGGCGGGGGCGGCGGCCCGGACGGCCGTGTGAACGGACACGCGGGCGGGAGTGACGTTCCTCGCACCCGTCCGCACTGGCCCCGCCGATCCTCGTTCTGTTACCAGTAGGAGGGAGGGAACGGCGCGGAGGGAGGCGCATGGCGACGATCACATGGCCGCGGACGGCCGTCCACCGGGTCTCGGTCGAACGCGACCTTCCGGTGCCGATGGCCGACGGGGTCACGCTGCTGGCCGACCGCTACGCGCCGGTCGGCGCGGTCCGGCCCCCCACGATCCTGATCCGCTCGCCGTACGGCAGGCGCGGCGTGTTCGGGATGGCCTTCGGGCGCGGGTTCGCCCGCCGGGGGTTCCAGGTCGTGATGCAGAGCTGCCGGGGCGGGTTCGGCTCCGGCGGGCTGCTCGACCCGCTCGGCCACGAGCACGAGGACGGGCTGGCCACGCTGGCCTGGCTGCGCGGCCGGCCCTGGTACGGCGGGAGCCTGGCCATGCACGGCCCCTCCTACCTGGGGTATGCCCAGTGGGCGATCGCCCCGTTCGCCGGACCGGACCTCAAGGCGATGTCCACCTCGGTGACCGCCTCCCAGTTCCGGGACGCCGCCTACGTGGGCGGGGCGTTCGCCCTGGAGTCGTCGCTGATGTGGAGCACGCTGACGGCCCTCATGGACCGGCCGTTCGGCGGGGCCGCCGCCCTGCTCGCGCCGCGCAGGACGCGGCGCGCGGCCCTGTCCGGGCGCCCGCCCGGCGAGATGGACGTGCTGTCGGCGGGCAGGGGGATGCCGTTCTTCCAGGACCTGCTGACCCATCACGGCGACCCGGCGGCCTACTGGGGCAGGCGTGACTTCTCCGCCTCGGTGGGCGAGGTGGAGGCCGCCGTCACCATGGTCGGCGGCTGGTACGACGTGTTCCTGCCCTGGCAGATCCAGGACTACACGGCGATGCGGGCGGCGGGGCGGCGCCCGTACCTGACGATCGGCCCGTGGTACCACGCCGACCCGCGCCACGGCCGGGTGGCCGACGCCGAGGCCCTGGCCTGGTTCAGGGCCCACCTGCTCGGCGACCCGTCGGGGCTGCGCGAGCAGCCCGTCAGGCTGTACGTCACGGGCGCCGGCGAGTGGCGCGACCATCCCGACTGGCCGGTTCCGGGCATGCGGGAGCAGCGCTGGCACCTGCGGCCGGGGTTCGGTCTCTCCCCGGACGCCCCGGCCGGCGCGGCGTCCCTCCCGGACCGGTTCCGCTACGACCCGGCGCACCCGACGCCCTCCCTGGCCGGGCCGGTCCTGCTGGGCGACTCGCAGCCGCGCGACAACCGGAGGCTGGAGGCCCGGCGCGACGTGCTCGTCTACACCGGCCCCGCGCTGCGCCGGGACACCGAGATGATCGGCCCGGTCTCCGCCGACCTGTACGTGCGCTCCGGCACCGGGCACGGCGACGTGGTGGTCCGGGTCTGCGACGTCCACCCGTCGGGCGCCTCCTACAACGTGTGCGAGGGCGTGCGGCGGCTGGTCCCCGGCGATCCCGTCGCCGGGGCCGACGGCATCCGGCGGGTCCGGGTGGACCTGTGGCCGATCGGCCACCGCTTCCGCCGGGGCCACCGGATCCGCCTGCACGTCGCCGGCGGCGCCTATCCCAGGATCGCCCGCAACCTCGGCACCGGTGAGCCGCTGGGGACGGGCAGGACGATGGTCGCGACCGACCACGAGGTCTTCCACGACGCGTCCCACCCCTCGGCGATCGTGCTGCCCCTCGTCCCGTCCTGACCCACCGCTCCCGGCCGGCCCCGATCCCTTCCCACCGCCCCTCTCGTCCTCGCCCCGTCCCGATCCACCGCTCCCGGCCCCTCCCGGCTCCTTGCTGCCGTCCCGGCCCCGCCCTCCGTCCTCGTCCCGGCCCGGTCCCGTCCTGCTGTCCGGCCCCCGGCCGTCCTGTCACGATCACGAGGCCGACGCGCCGCGTTAGGGTCGGGGGATGCGCGCGGCCAGGTTGATGTCGTTGGTGCTGCTGCTCCAGGCACGTGGCGGGATGACCGCGGCGGGCCTCGCCCGGGAGCTGGAGGTCTCCGAGCGGACCGTCCACCGCGACGTGCTGGCCCTGTCGGAGGCGGGCGTGCCGGTCTACGCCGACCGCGGGCGCGGCGGCGGCTACCGGCTGCTGGACGGGTACCGCACCCGCCTCACCGGCCTGGACCGCGCCGAGGCCGAGGCGTTGTTCCTGTCGGGTGTTCCGGAGGCCCTGCGGGAGATGGGCCTCGGCGAGGTGGCGGCCACGGCGCGGTTGAAGGCCTCGGCCGCCCTCTCCCCCGATCTCCGGAACGCCCCCGCGACCGCGGCGCAGCGCTTCCATCTGGACGCCCCTGGCTGGTTCGTGAGCGAGCGGCCTCCACCGGCCGCGCTGGCACCGCTGGCCAGGGCGGTCTGGGGGGATCACCCGATCACCGCCGCCTACCGGCGCCCCGCGCGGGACGGGACGCCCGGCCCCGCGAAACCCGCCGGGTCCACGACGCGGGACGGCACGGCCACCCCCGCGACACCCGGCGGATCCACGACGCCGGACGGGACGGCCGGTCCGGCGAATCCCCTTGGACCTCCCGGGCCGTCCGGACCTCCCGGGCCGTCCGGGCCGTCCGGGCCGTCCGGGCCGTCCGGGCCGTCCGGACCTCCCGGGACGTCCGGGACGTCCGGGACGTCCGGGGACGATCGGCGGCCCATGGAGCCGTACGGCCTGGTGCTCAAGGCGGGAGTCTGGTACCTCGCGACCCGACACGCGATCTACCGCGTGGATCGCTTCGGTGAGATCGAGATCCACTCCGACCGGCGTTTCGAGCGGGACGGCACCTTCGACCTGGCCGCGTTCTGGGGCGAGAGGGCCGCCCGGTTCGCCGGTTCCCTGCTGGCCCATCGCGTCACCGTCCGGCTCAGTCCCGCCGGGTACCGCCTGCTCCCCCTCTTCTCCGACCCCGCCGGCCTCGCCGAGGCACTGGCGTCCGCCACCGAGCCCGACGAGCAGGGCAGGATCACGATCCGCCTGCCCGTCGAGTCGCCCGAGGTGGCGTTCGGCCAGATCCTCCGCTTCGGCCCGGATGCCGAGGTCCTCGGCCCGCCCGCCCTGCGCGCCCGCTTCGTCGAGGCCGCCGCCCTCCTGCGCGACCTGTACGGCTGACGGGCGCGCGGGGCAGCGGTGACGTCACCGATCAGCGGCCGTGGTCGCGTCGGCGGGCGACGGTATCGATCGGCGGTCGCGTCGGCGATCAGCGGCAGCGGTGGCGCCGGCGGGCGGCGGTAGCCGGTGGGGTCGGCGGTAGCCGGTGGGGTCGGCGGTAGCCGGTGGGGTCGGCGGTAGCCGGTGGGGTCGGCGGTCAGCGGTAACCGGTGGCGTCGGCGGGTTTGCCCTTGCTCTCCACCTCCTCGATGTAGCGCCAGGCGTCGGGCCTGCTGCCGTCGAGGTCGGTGAAGCCGTACACCTGGGCGAGTTGCCCGCTGGAGACGGTCTGCCCCGACCAGCGCATCCGGTCGTCGTCGCCGGCCAGGGCGGCGACCGCGCGGCCGGTGTAGGCGGGCGACTCGGAGATCACGAAGTGCGGCTGCGCGACCGTGGCGTCCCGCCAGTTCTCCTCGGTGACGCCGAAACCCTCCAGCATGCTCTCCGAGCGGATCCAGCCCGGGGTCAGCGAGACCGCGCCGCACCCGTGCGGGCGCAGCTCGTGGTCCTGGATGAACGCCAGCCGGTTCACCGAGATCTTGGCCAGGTCGTAGAAGGCCGAGAGCCGGTAGTTGGCGAGGTTGTACGCCAGGGTGCCGTCGGTCACCTCGACCACCAGGCCGCCGGGGTTCTCGATCAGCAGCGGCAGCGCGTGGTGACTGGTGATCAGGTGGGTGTCGACGGCCAGGCGGAGGATCCGCAGGCCGTCGTCGAGGGAGTGCGTCCAGATCGGGACGTTCCACTCCGTGATCGGGTCGGCGCCCCAGACGTCGTTGACGAGGAGGTCGAGCCTGCCCTGCTCGCGCCTGATCCGCTCCACCAGGGCGCGTACCTGTTCCCGCTCCAGATGGTCCACCTGGACCGCGATGCCCTTCCCGCCCGCGCCGGTCACCAGCTCGGCCGTCTCCTCGATCGTCTCCGGCCTCTTCATCTCCGAGCTCCCCTGCCGGGTGCTCCTGCCGGTGCAGTAGACGGTGGCGCCCGCCGCGCCCAGCTCCACCGCGATCCCCCGGCCCGTCGCCCGCGTCGCCCCCGCGACGAGAGCCACCTTTCCTTCCAGCGTTCTGTTCATGGTGCGAGCGTGGCGCGAAAAGAGGACATCCTCTGTCATGTTTCGGCGACTCCTCGGAGGACGCGGCCGGGACGGTCCCCGTGCCCTCCGAAAAACGCCCGGCCTTTCGGGGAACGCCCTGCCCTCGAAAGGAGTCGCGCCTTCCCCGGTGGTCGTGCCCTCCGGAAAGCGCCCCTTCCGGAGGGCACGACCCGCCTGAGGGCCGTGCTCTCCGGAAGGGACCTCAGGCGTCCGTCAGCACCTTCTCGATCCTGCTCAGGACGTGTGACCGCCAGCCGCCGTCGAGAATGGTGTACGTGCTCCGCTGGATCGGGTCGTCCGGGTCGAAACCGGCGTGTTCCAGGAACAGCCTGGTGCCGTGCCCCTCGGCCTCCAGCGTCCAGGTGACCGTGGTGTCGAGCCCCCCGCCGCACCAGGAGATCCGCATCAGGCGCTCGGTGTCGAGGGCGAGGACCTCGCAGTGCACGACGCCGTCGAAGCCCCGGTTCGGCCGCGGCTCGGTCCTGAACGTGAAACGGTGACCGACGACCGGCCTGAAGTCGCACGGCATCAGCCAGCGCGCCAGCAGGCCGGGGTCGGTGAGCGCGCGCCAGACCTTGCGCGGCGGGTGGGCGAGGTACTGGTCGGTCCTGATCACGGTGGGGTCAGACATCACGGTCCTCGGCATCCTCGGCGTCCTCGGCGTCCTCGGCGTCCAGGAGATCGCGGAGGCTGGAGAGCCTCTCCCGCCAGAACCTCTCGTACGGGGTGAGCCAGGCGGACATCTCCCGCAGCGGCTCGGGGCGCAGGGAGTACAGCCGCTGCCTGCCCGCCCTGCGCTCGACCACCAGGCCCGCGTCCTTGAGCACCTTGAGATGCTCCGACAGGCTCGGGCGGCGCATGTCGAAGTGGTCGGCCAGTTCCTGGACGGGTGTGGGACCGTGCTCCAGGAGCAGGCCGAGCAGCCGCCGCCGGGTGGGGCTCGCCACCGCGGCGAACACGTCCGCCTCAGCCACGGGCGGACACGTCCGCCGCCGTGGCCTGCAGCACGATCCCGTTGCCGTCGGGGTCGTCGAACGTGACGTACCTGCCCCAGGGCGACTCCTGGATGCCGCCCTCGACGGCCACGCCGCGCTCGCCCAGCGCGGCGACGTCGCCCTCGAGGTCGTCGGTCTCCAGCACCAGGCCCTTGAGGGAGCCGGGCGGCATGGTGTCGAACCAGGACACGAGCGTGATCGACGTGGCGGCACCCTTGGGGGCCACCTGCACCCACCGCCGGTCGGGGCCCATGAGGTTGTCCCCGACGAGGTCGAAGCCGAGCGTGCCGACGTAGAAGTTCCTGGCCCGCTCCTGGTCCGCGACGGGCAGGGAGAGCACCTGAATGTGGGTTATCGCCATGCCCGAACAATAGGTAGGAGATATCCTACGGGTCAAGCCGTCGGGACAGAGAGGGCAGAATCCACCGGATCCACCCCCCTACCGGCCCTCCCGAAACCAGTCCCCCATCAGGCGAATCAGGCGAACTCACCCGAACCTCTCCCAAACCGGCCGAGCCGAGCCCCCGTCAGGCCGGCCGGTCGGACCGGCCGGGACCGGACGAGTCGGAGCCCGTGGCCGCGAGCAGGTCGCGCAACAGGCCGGCGAGCCGCTCGCGGTCACGGGCGGGGAGCCGGTCGAACACCTCGCGCTGGGCCGCCAGGCCGGCCGCCACCGCCCCGTCGGCCACCTCGCGCCCGCGATCGGTCAGGGTGATCACCAGGGCGCGCCGGTCCTCCGGGTCGGGGGAACGGGTGACGAGCCCCGCCCGCTCCAGCCGGTCGAGCCGCCCCGTCATGCCTCCCGAGGTCAGCATCAGCGAGGCCGACAGCTCCTTCGGGGAGAGCTGGAACGGCGCCCCCGCCCGGCGCAGCGTCGCCAGCACGTCGAACTCCCCCCGGCTGACCCCGAAACCGGCGTACACCGCCTCCTGGATGTCGCCGGCGACACGGGCGAGCCTGCCGATGCGGCCGAACACCTCCATCGCCCCGGTCTCCAGCTCGGGACGCTCGCGCGCCCACTGCATGACGATGCGGTCGACGTCGTCGCGAACGGCGCCCCCTGTCACGTCCTCTTTCACGTCCTCTTTCACGTCCTCCGTCACGTCCTCCGTCACGTCCTCCGTCACGTCCTCCGTCACGTCCTCCGTCACGCGCCCAGGATAGCTTGCGGATAATTAGCTTAGAGCTAAGATACTTAGTTATGAGAGACATGCGGCTGGTCGCGACCAGTGCCCTCGCGCCGATGCTGTGGGGCACGACGTACCTGGTGACCACGGAGCTGCTGCCCGACCATCGCCCGCTGCTGGCCGGCGCGGTCAGGGCCCTGCCGGCCGGCCTGCTGCTCTGCGCCGCCGTCGCCGTGCTCGGCGGGCGGCTCGCGCTGCCCCGGGGAGCCTGGTGGTGGCGTTCGGCCGTCCTCGGCACCCTCAACATCGGCCTGTTCTTCGCCCTGCTGTTCGTCGCGGCCTACCGCCTGCCCGGCGGGGTCGCCTCCGTCGTGGGCGGGCTCGCCCCCTTCGCGGTCGCGGCCCTGGCGTTCCCGCTGCTCGGCGAGCGCCCGCCGTCCCGCTCCGTGGCCGCCGCCGTGATCGGGGTCGCCGGGGTGGCGCTGCTGGTGCTGCGCTCGGCCGTGGCGCTCGATCCGCTCGGGCTGGCCGCCGCCGGCGGCGGGGTGGTCACGATGTCGCTGGGCACCGTCCTGGGCCGGCGCTGGGGCACCCCGCAGGGGTACGCCCGGCGCGGCACCGCCCTGCTGGCCCTCACCGGCTGGCAGCTGACCGCCGGAGGGCTGCTCCTGCTGCCCGCCACGCTCCTCGTCGAGGGCATGCCACCGGCACCGACCGGGACGAACCTCGCCGGATTCGGCTACCTGACCGTCGCCGGTACGGCACTGGCGTACTTCCTGTGGTTTCGCGGGGTGACCTCCCTGGCCCCGATCCGGCTCACCCTGCTGGGGCTGCTCAGCCCGGTGGTCGCGGCCGGGCTCGGCTGGGCGGTGCTCGGGCAGTCCCTGTCGGGCGGCCAGCTCGCCGGGGCGGCCGGGGTGCTCGGCGCCGTCCTGCTCGGCGCCTCCACCCCCCGCCGCGACCGGCGGCGCCGTCACGACCCGCCGGCGAGGGAAACCCGCCCGGTTCGGTGCGTCCCTCCCGGCCCGGGACGTGGTAAGCAGGTGGTTACCGCGTGAGGACCGTTTCGGGAGAGGCGAGAAGACCATGGCGGACAACACGGAGTTCGAGCTTCGCGGCATCAACCATCTGGCGCTGGTGTGCTCGGACATGCGACGGACGGTCGACTTCTACTCCGGCGTCCTGGGCATGCCCCTGATCAAGACGATCGAGCTGCCGATGGGGTGGGGGCAGCACTTCTTCTTCGACTGCGGCGGGGGTGACGCGCTGGCCTTCTTCTGGTTCCCGGACGCGCCCGAGGCGGTGCCCGGCATCTCCGCGCCGAAGAACCTGCCCGACCGGGGTGAGCTGCTCTCCGCGGTCGGCTCGATGAACCACGTCGCCCTCGACGTCTCCCCGGACCGGATCGAGGAGTACCGAGACCGGCTGATCGCCAAGGGCGTGGACGTGGGAGTGATCCTCAACCACGACGACAGCGAGTTCGGCGTGGCCCCGGAGATGCACGAGGGCGTCTTCGTCAGGTCGATCTACTTCAAGGACCCCGACGGGATCCTGGTGGAGTTCGCCGCCTGGACCAGGAAGCCGTCCCTGCCCGGCGACGTGCGGCACGAGCCGAGGACGGCCGCGGAGAGGACCGCGGGGGCGCACCCGGTGTGACCTGCGCGTCCCGACGCCCCTCCCTCTGTCAAGGGAGGCGATCCCCGGTTCGGCGACCGGTCGGGATCCGTCGCCGAACCGCAGGTGATCGCGGAGCCGCGCCCCGGGGACGCCGGTGACGTCCGGAACGGACGCGCCCCCCCTACCGTTCGTCGCGCGGACCACTCCACTCGGCGCTCGGTGACCTGAATGAAACGGTCGTGTAATTACGCTGCCGGTCAGCCGAACGGGACCGTCCTGTCGGGACGTCCCTTTCCAGACCGAGGAGACCGTGTTGACCACTCCAAAAGAGGGTCGAAGCGATCGCAGCCCATGGAACTGGCTGCTCGTCGTGCCGATCATCCTGCCTTTGCTGCCGTTCCTGTACAACTCCGACGAACCACGGCTTCTCGGCTTCCCGGTGTTCTACTGGCTCCAGCTCGCCTTCATCCTGATCGGCGTCACCTGCACCTCGATCGTCTACCAGATGACGAAGCGGCGGCGGTGACCCGATGGAAGCGCACCTGACCGAGATCATCGTTTTCTCGGCACTGTTCCTGCTGGTCAGCGGCATGGGTTTCATGGCTGCGCGCTGGCGTCGTCCCAACGACCTGGCCAGCCTCGACGAGTGGGGCCTGGGCGGCCGGAACTTCGGCTCCTGGGTCACCTGGTTCCTGGTCGGCGGCGACCTCTACACCGCCTACACGTTCGTGGCCGTGCCCGCCCTGCTCTGGGGCGCCGGCGCGATGGGCTTCTTCGCGGTGCCGTACACGATCGTGGTCTACCCGATCGTGTTCCTGGTGCTGATCCGCCTGTGGTCGGTCTCGCACGTGCACGGCTTCGTCACCCCCGCCGACTTCGTACGGGCCCGCTTCGGCTCGCCCACGCTGGCGCTGCTGGTGGCGATCACCGGCATCGTCGCGACCATGCCCTACATCGCGCTCCAGCTCGTCGGCATCGAGGCCGTGCTGAAGTCGATGGGCGTGACCGGCCACCTGCCGATCATCATCGCGTTCGCGATCCTGGCCGCGTACACCTACCAGTCGGGCCTGCGCGCGCCGGCGCTGATCGCGTTCGTCAAGGACACGCTGATCTACATCGTGATCCTGGTCGCGATCTTCGCGATCCCCGCCCAGATCGAGGGCGGCTGGTCGGGCATCTTCGACGCCGCCCAGGCCAAGTTCGCCGCCAGCCCCGCTCCCGGTGACGGCATCCTGCTCAACGCCAACAACCAGCTCCAGTACGTCACGCTGGCCCTGGGCTCGGCGCTCGCGCTCTTCCTGTACCCGCACAGCATCACCGGCGTGCTCGCGTCCAAGAACCGCGGCGTGATCAAGCGGAACATGTCGGCGCTGCCCGCCTACAGCCTGCTGCTCGGCCTGATCGCGCTGCTGGGCCTCATGGCCATCGCGGCCGGCATCACGCCCATCGGCAAGGACAACAACACGATCGTGCCGCAGTTGTTCGACAAGATGTTCCCCGACTGGTTCACCGGCGTCGCCTACGCCGCGATCGGCATCGGCGCGCTGGTCCCCGCGGCCATCATGTCCATCGCCGCGGCGAACCTGTTCACCCGCAACATCTACAAGGAGTACCTCAAGCCGAACGCGAGCGACGCCGACGAGGCCCGTGTCTCGAAGATCACCTCGCTGCTCGTCAAGGTCGGCGCGGTGCTGTGCATCCTGTTCCTGGACACCGGTTTCTCCATTGACCTGCAGCTCATCGGCGGCGTCATCATCCTGCAGACGCTCCCGTCGGTGGCGCTCGGCCTCTACACCCGCTGGTTCCACCGCGTCGGCCTGATCGCCGGCTGGGCCGCCGGCATGGGGGCCGGGATGCTCATGCTCTACAACATCGGCAACCCGGCCACCGGCAAGCTGCACTTCGCCGGGTCGGCGTTCCCGCTGGAGAAGCTGGGCCTGGACACCAAGATGACGATCTACGTGGGCATCCTCGCGCTGGCGGTCAACCTGGCCGTCGCCGCGATCGGCACGCTCGTCGCGCGCGCCGCCAAGGCACACGACGGTGACGACACCACCGAGCCCGACCACTACTTCGCCGACGAGGGCGACCCCAGGATCAAGGACCTGGACCTCGCCCCCCACTAGGTTCCGTTCGGATCACCGAGCCGAGCGTGGGCCTCACCGGTCTTCGTGCCGCGTGCGGCCCGCGCTCGCGCCGTGCCGGTGAGGCCCTGCCCCGGACCTCGGATCCCGTCCGGCCGCGCCGCCCCGGCGGGGTCGGCGGGGAGCAGGACGGTGAACACCGCCCCGGCTCCCGGGCGCCCGTCCGCGGTGACGGTCCCGCCGTGGCCGTCCACCACCTCGCGGACGAGGGCGAGACCGAGGCCCAGGCCCCCGCTGCGGGCCCCGCCGACGAAGCGGCTGAAGAGGCGTTCGGCGTCACGGGGGTCGAGACCCACACCGTCGTCGCGGACGTCGAGCCGGACCGTCCCCGGGCCGCCGGACAGGACCACCCGGATGTGGCCGCCCGCACGGGTGTGGGCGAGCGCGTTGTCGAGGAGCGCGGAGATCACCCTGAGCAGCGCGGACTGCGCCCCGCACACGACATGACCGCCCGGCCCCTGGCGCCGTACCTCGATCGTCACGCCGAGCGCCTCGGCGCGGGCCGCCTCGGCCACGACGAGCTCCTCGGCCAGCGCGGCGAGGTCGACCGGGCCGAACGGCCGGCGAAGCTGACCGAACTGGACCGACAGCAGCAGATCCTCGACCACGTCGCCCAGGTGCCGGGTGCCGTTCACCAGCCGGTCGACCTCGTCCGCGACGAGAAGCGGGTCGTTGCCCCGCCGCAGCCCGCGGGCGACGATCTGGGCGCGGACGTGCAGGCGGGTCAGCGGGGTGCGCAGCTCGTGGCTGACGTCCGCGGCGAACAGGCGCCGGCGCATCAGGGCCTCTCCCAGCGGCGCGATCGCCCCCCGGGCGACGAGCCGGCCGACCACCAGCGCGGCCATCAGGCCGGCGACCTCCGCGGCGGCGAGCGCGCGCAGCAGGCGGTGCCGCTCCGCGACCTGGAAGTGCAGGTTCATCACCGCCTGGACCACCACGCCGCCACGCCACTGGGTGCGTACGAGATAGGACTGCCCGGCGATCTCGATCCGGCCGACCCCGGGCTCGTGTCCTGCGGCGGCCCGCTGCAGCGCGGCGCGCACCGGCAGCACCGCCGGCGCGCCGGGAGATCTCAGCACGGTACCGCCCCGCAGTTCGAACAGCCAGACGCAGGGCGGGGGCCGCGACAGGAGCGCGCGCTGGGCCGCGACGGCCAGGTCGCGCCGCGCGGAGGCGTCCTGGTCTCCGGTGATGACGCAGTACACCATCACCCCGACGAGCGCGAACATCACCGAGATCGCGCCCGCCACCTGCGCGGTGATCCGGCGGCGTGCCCGGACCAGCAGTCTGCGCTCCGGCTCGTGAGGCCGGCGCCTCCTCACAGTCCGCCCAGGCGGTATCCCACGCCCCGCACGGTGCGCACGACGTCCGCCCCCAGCTTGTTGCGCAGGTAGTAGACGTAGGTGTCCACGATCGACTCCGTCCGGGCGCCGTCGAAGACGCGCTGGCGCAGCGAGGCGCGCGTGTGCACCTGCCGCGGACGGGTCGCCAGCGCGCTCAGCAGCCGGCACTCCTGCCCCGAGAGCGTCACCTGCTCACCGGTCGGCAGTCCCACGATGTGGGAGTCGGAGTCCAGCCAGCCGGCGCCGAGGGGCAGCAGCCTGGCGTGGTCGAGGTTCCTGCGGTGCAGCGCCCGCACCCTGGCCAGCAGCTCGTCGATCTCGAACGGCTTGACCAGGTAGTCCTCCGCGCCCGCGTCGAGCCCGGTGACCCGGTCGGCGAGCGTGCCGAAGGCGGTCAGCACGAGCACCGGCACGGTGACGGCCCGCCGGCGCAGCCGCGTCAGCAACTCGATGCCGTCGACCGCCGGAAGACCACGGTCGACGATCATCACGTCGTACGGGCGGCTCAGTCCCAGGTGCAGGCCGCGCTGCCCCTCCGGGGCCAGGTCGACCGTGTATCCCTGCTCGGTGAACACCCCGACCAGCATGTGCCCGAGTTCGAGGTCGTCCTCGACGAGGAGCAGCCGGCGAGCGAGCGAGCTGGATGTCCCCCATGTCACAGCCACGAAACAACCGTGGCATTCCTCCCGTCGAATTACCAGAGTTCCCAGAATAATTGAAAGTTACACGGCAATGCTCGCAGCGTGGTCGGCCGATCACGAAACGATATTCGCGCTGCGTTCGGGGTGTTCAGGGCGTTCACCGCGTTCGGGCGGTCACAAGGAATGGGATTTCTCCGCCTTTTCCTCCAGGGAGCGGGTGTCCGGTCCGGCAGGCTCGGATCCGTGGGCGCGTTCGTGACGCTCCGGAAGCGCGAGTTTGTACAGCGGCAGGGCTCCCGCGGTGGTGATGATGGCCACCAGCACGAGGATGGCGAAGAGCTCCTGCGTGATCATGCCCTGCGCCAGGCCGATGTTGATGAAGATGAGGATCATCAGCCCCCGCGCGTTCATGAGCGCCCCCACCGCGTACGACTCGCGCCAGCCGAATCCCAGCGCCCGCATCGACAGCGAGCAGCCGAAGTACTTCCCGCAGAAGCCCGCGGCCAGGATCGCGGCGAACGCCAGGAGCATGGGACCGCCGGCGATGCCGTCGAGGTGGGTGTTCAGCCCGGAGAAGGTGAAGAAGACCGGCAGCAGCAGCGTCGAGACGACGTCCATCATGCGGCCGTGCAGCGCCTTGCGGAACGCCGGGTCGCGGGGCATCGCCAGCCCGGCGAGGAAACCGCCGAAGACCGCGTAGACCCCGATCCAGTCGGTGAGCCAGCCCGCCGTGAGCGGGACCAGGACGACGGCGTACATGGCGCCGGGGCCGAGGCCGCCGGTCCGCGCGACGCCCTCGCCCAGGGGCCGCAGCAGCGGCGCGACCACCTTCAGCATCACCACCGCGAACAGCGCCGTCAGGACGATGGTGCGCACCGCGTCACCGGCACCCGCGTCCAGGTGCATCGCCGACAGCACGGCGAGGATGCACCAGGCGAGGGCGTCGTCGATGGCGGCCGCCACCAGGGTCAGCCTCCCGAGGGGGGAGTTCTCCAGTCCCCGCTCGTACAGGATCCTGGCGAGCATGGGGAAGGCGGTCAGCGACAGCGCTCCCCCGACGAACAGGGCGAACTCCCACCGGCTGACGTCGGGGCGCGAGAGCATGTCCCACAGGAGCAGGCCGGTGCAGGAGCCGAGGAGCAGGGCGGGGACGATACCGGAGACGGCCAGCGTCGCCGCCCGGCGGCCCTGGCCGTCCGTTCCCGTGCCGTGTTCCATCCCGGCACCGACCAGGAACATGTACAGCGTCAGCCCGATGGTGCTCAGCACGTACAGGACCGGCCTGACGTCGGCGGGGAACACGGCCGCCTGGGCCTCGGGGAACAGCCGGCCGAACAGCGTCGGGCCGAGGAGGACGCCGGCGACCATCTCGCCGAGGACGCGCGGTTGCATCAGCATGATCGCCAGCCGGCCGCAGATCGCCGCGGCCAGCAGGATGACGACCAGGGCGGGCAGGACTTTGAGGATCAGCTGGAGGTTCGGGTCGTCGGCGGTGACCTGTGCCAGGGTGGGCATAACCGTTTCTCCGCTCGTGGTCCGGACGATCATCTGCTCTCCGCGCCGGCCGGACGGCCGGCCTCCGCGAAGTGGCGCTCACACAGCCGCTGCCTGCGCGCGTCCCAGACCATGTAGGTGCCGAGGACGAGCTGTACGAGGCTGCGCCAGACGTCCTCCCACCGGTCGCGGAACCGCATGAACCGCAGCGTCGCCCGATGGGCCGCCCCCGTGCGGGCACCCCTCGGGACGAGCAGGCACGGTCCCCGGTTGGGCATCGACCGGGTGTGGGAGGCGGAGGAGTCGAGGGCGTACGCGCGCAGGACCTCCCGCGCCGCGACCCGCATGGTGATCGGCGCCAGCCGCCAGGCGGGGCAGGGGCGGTTGGCGGCGACGCCGAACGGGATGTGGTTGAGCTCCCGGGCCGCGGGCCGGGCCGGGAGGGAGCGGCCGGGGGCGGGACGGCCGGAGGCGGGGCAGCCGGGGGCCGGGCGGTCCGGCTCCGGCCGTTCCCGAGCGGGCCTTTGCTGAGAGGGCCTTTGCCGAGCGGGACGGTCCAGGTGCGAGTGGTCCAGATGCGAGTGGTTCGCGTGCGAGCGGTCCGCGCCGAAACGGCCGGGATCGAAACGGCCGGGGTCGGAGAAGCCCTCGCGGTGGAAGGCGGGATAGTCGAAGCACAGGACCGAGCCGGCCGGGATCGTCGTGTGCTCGTCGAGGGGGATGTCGCCGGTGGTGACGCGGTGGGCGACACCGAAGAGCGGGTAGAGCCGCAGCGTCTCGGAGATGACGCGGTCGAGGTGGCGCTCGTCCCCCCGCCCGTCCCCCCGCTCGCCACCCTGCCCGTCGCCGCGCTCGCCACCCCGCTCGTCGCCCTGCCCGTCGCCGCGCTCGCCACCCCGCTCGTCTCCCCGCTCGTCGCCCGCGAGAACCCCGGCCTGGGCGTCCGGGTGCTGGGCGAGGACCATCAGCAGGTGGGCCATCGCCTCCGACATCTGGACGACCGCGGTGTTGAAGAAGGTCCCCTGCAGGTAGAGGGCCTGCTCCCGGGCCGACAGCCCCTCCGGGAGCCGGTCGCGCACCTTGGGCAGCAGGCCGGCGAGGTGGCGGGTCAGCCGGTCGCGCCGGTCCATGTGCCGCAGCCCGCAGCACTTGAGCGCGGTCACGACGTCGTCCGCGTTGCCCACGATCAGGTCACGCGCCACCGGCGGGCACGGCTCGCCGAAGACGAGCTCGTAGTAGAACTCCGCCCAGACCGGCATCATCAGGTCGCGCAGCCGGACCGGTCCCCCCTTGTCCCCCACCGTGTCCCGCAGCGTCCGGGCGACGCAGCGGCGGGTGAGTTCCTCGGCCTCCACGCGCGGCACGGAGAGGAAACCGCGCGTGGCCCGGGCGACCGCGTCGTACCGTTCTCCCGCCTCGAGGTGTTCCTGGTGCATCTCGGCGCCGGGCGACAGCCAGTACCAGAACAGGTCCGACAGCGCGGCCCCCCGGCTCCGGCCGCCCGCCGCCGGGTGGGAGTAGACCTCCCTGAACCTCTCGACACCGATCAGGTCCCCGGGGACGGTGATCCCCTCCTCCCCGTTGATCCGGGCGAAGACCCGCGTCCGCAGCGCCACGATCCTGGCGGGGAGCCATCGGGGCAGGCTCAGCACGGTGGCCGTGGCGGCGGCGACCGCGACCGCCCTCACCGGTGCGCTCACCGGCATGACCGCCGCACCATTCCCGGGTCGAGGTCGTGGACCGACGCGCAGCCGCACAGGGTGAGCGCCTGCTCGATCTCCGAGCGGAGCAGGTCGAGCACGCGGGTCACGCCGCGCTCGCCGTCCGCGGCCAGGCCCCAGATCACCGGGCGGCCGACCGCGACCGCGCCGGCGCCCAGCGCCATCGCCTTCAGGACGTCGGTGCCGCGCCGGACGCCCCCGTCCATCAGCACCGGGACGGCCCCGCCGACCGCGGCCACGATCTCCGGCAGCAGGTCGACGGCGGCCGGGATCGTGTCGAGCTGGCGGCCGCCGTGGTTGGACACCATCAGCCCCGAGACGCCGTGGTCGAGCGCCAGGCGCGCGTCGGCGGGATGCGCGACGCCCTTGAGGAGGATCGGGAGCGCCGTCATCTCCCGGAGCAGGCCGATGTGCTCCCAGGAGATCTCCGGCGACATGACGATCGGCCGTACCCGCCCGCCGTCGCGCAGGTTCTCGCAGGCCATCCCCTCGGGCAGGTCCTGGAAGCCGTGGTGGCGCTCCCGGTCCCGCAGGCCGCGGACCGGTGAGTCCACCGTGACGACCAGCGCCCGGCACCCGGCCGCCTCGGCGCGCCGCACGATCGTCTCGGTGAAGGCCATGTCCGGCTGGACGTAGAGCTGGAACCACAGGGTGGCCCCGGGCGCCGCCGCGGCCACGTCCCCGACGGCGACGGTGGACGCCATGCTCACGATCATGATCGTTCCGGCGGCGGCGGCCGCCCGCGCGGTGGCCCGCTCACCCTCGGGGGCGGCGAGCCGGTGGAACGCGGTCGGCGCCACCAGCACGGGCATGGCCGCCCGGCCGCCCGGCAGGGTGACGTCGGTCCGGGGTCTCCCGGTGCCGCGCAGCACCCGCGGCAGCAGGGAGAGCCTCCCGAACGCGGCCTCGTTGGCCCCTACGGTGACCTCGTCCCCCGCGCCTCCGGCGAAGTAGTCGTAGTACTCCGGGGCGAGGCGCGCGCGGGCCGCGGCCTCGAACTCGCGCGGGGTCCGCGCCGCCGCCGGGACCACCTGTGTTCTCCCCTCCGTCACATGCGGGGAGCGCCCGTCCGTCACCCGTGACGTCCTCGCGTCCGTCACGCCGGGACCGGGGCGACCTGACGGGCGAAGAACGCGCGGAGCGGTTCGACGTGCGTCTCCCGGGAGGTCCACTCGTTCTCCAGGTTCTCGGTGACGTGGTGGACGGCGGGCGGGGCGCCGGCCCGGTGGTGCCGCACCACCGGGTGCAGGTAGTGGCCCTCGGAGGCGCGCTCGGCGTCGTTCTGCCGGATCCGGCCCACCGCGATGTCGAACGGATCGACCTTGTCGTGCTCCGGCCCGTACTCCAGCGTGATCGTGAAGTGACCGCCGTCGCCGATCGGCGGCCCCTCCAGATCGACCGGCAGTTCCTCCAGGTAGCGCGCCCCGCCGCGGCCGTCGAGGACGACGACGTCGCCCAGCAGCCCGAACTGCTGCCACAGCGCCGAACTGCGGTTGACCCGTTCGAGCACCGCCGCCGCGAGCGCCTCCGGATCGGCCGGGAGCTCACGGCCGGGCCAGTCGGCACCGTGGTACCTGTTCTCCAGGATGCGGTGCAGCGCCCGGGTGCCGTACCGGAAGCCGTGGATGAACCCGCTGGTGCCGCGCTTGAAGTCGCGGGACTGCGTCACGGTCCCGGCGAAGTAGAGGTCGGGCACGTTCACCGACTCGTAGGCGGGGGTGAGCGCGGGGAACCTGTCGTTGATCGTCAGCTCCGGACGGCACCCGTCGGAGAAGATCGAGGCGTCGATCCGGAAACCCGCGCAGACGATCACCTTGTCGTACGGGATGTCCTTGGTGACCTCGTCGGCGCGGGCGAAGCTCACCGTCACCAGGTAGGAGCCGTCGGCCTGGCGCTCGATCCGCTTGACGTCACCGTCCAGGATCGCGTTCTGGGACTTGAGCTGGTAGGTGTCGAGGAAGTTGTTGTTGACCGCGCGCAGGTGCCCGACGAAGTGGGTGCGCCACGCCAGCCGGACGGAGCTCGGCCCGGCGACGTGGATCACCGCGGCCGTCTCGACCAGGCTGTCGGCCGTCTCGAACGCCGAGTTGCCCTTGCCGATGACGAGCACCCGCTGGTTCACGTACCCGGACGGGTCGGTGGAGAAGGTGCCGTAGGGCTCGGCCGTCTCGATACCCGGGATCGGCGGGACGTTGGGCCGGCTGACCCCGGTCGCGACGACCAGCCGCCTGGCCTCGTGGGTCCGGCCGCGCTCGTCGGTCACCAGGAAGTGACCCGTGCCGGAGTCGCGGGTGACCTGGGAGACGCGGGCGTCGTAGGTGACGCGCAGGTCGCAGGCCGCGGCGAAGTCGGCGAGATAGCGGACCATGTCGTCGGCGCCGGGGAAGTAGCGGTCGCTGTAGCGGGTGAACAGCAGGGCGGGATCGTCCGACAGCAGCGAGTTCCAGTCCATCCGCAGGTTGAGCTCCGGGTCGTCGGTCCCGGTGTACCTCTTGTTGATCGAGATGAGCTGCCGGTGGCGCGGAAAGGTCCGGAAGAAGGTGCCCGGCGCGGGGCCCGCCTCCAGGATCAGGTAGCTTCGTCCCGCCCTGCCGAGGAAGTACCCCAGCTGCAGCCCCGCGGGGCCTGCACCGATCACCACGTAGTCCAGCGCGTCGTCCGGCACGTACACCTCCGTCACAGCGATCCGGTCGAACGGACGTCCCCAGTGTTGGCGGGCAATTCTCAGAGAACGATCAGAGAGCCCGCGGGTCGAGCAGGTCCAGCAGCGCCCGCTTGTCGGGCTTGCCGCTCACGGCGACCGGGACGGAGGGCAGCACCGTGATCGTCCAGGGGACGCTGCCCTCACCGAGTTCGTCGCCCACCAGCGCGGCCAGCGCGTCGCGGTCGGGGGCCCTGCCCTCGGCCGGTACGACGAACGCGTGGACGGCCTCTCCCGTCAGCTCGTCCGGGGCTCCGGCGACGTACGCCTCGGCGACGTCGGGATGGCCGCTCAGCACCCGCTCGACGGCTCCCGCGTACACCACGATCGCGTTGACGAGGATCACGTCGCGGGTGCGGCCGGCGAGGTGCAGGAAACCCTCCTTGTCCAGGTGGCCCAGATCCCGGGTGCGCAGCAGGCCGTCCTTGAGGGTGTCGCGGGTCTCCTCCGGATCCCCCCAGTACTCCGACATCAGGTACGGGCTGCGCACGTGGACCTCACCGCTCTCCCCGGCGGCCACCTCGCGCCCCTCCTCGTCGCGCACGCTGATCTCGACCCCCGGGTACGGCCGGCCGACCGAGAGCGGGGCGTCGTCCGGAAACGCGGCGATGTCGGCGGGAGTGAGCACCGAGATCAGGCCCGCCTCGGTCTGCCCGTACCCCTGGTAGACCACCGGGCCGAGCCGGTCCACGGCCTCCGCCAGGCGCCCCGGGCCGAGCGGCGACCCGGAGACCATCAGCGCGCGCAGGCAGCCGACGTCGACCGGCTCGTCCCGGAGCAGGTCGAGCATCGCGCACAGCCGCGGCACGGTCACGATGGAGCCGGTGATCCGATGACGTTCGATCGCATACGGGAACAGGGGCCGCCCGTCGTCGTCGGGGATCACCGCGGTGCCGCCGCCCAGCAGGCACAGTCCCAGGAAGTCCATGACCACCATGCTCGCCAGGGTGCCGAACAGCATGTAGCGCCCGAAGCCCGCGGCCAGCTCCGCCGTGGCCGGGGACCACAGGCGGGGCTGCCACGACCAGTGCTCGCCGAGCGCGCGGTAGGTGATCGCGCAGCCCTTGGGACGGCCGGTGCTGCCGCTGGTGAAACTCAGGGCGGCCACGTCGTCCGTGCGGGCCGCGACGACGAGGGGCCGCCCCTCGCCGGTGCCGGCGAGCAGGTCCACCGCCGGCACCGACGAGGGACACGATCCGAGCGAGAGCAGCGTGACGGGTCCGGCGGCCCGGAGCAGCTCCGGCGTCACGGTGGACCGGTCGAGGAGGAGGGCGTCGATCCCCAGCCCGAGCACATGGGCGAGATGCGCCTCGGGGTAGCCGGGTCGCATGCCCACGACCCGGCAGCCCAGCGCGTGGGCGGCCAGGTGGGCGGCGAACGCCTCGGGGGAGACGCCCGTGCGGACGGCGACGGCCCGGCCGGGCCCCAGCCCGGCGTCGTGCATCGCCCCCGCCAGCCGCCGGATCGTCTCCAGCAGCTCGCCTCGCGAGACGATCCTGTCCCCCTGCTCGAAGGCCGGGTCGCCGGGCGAGCTCCGCAGCGCTTCGAGGAAGGCGTGCGGGAACGGCGGCTCGACGGGCACGTTCATGTCGGCTCCTCTGGATTCACGCGGGCCGGCGCGGCGTCTCCGCGATTCCGGATCTCTTCGGGGTCTCTTCCGAGGCGTTTCCTGGACCCTCGCGGGCCTTCGAACTCGTCCGAGGCGGCACGCCGTCGCATGACCGGCACATCGCTCACCACGAAGCTAGACAGCGCAGATCAGAGAATCATCAGAGATCCCGCCCGGCCGGTCGCCGCGCGGTCGCGTCCACGGGGCACGGCCGTCGCGTGGTCTCGCGTCCACGGGGCACGGCGGCGGACGGGTCGCGGACGGGCAGGACGGGCAGGACGGGCAGTGGACGGCGGGCTCGCGCCGGGGTGACCCGAACGTCGCACCCGGATCTCGCGCGAAGGGCCTTCCCGCCGTCTTCATCGCGTCGGGCGGGCCCCGCAGGGGACGGGTTCATCCGTCCGTTTCCTCCGGGAAGTTCCCTTCCGGGCCACGGGCTTGTACCGTCATGACCTCGACGGTGCGGGCACACGGAAAGGGGGAGATCGCATGCGTGCGGCCCTTCTGGGTGCGATCTCCCTGATGATCGCGGTGACCGCCTGCTCCCCCTCCACCCGCACGGCCGTGACCGCCACGCCCGGCACACCTCCCCCCTCCGGCACGCCACGGTCGTCCGGGGTCCCTGGAACGGCCTCCGACGTCCAGGCCATCGCGGACGACCTGGTGTCGTCCGGATCCCCGGGGGCCGTCGTCCACGTCCGTGACGACGGGAGGATCCGGGAGGCCGCCGCCGGGTTCGCCGACCTCGACGCGAGAACCCCCATGCGGGTCGACCACCGTTTCCGGATCGCGAGCGTCACCAAGACCTTCACCGCCACGATCGTGCTGCAACTGGTCCGCGAGCGACGGCTCGCGCTCGGCGACAGGCTGGGGAAGCTCCTTCCCGGCGTGCTGCCCGGCGCGGACAGGGTGACCGTCGAGCAACTCCTCACCCACACCAGCGGGATACCGGACTACCTCACCGACTCCCGCTTCACGGACGCCGTCGTGGACGGCGGCCAGTACACGCGTGACTGGCCGCCACGCGAACTGCTCGGCTATGGCGGGAAGCCGGGGAAGAGGGGGGTCAACCGCTACTCCAACGGCAACTTCATCCTTCTCGGCATGATCATCGAGAAGATCACCGGACAGAGCTACTCCGAGGCGCTGTCGGAGCGCGTCACCGGCCCCCTGCGGCTACGTGACACCGAACTCCCCCGGGACCTCCTGCCGGGGAGGCTGGCCCGGGGCAGGCAGGGCGACGGTCCCGGATCCACGACCGTGAACTCCTCCATCTTCTGGGCCGCCGGAGGCCTCGTCTCGACCACCCGGGACGTGGGCACCCTGTATGAGGCCCTCTTCGCACCGGGCCCACGAACCTCCGGCAGGGGTACGAGACCCTCCGGGGTGGGGACGCGGGTCGCCGGCAAAGGGGCGACACCTCTGCCGGACGGGTCCGCGCTGAAGCAGTCGGGTGGCATGGGCGTGTACGCCGACAGGTTGTCCTGCGGCGCCCGCGTGTGGAACCACTCCGGGCTGATCTACGGGTATTCCGGGGTCGCGATGAGCAGCGAGGACGGGCGCCGGCAGGTGGTGGTGCAGCTCAACTCCCCGGCGGTTGGGCAGGCGATCTCCGCGGCGGGGAAACTCATGTGCGGGTGATCGCCCGATGAGAGCATTCGGCTCGCCGACGGCGGGAGCCCGGGAAAGCACGAAAGACCCCCACCGCACGGTGAAGGCCTCAGGAAACACACGAAACAGGAAACCACGAAGGCCTCCACCGGTAGTGAGAGCACCGCAAGATGCGCGAAGCCCAGAAACGCGTGAAGCCCGGAAATGCATGAGGGCCCCCACCAACGGTGAGGGCCCACATAAAAGATTGTCCGGCGGTGACCTACTCTCCCACACCGTCCCCGGTGCAGTACCATCGGCGCTGAAGAGCTTAACTTCCGGGTTCGGAATGTAACCGGGTGTTTCCCCTTCGCCATAACCGCCGTAACCCTATGAAACACACAAACAATGTTTGCTGTCTCAGAATTGCCTAGTGGACGCGAGCATGATGCTTTGTGGTCAAGTCCTCGGCCTATTAGTACTGGTCAGCTCCACACATTACTGCGCTTCCACTTCCAGCCTATCA
>NZ_JBNCLF010000026.1:0-116172 GCF_049844535.1 Streptosporangium sp. DT93
GAAGTTAAGCTCTTCAGCGCCGATGGTACTGCACCGGGGACGGTGTGGGAGAGTAGGTCACCGCCGGACAATCTTTTCTTGAGGGCCCCCACCGTCGGTGGGGGCCCTCAAGCATTTCCAGGCTTTATATGTTTCCCGCTTCATGTGTTTCCGGGGCCCTCGCCGCTGGTGGGGGCTTTCCGTGTTTTCCCTGCTTCGTGTACTTTCCAAGGCCTTCACCACACGGTGAGGGCCTTCCGTGTTTCCGGCCTGACCTTCGTCGTGCCGGCCTGCCTCCTCCGCCACCGCCCAGAGGCTTCCTGGCCGTCCACCGTGAGGGCCTTCCACGGTGAGGGCCTTCCACGGCTTCCCGGCATCCCGAGGCCTGTTGCCGTCTCAGCGCCTCCTGAGGACGGCAAGAACCACGAGAGCGCCGGGTCGGAGACCGACCCGGCGCTCATGGAATCACGGGGAGTCACACGGAAGGATTCCTCAGGGCGTGATGAAGAGGCCGTCGCCCACGGTGCGCTCCGCGCCGTCCGAGGGCCGGTTGACGGCCTTGTGCCCGACGACCATCACGCTGGATCCGCCGCCGTCGAAGTTGATGGCCTGCTTGGCACCCAGCCAGCGCATCAGCCTGGCCCCCTCGACCATCGAGGCGCCCACCGAGACTCCCGGGTTACGCCCGTCGACCGTGGCCAGGATCAGTCCGCCGGACCTGTCGATGCCCACCATCGTGCGCGGGTGGCGCCGGAGCATCATGTTGATCGAGGCGTGCCCGTCGGCCGCGGCGGTGACGCGTACCCGGCCGTTCCTGACCAGTCCGACCCCGCCTCCCATGACGTAGGTGGTGGGGGTGAGCGGGATGGCCCGGCGGGTCCGCAGATCGATGACCTTGGTATCCACCTTCATGCCGGTGCTCGCGGCGTGCTCCTGCAGCCAGACGGCCATGAGACCGGTGCCGTGCAGGATGGAGGTGCCCCGCGCGACGATGCCGCCGGCCTGCCGGAGCTTGACGATCATGCCCTGGGAGTCGATGACGGCCTCGATACCGCCGTCGGCCGCCGTCCTGCTGCCGAACTCCTCGGTGTAGAGGACCAGCTCCTCGGGCCCGGCGGCACGGTTGATGCCGTTCACCGCCGTCTTCGTGCCGTCTGTGGAGACCGCGGTGACCACCGTCTCCAACTCGGTGATCCGCGCCTTGCGGCCCTCGGTGATGACCAGTCCGCTCCGCCCGGGCACCGCCTCGCTGAGGAGCCGGCCGCCGACGACGGAGACGCCGACGGGGTCGCCCTGGAGCGCCTTGGCGGTGTGGATGTTGAAGAAGCCGCCGTTGACCCCTGCGATGGCGCCGTTCAGCTTCGACATCGAGCCGGTGGTCTCCCGCTTGGCCACGCTCTTGCCGACGCTCGTCCGGTACGACCCCCGGAACGTCCGGGGGTCGACCATGAGCACGCGCATGTCCCAGGGGCCGGTGGTCTCGGCGCCGTCGTCTCCGAGATAGTCGGTCTTGGCCCGGACGCCCTGCTCCTTGAGCTCCTTCACGACCTTGTCGGCCTTGGCGCGCTGGCCGAACGACCACAGGCCGATCCGTACCATGTACTGCTCCACGGCGGGCGCGTCCGCGGCGGCGGGTTGCACGATCTTCAGGATGGTGGGGGTGAACCCGGCCATCTCCACCGCTTCGGCCACGGTCTGAGCCGTGACAAGACGACCACTATCGTGCCCGTTGGGCATAAGTGCGGAGACTGTCCAACCTTGTGTGGATTTGCCGTGTTTAATCTTAAAAAGGGTGATTCCTGGCGCTACGCTCTGTGCATTCTTTGTCGTGGCCATGTTCGTGCCCAAGGGGAAAGCCGAGGAGGGAAACCTCGAACTCACCTGCTCGGCCGTGGCGGGGACCGCCGTGACGGTGAGCGCTACCACCGTGAATCCGGCGACAAGACGTCGCGACATGTATATCTCTCCCCATTGGTCTCCGACTTCGTGACCATCGTGCCGAGATTTACGGGTTAAGGGGAGCGAAACACGCGAAACATGGCGAGAAAGTGTGGCGGATCACCTCAGCCCACACGCCCGCAGGCCAGACGTGTCTTAAGGGGTGGGGCGGGCAGATCCCCTGGTCAATAAGGATTAGTCCCCGGCCGTTTCGCCGTGCGGGTGAGAAAGCGACGCTACGGTGCGGTAGGCCGCATTTTCTCAGAGTGAGCGGCACATCTTACGAGAGGCAGCCGTCATGGGGCTGGGAGTTCTCGTCGTGATCATCGCAAGCCTGCTCCTCGGGGTCATCCTCGGAGCGGTCCTGACCCGCCCGCGCCGCTGGGACCTCCACATCTGCGGGGACGACACGGCCGACGCCGACGACACGGCACGTACCACCGCGACCGGGCACGGTCCTGGGACCGTGCCCAAAAGGTCACGGTGACGGAGGCGTCTCAGCTCGCGCGGTGGTACACCGTGCGCAGGGTCTCATGGACGATCCAGACGGTCTTGGCCCCCTCGGCGAGCAGGCAGACCGATCCCGGTACGAGTTCGAGGACGGCGCCGCCGTCGACCTCCAGGGTGGCGCGGCCGGCGAGGACCACCACCAGGTTGTCACGTTCCACATCGAGCACGGTGCCCGCGGTGAGCTCGCGAATGCCCCGGCTCTGGCTGCCGTCGGGTGAGGACCACAGCTCGAACGAGGACAGCCGCGGGGAGCCCGCCAGGACCTGACCGGGCTCCAGCTCCTCGGGGGAGAGGCGCACGTCGCCGGCGGGTACGGAGAAGGCGCCGGCGGCGGTGAGCATCCGGGCCAGGTCGGCGGCCTCGGGAACGAAGATGTCGGGCATGGGGACCTTTCAGGGGCGGGGACCGTCTCTCCGGATGGACTCCAGCGCCAGCAGGGCGACATGGAGGGAGAGACAGGACTCGACATCGTCCAGATCGGTGTCGAGGACGCGCTCCAGCCTGCGGAGGCGATCGTAGAAGGCGGGCCGCGACAGGTGGGCCCGCTGCGCGGCGACGGCCTTGTTGCGGCCCGCGTCGAGGTACACGCGGAGGATGCCGGTGAGGTCGCCCCCGCGCTGGGCGTCGTGGGCGAGCAGGGGGCCGAGCTCGCGCTCGGCGAAGGTCTGCAACCGGGCGTCGTCGCGGAGCAGGTGGAGCAGCCCCCTCAGCCGGAGATCGGGCAGCCGGTAGAAGGCGCGCCCGTCGGGCTGCCTGACGGCCACGTCGGCGACCTGCTCGGCCTCCAGGAAACTGCGCCGTACGTCGCGGACCGACTCGACCACGGAACCGGCGGCGAGGACGAATGGGGTCGCGAAGGCCGCGCGCAGCCTCTCGGCGAGCGTGGCCAGCGCGGACTCCGCGGGGACGCGCGGCGGCAGCGGGAGCAGGACGCCGACCCGGTTCTGGTCCAGGGCGCCGATCAGGGCGGGCAGACGGGCCTCACGGCAGGCGGCGGCGGCCGCGTCGGCGAGCTCGCCGAGCCGGGCGAGCTGCTCCTGACCGTCCAGCGGGGCGTCCCGAGGACCCTCCAGGGGGCCGTCCTGGGAACCGTCGGCAGACTCGGTGAGCCGGAGCACGGCGCTGACGAGGTGCCGGCCGGTGAGCGGGACGCCGACCGCGCGGGCGCGGGCCGCGGCCTCCTCGGGGTCGGCGTAGGCGTGGGTCAGGATGCCGGTGATGATCGTGCCGTGTGCCCGGCGTTCCAGCGACTCCTGGTGGCGCTCCAGCAGGCGGCTCAGGGCCAGGGTGGTCGCGGCGCGTTCGGCGAGCACGATGTCGCGCGGGCCGGGTTCGGCGTCGTACAGCAGGATCAGGCGTCCCCAGTCCTGGCCCCGCGCGCCGACCATCGTCACCAGCCAGCCGGAGGCCGCGTCGTAGGCGGTGCGCGCGCCGGGGGAGACGGCACGGGAGCGGCTCTCCCACCCGGCCAGCAGGGTGCCCGGGTCGCGTCCCGCGGTCTCGCAGGCCAGGACCTGGTGGGTGAGGTTCTCCAGCAGGGCCGGATGGCCGGACAGGCGGGCGACCTGGCCGAGCACCTTCGCCGGGGAGGCGCCCTCGACCGAGAGCTGGGTGAAGACCTCGTGCAGTTGCTCGGAGGCGCGCAGTTCCTCGAGCTGGGCGTCGATGATCCGGGCGTGCACGGATTCGGTGATCTGCACGAAGGGCGTCTCCCTGGCCAGGGTGACCAGGGGCAGGCCGAGCTCCTCGGCAGCGGTGACCAGCGCCGCGGGAAGCTCCCCGACGAACTTGCGGCCCAGCTCCACGATCAGCCCGGAGGCGCCCACCGCCACCAGCTCGGTGATGTAGTCGGCGAGTTCACCCGGATCGTCGGACAGGGCGATTCCGGTGGTGAGCACCAGCTCGCCGCCGCGCAGCAGGTGCGCGATGTCGGTCACCTCGCCCACGTGCACCCAGCGCACCCGGCTGTCGAGCCGGTCGGTCCCCGCCACCACGCGCGGATTCCCCCGGCGGACGGTGTCCAGGGCGAGGACGTCGGCGACGGTAGGGAGCACTCGTCGAGCGTATCCGATCAACATGTAAGTACGAGGCGATCCACCGTTACATGCTGTCCCCCAGTGCCCCCGTCCCCGCCCGCCGTCCGCCCGCTCCCCGCTCACCGTCCGGCCCGCCGTCCCGCTCACCGTCCGGTCCGTTGCCCGGTCCGCTGTCCGAGGCCACCGAACCCCGTCGCGGGACCCGGCTACAGGCCGCGAAAGGCGTCCGGGGCGCCCGGGGCGTTCCCTTTCCGTGGCCTTAGGATTACCTCACCTTTTCCTGGACGGGCCGAGAGGCTTGCCGTCCGAGCCGAGAGGCGCGATGTGAACCGCTATGAACATGGTTGAGACGGCCGGTACGGGACGGGGCGGGGCCGTCAAGGGCACATCAGGGGTGGAGGAGCTCGATCTCCGCCAGCTCCTGGCGGGGTTGACGGCGGTGCGCGACGGTGACTTCGGCACCCATCTCCCCGAGGACGGCGACGGGCTGCTGCAGGAGATCGCCACCGTGTTCAACGGCATGGTCGATCAGCTCTCGCTCTTCACCTCCGAGGTGACCCGGGTGGCGCGCGAGGTGGGCACCGAGGGTCAGCTCGGCGGGCAGGCCGAGGTGCCCGGGGTCTCGGGCACCTGGAAGGACCTCACCGACTCGGTGAACGCCATGGCGGGCAACCTCACCGACCAGGTGCGCGACATCGCCCAGGTCGCCACGGCGGTGGCCACCGGCGACCTGTCGCAGAAGATCACCGTGGACGTCCGGGGCGAGATCCTGGAGCTGAAGAACACGCTGAACACGATGGTGGACCAGCTGTCGTCGTTCGCCGACGAGGTGACCCGGGTGGCGCGCGAGGTGGGCACCGAGGGGCGGCTGGGCGGGCAGGCCGAGGTGACCGGGGTCGCCGGCACCTGGCGCGACCTCACCGACTCGGTCAACTTCATGGCGGGCAACCTCACCGACCAGGTCCGCAGCATCGCGCAGGTCACCACGGCCGTGGCCAAGGGCGACCTGTCGCAGAAGATCACCGTGGACGCCCGGGGCGAGATCCTGGAGCTCAAGAACACCATCAACACGATGGTCGACCAGCTCTCGTCGTTCGCCGACGAGGTGACCCGGGTGGCGCGCGAGGTGGGCACCGAGGGGCGGCTGGGCGGGCAGGCCGACGTCAAGGGCGTCTCGGGCACCTGGCGCGACCTCACCGACTCGGTGAACTACATGGCGGGCAACCTCACCGACCAGGTGCGCAACATCTCGCAGGTGGCCACCGCCGTCGCCCGCGGAGACCTGTCGCAGAAGATCACGGTCTCGGCGCGGGGCGAGATCCTGGAGCTGAAGAACACGCTGAACACGATGGTCGACCAGCTCTCGTCGTTCGCCGACGAGGTGACCCGGGTGGCGCGCGAGGTCGGCACCGACGGCAGGCTGGGCGGCCAGGCCGACGTCAAGGGCGTCTCGGGCACCTGGAAGGCGCTGACCGAGTCGGTGAACGTGATGGCCGACAACCTCACCGCCCAGGTGCGCAGCATCGCGCAGGTCACCACGGCCGTGGCCAGGGGCGACCTGTCGCAGAAGATCCGGGTGGACGCCCGGGGCGAGATCATGGAGCTGAAGGAGACCATCAACACGATGGTCGACCAGCTCTCGGCCTTCGCCGACGAGGTGACGCGGGTGGCGCGCGAGGTCGGCACCGAGGGCAACCTCGGCGGCCAGGCCACCGTGCGAGGGGTCTCGGGCACCTGGAAGGACCTCACCGACAACGTCAACTCGATGGCCAACAACCTGACCAGCCAGGTGCGCAGCATCGCGCAGGTCACCACGGCCGTGGCCAAGGGCGACCTGTCGCAGAAGATCACCGTCGAGGCCAAGGGCGAGGTGGCCGCGCTCGCCCAGACCATCAACACCATGGTCGACACGCTGAGCGCGTTCGCCGACGAGGTGACGCGCGTGGCGCGCGAGGTCGGCACCGAGGGCGAGCTGGGCGGCCAGGCGCGCGTGCCCAACGTGGCGGGCACCTGGAAGGACCTCACCGACAACGTCAACTCGATGGCCAACAACCTGACCAACCAGGTGCGCAACATCGCGCAGGTCACCACGGCGGTCGCGCAGGGCGACCTGACCAAGAAGATCGACGTGGACGCCCGGGGCGAGATCCTGGAGCTCAAGACCACGATCAACACGATGGTGGACCAGCTCTCCTCGTTCGCCGCCGAGGTGACCCGGGTGGCGCGCGAGGTCGGCAGCGAGGGGCGGCTGGGCGGTCAGGCCGAGGTCGAGGGCGTCTCGGGGACGTGGAAGCGGCTCACCGAGAACGTCAACGAGCTGGCCGGCAACCTGACCCGCCAGGTGCGGGCCATCGCCGAGGTGACCAGCGCGGTGACCTCGGGCGACCTCACCCGCTCGATCACCGTCGACGCCTCGGGCGAGGTGGCCGAGCTCAAGGACAACATCAACTCCATGGTGAAGTCGCTGCGCGAGACCACCCTGGCCAACCAGGAGCAGGACTGGCTCAAGTCGAACCTGGCCCGCATCTCCGGGCTGATGCAGGGGCACCGAGACCTCGCGGTCGTGGCCGAGCTGGTGATGAACGAGCTGGCGCCGCTGGTCTACGCCCAGCACGGGACGTTCCTGCTGGCCGAGGAGAAGCCGGACGGCTCGGAGCTGCGGGTCGTCGGCTGCTACGGGCACCGCGACACCACCCGCCGGCACTTCTTCGGCGACTCCCTGGTGGGACAGGCCGCCGTCGCCAAGCGTCCCATCCTGGTCGAGGACATCGCCCCCGGCTACCTCACGATCTCCTCCAGCCTGGGATCGGCCGGGCCGGTCAACCTGATCGTGCTGCCGATCATCGTCGAGGACCAGGTGCTCGGCGTGATCGAGCTGGCCAGCCTCAACCGCTTCACCCAGGTGCACCGGGCCTTCCTGGAGCAGCTGGTGGAGACCATCGGCGTCAACGTCAACACCATCGTCGCCAACGCCCGTACGGACTCGCTGCTGACCGAGTCGCAGCGACTGGCGACCGAGTTGCAGGTCGGGCAGGAGGAGCTGCAGCGCTCCAACGCCGAGCTGGAGGAGAAGGCCGAGCTGCTGGCCCGGCAGAACCGCGACATCGAGACGAAGAACAGCGAGATCGAGCAGGCCCGCCAGGAGCTGGAGGACCGGGCCAAGCAGCTCGCGCTGGCCTCCAAGTACAAGAGCGAGTTCCTGGCCAACATGAGCCACGAGCTGCGCACCCCGCTCAACTCGCTGCTCATCCTGGCCCAGCTCCTGGCGCAGAACCCGGCGCGCAACCTCACCGCCAAGCAGGTGGAGTACGCCAACGTCATCCACTCGGCCGGCACCGACCTGCTCCAGCTGATCAACGACATCCTCGACCTGTCGAAGATCGAGGCGGGCAAGATGAACATCAGCCTGGAGCCGCTGCCCCTGCGGCAGCTCCTGGACTACGTCGAGGCGACCTTCCGCCCGCTGACCACCGAGCAGGGGCTCCGGTTCGACGTCGTGGTCGCCCCCGACGTGCCCGAGGAGCTGCTCATGGACGAGCAGAGGCTCCGGCAGGTGTTGCGGAACCTGCTCTCCAACGCGGTGAAGTTCACCGAGAGGGGCTCGGTCGAGCTGCGCATCGAGCGGGTGGAGCGGATGGACCTGGCCGGGGCCCGTGACCAGGAGGTGCTCGCCTTCCGGGTGGTGGACACCGGCATCGGCATCGCCGAGGAGAACCTGTCGCAGATCTTCGACGCCTTCCAGCAGGCCGACGGCACCACCAGCCGCAAGTACGGCGGCACCGGGCTGGGGCTGTCCATCAGCCGGGAGATCGCCGCGCTCTTCAACGGTGAGATCCGGGCGGTCAGCACGCTGGGTGTGGGCAGCACCTTCAGCCTCTGCCTGCCGATCGCCGACCTCACCCTCGGCGGCACGGGCCGGGCCGGCGGGCGGGGACCGGCCCTCGCGCCCGCCCCGGCGCTCCCGGCGCCGGTGGCCGCGGCCGTGCCGGAGCGGTTCCCGGGCACCGAGGGGCGGCGCCTGCTCGTCCTGGAGTCCCGGCCCAACGGGCTGCTGTCCCAGCTCGCCGAGAGCGTCGTGGCCGACCTGCCCGAGACGCACGGGCCGGTGCAGGTGTCGGCCGCCAACGACCCCCTCGCCGCCGTGGAGATGCTGAACACCGACACCCACCACTGCATCGTGCTCGACCTGGGCATGCGCCAGGACGCGGCGGCCGACTTCCTGCGCATGCTGGACGACGACCCGGTGCTGCGCGGGCTGCCGGTGCTCGCCCACCACACCCGCACGCTCACCCGGCCGCAGGAGAACCTCCTCAAGGGCCGCTCCAACACCCAGCCGCTGGAGCGGCTGCCCAGCCTCGACGAGCTGCGCGAGCGCATCACCCTGCACCTGTCGGCGCCCGAGCCGGGTGACGTGCTGCCGCTGGTGCAGGCCAGCCCCGACGAGCGGCCCCAGCCGGTGGACCAGGTGGACACGGTACTGGTCGACAGGAAGGTCCTGGTCATCGACGACGACGTCCGCAACGTCTTCGCGCTGACCAACATCCTGGAACTGCACGGCATGCAGGTCCTGTACGCGGAGAACGGCCGCAAGGGCATCGAGATCCTGTCGCGCAACGAGGACATCGACCTGGTGCTGATGGACATCATGATGCCGGAGATGGACGGCTACGCGGCGACCGCGGCGATCCGCAAGATGGCCGACTTCGCGGACCTGCCGATCATCGCGGTGACGGCCAAGGCCATGCAGGGCGACCGGGAGAAGACCCTGCAGGCCGGTGCCAGCGACTACGTCACCAAGCCCGTCGACGCCCAGGAGCTGCTCCGCCGCATCCAGCGGTGGCTGGAGATCTGACCGGCCGCCGATCGTGCCGGTCGCGTGCCGGTCGCGCGCCGGCCGGGGTCAGCGCGCGGCGGGCCGGTCGGCGGGAGGTTCGTCCCCGGCCGGGCCGGTCGCGCCCGGCCCGGGGCGCGGGGCCGGCCGCCGCCGGGCCCGCGGCCGGGAGGGGGGCGCCGCCGGAGGGTCCGTCCTGGGGGAGGACTCGCGCTCCAGGCGGGCCTCCAGGCCGTCGAGCAGGCAGGTCAGGCCGAACTCGAAGTTGAGCGCCCTGGCGGTCTCGACGTCCATCCCCCTGAACTCGGCGTACCGGGCGGCCAGCTCGGGGTGGTCGGCCGCGGCCTTCTCCACCACCGGCTGGATGGCCGCGTTCATCCCGTTGGAGTCGAGCCCGGTCCGCTCCAGCATGTTCCGCCAGGACAGCTCGGGGGTGGTGACGCCGATCACGTAGGACATCAGCGCCGAGGCCGCGTAGTCCTGGTCCAGGCCGCGGAAGCCCGCCCGGTCGAAGGTGGTGACCAGCCGGCCCATCATCCGCATCGCGTTGGGGCCGAGGGCGGGGGTGCACCCCACCAGGCCGATCACCCACGGGTGGCGCGTCAGCGCGTGGCGCATGCCGTAGGCGAAGGAGGCGGCGACGTTGCGCCAGGTGGTCTCGTCGACGTCGGGGACGTCGAACTCGCCGTAGACCTCGTCGAGGACCAGTTCCAGCAACTCGTCCTTGTTGGCGACGTACCAGTAGATGCTGGTGGCCCCTGAGCCGAGCTTGGCGCCCAGGCGGCGCATGCTCAGCGCGTCCGGGCCCTCGGAGTCCAGCAGCGTCATGGCCGCGCGCACGATCTGCTCGCGGCCCAGGGCCGGGCTCCTGGTGGTACGCGGCTCGCGTGTCCAGACGGAGCTGAAGTGCTCGTTCACACGACCAGCATAAATCCGGTGGTACACCGTTCGATGATGTCGTACAGTGTGCGAGTGGAATCGAACACTGTACGAGACGAACGCGACCCGAGGCGCTGGTGGATCCTCGGGGTGCTCTGTCTGAGCCTGCTGGTCCTGGTGGTGGACAACACCGTCCTGAACCTGGCCATCCCGGCCCTCATGGTCGACCTGGGGGCCAGCCCGTCCGACATCCAATGGATCATCGACGCCTACGTGCTGGTCTTCGCCGGGCTGCTGCTCACCTCCGGCAGCCTGTCCGACCGCTACGGCCGCAAGCGTTTCCTGATCATCGGGCTGGTGCTGTTCGGCGGCGCCTCGCTGCTCGCCGTGCTGGTCACCGAGCCCTGGCACCTGATCGGCGCCCGCGCCCTGATGGGCGTCGGCGGCTCCATCCTGATGCCGAGCACGCTGTCGATCCTGATCACCGTCTTCGACGAGCAGGAGCGCCGCAAGGCGATCGCCGCGTGGAGCGCGGTGGCGATGGTCGGGGTGATCGCCGGTCCGACGCTCGGCGGCTTCCTGCTCAACAACTACTGGTGGGGCTCGATCTTCCTGATCAACGTGCCGGTCGCGGTCGTCGCGGGCATCGCCGCGCTCCTGCTGATGCCCGAGTCGCGCGGCCCGGCGAGACGGCTGGACCCGGCCGGTGTGCTGCTGTCGATGATCGGCATGAGCGCGCTGGTCTACGTGGTCATCTCGGCGCCGTCCGCGGGCTGGACCTCGGCGGAGACGCTGGTCGCCGCCGCTGTGGCCGTCGTGGCGCTGACCGTGTTCGTGGTCTGGGAGATGAGGGCCTCCCACCCGATGCTGCCGCTGGAGCTGTTCCGCGACCGGAACTTCAGCGGCGCGTCCTTCTCGATCGTGCTGATGTCGTTCGGCACCGGCGCGCTGCTGCTGATGCTCACCCAGTACCTGCAGTTCGTGCTGGGCTACGACCCCATGCGGGCCGGGCTGGCGCTGCTGCCGTACGCGGTGGCCGCGGCCCTGTTCAACGCGGTGGGCGCCGGTCTGGGGACCAGGGTCAGCAACCGGGTGCTGGTCGCCTCCGGGATGGCCGTGATGGCCTGCGGCTTCGCCGTGATGGCCTTCATGACCGCCGAGACCGGGTACGGCACCCTGATCGCCGGCCTCATGCTGATGGGGATCGGCGGCGGCCTGGCGGGCCCGGCGGCCTACGCGACGCTGATGGGCGCCGTGCCGCCCGCGCACGCCGGGGTCGGGTCCGCGCTCAACGACACCGTCCAGCAGGTCGGCATGGCACTGAGCATCGCCGTGCTCGGCAGCGTGCTGGCCGGCGTCTACACCGCCTCGATGCCCGCGGACGCGCCCGCCGCCGCCCGCGCGTCGATCGGCGAGGCGATGCGCCTGGGCGACCCGGGCGTGATCGGTACCGCGCGCGAGGCGTTCGTCTCGGCCATGTCGCTGGGCTCCTGGGTGGGCGTGGCCTTCACCCTGGCCGCGGCCACCCTGGCGTTCGTGGTGCTGCGGCCCGCGGCGACGGCGGGACCGGGCACGGAAGCGGAAACGGGGCTGGTGAAAGCGGAGGGCTGAGACGACCACCCGGGCCCCGGGTGCGGGGGCGCGCTTCCGGACGGTCTCGGGAGCGTCTCGTCCGGCCCCGGGCGATTGCCTCGGCGGCGGGCGGGGGAGATGCTGGTCCCACGGCCGCGCGGCGCGCGTCCGGACCGAGGACCGGGATCCTCCCGCGACCCCTCGTACGGCTTGCGGCATCCGTCGCATGGCGCAAGCCGTACGAGGCCCGGGCCCGGAGCGGGGTCCCGGCGGGCCGGCCGGTCGCGGACGAGGCACCCGATCTGACAGTGTGACGGGTTTGATCGGGATGTGCCGACATGTTGCAGGTAGGAGTGGTGGCTCCGAGCGGTGATACTCGATACATGTCGGACCTCCTTGCGCGCCACCGCGCGGTAATGCCCAACTGGCTGGCCCTCTACTACGACGAGCCCATCGAGATCGTCTCGGGCAAGGGCAACCGGGTCGTCGACGCGTCGGGCAAGAGCTACCTCGACTTCTTCGCCGGCATCCTGACGAATATGATCGGGTACGACGTGCCCGAGGTGCGGGAGGCCGTCGAGCGGCAGCTCGCCACCGGGGTCGTGCACACCTCCACGCTCTACCTGATGCGCGGCCAGATCGAGCTGGCGGAGAAGATCGCCAGACTCTCCGGCATCCCGGACGCGAAGGTCTTCTTCACCAACTCCGGCACCGAGGCCAACGAGACGGCGCTGCTGCTGGCGACCTACGCGCGCCGCTCCGACCAGGTGCTCGCCATGCGCCAGAGCTACCACGGCCGCTCCTTCGGCGCGGTCGGCGTGACGAGCAACCGTGCCTGGAAGAACAGCTCGCTCTCGCCGCTCAACGTGCACTTCCTGCACGGCGCCGACCGGCACCTGACGCCGTTCCGCGGCATGTCCGACGCCGACTACGTCGCCGCCTGCGTCGAGGACCTGCGCCACGTGCTCTCCACCGTCGTCGGCGGCGACGTGGCCACGCTGATCGCCGAGCCCATCCAGGGCGTGGGCGGCTTCACCATGCCCCCGGACGGCCTGTTCGCCGCCTACCGGGAGGTGCTCGACGCCGAGGGAGTCCTGTTCATCTCCGACGAGGTGCAGACCGGCTGGGGCCGTACCGGCTCGGCCTTCTTCGGCATCCAGAACCACGGGGTCACGCCGGACATGATGACCTTCGCCAAGGGGCTGGGCAACGGCTTCGCGGTGGGCGGCGTCGTCGCCCGCGGCGACCTGATGGACGGCCTGCACGCCGTCGGCCTGTCCACCTTCGGCGGCAACCCGGTCTCGATGGCCGCCGCCAACGCCACCCTGGACTACGTCCTCGACCACGACCTGCAGGCGAACGCCGCCAGGACCGGCGCCCTGATCGTCGACGGGCTCCGCGAGGCGGCGCCGCGCCTGCCGATCGTCGGCGACGTCCGGGGCAAGGGCCTGATGTTCGCCCTCGACCTGGTCGACCCGGCGACCGGCGCGCCGGCCCCGGCGCTCGCCGCCCGGTTCATGGAGGAGACGAGGAAGGCGGGCCTGCTGGCCGGCAAGGGCGGCCTGTACGGCAACGTGCTCCGGATGGCCCCGCCGCTCACGCTGACCGTGGAGGAGGCCGCCGAGGGCCTGGGGATCATCGTCGACGCGCTGGAGACCGTCAACGCCGAGGTGACCTCGTGAAGAACGTCACCCACTGGATCGCGGGCGGCCCCGCCGAAAGCACCGGGGACGCGGCCCGTACGGCGGACGTCTTCCACCCCGCGACCGGGCAGGTCGCCGGGCGGGTCCACCTGGCCTCGGCGGCCGAGGTCGACGCGGCCGTGGCCGCGGCCGTCGCCGCCTGGCCCGCGTGGCGGGACGCCTCGCTGGTCAGGCGCTCGCAGGTGCTGTTCCGCTTCCGCGAGCTGATGTACGCCAACCGCGACGAGCTCGCCCGGCTCATCTCCGACGAGCACGGCAAGGTCCACTCCGACGCGCTGGGCGAGGTCGCCAGGGGCCTGGAGGTCGTGGAGTTCGCCTGCGGCATCCCGCACCTGCTCAAGGGCGGCTTCTCCGAGGGCGTCTCCACCCGGGTCGACTCCTACTCGATCCGGCAGCCGCTGGGCGTGGTCGCGGGGATCACCCCGTTCAACTTCCCGGCCATGGTGCCGATGTGGATGTTCCCGATCGCGATCGCGGCGGGCAACACGTTCGTCCTCAAGCCGTCGGAGAGGGACCCCTCGGCGTCGCTGCTGATGGCCTCGCTGTGGAAGGAGGCCGGGCTGCCCGACGGCGTGTTCAACGTCGTGCAGGGCGACAAGGTCGCGGTGGACCGGCTGCTGGAGCACCCGGACGTCAAGGCGGTCTCGTTCGTGGGCTCCACGCCCATCGCCCGCTACGTCTACGAGACCGGCACCCGGCACGGCAAGCGGGTCCAGGCGCTGGGCGGCGCCAAGAACCACATGCTGGTCCTGCCCGACGCCGACCTCGACCTCGTGGCGGACGCCGCGGTGTCGGCGGGCTTCGGCTCGGCGGGCGAGCGCTGCATGGCGATCTCCGTGGTGCTGGCCGTCGACCCGGTCGGGGACGAGCTGGTCGACCGGATCGCCTCCCGGGTCTCCGAGCTGACCGTCGGTCCCGGCGACGACCCCGCCTCCCAGATGGGGCCGCTGGTCACCGGGGCCCACCGGGACAAGGTGGTCTCCTACCTCGACCTGGGCGTCTCCGAGGGGGCCAAGCTCGTCGTGGACGGCCGCCGGACGCCCGTCCTGGGCGGCGGCGCCGCCGAGGAGACCCCCGGTTTCTGGCTGGGGCCCACGGTCCTGGACCACGTGCCGGCCGGCTCCCGGGTGCACACCGAGGAGATCTTCGGCCCGGTCCTGGCGATCGTCCGCGTCTCCTCGTACGAGGAGGGGCTGGAGCTGATCAACGGCGGTGAGTTCGGCAACGGCACCGCGGTCTTCACCAACGACGGCGGCGCGGCCCGGCGCTTCCAGAACGAGGTGGAGGTCGGCATGATCGGCATCAACGTGCCGATCCCGGTGCCGATGGCCTTCTACAGCTTCGGCGGCTGGAAGTCCTCGCTCTTCGGTGACAGTCACGTGCACGGCACCGAGGGCGTGCACTTCTACACCCGAGGCAAGGTCGTCACCTCCCGCTGGCTCGACCCGAGCCACGGGGGCGTCAACCTCGGGTTCCCCACCAACGGGTGACCACCGGGTGATCGTCACCGGATGACCACGGCCCCGGGTGTCCGCGGGCCGGTCGCGGGAGTGGGCCGCCGGGAGGCCGCCGTGCGGGGGCCTGCGGGGGGCGGGGAGGGCCGGTAGGCTCCCCGGCAGGTCCGTGGACATCGGGAGGAGACCTCGTGGGCGGGGACAGGCTCGGCCGGGCGCGTCTCGGGGCGCTGCTGGGGGCGGGCGGCCTGCTGCTCGCGGCGTGCGCCCAGACCGGGGGCGCGACCGTGACCGGGGACGTGACCGGTGCCGGAGCGGGTGCCGGGACGGGGGTCGCGAGCGCTGCCAGGGCGGCGCGGGCCCCCTCGCCTCCCGTGACGGCCACGCCCTCCGTGACGGCCGGGCCGATCGTGCCGATCGTGCCGTCGTCGTCCGGGCCGCCGATGACACCCGATCCAGGCTCCACCTCCACCCCGGCGTCCACCGCGACCGCGTCCGCCACCCCGCGTGCCACGCCGTCGGCCTCCGTCGGCAAGGGTGAGGGCACCCTGCGGGTGCTCACCTACCAGGGACACGTCGAGTACGGAAGTTCGGCCGCGGGCGTCAACTGGGTCTCGTCCTTCGAGAAGAGGAGCGGGTGCGTCGTCCGGGTCGACCGGGTCCGGACGGGCGAGGAGATGGCGAGCAGGTTCGCCGCCGGGACCTACGACGTGGTCTCGCCCTCCCCGGACCTGGCCGGCCTGCTGGTGGCCGACGGCAAGGTCATGCCGCTGGACACCTCCCTGATCCCGGAGTACAGGCACATCCCCAAGCGCCTGCGCGAGCTGCCCGGCCTGCGCGAGGACGGCAGGGCCTACGGCGTCCCCTACCTGTGGGGCGTCAACCGGGTGATCCACGAGGGAGGCGGGACGCGGAAGGCCGGGGCGCTGTACGGGGGCGATCCCGCGGCCCTTCGCGACAGCCCGCTGAGCATCGCCGACGCCGCGCTCGTCCTGCGGGAGACCCGTCCCGAGCTGGACATCGGCGACCCGTTCCAGCTCACCCCCGACCAGCTCGACGCCGCGGTGGAGCTGCTGGCCGAGGGCGACGGCCCCGACCGCGTCTACTGGCAGGACTCGCTCGACCTGGTCAGGGCCCTGTCGTCCGGCCCGGTACGGATCGCCCAGGCCCTTCCCTACCACCTGGACCTGTTCCGCAGGGCGGGCCGGCAGATGAAGGCCGCGCAGGCGGGGCCGGTGACGGGGTGGGTCGACTCCTGGATGATCTCGGCCGCGTCCGCCAGCCCGAACTGTGCCTACCGGTGGCTCGACTGGACGGCCTCGGAGGGGGCACAGCGTCCCGCCTCGGCCTGGACGGGGCTCGCCCCGGCCAACCCGGAGGCGTGCGGCGGGCACGCCCGCCGGATGTGCGACATCTACCGCGTGCGCGACGGCAAGGGCCTGCGCGACGTCCTGTTCGCCTCCCGCCCGGCGCGGGACTGCGGCGGCCGGGACGGTACGTGCACCGACTACGCCGACTGGACGGAGCGCTGGAGGGGTCTGGTCAAGTGACCGGGACCCGCTGAGCCGCTCTTTCCCGCCGATCGCCTCACGGGTGGTGCTGCCCCCGGTGAAGGTGCCGACCCGCCGCCCCCGCCCTTTCCCGTCGTCTCCGGCCTGGTCCGCGTACCCCGGTCGCGGCGACGCTTTCCGTTGCCATGATCAATTCTGACGATGGATTCGGTGGTGAGATCATGCTCCATCTATCGACTGGTCGACCAGTCAGTGGATAATATGTCCGTTATGAGGATTCTTCTTGTCGGGGCGGGCGGCGTGGGCTCCGCCGTGGTCCCCATCGCCGCGCGCCGGGATTTCTTCGAGCACGTCGTGGTCGCCGACTTCGACCGGGAGCGGGCCGTCGCCGTCGTGGCGCGGGTCGCGGACCCGCGTTTCAGCGCCATCGCCCTGGACGCCTCCGACCGGACGGCGGTCGAGGCCGCCCTCGCCGAGCACCGCTGCGACGTGCTGTTCAACGCGGTGGATCCTCGCTTCACCATGTCCCTGTTCGAGGCGGCGCTCAACGCCGGTGCCGGCTACCTGGACATGGCGATGTCGCTGTCGCGGCCCCACCCGCTCAGGCCGTACGAGCTGCCGGGGGTGAAGCTCGGCGACGAGCAGTTCGCGCTCGGCGAGACGTGGCGCGAGCGTGGCGGGCTGGCGCTGGTCGGCATGGGCGTGGAGCCGGGGCTGGCCGACGTGTTCGCGCGCTACGCCGCCGAGCACCTGTTCGAGGACATCGAGGAGATCGGTGTCCGCGACGGGTCCAACCTGGTGGTCGACGGCTACGACTTCGCCCCGACGTTCTCCATCTGGACGACCATCGAGGAGTGCCTCAACCCCCCGGTGATCTGGGAGGACGGCCGCTGGCACACCACCGAGCCGTTCAGCGAGCCGGAGGTCTTCGACTTCCCGGAGGGGATCGGGCCGGTCGAGTGCGTCAACGTCGAGCACGAGGAGGTGCTCCTGATGCCGCGCTACATCGACGCCCGGCGGGTGACGTTCAAGTACGGCCTCGGTGAGGAGTTCATCGGGGTGCTGAAGACGCTGCGCAAGCTGGGCCTGGACAACGCGGGGAAGATCAGGGTGGGGGGCGTGGAGGCGTCGCCGCGCGAGATGGTCGCGGCCAGCCTGCCGGACCCGGCCACGCTCGGCCACCTGATGCGGGGCAAGACCTGCGCCGGGACCTGGGTCAAGGGCACCGGGAAGGACGGCGCGCCGCGCGAGGTCTACCTCTACCACGTGGTCGACAACGAGTGGTCGATGCGCGAGTACGGCTGCCAGGCCGTGGTCTGGCAGACGGCCGTGCACCCGGTGGTCGCCCTGGAGCTGCTGGCCACCGGCGTCTGGTCGGGCACCGGGGTGCTCGGCCCCGAGGCGTTCGACGCGGTGCCCTTCCTGGAGCTGCTCACGGCCTACGGCTCGCCGTGGGGCATGCGCGAGCAGGCCGCCGGGGCCTCCCTCATGGTCGCCTGAGCCAACCGCCCGTCAGAGGCCCGGATCTTTCGGGAACCCAAGCTTCCAGGAAGCTGAGCCTTCCGCCTGTCAGAGGCCCGAGCCCTCCGGAAGCCCGAGCCCTCCGTTCGTCAGAAGAAGGCGGCGCGCCGGGGACGGGAGTGGGTGTCGCTCTGCTGCGGGAGCAGCGCGTCCGCGCACTCCGGGCAGGCGAAGAGGGCCGTGCCGTCGGGCAGCCGGCCGATCCTGATCCGCGGGCGCGGCCACTTCTTGTGACAGGCCACGCAGGCGTCGCCCTCACGCTGGGTACGGGTCAGGCCCTCGGGGTCGAAGGTCATCGTGACGTGTGCCGTTCTGGTCGGCCCCCAGTTCATGTGATCCCTCCATAGGGAGACCTCGAGCGTTCTCCCCCGGTGCGGTCCCGGGGGAGGATGTCGACACGTTTTCTGTCTTGATCGCGCACTTTCACATCGGAACCGTTATAACGCGGTCATGACCCGTGATCGCTGTGGCGGGTGTCAAGCCGCGGTTAAATCACGGCCTGCATGCGGGCCGTATAACGGCAAAAGGGGCACCTGGCGTCAAGCCGGATGCCCCTTTTGTTGGGTTCTAAACCGTCACGTCTCGTTCACCGCCTTCTCCAGGATCGCCAGTCCCTCCTCCAGAAGGTGGTCCGGAACGACCAGCGGGGGCAGGAAGCGCAGCACGTTGCCGTAGGTCCCGGCGGTCAGGACGAGCAGGCCCTCGGCGTGGCACCTGGCGGCGATCTCGGCCGCCGCGGTGGGGTGCGGGTCCGTGGTGCCCGGGACCACCAGCTCGACGGCGATCATCGCGCCCCGGCCGCGCACGTCGCCGATCACCGGGTTGCGCTCCGCCAGGGCGCGCAGCCGGGGCAGCATGGTCGCGCCGATCCGGCGGGCCCTGCCGGTCAGGTCCTCGGCCTCGATGGTCTCCAGCACGCCCAGCGCCGCCTCGCAGGCCAGCGGGTTGCCGCCGTAGGTGCCGCCCAGCCCGCCCACGTGCACCTTGTCCAGGATCTCGGCGCGGCCGGTGACGGCGGCCAGCGGCAGGCCGCCGGCGATGCCCTTGGCGGTGACGATGATGTCGGGCACGATGCCCTCGTGCTCGCAGGCGAACAGGTCGCCGGTGCGGGAGAAGCCGGTCTGGACCTCGTCGGCGATGAAGACGATGCCGTTCTCCCGGCAGAACTCCAGGATCGCGGGCAGGAAGCCCGGGGCGGGCTCGATGAACCCGCCCTCGCCCGCGATCGGCTCGATCACCACGGCGGCGACGTTCCCGGCGCCGATCTCCTTGGTGATCTGGTCGATCGCCTGGGCGGCGGCCTCCTCGGCGCAGTTCTCCGGCCCGGTGGGCCAGCGGAACGGGTAGGCCAGCGGCACCCGGTAGACCTCCGGGGCGAACGGGCCGAAGCCGTGCTTGTACGGCATGTTCTTGGCCGTCAGCGTCATGGTCAGCAGGGTCCGGCCGTGGTAGCCGTGCTCGAAGACGACGACCGCCTGGCGGCCGGTGGCGTGGCGGGCCACCTTGACCGCGTTCTCCACGGCCTCGGCGCCGCTGTTGAGCAGGAAGGTGCGCTTCTCGTGGTCGCCGGGGGTGATCCGGTTCAGCGCCTCGGCGACCCGCACGTACGACTCGTACGGGGTGACCATGAAGCAGGTGTGGGTGAACTCCGCGACCTGCCGGCGCACCCGCTCGACCACGCGCGGGGCGGCGTTGCCGACGCCGGTCACCGCGATGCCGGAGCCGAAGTCGATCAGCGAGTTGCCGTCGGCGTCGACGACGACACCGCCGCCGGCGCGCGTCACGAAGACGGGCAGCGTGGTGCCGATGCCCGGTGGCACGGCGGCCTGCTTTCGGGCCAGCAGCTCGCGCGACCTCGGGCCGGGGATCTCGGTGACGAGGCGGCGCTCCTGCGGAAGCGAGGGGCCGCCCTCGCCGGCGCTGCCGGCGGCGGTGCTGGTGACGGTGCTCATGCTGCGAAGGTATGTCGCGGATGCCGGGCTGCCGATGATGCACTATGGCAAAATTGGCCGGACCGGACTCGACATAACGTACAAAGCTGGAGGGGCCGTGCCGCCGACACTGCGCACCGTCGTACGGCGGCCGTCGCTGGGGCTGGAGGTGCTGGCCGCGGGGGATTCGCTCGACCGGCCGGTGCGCTGGGTGGCGGTCAGCGAGCTGGAGGACCCCACGCCGTTCCTGGAGGGGGACGAGCTGGTCCTCACCACGGGCATGCGCCTGGACGACGGCAACGCCGCGGGATACGTGGAACGCCTGGTCGCCAGGGGCGTCGCGGGTCTCGGCTTCGGCACCGGCCTGGGCCACGAGACGATCCCCCGGGCGCTGGTCGAGGCCGCCGCGCGGGCCGGGCTGCCGCTCGTCGAGGTGCCGCGCGACACCCCGTTCGTCGCGATCGGCAAGGCGGTCAGCGAGCTCATCGCCGCCGAGCAGTACGACGAGCTCAGCCGCGCCTTCGCGGCCCAGGGCCGTCTGACCCGCGCCGCCCTCCGCCCCGAGGGGCCGCGCGCGGTGATCGACCGCCTCGCCCGCGAGCTCGGCGGCTGGGCGGTCCTGCTGGACGAGGCCGGAGCGGTGCGGCACGCGGCGGGCCGGGGGGCGGCGGCCGCCGCGAGGAGCCTCGGCCCGGAGCTGGAACGGCTGAGGGGCGAGCGCCGGGGCACGCCCGCGAGCCTGGCCCTGTCCTCGCCGGGAGAGCACGTCGTCGTACGGCCGGTCGGAGCGGGCCGGGTCAGGGGGTTCCTCGCCGTCGGCCTCGACCGGCCCTTCACCCCGGTCGCGCACACCGTGGTCACCGCCGCCGGGTCGCTGCTGACGCTGGACGTCGAGCACGGCGGCGAGCACCTGGCCGCGGAGCGCAGGGTCCGCTCCGCGGTGCTGCGCCTGCTGCTGGCCGGGGAGACGGAGGCCGGGCGCGAGACGCTGGAGCGGCTGGGGGAGGGGCTGCCCGAGGGGCCGCTGGCCGTGCTCGTCACGGCGGGCGGGCCGGGAACGGCGTCACGGCCGGGGCCGGCGTCGCCACCTGGGCCCGCCTCGGCACAGGGGCCGCTGTCGCTGCCCGAATCGGCGTCACGACCGGGATCGGTGTCGGCGTCGCGATCGCGGTCGAGCTCGGAGCCGGCGTCGCGGTCGGTGTCGGTGTCGGTATCGGGGTCGGTGTCGGGGGAGGCGGTGCTGGAGGCGGCCGAGGCCGTGCCCGGCGGGTTCGCGGCGGCCGACAGGGACGCGGCCGGTACGGGCAGGGTGGTGCTGCTCGTGCCCGCCTCGGAGGCCGACGCCGGGGCGGCGGCGCTCGGCGGGCACGGCCCCGTCGGGATCGGCGACGCGGCCGGCCCCGGCGACCTGCGCGCCGGTCTCGGCCGGGCCGAGCGGGCGCTCGCCGCCGCGGGGCGCCGCGCCGCGCCGGTGATGCGCTTCGCCGACCTCGCGGGCCAGGGGCTGCTCTCCCTGATCGACCCCGGTACGGCGGCGGCGTTCTCCTCGGCGCTGCTCGCCCCCCTCACCGGACACGGCTCCCGCGCCGACCTGCTGGGATCGCTCCGCGCCTACCTGGAGTGCAACGGCCACTGGGACGCGGCGGCGCAGCGGCTCGGGGTGCACCGGCACACCCTGCGCTACCGGATGCGCCGCGCCGCCGAACTCGTCGGGCGTGACCTGGACGACCCGGCGGTCCGCGCCGAACTCTGGGTCGCCCTCGCGGTCGCCGCACCCGAGGCGTCCACGCCGGTCGTCAGGGGCGGCGAGGGCTGATCAGGTACCGGGAGATCACGGCGTAGGTGACCGTGTCATAGGTCTCGCCGTCCCTCAGGTGCCCGGCACGTTCCAGAGCGATGGCACCCTGTGCCGCCGCCCACAGCGCGTCCGCGATCTTCCTCGGCTGGGTGGGCACGACGTACCCGGACGAGATGCAGTCGGCGATCACCCGGTCGACGACGTTCAGCGCCGCGCGGGCGAGGGTCCTGGCCCGCTCGCTCGGCGTGAAGCCGGGGATGGCGCGCTCGAACATCAGGGCGTAGTAGCCGGGCTCGGCCAGCGCGGCGTCCCGGTAGGCGGGGGCGAGCGAGCCGAGGTGCTCCAGGGCGTTCCTGCGCCGTGGCACCGCCTCCAGCCGGCGGCGGAAGCGCTCGAAGCCCTCCAGGTAGAGCGCCTCGGCCAGGCCCTCCTTGCTGCCGAACATCGTGTAGATGACGGTCGTGGAGCACCCCGCCTCGGTGGCGATGCGGCGCATCGACAGGCTCTCCGGCCCGACGGTGACGAGCAGCTGGCTGGCGACGTCGAGCAGCCGCACCCGCAACCGGTCCTGGGAGGCGCGCTCACCGGCGAGATAGGCGCCCTGAAGGCCGCGTGGCGCCGAGGGGATCATGCGTCCACGCCCTTCCGCTCTGAGTGTCCATCCGGTGACCTAGCCACGGTGAAGATCATTCAAACCGGCACCTTATAAGCAATAACCGTAAATAACGCTGTTTTCGTTACAAGAAGGGTGTGTATCGGTTTTTATGCGGAACGGCGCGAGGGCGCGGACCCGTTGTGCGGACTGGAGTAGGGCCGCCCGCCCACCGGTGGCATAGCGTCGGGGCATGGACGTGCGCCCCTTCTGGCTCGCCGGTCGCCCCGCCACCGGCGACGCCGAGCTCACCGTGACCAACCCGCATGACGGCCGCGTCGTCGCCGTCTGCTCCGTACCGGCTCCCGAGCAGGTGGAGGAGGCCGTGGCCGCGGCGGCGGCCGTGCGCAGGACGGCCGCCGCGCTCCCGATCCACGTGCGGGCCGAGGCGCTCGCGCACGTCTCGCGCCGCCTGGCCGAGCGGGCCGACGAGATCGCCCGCCTGATCACCGCGGAGAACGGCAAGCCGATCTTCTGGGCCCGCGGCGAGGTCGGCCGCGCGGTCTCCACCTTCCGGTTCGCCGCGGAGGAGACCCGCCGCCTCGGCGGTGAGACCGTCCGCCTGGACACCGAGGCCGCCTCCGCCGGCCGTCTCGCCTACGTCTCACGCGTCCCGTACGGCCCGGTGCTGGGCATCACGCCGTTCAACTTCCCGCTGAACCTGGTGGCGCACAAGGTGGCCCCGGCGATCGCGGCCGGTGCCCCGATCGTCCTCAAGCCCGCCCCGGCGACGCCGCTCTCCTCCCTGGCGCTGGGGGAGATCCTGGCCGAGACCGACCTGCCCGAGGGCATGTTCTCGGTGCTCCCGGTGCCCAACGACCGGGCCGGGACGCTGACCGGGGACCCGCGCCTGCCGGTCGTCTCCTTCACCGGTTCCGCCCCGGTGGGATACGCGATCATGGACCAGGTGCCGCGCAAGCACGTGACCCTGGAACTCGGCGGCAACGCCGCCGCGGTCGTGCTCGCCGACGCCGACCTCGGCTGGGCCGCCTCGCGGATCGCGCTGTTCTCCAACTACCAGGCCGGTCAGAGCTGCATCGCCGTCCAGCGGGTGATCGTCGAGACGTCGGTGTACGACGACTTCGTGGCCCGGCTCGTCCCGGCCGTCGAGGCCCTGGTGACCGGCGACCCGGCCGACGAGAAGACGCAGGTGGGCCCGCTGGTCTCGGTCGAGGCCGCCGAGCGCGTGGAGCGGTGGGTCGGCGAGGCCGTCTCCGCGGGAGCGCGCCTGCTGACCGGAGGCACCCGCGACGGCGCCACGGTCGCGCCGATCGTCCTGACCGACGTGCCGTCCGACGCCAAGGTCTCCCGCGAGGAGGTCTTCGGCCCCGTCATGATCCTCCAGAGGGTCTCCGGCGTGGACGAGGCCTTCGCCGCCGTCAACGACTCCCGGTACGGCCTGCAGGCCGGGGTGTTCACCCGCAGCCTGGACATCGCCTTCCGGGCCAACCGGGAGCTGGAGGTCGGCGGAGTGATCATCGGTGACGTGCCGTCCTACCGCGCGGACCAGATGCCCTACGGAGGGGTCAAGGACTCGGGCGTGGGCCGCGAGGGCATCCGCTCGGCCATCGCCGACCTCACCTACGAGAAGGTCATGGTCCTCACCGGGCTGACCCTCTGAGCGGGCGGCGGCCGGTCCTGAACCCACCGGTGACGGGGCGGGTCCCGGACCCGACGGCGGCCCGGAGGCGACCGGTTCAGGACCGTCCGGCCACGGTGTAGAGGTTCCTGGCGGTGGTGCCGAAGTAGGGGCCGTACATGGTGCGGCGGTCGTCGCTGTACTTGAAGCTGCTGACCGAGACGATCGTGCCGCGGCCGGTGGCGGGGTCGAAACCGGCCAGCCAGGGGCCCCCGCTGGACCCGGCGGTCATGTCGCAGCGCATGCCCTGGTCGGTGGTCTGCCCGTTGGGGTCGTCGCGCAGCGGGCCCGAGCAGTAGACCAGGTGCTCGCCGTCGTAGGGGGTGTCGGCGGGGAAGCCGAAGCCGCTGGCGGAGCGCCCCCTGGGCGTGCCGAAGGCGATGTCCTGGCCGCCCGCGACGTCCCCGAGATGCCTGCCGCCACTGGTGCCGACCGCGACCATGCCGATGTCGTGGCTGTCGTCGCCCTTGCGCGACCAGGGACCCGCGACGAACATGCGGCGCGCGGTGTACTGCCCGTACGGGCGGCGGCCCTGGGCGTAGCCGGGGACGAAGGTCCAGTTGTCGGCCCAGGCCCCGGCGCCGTCCTTGACGCAGTGGCCGGCGGTCACCACCAGGTCCCTGTTGGCGCTCCTGACCGAGCTGGCCGAGCACACGAAGTCGCTCCCGCCGACGGTCAGGAACACCCGCCCGGTGGTCCGCCCCACCATGCCGCCCGCGGTCCAGCGGGCCCCGGCGGTCTTGGAGGGCAGGACGGCGGCGGCGGAGGCGCGGGACAGGTGCGCGCGCCGGACGGGATCGTGCGGTCCCCGGGCGGAGACGCGCAGCACCCCGGCCGTGGAGGAGAGGCGGCCGAGCAGGCCGGTGACCTTCGCGAGCGGGTCGAGGGGGAGCGCCGCGGCCATCCGGCGGGGGGTCCAGTAGTGGAGGACGCGCTCCCGCTCGGCGGCGGTGTGGACGGGGATGTGCTCGGCGACGTCCCGCATGTCCGGCGCGCCCGGCGTGTCCGCCACGTCCGGCGCCGGGAGTCGTGCGGCGGCCGGGTGCGGCGAGGGCGTTCTCGTGACGGGCGTCCGATCCGGGAGGGCCCGCCCGGTGGCCGTGGCGCCGGTCACCGGGGCGCTCAGCAGGCCGACGACGAGCGAGACGGCCGCAAGCAGGGGGAGGCTCGGGGTCATGAGACCCGATTTTGCACTACCCCGGGTACTCTTGTGATTACTTTTGGTGAATCTCAGGGGGTGCCGGTGGTCTGCGCGGCCTCGTAGACGGCCTGGGCCTCGGTGCCGAAGTACGGGCCGAACATCCATCCGGCGGCGAAGGCGTACTTGAAGCTGTTCACCGAGTTCAGGGTGCCGAGGCCGGTGCCCTCGTCGAGGTCGAGGAACCACGGCCCGCCGCTCGACCCGCCGGTCATGGTGCAGTTCAGCCCGATGTCGCGGGTCATCAGGAAGTCGTCGAACGCGCGCCCGGCGCAGTAGACGAGCTTCGAGCCGTCGTACGGGGCGCCCGCCGGGTAGCCGAAGGAGTGCATCTGCCTGCGGCGCGGCTGGTTGAAGGCGATGCCCTGGCCGCCGACCACGTCGGTCAGTGCCCTGCCGTTCAGCGGCGCCACCACGGCGGAGGCCACGTCGTGGTTGACGTCCTCGCTGTTGTTCCACTGCGGGGTGGTGTAGAGCGTGGTGGCCACCCAGGTGCCGTGGGGCCGGTTGCCGTTCTCGTACCCCGGCACGAAGACCCAGTTGCCGTGGAAGGCCCCGCCCATCCTCACGCAGTGCCCCGCGGTGATCACGGTGCTCCTGTTCTCGCTGGTCACCGCGCTCGCCGAGCAGGAGGCGTTGCGGCCCTGGTAGGTGAAGAACACCCGGCCCGCGGTCCTGGCGATCGCCCCGCCGCGCGTCCACGGCGAGCCGGTGGAGGCGCGGACGGCCGGCCCGCGGGTCGTCGTGAGGGTCTCGGCACCGTCGCCGTCCGTGCCCTCGGGGGTGGTGGCGGGGACCAGGACGGGGTCGGCCGCCGCCTGGGCCGCTCTCGCGGCCGCGGTGAGCCGGGCGCCGTCCTTCTCCGGGACGAGGGCGGCGAGCGGCTTGGCGGCCTCCATCCTCGCCTCGGTCCAGTAGCGCTGGACGGCCCGCTGCTCGGCCCGGGTGTCGGCCGCCTCCCTCTCGACCGGGCGGGGAACGGCCGGTGCCGCACCGGCGCGGCCCGCGCTCCCGGCGGTCCCCGTGGTCGTGGTCCGGGAGGTGCCCGTCGCGGACGTGTCTCCGCCCGCGCCGGCCCTCGTACCCGTACCCGCACCCGTGCCGGTGGTCGTTGCGGTGGTCGCGGAGGCTCCGGAGACGATCGCCGTCGAGAGCAGCGTGCCGCCCGCGACCAGGGTGAGAATAGGAACAAATCGTGCACTGTGCCGCATACATGCCTCCCGAGACGGTTGCTGTCCGGGACGCTAACGGGCCGTCCGTCCGCATTTCTCAAGATTTACAACTATTGATATAGGGAGATTCGGACTTAAATGTCGCCTTTTATCGCCTGTTTCAGATCTAACGGATTCTTCTGTTGCTTCGATCGGAACGGATGATCCTTCCGCCCGCCCGCCCGCCCGAGGCCGTGACTCCGGCGACTCCGGCGATTCGATGATCCTGACGACCCGATGATCCTGATGACCCGATGATCCTGACGATCCGGTGACCCAGGGAACACTGCGACTCCGGTGATCCCGGCGACCCGGTGACTCCGGGCCCCGGGGACCTCGGAGATCCCTAAGACTCCGGTGATCCCGGTGATCCCGACTCTTCCGCCCCTTCCGGTCACGCCGTGGACCTCGGCCACGCCGATTCGACAGCGCCGTCACAGCCGGGAGAATGAGGCGGTGCAGACAGACAGCGTCGTCCGTTCCGTCGTCCTGCTGGGTTCGACCGGCTCCATCGGGACCCAGTCCCTCGATGTCATCGCCCGCAGCCCGGGCCGGTTCCGGGTGGCGGCGCTGGCCGCCGGAGGGGGCCGGATCGACCTGCTGGCCCGCCAGGCGGCCGAGTTCCGGCCCGAGGCGGTCGCCGTCGCCGACCCCTCGGCGGTGCCCGAGCTGAGGGCCGCCCTGGCCGCGCACGGCGTGGACGCGCGGGTGCTGGCGGGCCCCGAGGGGGTGGCCGAGGCCGCGTCCTGGCCCGCCGACGTCGTGCTCAACGGCATCACCGGCGCCCTGGGGCTCACCTCCACGCTGGCCGCGCTGGAGGCGGGACGGGTGCTCGCCCTCGCCAACAAGGAGTCGCTGATCGTGGGCGGGCCGCTGGTGAGGCGCCTGGCCAAGCCCGGCAGCCTGATCCCGGTGGACTCCGAGCACTCCGCCCTGGCCCAGTGCCTGTGGGCGGCCGGACCCGGCGGCCCGGACGCGCGGGCCGTACGGAAGCTGGTGGTCACCGCCAGCGGCGGGCCCTTCCGGGGCAGGCGGCGCGCGGATCTGGGGGACGTGACCCCCGAGCAGGCCCTCGCCCACCCCACCTGGTCGATGGGACCGGTCATCACGGTGAATTCCGCCACACTCGTCAACAAGGGGCTGGAGGTCATCGAGGCCAATCTGCTCTTCGACATCGGCTTCGACCGCATCGAGGTCGTCGTCCACCCGCAGTCGGTCATCCACTCGATGGTGGAGTTCGTCGACGGCTCGACCGTCGCCCAGGCCAGCCCGCCCGACATGCGCCTGCCCATCGCGCTGGCCCTCGGCTGGCCCGAGCGGGTCGCCGGCGCGGCCCGGCCGGTCGACTGGACCACCGCCCACACCTGGACGTTCGAGCCGCTGGACGACGAGGCGTTCCCCGCCGTCGCGCTCGCCCGCCACGTCGGCACGGCCGGAGGCACGGCCCCGGCCGTCTACAACGCCGCCAACGAGGTCTGCGTCGAGGCCTTCATGGCCGGGCGCCTGCCCTTCCTCGGCATCGTCGACACCGTGGCGTCGGTGGTCTCCGAGCACACCGTCACCGAAGCCGGTTCGGTGGCCGAGGTGCTCGACGCCGACGCCTGGGCGAGGATCCGGGCACGCGAGCTCACCGGGACTGCCTAGACTGGTGAGCGTCGTCGACCTTCAAGGGCTGAAAATGACTTCTGTTGCTCTCGGAATCCCGTCCGTAAGGACCAGGCCGATCGCCGAGCGACGCGTGTCCCGTCAGATCATGGTCGGTTCCGTCCCGGTGGGCGGTGACGCGCCGATCTCCGTGCAGTCGATGACCACCACGGTCACCGCCGACATCAACGCGACGCTCCAGCAGATCGCCGAGCTGACCGCCTCGGGCTGCCAGATCGTCCGGGTCGCCGTCCCGTCGCAGGACGACGCCGACGCCCTCCCGATCATCGCCAGGAAGTCGCAGATCCCGGTGATCGCCGACATCCACTTCCAGCCGAAGTACGTCTTCGCCGCCATCGACGCGGGCTGCGCCGCCGTCCGGGTCAACCCGGGCAACATCAAGAAGTTCGACGACAAGGTCGGTGAGATCGCCCGCGCCGCCGCCGACCGGGGCGTGCCGATCCGGATCGGCGTCAACGCCGGCTCCCTCGACCCGCGCCTGCTGCAGAAGTACGGCAAGGCCACCCCCGAGGCGCTGGTGGAGTCGGCCCTGTGGGAGTGCTCCCTGTTCGAGGAGCACGGCTTCCGCGACATCAAGATCTCCGTCAAGCACAACGACCCGGTCGTGATGGTCCAGGCCTACCGCCTGCTCGCCGCCCGCTGCGACTACCCGCTGCACCTCGGCGTCACCGAGGCCGGCCCGGCCTTCCAGGGCACGATCAAATCGGCGGTCGCGTTCGGCGCCCTGCTCGCCGAGGGCATCGGCGACACCATCCGGGTGTCGCTGTCGGCCCCGCCGGTCGAGGAGGTCAAGGTCGGCAACCAGATCCTGGAGTCGCTCAACCTGCGCGAGCGCGGCCTGGAGATCGTCTCCTGCCCCTCCTGCGGGCGCGCCCAGGTCGACGTCTACACGCTGGCCGAGCAGGTCCAGGCCGGTCTGGAGGGGCTGAAGGTCCCGCTGCGCGTCGCGGTGATGGGATGCGTCGTCAATGGTCCCGGCGAGGCCCGCGAGGCCGACCTGGGTGTCGCCTCCGGCAACGGCAAGGGCCAGATCTTCGTCAAGGGAGAGGTCATCAAGACCGTCCCCGAGTCGCAGATCGTGGAGACCCTGATCGAGGAGGCCCTGCGCCTGGCCGAGGCCATGGGCGTCGAGGTCGACCTCGAGGACGACGACGCCCCCGGACCCCAGGTGGTCGTCGGCTGAGACGCCCGGGGGCGCGGTCCGCGTCCCGCCCGGTGTCACCCCCTCACCCCGTTCTTCCCCGTGCCGGTCGGCCGTGCCGACCGGCACTCCGCGTTTTCCGCGCCCCGGCGTCCTCAACCCCCGGATCATTACACTTAGCAATGATCCGACTACACTTTGGCAGGCATCCGCTCGTGTCACGGGTGGTCGTGCCGCCGACCGGGAGACCATCGCCTCTGCCTTACGAGTGGGGGGATCGGAACAGTGAAGAAGAGGGTCGCCGGGATCGCGGCGGGCATCGGGATGCTGGTTACCGCGATGTGGACACCACAGGGGGCGACGGCTCAGGACGTACAGGGCCAGGGGACGGCCGCCCGGCAGGGACCGGCGCGGGGGGTGGCGGCCCGGGAGGGGCCGGTGCGGGGGGCGGTGGTCCGGGAGAGACGGTCCCTGGTCTGGGGGCCGTGCCGCGACGGCAGGGGCCGGTCCGCCCAGGTCGTGCCGGGACGGCCCGCCGTCCGGGTCGAGTGCGCCACGCTCAGGGTCCCGCTCGATCACCACGACCCGTCGCGGACGATCGGCATCGCCCTGAACCGGATCAGGGGTAACGCCTCCCGCGACCGTCTCGGCGCGCTGCTGGTCAACCCCGGCGGTCCCGGGGCGTCCGGCCGCGATCTTGCCAAGGGCGTCGTGGCCGGGCTGCCGGTGGGGCTGGCCGCCCGGTTCGACGTGATCGGCTTCGACCCGCGCGGCGTCGGGGCCAGTGACCCCGCCCTCACCTGCGTCGACCCCCGGACGCACTACCGGGCGCCCCGCCCGGACCAGGTCCCGGACGGCCGACGCGACGAGGCCGTGCTGATCGCCCGCGCCCGCGGCTACGCCGAGGCGTGCGGCACGCGGTGGAGCTGGATGCTGCCCCACATGACCACCGAGAACTCGGCCAGGGACATGGACCTGATCAGGGAGGCGCTCGGCGAATCGAAGATCAGCTACCTGGGCTACTCGTACGGGAGCTATCTCGGGGCGGTCTACGCCACGCTCTTCCCCGACCGGCTCAAGCGGCTCGTCCTGGACAGCGTGGTGGACCCGCGCGGCGTCTGGTACCGCTCGAACCTCGACCAGAGCGTCGCCTTCGAGGCCAGGCACGTGGACTTCCTGAGGTGGGTCGCCCGCCACGACGCGGTCTACCGGCTCGGCTCCACCGAGCGGGCGGTCTCCTCCGCCTGGTACGCCATGCGGGACCGGCTGGCAGGCCACCCGGCCCGGGGAGTGGTCGGGCCGAGCGAGCTCGACGACCTCTACACCCTCGGCGGCTACTCCGACATCCTCTGGCCGCAACTGGCGAAGGCGTTCTCCGCCTACGCCAGGAGGCGCGAGCCGGCCCCGCTGCTCAACGCCTACCGCAAGCACGGCGAGAACGACGCCAAGGACGAGAACAGCTACGCCGTCTACCTCGCGGTCGAGTGCCGCGACGCCGCCTGGCCGCGCGACTGGACGCGCTGGCGTGCCGACATGACCAGGGCCAACGCCAGGGCGCCCTTCCTGACCTGGCCCAACGCCTGGTACAACGCGCCGTGCGCGTTCTGGCCCGAGCCGGGCGGCACCCCTGTGGAGGTACGCGGGAGCGACGCTCTGCCGCCGGTCCTGCTGATCCAGGGCGAGCGCGACGCCGCCACCCCCTACGAGGGCGCGCTGCGGATGCGGGACCTGATGCCCACCTCCCGGCTGCTGGTCGTGCCCGGCGGCAACCACGGCGTCGCGTTCAGCGGCAACGCCTGCGTCGACCGCCGTCTGGCCGCCTATCTCCGGGACGGCACGCCGCCCGCGGGGGCCCGCCGGGGGGGCCGCGCTCCCGACGCCCGCTGCCCGGGCGTTCCCGCGCCCGTCCCGGCGGCGGCGCCCGCCCCGGTCCGGGTGCCCGCCGGTCACGCGGTACGGGGGAGTGCCCTCAGCAGTAGATGAGACGCTCTGTGTCGGTTCCTGCCAAATTCGAGGGGGTCGCGTAGGCTGAGCACGTGATGCTGCGCACAACGGCGTCGCGCGTGCTCGACGACAACGATCGGGACGAGGTCCTGGCGCTTCTGGACACCGACCCCGTCGGCAATGTCTTCGTCGCCTCCAGGGTCCGTTCGGTCGGGCTCAATCCGGCCAGGCTCGGTGGCCAGATGTGGGGATTCGGGCCGCGCGGCGGCCTGATCTCCGTCTGTTACGCCGGGGCGAATCTGGTTCCGGTCAACGCCGGTACGGACGCCGTCTACGCCTTCGCCGACCGCGCGCGCAAACAGGGCCGACGCTGTTCCTCGATCGTCGGGCCCGCCGACGCGGTGCGGCTGCTCTGGGAGCGGCTGGAGCCCTACTGGGGCTCGGCCCGCGCGATCCGGTGGGCGCAGCCCGTCATGGTCGCCACGGAGCCCTCCCCGGTCTCCCCGGACCCGCTGGTGCGGCGCGTCCGGCCCGAGGAGTTCGACGTCCTGCTTCCGGCGTGCGTGGCGATGTTCACCGAGGAGGTGGGCGTCTCCCCGGACGCCGGGGACGGCGGGGCCCTCTACCGCTCCCGGGTCGCCGAGCTGATCAGGATCGGCAGGTCCTACGCCCGCATCGAGGGCGGCCGGGTGGTCTTCAAGGCCGAGGTGGGCGCGGTGACCCCGCAGGTCTGCCAGATCCAGGGCGTGTGGGTCCATCCCGACCTGCGCGGCCGCGGCCACTCGGTGACCGGCATGGCCGCGGTGATCAACCACGCGCTCGACTACTTCGCCCCCGTGGTCTCGCTGTACGTCAACGACTACAACGCCCCGGCCAGGGCCGCCTACCGCAGGGCGGGCTTCGTCGAGGTCGGGACCTTCATGTCGGTGCTCTTCTGAGCTTCGCCGGGTCCCTCCAGGCTTCTCCTGGGCGACGAAGACGGCCGCGAGGGTCGCGCCGCTGCGGGTGCTCCGTGTGCTGGGCACGGTGGCGCTGGCCGACGGCTACAAGCTCCTGCCCTGCACCTTCACGGCCCGCGCCGGGAACGGCCGACCCCGCGGGGCCGTGCCGTCCGGCCGGGGGAGTGCGGGCCGGGCTCGTTCGGGAGAGCGGGCCGGTCGGGTGGTCGGGCCCGGTCAGGGGGTGCGTACGAGGCGGGTCACCAGGCGTTCCAGCTCCGCCTCCGGGTCGGTGGTGAGGCCGGCGTGGACCGGGCCCGTCTGCACGATCGTGCTGCGCGGCGCGGTCAGCCAGCGGAACCGGCCGCCGAGCGGTTCCCCGGTCAGCGGCCCGGCCTCGCCGTCGCAGGAGCGCCGGTAGGCGCCGAGCGCGTCGCGTACCCCGTCGAGGTCCACGCCGGAGTCGAGGGCGCGCAGGCGCGCCTCGTCCAGTTCCACGCGGGCGCACAGGTAGGCGCGGGGCTGGCAGTAGAGCAGCACGCCGGCGTTGATCAGCTCGCCGCGCTCCACCCGGGGGACGACCCGGATGATCGCGTACTCGTAGACGTCCCTCACCGGTTGTCCTTCCAGAACGCGCCCACCGAGCCGGTCCTCTTCTCCTCCTGCGGGCGGGCATCCCGGCCGGACGGCGCCGGCAGCCAGGTGCGCGGCCCCTGGGCGCGGGCCAGCAGGTGGTCGACGTAGGCCTGCCGCACGGTCTCGGCCCCGTCGAATCCCGGCTCGTCCTCCAGCCACTCGTCGGGCACGTCGTCCACCACCCCGTCGAGCAGGTCCCTGGTGATCGTCACGCTGAGCTCGGCGTCGGCCTCGTCCAGGCGGGTGGCGAAGGGGGCCATCACGTGGTCGCCGGCGTCGAAGGCGCGCAGCGGGTCGGCGGCGGGCCAGTTGTGGTGGAACCAGAGCGCGGCGCCGTGGTCGATGAGCCAGGTGTCGCCGTGCCAGAGCAGCAGGTTCGGGTTGCGCCAGCTCCGGTCGACGTTGTGGATCAGCGCGTCGAACCAGAGCAGCCGCGAGGCGAAGCCGGCCTCGGGCGGCCGGGTGAGCGGCTCGAAGCCGAGCGCTCCCGGCAGGAAGTCGATCGCGAGGTTGTTGCCCTCGCTCGCCCTGAGCAGGTCCTGGATCTCCTCGTCGGGCTCGCGGGCGCCGAGCTGCGGATCGACGTCGATCACCTTCAGCTCGGGCGTGCGGAACCCCAGGCGCCGCGCCAGCCCGGCGCAGACGATCTCCGCGACCAGGACGCGGCGGCCCTGTCCGGCGCCGCGGAACTTCACGACGTGGGTGCCGAGGTCGTCCGCCTCCATGACCCCGGGGAGCGAGCCGCCCTCGCGCAGGGGCGTCACGTAGCGGGTGGCCTTGATCTCTTCGAGCACCCGGCCAGGCTACCCGTTCGGCTCGCGGGACCACCCTCGCCCGTTCGCGGGGCCGTCCAGGTGAACCCGTCAAGCCGTGAACCCGTGGACCCGTCAGGCCGTGAACCCGCGGACCCGTCAGGCCGTGAACCCGCGGACCCGTCAGGCCGTGAACCCGTGGACCCGTCGTTCCGCGGACCCGTCTCCGCCCGTTCACATGCGGGAGACGACCTCCTCGGCGAAACGCTCCAGGGTGGCGATCTTGAGCTCGACGCCGTCGCCATACCGGGCCTTCTCCTCGGGGGTGGCCAGCCACCAGGGGGCGGCCATGGTGCCGGTGACGCCCTTGTCGGCGAAACGGCGGTAGGTGGCGGCGTCGGGCATGACCGCCAGCGGGGCGATGATCTGCAGGTCGTCCTCCGCCCTGCCGTACTCCTTGAGGTAGCGCCGCAGGTCGGCGAGGATCGGGTCGAGCCGTTCCTCGGTGTAGACGCGGTTGCCCAGCCAGCCGTCGCCCGTCCTGGCCGCGCGGCGCAGGGCCGCCTCGCTGTCGCCGCCCACGAAGAACGGCACCGGCGCGGCGGGTACGGGGCAGATCGACAGCGGGCCGTGGTCGTAGTGGACGCCGTGGTGCTCGACCGTGCCGCCCTCCCAGAGCCGGCGCAGCGCCGGGATCATCTCGTCCAGCCTGCGGCCCCGGGTGTGGAAGTCCTGGCCGGTCTGGACGAACTCCTCCTTGCACCAGCCGACGCCGACGCCGAAGCTCACCCGGTCCCCGGACAGGACCGCGGCGGTGGAGACCAGCTTGGCGACGGTGAACAGGTCCCTGGCCGGGGCGACGTAGACGTTGGGGGCGAAGCGCAGCGTCGTGGTGACGGCGGCCATGGCGCCGATCGTCACCCACACGTCCGGCCAGTGCGTCGCGGCGTCCCAGCGAGGGGCGCCGGTGCTGGAGTAGGGGTAGGGGGAGTCGAAGTCGGCGTAGAAGATGTGGTCCGACAGTGTGAGCGTGTGGATGCCGCATCGCTCCGCGGCCCTGGCCAGCTCGATGAACTGGCCGGTCTCGACGAACGACGCTCCAAGCCAGAACTGCACGGATCCTCCCGGGAGGTGAGGGCTGGGACGGGGCGCGGGAGCCGGGGAGCTCCCGGGGCGGGGTGCCCCGGGGCCTGGACTTCCGGAGGTTTCGGGACGGGTGCCGCGAGGCCGGAGGCGCCGGGGGCCGGGACGGGTCAGCCGGAGAACTCGGGGATGACCTTGGTGGCGAACAGCTCCAGGTTGCGCTTGACCGTGTCGAGCGGCAGCACGCCCTGCTGGCCCTGCATGAACAGGCCGAACCACTCCAGGTCCGGCATCCGGTCGAGCATGCGCTGGATGCCGCGCTTGACGTCGTCGGGGCCGCCGAGCAGGGCCATCTCGACCTCGTTCATGCGCTTGAAGTCGCCCTTCTCCGGGCTGATCGGCTGGTGCCGGTCGTCCTCCTTCTTGCGCAGGACCTCCAGGTAGCCGAACGGGCCGAAGAAGGCGGCGAAGTCCTTCTGCATGCTCGTGCCGTAGGTCGCGATGGCCTCCTCCCGGGTGTCGGCCATTCCGACGATCTTGAGAATGCCGGTGTGCTCGCCCAGCTTGTAGTCCCGGCCGCACTTGGCCGACTCCTCCTGGTAGAGCCTGGCCTTGGCGGCGTGCTCGTCGGGGTTGGGGGTGAACATCCACGGCAGGATGTCCTCCTGCGCGGCCCTGACCACCGACCGGTCGGAGATGGTGAACGGCTGCCAGAGCTCGGGGTGGGGGTTCTGGTAGGGCCTGGGGCAGACCGAGACCGCCTGGATCCTCCCCTCGTCGTCGAGCTCGCCCGGCGCGCCGAAGGTCCTCGTCCACTCCTGGGCGGGCCAGCCCTCGATCCCGTCGAACGGCGAGGGCACCTCGTAGTCGATCACGTCCGACTTGTAGCGGAGCGTCTCCTGGGTCCACGCCATCTTCATGATGTTCAGCACCTCGCCGAACACGTCGAAGTTGCGGTTGTCGGTGCTGGAGCCGTCGGAGCGGGCGGCCGAGGCGTGCCAGCGCTGCCCCAGCACGTTCATCCAGCGGTTCTGGTAGCCCCGGGCCACGCCGAGCCGCAGGCGGCCCTTGCTGAACTGGTCGAGCAGGGCCACGTCCTCGGCCGCCCTGATCGGGTCCCAGGCGGGCAGCACCAGGCCCAGGGGGGCGAGCAGGATGCGCTCGGTCCTGGCCGCCAGGTCGGTGAGGAACATCAGGGGGTTGACCGAGAACTCGAACCCCTCGGAGTGGAAGTGGTGCTCGGTCATCATCAGCGCGTCGAAGCCGATCCTGTCGGCGTGCACGGCGATCTCGCGTACCTCGTCCAGGAGTTTCTGGTACGACTCGGTGTCGCGTCCGATCGGCCTCCTGGCCTTCGCGTTCTCCTCCTGGCTGAAGCCCGAGCCGGGGATCTGCGGGTTGAGCATCAACGAGAACTTCACGGCAGGCTCCTTAGCCAGTTGGTGACGACGATGAGGAACTCGCCCGGACGCTCCTCGTGCAGCCGGTGGCCGCTGCCCTCCCACACGACCGCCCTGGAGTGGGGGTCCGTGAACAGCCCGGCCTCCCACGCCGCCTGGGCGGGGTCGAACCAGAAGGTGAGCACCGGGCAGGCCCGGCGCGCCAGGCAGGCCTCGGACCCGGGGCGCAGGCCCATCGCGTCCGGGCCGTCGAACATCGCCTCGAAGGCCTGCAGCAGCACGTGCGGGGGAGTGGCGAGGATGCGGCGCCGGTGCCACTCGCGCAGCCACCCGGGTGTGGCGGCGGTGGTCGTCCACTCCTCGTTGCCCAGCGAGACGCCGATGACGTCCTCGCGCATCCGCTCGACCAGCACCGGCAGGTACGCGGCGGTCGCGCCCGCGAAGCCGTACCCGGGATCGACCGTGACCAGCGCCCTGACCAGCGAGGGGTGCTCCACGGCGAGGTGGGAGACGATCTGGCCGCCCATCGAGTGGCCGATCGCGACGCAGGAGTCCACGCCCAGCTCCGCGCAGAGCAGGGCGAGGTCGGCGGCCATCCGCCGGGGGGTGTTGCCCGTGGCGGAGGCGGTGGAGTGGCCGTGCCCGCGCATGTCCACCGCGATCACCCGGTACCGCGCGGCGAGGTCGGGGATGTGGTGGACCCACTCGCAGGAGTCGGAGCCCAGACCGTGGACGAGCAGGAGCGTGGTGTCCCCAGAACCGTCGTCGGTGTGGAAAAGCCGGACGTCGTCTATGTCCGTGAACGCCATCAGCGTCCTTCCGTGAGGAGTGCCGGTCCCGCTCGCCCTGCCCGTCCCGCTCGCCGTTCGTGGTGTGCCCGCTGTACGCTCGCCGGGTGCCGCGTTCTCTCCGCGTCCGGCGAACGTCCCGTCGCCGCCCTCGTCGCCGGTGACGTGAGCAAGCTACCCTAGGAATGATAACCGAGCAATCGCTTGGTTTACCAAGCGGTTCCGCTTGGTCCTTCGAGCGGTTCCGCTCGGCCCGACGGAGGCGCCACATGCGGCTGGGTGTCACGATCTTCGCCACCGACCGTTCCATGCCGGTCGCCGACCTCGCCCGGGCCGCCGAGGAGCGCGGCTTCTCCTCGCTCTACCTGCCCGAGCACACGCACATCCCGGTCTCCCGCCGTACGCCCCCGCCCGCCGGGCAGGCGGTGCTGCCCGACGAGTACCGGCGCACCCTCGACCCGCTCGTCGCGCTCTCGTACGCGGCGGCGGTGACGCGCACGATCGGTCTCGGCACCGGCATCCTGCTCGCCGCCCAGCGCGAGCCCCTCGTCACCGCCAAGGCCGTCGCCACCCTCGACCACCTGTCGGGCGGGCGGGTGACGCTCGGCGTCGGGTTCGGCTGGAACGTCGAGGAGATCGAGGACCACGGGGTCGCGTACGGCTCGCGCCGTGACGTCGCCCGCGAGCACGTGCTGGCGATGAGGGCGCTGTGGAGCCGGGAGGAGGCCGCCTTCGACGGCCGCCACGTGCGCTTCGAGTCCTCCTGGTCCTGGCCCAAACCGCTCTCCGGGCCTCCCGTCCACCTCGGCGGTGCGGCGGGCCCCGTCCTCTTCGCGCACATCGCCGAGTACGCGGACGGGTGGATGCCGATCGGCGGCAGGGGCATCGGGGCGGCGCTGCCCGCGCTGCGTGAGGCGTGCGACAAGGCCGGGCGGGAGATGGCGAGGATCATCCCGTTCGGCACGATCCCCAGCGCGGAGAAGCTCGACCACTACGCCGGGCTGGGCATCGAGGAGGTCGTGCTGGGCCTGCCCGCCGGGACGGCCGACGAGGTGCTCCCGGTGCTCGACGGGTACACCGCCTTCCTGGAGCGGCCCGCGACCGGCTGAGCGTCCCGGACGACGGCTCGTGTGACCATCCGGGTGGGCGCCCGGGTGGCGGGCGCGGGTGACGGCCCGCCGGGACAGGGGGGCGATTCGGGCGTTGTGCACCTCTTGTCCTGGCCCGATCATCACATGAGTGTCACGGTGACGGAGACAAGACCGTCAGCCCCGTTGACTCTCGGCGAAGCTTCTTCTTGAGTGAGAAGGGTGGCGGCGAGGGGAGGCTCGCGTGCCGTATGCGCAGCCGCTCAAAACGGGGGATCCGGCGGCGCTCGGTGAGTACGAGATCATCGGGCGTCTCGGAGAGGGAGGCCAGGGGGTGGTCTATGTCGGGGTGCGCCCCGACACCGGTTCTGAGCCCTATGCCGTCAAGCTCCTGCACGGCGCGCTGGGGGAGGACTCGCAGGTCTTCCTGCGCGAGGTCGAGCTCGCCAAGCAGGTGGCGCGGTTCTGCACGGCCCAGGTGATCGACGCCGGGCTGGACGGCGACCGGCCCTACATCGTCAGCGAGTACGTCGACGGCCCGTCGCTGCACCGCGAGGTCGCGGTCAGCGGACCCCACGAGGGGGGCAGGCTGGAGCGCCTGGCCATCGGCACGGCCACCGCGCTGGCGGCCATCCACCGGGCCGGGATCGTGCACCGCGACTTCAAGCCGCAGAACGTGCTGCTCGGGCCCGACGGGCCGAGGGTCATCGACTTCGGGCTGGCCAGGGCGCTGGACGCGGCGGCCACCCAGAGCGGGCGCGGCGCGGGCACCCCGGCCTACATGGCGCCGGAGCAGGTGGAGGGCGCCGAGATCTGCCCGGCGGCCGACGTCTTCGCCTGGGGCGCCACGATGTGCTTCGCCGCCAACGCGCACGCGCCCTTCGGCCAGGACTCCATCGCGGCCGTGCTGAACCGGATCCTCACCGCGCCCCCGCACCTGGGCCGTCTCGACGGCCTCCTCGGTGCGCTGGTGGCCGGCTGCCTGGACAAGAACCCCCGCAACCGTCCCGACAGCCGGGAGTTGCTGCTCGCGCTGCTCGGCGACGACGGGCGCCGTCCGGTACCCGGCGAGGGCGGGCGGGCACCGGTGCCCGGCGCCGGTGCTCCTCCCGGCCGCTCGGTCCGGGGCCGGTCCGAGGTGTCCGGTCCCGTGCTCCCGGCCGCCCTCTCCCGGCCGTCCGCCTCCCCGGTCGCCCCCGGTGTCTCCTCGTCCGGGGCCCTCCCGCCCGGTGGCCTCCTGTTCGGCGGCCCCCCGTCCGGTGGTTCCTCGTCCGGTGGTTCCTCTGTCGGCGGTCTGTCGGCCGGCGGTCTTCCGTTCCGTGCTCTCCCGCCCGGCGACTCCCGGCCGGCCTCCTCGTCCGGCCGTCTCTCCCGGCAGGTCCGGTCCTGGAGGGCCGTCCCCTTCGACGGCGGGGGGTTCGACGAGCCCAGGACCCATCCGGGCCGGGCGGCCACCAGGGCCTCGGTCGCGTTCTCGGGAGCGCTGCTGGTCAGCGCCGCCGTACTGGTGGGCGTCCTGGTCCCGGGGTTGAGCGGCACCGCCGTGCCGGACCCGCGGACCCGGTCCGCACTGCCGGTGGTGGAGACCGGGCCGCGGCCGGAGAGCACGCCGAGGCGGAGCAGGACGAGCCCTCCGGCCGTGCCCGTCCCGTCGGCCGTGGCCGCCCCGCCGCGCGCGGAAGGCGTCAGGTCCTCCCCGCTTCCGCCCCCCGCGACCACGACGGTCGTGCCCGCCCTCGTCGGGCTGGATCGTTCCGAGGCGGCCCGTCTGATCAGGAAGGCCGGGCTGGTCGCCGGGACGGTCAGCGCCGTCGCCTCCGACCGGCCGGCCGGGCAGGTGCTGGAGACCTCCCCGGCCGCCGGGATCGCGATCCCCAGGAAGGGCAGGGTCGACCTGAAGGTGTCCGCGGGGACCCAGGTGCCCACCCTGACCGGCCTCGCCAGGCGCGAGGCCCAGGCGGCGCTGGTACGGGCCGGTCTCGTGGCCGGCGGGGTGAGCAGGCGCTGCTCGCGGCAGCCGGCCGGGCGGGTCCTCGCCAGCACCCCCGGCGCGGGCGCGCGGGTCTCCCCTGGCAGCGCGGTGTCACTCGTCGTCTCCCGGTACGGGGCCCCGGTGCCGCCGGTGACCGGCCAGGGCGCGGCCGACGCCTCGAACACGCTGGGCGGGGCGGGCTTCGCGGTACGGACCCGGGCGCGGCTGGTCACCGGCTCGGCGCAGGACGGCGTGGTGCTGGCGCAGAACCCGCCGCCGGGCACCTGCGCGCGGCCCGGCGCGACGGTCGTGATCACGGTCGGCGTCGGGGGCCAGACCGGTCCTGGCCCCGGGCCGGGACCCGGGCCGACCGAGGAGCCCGATCCGGGGCAGACCGGCGCGCCGCCCGATCCCCCGGACCCGCCGGAGACCGTTCCCGGCCAGGCCGCCCCCTCGGGGTGACCGGCGGCGGGGTGTGACCGGGTGAGGCGGGGCGCGGGGGTGCCGGTGGGACGCGGTGAGGGGTCGCGGCGCGGGGTCAGGGGGAGGCGGGGCCGAAGGCGGCCCGCGCGAAGGTCAGCAGGGTGTCCCTGACCTCCTCCTCGGGCATGTCGATCGTCTTGACCACCGCGTACTGGAGTGAGCCCAGCAGGGCCCACGCCCGGACCGTGCGCTCCGTGCCGGGTTCAGGCCCGGCCAGGCGCTGGTAGATCCGGTCGCGGAAGGCGCGCAGGGCCTCGCCGGGGGAGCCGGGGGGCGCGTCGTCGGCGGTGTTGATGTCCTCCATGATCAACCGGATGATCGCCCGGTGCCGGACGACGAAGGTCACCAGGGCCTCGACGAAGGCGAGGTCGTCGTCGAAGTCGCCGTCGAGCAGGCCCACGATGTCCTCGGCGGCGGGCGAGATCAACTCCGTGGCCAGCCGGTCCTTGGGATGGAAGTGATAGGCGACGGCCGTCTTGGTCAGGCCCACGGCCGAGGCGATGTCGGCCAGCGAGGTCGCCGCGTAGCCGCGCTCGGCGAACAGGCGCCGGGCGGCGTCCAGGATCCGGTCACGCGTATCGGTGCCGGGCTCAAGTGTGGTCATCGTCTCAATCCAGGCCCGTCCACGGCATCTCGCATTCTCCTCGCATAGTCTTGTACCGGCGGTTTGTACGACCGTACAGGACGACGTTTCAAGAACATCTCACTTTTCACGGGGCGGACATCGATGTCTGGTTTGCTGGGTCGGCTGGGGAGCTGGTGCGCACGGCACGGAAGGGCGGTGCTGGCGCTGTGGGTGGCCGCGGCGGTGCTGCTGACCGCGGGTTCGGTGTTCTTTCCCGGCCCCACCAGCAACGACACCAGCATTCCCGGCACCGACGCGCAGCGGGCCCTGGACCTGATGAGGGAGGGGTTCGGCTCCGAGTACAGGACCGGCGGCACCTTCCAGATGGTCCTCTACTCGCCTGAAGGACCGCTCACCGACAAGGCCAGGAAACGCGCGGTGGAACGCGCCGTCGACCAGGTCCGCGACGTCCCGGACGTGGCGGAGGTGAAATCCCCCTACCGGGTCGGCGGGCTCGCGCCCAGCCTGGAGATCGGCCTCATCACCGTCAAGCTGAAGGACGGCGCGTCCGGAACGCGGTCCGAGATGGTCAAGCGTGTCTCCGACGCGGCCGGGCCCGCGCGGGCGGCGGGCGTCGAGGTGGTGCCGGCCGACTCGTCCAACCCGGCGGACAAGGAGATCAAGACCGGGACGAGCGAGATCATCGGCATCGTCTGCGCGCTGCTGGTCCTGCTGCTCGCGTTCGGCACCCTGGTCGCCGCGATGATCCCGATCTTCGTCGCGCTGGTCAGCATCGCGACCGGGCTCGGCGTGATCAGCCTGCTCGGTCACCTGCTGGACGTGCCCAAGCAGGCGTCGATCATGGCGACGATGATCGGCCTCGGTGTCGGCATCGACTACGCGCTCTTCCTGCTCAGCAGGCACCGCAAGCTGCTGGCCGACGGGCTGCCGGTGCACGAGGCCGTCCGCAGGGTCGTCGCCTCCTCGGGCGGCGCCGTGGTGTTCGCCGGCGGCACGGTGATCATCGCGCTCAGCGCGCTGCTGCTCGCGGGCTTCCCCCTGCTGCAGACGCTCGGCTGGATCACCGGCATCTCGGTCGTCGCCGCGGTGGTCACCTCGGTCACCCTGGTCCCCGCGCTGCTGGGCCTGCTCGGGCACCGCGTCAACGCGCTCCGCCTGCCGTTCGTGGGGCGGCGGGGCAACCACGGCTCCTCCGGCTGGACCGGGCTGGGCCTGTGGGTGGCCAGGCGCCCCTGGACCGTGCTCGCGCTCAGCGTCACCCTGCTGGCCGCGCTGGCCGCGCCCGCCCTGGGGATGAAGCTGGGCACGCTCGACGACGGCTACGGCGACCGGGGCACCGACACGCGGCGCGCGTACGAGCTGCTGGAGGCCGGGTTCGGGCCCGGCATGAACGGCCCCCTCATCGTGGTGGCGGCCCTGGACACCAGGGTCGTGGACCGCGAGCCCGCCCCGGCCGTGCTGCAGATCCTCAAGGACCGCGTCGCGGACGTCGAGGGGGTGGCCCACGTCGGCGACCCGGTCCTCAACACGCGCGGCACGGCGGCGCTGGTGCAGGCGATCCCGGACTACGCCCCGGCCGACCCCCGGGCCCTGGAGGTGGTGGAGGCGGTCCGCGCGCTCGACGTCCCCGGCGCCGAGGTGCACGTGGGCGGAAAGGTCGCCGGCATGGCCGACGCCGGTGACAGGATCGCCGGCCGTACGCCGCTGGTCGTCGGCGTGGTGATCCTGCTCAGCGCGCTGCTGCTGCTCCTGGCGTTCCGCTCGCCGGTCGTGGCGATCAAGGCCGCGCTGATGAACCTGGTCTCGCTCGGCGCCGCGTTCGGCGCGCTGTCGCTGGTCTTCTCGCTGGGCCTGGGCAGCGCCCTGGTCGGCATGGACCCGCCGGTCAGCGTGGACGGCTCCTACCTGAACACGATCTTCTTCACGGTGCCGATCGACAGCTACATCCCGCTGATGCTGTTCGCGATCCTGTTCGGCCTGTCCATGGACTACGAGGTCTTCCTGCTCACGGCGGTGCGCCAGGCCTACCTCAGGCACGGCGACAACCGCAGGGCGGTGGCCGAGGGGCTGGGCTCGACCGGCCGGGTCATCACCTCCGCGGCGCTGATCATGGTCGCGGTCTTCGTGGCGTTCATCGCCTACCCCGACCCGATGGTCAAGATCTTCGGGGTGGGCCTGGCGGTGGCCATCGCGGTGGACGCGACCATCATCCGTGGCCTGCTGGTCCCGGCGACCATGGTGCTGCTGGGCAGGCTCAACTGGTGGTGTCCTCCGTGGCTGGACCGCATCCTGCCGAACCTCTCCGTGGAGGGTCACGAGGAGGAGGACGAGCGGGAGCCGGAGCCGGTCAGGGAACTCGTCGGCGCCGGTCGCGGCTGACGGGGACGGGCCGCCGGGCCGGAGGGTTCCGGCGGCGATGATCCCGGGGTGGTCCGGTTGGGGGATTCCGGCGGCGAGGGCCCCGGGGTGGCCGGGCCGGGAGATTCCGGTCGCGGGAACCCCGGGACGGTCGCGCACGGCGGACACGGCGGGCACGGCGGGCACGGCGGGCACGGTCAGTCGAAGACGATGACGCTGCGGGCCACCGCCCCCGCCCGGACGTGCCGGACCGCCTCGTTGATCTCCTCCAGCGGGAGCCGCTCGCTGACCAGGCGGTCCAGGTCGAGGCGGCCGCGCAGGTACTGCTCGGCGAGCATGGGCAGGTCCCTGACCGGGGCGGCGTCACCGCCCTGGGTGCCCATCAGGCGCCGGGAGGCGAACAGCAGGCCCGGTTCGACGCGGATCGGCTCCCCCTGGGGCGGGCTGCCGACCATCACGGTCGTGCCGCCGGGCTGGGTGGAGGCGAAGGCGGCCCCGAGCACCCCGGCCACCCCGGTCACGTCGAAGGCGTAGTCCACGCCGCCCCTGACGATCTCGCCCACCCGCGCGGGCAGGTCGCCGGCGAGGATCGTGTGGGTGGCGCCGAACTCCTCGGCGAGCTTCAGCTTCTGTGCGGCCACGTCGGCGGCGACGATGGTCGTGGCCCCGGCGAGCACGGCGCCCTGGATCACGTTCAGGCCGACCCCGCCGCACCCGACCACCAGCACGCTGGCGCCGGGAGTGACCCTCGCGACGTTCAGCACCGCGCCGACGCCGGTGACCACTCCGCAGGCCAGCAGGCACATCACGTCGAACGGCGCGTCCTCGGCGATCCGGACGCACATCGGCTCGTTGACCACGGCGTACTCGGCGAACGAGCCGATGCCGATCATCGTCCTGGCGGCCTCGCCGTCCACCGTGATCCTGGTGCCGCCGTCGCGCGCCGTGCCGGTGACGGCCGCGAGCCTGGCCGGGCCAGAGCAGAGGTGGAAGCGGCCGCCGCCGCAGTTGCGGCAGCGCCCGCACGGGCCGTTCATCGCGATGATCACGTGATCGCCGGGCCGGACGCCGGTCACGCCGTCGCCGACGCTCTCCACGACCCCGGCGCTCTCGTGGCCGAGGACGAAGGGGAGCCGCCTGACGACCGGGCTCCTGCCGTCCATGGCCTTGAGGTCGGACCCGCACACGCCCGAGGCCCTGATCCGCACCCGCACCTCGCCGGGGCCGGGGTCGGAGATCTCGACCTCGCGTACCTCCAGCGCCTCACCGAACCCGGTGAGTACGGCCGCACGCATCAACATGTCCGCTCCCCTCGCGCCGAGGACCCCGTGCGCTCCGCACGCTAGCCGGGGGCAGGAGCATAAGCAAGCAATTGCTTGGTAAGGTGGCCTCCGGCGTGAGGCGGCTTCCGGCCGGTCCCGGTGGATCACTCCATTGACACTGCCGAATCGCAAATCTACGCTGACGAAACCAAGCGAGCGCTAGGCCAAAACCATCCGCGGACGCGTGGCAGGGCAGGGAGCGACCATGGGACGGCAGGCAGTGCGACTCATCGGCCTGGTGGCCGCGACGGCGCTCGCCGCCGCCGGCTGCGCGGCCGAGCGGAAGGCCGCGGGCGGTGAGGGACCGGCAGGGACGGCCGGGGTGACCGCCACGACGATCACGGTGGGCGGCGTGCTCACCAAGACCAGCGCGAGCGGTTACTCCACCAAGGACGCCGAGATCGGGGCCCGGGCCAGGTTCGCGCGGGCGAACGAGGCAGGCGGCGTGCACGGCCGCACCGTCGAGTTCCTCGGGGCCGAGGACGACACCCAGGACGCGGCCAAGGGGGACGCGGCGGCCAAGAAACTGGTCCAGAGGGACCGGGTGTTCGCGCTCGTCCCCGTGCACGCGCCCAACTTCGGCGGCGCGACCTTCCTGGAGCAGCAGGGCGTGCCCTGGTTCGGCTGGGCCACCGGCCCGCAGTGGTGCGGGACGAAGACCGGCTTCGGCTACAACGGCTGCCTGGCCCCGAAGCCGGGCGCGGGCTCGCAGACCTGGTGGGGCAACCAGATGGCCGGGCTCATCGGCGGCTCGGCGGGCAGGAGCGTCTACATCCAGACGACCGACTCCAGCGGCAGCAAGTACGGCGGCAGGACCATCGCGCAGTCCTTCGAGGCCGCCGGCTTCACGCTGGCCGGCGTCAGTTCGGGCCTGCCGGCCGCGGCCCCGCCGCCCGACTGGCTCCCGTACGTCAACAAGATCATGACGGCCGACGGCGGCGGGCCGCCGGACCTGGTGGTCTCGATCATCGCCGGCACCAAGTTCAACACCGGTCTGTACGGCGCGCTGAAGAAGGCCGGCTACAAGGGTCTGTTGTCGGACGCGACCAGCTACGACGCCGCCATCCTCAAGGACCCGGCCACGGCCCAGGCCCTGGAGGGCGTGATCGCGGCCCCGATGTTCGAGCCCTTCGAGTCGAAGGCCGCCGAGATCGCCCAGCTCAAGGCGGACGTGGAGAGGACCGCCCCGGGCACCGTGCCGACCCAGCACCTGGCCATCGGCTACTGGGCGGCCGACATCTTCCTCAAGATCCTGGAACAGACCGGCAGGGAGCTGACCAGGGAGAGGTTCCTGGCGACCGCCAACGGCTCCTTCAGCTACGAGAACCCGGGCTTCGGCCGGATCCGCTACCCCAGGGACCACACCGAGCCCAACGGCTGCGGCGCCCTGGTCAGGCTGGAGAAGGGCGTCTTCACCGTGGCCAGGAACATGAAGTGTTTCGACAACGTCCCGCTCAGATAGGGGGCGCCGGCGCGTCGCCCACGCCTGTGGCGGGCCACGTGGGCGGCGGGACGGGGGCGACCGGGGTGCCCGCGCGGCACCCCGGCGCCCACGCGGGCCTCCCTCGCGGGGCGCCCCGGCGTACGACGCGGCCAACGCGGGCCTCCCTCGCGGGGCGCCCCGGCGTACGACGCGGACCCGTCCGGTGACCAGGCGCGAAACTCCGGGGTGAGGCCTTCATGTCCGAACTGGTCGGTTACGTTCTCAGCGGCCTCGTCACCGGGGCCGTCTTCGCGGTCATGGCCTCCGGGCTGACCCTGTCCTACGCGGCGACCGGCGTGTTCAACTTCGCCCACGGGGCCGTCGGGTTCCTGTCCGCGCTGGTGTTCTTCGAGCTCAACGTGGGACTCGGGTGGCCCGCCTGGGCGTCGGGACTGTTCGCGGTGGCGGTGTTCTCGCCGCTGCTCGGCCACCTGCTGCACCGGGTCATGTTCCGCGGCCTCGCCCAGGCCGGGGAGACCGCGCAGATCGTCGGGACCGTCGGCCTGACGATCGCGCTGCCCGCCCTCGGACTGCTGGCCGTCGACCTGGTCGCCGAGCCGCTCGGGCTGCCGCGCGCCGACGCGACCTCGCTCCCGCGCGGCCTCGGCCCCTACCCGGCGATCGCCTACACCCTCGGCGGTGTCCACCTCGACTCCGACCAGCTCATCACCTTCGCCTTCGCGGTGCTGGCCGCCGCCGGGCTGTGGGCCTTCATGCGGCACACGCCGTACGGGCTGAGGATGCGCGCCTCGGTGGACCGCCGCGGGCTGGCCACCCTGCGCGGGATCGACGCCGACGCCTCCTCGGCCCTGGCCTGGACGCTGGGGTCGGCGCTCGCCGGGCTCGCCGGGGTGCTGGCGGTCTCGACCCTGGGACTGGACTCCACGGCGTTCACCGTGATGCTCTTCGTCTCGGCGACGGCCGCGGTGTTCGGCAGGCTGAGGTCGATCCCGTGGACGTTCGCGGCCGGGCTGGGACTCGGCGTGGTGCAGAACCTGGTCGCCGGGTACGCCGACTTCGCCGAGGACGTCACCGGGCTGCGCACCGCCGTGCCGGTGATCCTGCTCTTCGCCGGGCTGATCCTGCTCAACCGGTCCGGGGAGCGCGTCGCCGGGTCCGCGGCCGAGGACGCGCCCCCGCCCGACCACCTCGCGGACCTGCCGCCGTGGCGGCGGCGGCTGCCGTGGGCGGTGGCGCTGGTCGCGCTGCTCGCCTGGACCCTCACCCGCCCGGCCGACGACTTCTGGGTGGGCGTGGTCGCCCACGGACTCGTCCTCGCGCTGATCTTCTGCTCGTTCACGGTGGTCACCGGCATCGGGGGCATGGTCAACCTCGCCCAGGCGTCCTTCGCCGCGATGGCCGCGCTCACCTGCGGCTGGGCCTTCTCCTCCGGTCTGCCGCTGCCGGTGGCGATCCTGCTGGGGGTGCTCGGCGCGACGGCGGCCGGCGTGCTCGTGGCACTGCCCGCGCTGCGGCTGGGAGGGCGGATCCTCACCCTGGCCACGCTCGCCCTGGCCCTTCTCGCCGACCAGGTGCTGTTCCAGATCGACGCGTTCAGCAACGGCACGATCGGCTGGCCGCTGCCCGCCCTCGGCCTGGGCCTCGCCGACACCACCGACCCCCGGGTCAGGGTCGTGCTGCTGCTGGCCCTGATCGGGCTGGTCGGCCTGCTGGTCCGCAACCTGGAACGGTCGGCCTCGGGCCGGGCGATCCTGGCCGTCCGCTCCGCACCGGCCGCCGCGACCACCTCGGGCATCTCGGCCCCGCGCACCAAGATCATGATCTTCGCGCTGGCGTCCGGGATCGCCGGGCTGGGCGGGGTGCTGTTCGCGATCTCCAAGGGCTCGGTGACCGCGACGGACCTGCCGGCCTTCACCGGGTTCGTCTGGCTGGCCGTGGTGGTCCTGCAGGGCGTGCGGCGGATCGGCGGTGCCGTGCTCGGCGGGCTGATCGCCGCGGTCTTCCCCGAGCTGCTGGCCGGATGGCACGTCTCCGCCCACGTCGGCGCGATCCTCTTCGGTACCGGCGGCATGATCCTGGCCCGGCACCCGGACGGGGTGCTCGCCCAGATGGCCGAGGCCCGCCACCGCCGCCGTCACCGCACTCGCGACCGCACCCGGGGTCCGCGCCTGGAGCGCGTCGCCGTGCGGCCCGAGGCGCCCGCGCGAGAGGACGTCGTGGCGTCCGTGCCGCAGGACACGCCGGGGGGTGCCCTGTTCACGCTGGAGAACGTGGTCGCCGGATACGGGGACGTCACCGTGCTGCGCGGGGTGGACCTCGCCGTACGGCCGGGGGAGGTGGTGGCGCTGCTCGGCGCGAACGGCGCGGGCAAGTCCACGACCTGCGCGGCCGCGGCCGGAGACCTGCCGCTCACGGCCGGGCGGGTGACCCTGGACGGGGCCGACGTGACCTCCTGGCCGGCGTACCGCCGCGCGCGGGGCGGGGTGCTGCTCGCACCCGAGGGGCGCGGGGTGTTCCCCGGGCTGACCGTGGAGGAGAACCTGCGGACCTGGCTCGACGACCCGGGTCCGGTCTACGAACGGCTGCCGCAGCTCGCCCGGCGCAGGGGGCTCGCCGCCGGGGCCCTCTCCGGGGGCGAGCAGCAACTGCTCACCCTGGCCCCGGCGCTGGTCAGGCCGCCCCGCGTGCTGATCGCCGACGAGCCGTCACTCGGCCTGGCGCCGCTCGTCGTGGGGCAGGTCTTCGAGGTCTTCGCCGAGCTCCGCGAACGGGGCGTCGCGCTGCTCCTGGTGGAGGAGAAGGCCGTCTCGGTCCTGGAGATCGCCGACACCGTCGCGTTCATGCGGCTGGGCCGGATCACCTGGACCGGCCCCCGCGCGCAGGTGGACGGGGCCCGCCTCACCGCCGCCTACCTGGGGGTCTCGTGACGATGTTGAGCGTACGGGCCGTGTCGGTGGCGTTCGGCGGTGTACGGGCGCTCGCCGACGTCTCCTTCGAGGTGCCGCCGGGGCAGGTCTGCGGGGTGATCGGACCCAACGGGGCCGGCAAGACCACGCTGTTCGACGTGATCTCCGGGCTCCGCCGCCCGACCTCGGGGACGGTCGCGGTCGCGGGCCGCGACGTCACGGGGACGCCGGCGCTGCGGCGCGCGCGCGACGGGGTGCGCCGCACCTTCCAGCGCACCCAGGTGTTCGGCCGGCTGAGCGTGGCCGACAACGTGCTGACCGCCATGGAGTGGCGGGGCGGGGGCGGGGGACTCCCCGCCGACCTGGCCGGCTGGCGGGGGCGCCGCCGGCTGGAGCGGGAACGCGGGGAGCGCGTGGAGGAGATGCTGGAGCTGTGCGGGCTGACCGCGCTGCGCGCCACCCCCGCCGCGGCCCTCCCGGCCGGGACGAGGCGCATGGTCGAGCTGGCCCGTGCCCTGGCCGACGCACCGTCCCTGCTGCTGCTGGACGAGCCCACCTCCGGCCTCGACGCCGACCAGACCGCCCGCATCGCCGACGTCGTCAGGGGGCTGGAGACGACGATCCTGCTGGTCGAGCACGACATGGCGTTCGTGATGGACACCTGCGAGCACCTCGTCGTCCTCGACCTCGGCAGGGTCATCGCCTCGGGGACCCCCGCCGAGATCGGCCGCGACCCCGTGGTCCGCGCGGCCTACCTCGGCTGACGGTGCCGGCGCCCGTCCGGGCCTCTCAGGTCATTACACCTAGGCCGTCCGGCGGGTGGCCGCTCCCTGTACGCTTTCCCAAGCGTGCGCTAGGTTGGTTGGGTGGATCTGGACTTCACTCCGGCCGAGCGGGCGTTCCGGGCCGAGGTACGGGACTGGCTGGCCGTGAACGTGCCCGCCGCCCCGCTGCCGTCCATGGACACCCCGGACGGCTTCGAGGCGCACCGCGAATGGGAGCGTCTCCTGGCCTCCGCGAGGCTCTCGGTGGTCTCCTGGCCCGTCGAGTACGGCGGGCGGGGAGCGAGTCTCGTCGAATGGCTGATCTTCGAGGAGGAGTACTGGGCGGCGGGCGCGCCCGGCAGGGTCGGCCAGAACGGCATCTTCCTGCTGGCGCCCACCCTGTTCTCCCACGGCACGGCCGGGCAGCGGACGCGCTTCCTGCCTCCCATGGCCGGGGCCGACGAGGTCTGGGCCCAGGCGTGGTCGGAGCCCGAGGCGGGCAGCGACCTGGCCGCCCTGGTCTCCCGCGCCGAACGGGTGGAGGGCGGCTGGCGGCTGTACGGGCAGAAGACCTGGAGCTCCCGGGCCTGCCACGCGGGCTGGGGATTCGGCCTGTTCAGGACCGACCCCGCCTCCTCCCGGCACCGGGGCCTGACCTACTTCATGTTCCCGCTGGACGACGTCACCGTGCGGCCCATCGCCCAGCTCGACGGGGAGCACGGGTTCGCCGAGCTCTTCTTCGACGGCGTCGCCGTCCCCGACGACCTGGTCCTCGGCGCTTCCGGAGAGGGCTGGCGGATCGCGATGGCCACCACGTCGTCGGAGCGGGGCCTCACCCTGCGCAGCCCCGGCCGGTTCCTGGCCACCGCCGACCGGCTGGTCCGGCTGGCCCGCGCCGAGGGGACCGATCCCGTCCTGGCCGACCAGGCCGCCCGCGCCAGGGTGGACGCCGAGGCCTATCGCCTGCACACCTTCGGCACCGCCCGCAGGCTGGCGGCGGGGGAGGAGATCGGCCCCGCCTCCAGCATGGGCAAGGTGTTCTGGTCCGAGCTCGACGTGCGCATGCACGCCCTCGCGCTCCGGCTGCTGGGCGAGCGCGGCCTCCTGGGCGCCGGAGCCCCCGGCGCGCCGGACGGCGGGCGCTGGCTGGACGGCTTCCTGTTCTCCCTCGCCGGCCCGATCTACGCGGGCACCAACGAGATCCAGCGCAACATCATCGCCGAACGCGTCCTGGGGCTCCCCCGTTGACCTCCCCCCTCGTGACAGGGGGTATCCCCGCGCCGGAGGTGCTCGATGAACTTCGCCTTCACCGACGACCAGCTCGCGCTGGCCGCCACCGTCAGGGACGTGCTCGCGGCCCACTGCCCGCCCCGGGCGGTGCGGACCGAGCGCACCCCCGCCTGGTCCCGGCTCGCCGAGATCGGGCTGTTCGGCCTGATGGTCCCCGAGGAGTACGAAGGGCTCGGGCTGGGCCTCGTCGACGCCGTACCGGCCCTGGAGGAGACCGGGCGGGCCGCGCTCCCGGGCCCGGTGGCGGAGACCGTGGCGGCGGCTCCGGCCCTTCTGGCCGGGAACCCGCTGCTGGGCGAGCTCGCCAAGGGCTCGCTCCGGGTGAGCACGATCGTCGGCGACCAGGTCTACGCGCCCGACGCGGACCTGGCGGACCTGCTGATCGTCGAGCGCGACGGGGTTCCGTACGCGGTGAGCCCGGACCGGGTGCGGCTCACGCCGCAGCCGGGCGTGGACCGGACCAGGAGGCTGTTCGGCGTGGACCTGGGGACGGTGAACCCGCGGACCGTGGACCCGGGGGCGGAAGACGGGGCCGAGGCCGGGTCCGGCGGGGCGTCCCGCCCGGAGGCCCGCGGCGTGACCCGGCTCACGGTCCCGACGGAGGGTGTGGTCCGGCCTCCGGTCCCGGGAGGAGGCGTGGTCCGGCCTCCGGTCCTCGGAGGAGGCCTGGTCCGGCTTCCGGTCCGGACGGCGCCGGCCGTCCGGGCGGTCACCGTGGCCGTCGCCGCCCAGCTGGTCGGGCTGGCCCGGCACCTGCTGGACGCGAGCGTCGCCCACGCGCTGACCCGCAGGCAGTTCGGCGTCCCGATCGGGTCGTTCCAGGCGGTCAAGCACCTGCTCGCCGACGTCGCGGTGGCCGTCGAGTTCACCGCCCCGCTGGTCTGCGCCGCGGCCGTCGCGGTGGACCGGGACCTGCCGTCCGCCGGGCGGGACGTGGCCGCGGCCAAGGCGGGGGCCGGGGAGACCGCCGAGCTGGCCGCCAGGGCGGCGTTGCAGGTGCACGGCGCGATGGGTTACACCGAGGAGTTCGACCTGCACCTGTGGCTGGCCCGGGTGTGGTCCCTGTCGGCCGCCCACGGCGGCACCGCCCTGCACCGCTCGCGCCTGAGAGCCATGATCCTCGGGCGGTGCTCCTGCGAGGGGCCGTCGCACGGGTCCGGCGAGGGATCTTGTGAGGGACCTGATCGGAGGTTCGGTGAGGGACCCGGCCGGAGGTTCGGTGAGGGATCTGATGAGGGGCCTGGCGGGAGGTTCGGTGAGGGGCCTCGCGAGGGGACCGGCGAGGGAATCGGGGGGTCGCGATGAGGTTCGGGGTTCCGCTGGGGCTGCTCCACCCGGACGCGTGGCGGGACGTCGCGGTCGCCGCCGACGAGCTGGGGTTCGAGTCGGTGTGGCTGCCCGAGCACCTGGTGTTCGCCACCGACCTGTCGCTGGCGGTCTACCCGGGGACCGACAGGCCGGGCATCTCCCCGCGTACCCCCCTCTTCGACGCCCCCGCCTACCTGTGCTGGCTGGCCGGGCTGACCTCGCGGATCCGGCTCGGCACCGCCGTGTACCTGTACGCGCTCAGGCACCCCTTCGTCTCCGCCCGCGCCTTCGCCACCCTGGACCGGGTCTCCGGCGGGCGTGCCGTCTGCGGGGTCGGCGCCGGCTGGTACGAGGGGGAGTGGGTGGCCGCGGGGGTGGACTTCGCCGGCCGGGGGGCCCGCCTGGACGAGGCGATCGAGGTGACCCGGAGGCTCTGGTCAGAGCCGGTCGTCGCGCACACCGGGCGCTTCTACGCCTTCCCGGAGGTCGCCTTCGAACCCAAGCCCGTCCAGGAACGGCTGCCGATCCTGGCCGGGGGCGAGTCGGAGGCGGCCCTGCGGCGGGCGGCCGGGCTCTGCGACGGCTGGATCAGCATGCCGCACTCCCTGGAGACGATCCGCCCGCGCCTGGACAGGCTCGCCGTGCTTCGCGACCGGCACGGCGCCACCGGCGACCGGCCCTTCTCGCTCACCGTGCACGCCTACGAGCTCGCCGGTCCCGAGGAGGTCCCGCGCTGGGAGGCGCTCGGGGTGGACCGCATGATCGTCCGCCCCTGGAGGCGCGGCCGCGACGCCGTGGCCGCCCTGGAGACCTTCGCGGCCGGCCACCTCGGCTCCTGAGGCGGCACCCGCTCCCGGGAGCCGCCCCGCGAGGCCACCGGCAGGGGTCGCCAGGCAGGGACCGCTGGGCAGGGGTCGCTAGGCCGGGACCCTCGCCCGGCGGCGTCCTTGGTAACCGCTGTGCTCCAGGACGTCCCCCGCCTCGACCGGCGGCGCGACCGGAACGGTACGGGCGACGGGACGGCCCCGGCCGCCGCGGAGCGCGGGGAAGGGCATGGCGGAGGTGGTGGACGGGACGGGCCCGGCCGGGCGGGTCGAGACGGCCGGGACGGCAGGGACGGCAGGGACGGCCGGGACGGTCGTGGTGACCGTGGAGTCGGTCCGGCGATGACGGCGGCCGCGCAGGGGGGCGTCCTGGACGAAGGTGGACGACTCCACCACGGGCCGCTCGTGCAGGCGGCGCCTGCCCCGGTAGGGCGCGCGGGGACGGTCGTCGCGCGGGGCCCACGCCCGGGTCTCCTCGCGAGGACCGTGCGAGGACCACTCCCGGATCTCCTCGGGAAGGCCGTACCAGGCCGATGCCCGCGTCCCCTCGGGAAGGCCGTGCGGGACCGATGCCCGCGTCCCCTCGAGGAGGTCGCGGGAGGCCCGTGTCCGGGGCCCGTCGAGAAGGTCGCGCGGTGCCCGCGTGCCGATCTCCTCAAGAAGATCGACGGGGGTCGTGATCGCGGGGAACCCGGCCGCCACGGCCGGGGTGAACGACGTGGTCGCCGGGACGATCTCCTGGCGCCTCCCGGCCACGCGGGCCGTGACGGGGGCGTTCCTCGGCATGCGGCGCCGGCCGGGGGCGCGCCTGCGGCCCGGGGACCTGCGCGGGGGCGCGACCGGCACGACGCGTTCGGCGGCGGCCGCCACGAGCCGTAGCCGCGACTGCTTCGCCTTGGTGTGCACGAGGATCGCGACCGCGGCCAGCAGCACCGGGGCGAGCACCGCCGGGGTGCCGAGCTCGGGGGTGTACCCGGTGTAGTCGCTCGTCGCGGCGGCCGGCGCGGTCGCGAGCGCGCTGGTGTCGGCGGTGGACGCCTTGGCGTGCTTGCCCGGCGTGCCACGTCCTGTGGTGGACGTCTTGGCCTGCTCGCCCGCCGCGCTCCGGCCGGCGGTGGCCGGGACCTGGGCGCCGGCCTCGGCTCCCCGCTCGCTCCGCGGGGCCTTGGTGGCGTCGGCCTTCCCGGAGGTGGCGCCGGAGCGTGCCTCGGCCTTGGGGGCCTGTTCCCGGGCCTGCTCGGCGGGCTTGGCGTGCTTGGGGGACGCCGTGGCCGTACCGGGACCCGCGGAGGCCCGGGCGGGGGCGGGGGTGGGGGCGACGGCGACGAGGTTCCCGGGCAGTTCGACGGTGGGGCCGATCGAGCCGGTGACGGAGTTGGGGTCGAGGATCGTCTGCTTCTGCTGGGCCTCCCGGTCCAGCCGGATCTTGATCTTCTCGGGGTACCCGTAGCCGACGACCTTGTCGGTCTCACGCTGCTTGCGCTTGGCGACGCCGCCGTCGATGTTGCCCTCGATCGTGTGGATCCTGCCGCCCTCGACGGCGGTGACGATCCCGACATGATCGATGCGGTCGACGTTGGCGGAGCCGCCCCAGTCGAAGAAGACGATGGCGCCGGGCTTGGGGACGGTCCCCCAGGCGTCCTGCTCCCGGAACCACTTCGCGTGGTGGACGGTGTAGGCGAACTGGCCCACCCAGTCCTGGTAACCGAGCTGCTTGGCCGCCCACGACAGGTACATGTCGCACCAGGGCGCGGAGGTGTAGTCGGCGTCGAACTCGACGGTCTTGCCGTACCAGCTGCCGAACTTGGTGTAGCCGTCGTTCTTCTCGGAGTAACCGAGCTGGCTCTCGAGCAGCTCGATGAACTTCTGCATCTCAGGGATCATGTGAGGCATCAGGGGGACCCCCGGCGGCCGTACGTCCTGGTCGCTCCGCCCTGCGACCCGGCCACCGGGAGACAGGGTTGGACGACGGCACGTTCACGCTGACCCACCGTGGGGGCGATGGGACGCGTGTGGCGGCGCCATTGACCGGATGTCTTCCGTGACGAGGGAGGCTACCCGGACAAAAGGATGATTCACGACACGTTAAAGCAGTCGTCAAGTGACTTAGTGTGACGTACCTAGACAAACATCGACGTCAACGGCCTTTTACGTATTTTCAGCATCAAACCTCCAAGGCAAAAGATCTACCAAAAGGGCTCCGGGTCCGGCCGGGCCCGGCATCCACCCTCGTGAAGTTTCGATCTGTCTGATGTCTTCTGGGTGCTTCATCACCTTTTCGGACATATAGGTAGTCGTGTAGGTATTTGTCCCCCTGTGGAGGAATTGGTTGCGCGAGATGCTGGTCACACCAGTAAGGGCTCCTGCAACCAGAGAAGGATCGAAGGTACGAGCCATGTGTCATCACCAGCCCCGATGTCCCCTCGCGAGCGCCCCCGATCACGATGCCGCGCATCTGGTGGTCTTCCACCCGGAACAGGGGTGGGGGCTGCTCTGTAACGGTGTGGTCGTCTTCGACGACACCGGAGCACTCCTGCCGGACGGGAGCAGCGTTCCCGTTCACGGCATCCCCGTCCACCGGGACGCACTGGGACGGGCGGCGTGAGCGGCCCGCTCCGCGTCGCCGACACCACCGGCGCGCCCACCGCCGCCGGAACGTCCGCGCTCGCCGAGGCCCCCGCCACGACCGCGCCCGCCACGACCGTGCTCGGCATGACGGCACCCCCTACGACCGCGCCCGGTACGGCCGGATCACCCCGGATCGCCGGTGTGTTCGGCGTCGCCGAACCTCCCGCGATCCCCGGCGCGTTCGCCGTCACGGTGCCCGAGATCGCCGACGCGCCCGACGACGCGAACCCCTCCGGCTTCACCGACGTGTCCGGAACCTCGTGCTGCGACACCGTCGGCACCGCTGACACCGCTGACACCGCTGACACCGCTGACACCGCTGACACCGCCGACACCGCCGACACCGCCGGCACCGCCGGCGGCTCGGACACCACGGACGCCGCGACACCGCCCGAGCCGCGCCCGCAGGCCGTCTCACCGGTGTCCATCGGACGGCCGTCCACCACCCCCCGCCCCGGCCACCCGCCCGTCCGCGAGCGATGGCACCTGTTCGCCCCCGACTCCTCGTCCGTGCCCCGGGCCCGTCACATGACCCGCGACTGCCTGGAGGGCTGGGGACTGCAGGAGCAGAGCCAGGTCGCCGAACTGCTCGTCAGCGAGCTGGTCACCAACGCGCTGCGCCACTCGGGAGGAGCCATCCGGCTCGCCCTGTTCCTCTCGGACGGCATGCTGCGCGGCGAGGTCGAGGACGCCGACCCCTCCCTTCCCCGGGTGTGCCGGGCACGCGACGAGGACGAGCGGGGACGCGGGATGTACCTGCTCGAACTGCTCTCCTGCTGCTGGGGCAGCGCCCGTACCGCCAAGGGCAAGACCGTCTGGTTCGAACTGATCGCACACCCCGCGCGGGGCTGACCTCCCCTCGGGGACCGTTCCCGAGGCCGCCCGCCGTTCTCCCCGGAGGAGCGGGAAACCGGGTCCCTCCCCGGTGCCGTCAGCCGCCCGGGGGAGGGGACTCGCCCGTGTCCCGCCCGCCGTCCCCGTCGTGGCCGCCGTCCCGGCCGTGGTCCCCGGTCCGGTCGCGGTCCTCGGCCCAGACCGCGATCTGGGCCCGCGAGTGGAAGCCGAGCTTGGTCATGATGTGCTCCACATGACCCTCCGCGGTACGCCGGGCGATGGTGAGCGCGGTCGCGATGTCCCTGTTGCTCAGCCCCCGGGCGACGAGCCGGGCGATCTCCGTCTCCCTGCGGGTCAGCGGGGAGGGCGGGACCGTCGCGGAGAGGTCACCGGGGCGCTCGTACTCTCCCAGCGCCATGGCGACCGTCTCGTCGCGGGTCATCCGCCCCCCGTACCGGGCCGCCGCGTCGAAGGCGGCCCCTCCCAGGGCGGCGCGCGAGGCGGCCTCGCACTCGTCGTGGTAGCGCATCAGATGCCCGTACCCGGACAGCGGTGCCCCGAGCGCCTGCCAGATCTTCTCCAGCACTCCCAGCAGCCTGGCCGCCCGGACGTGGTCGCCCTCGGCGGCGGCGATCCAGGCAAGCACCTCCAGGTTGACGCCGGTGCCCAGCAGGTCGTCGAGCGAGCGGTTGAACCTCAGGCTCTCCCGCTCCAGCTCGGCCGCGCGCCGCGCGTCCCCCTGGCGCCAGACCCCGACCCCGAGCGCCATCATGGCGTACGCCCGGTGCCAGCCCTCCCCGTGGGTCTCGCAGAGTGCCAGGCACCTCTCCCCGGCGGCGACCGAGCTCGGCCAGTCCTCCCGGAAGGAGTGGGCCAGGCAGAGCCGGATGAGCGTCGCGGCGAGCCCGGTCGGGTCGTCCTCGGCGCGATGGCGCTCCGCCGCCTCCTCGTAGAGCCCGATCGCGACCTCGACGTCCCCCCGGGACATCGAGATCATCCCCGACCAGAGGGCGACGTAGCCGAGGATCGCCTCCTGCCCCGGTCGCCTGCCGATCGCCTCGGCCTGCTCCAGCATCGTCGTGGCGGTGTCCATGTCGGCCTGGATGACGGCCAGCCAGGCGCCGGACCACAGGGCCCGGCCCCTGGTCTCGTCCGGCCCGGCCCCGGCGAGCAGGCTCCGGTCCAGCCAGCGGCGCCCCTCGTCGAGGTAGTGGCTGGTGATCCAGTGGTAGAGCAGGTCGGTGGCCATGCCCAGGGCCTCGGGAACCCCGCCGGGCTCGGAGAAGCAGTACTCCAGCGCGGTGCGCAGGTTGGCGTGGTCGAGCCTCAGCCGGCCGAACCGGGCCACCTGCCCGGGACCGAACAGGTCCGCGTACGCCCGCGCCGAGAGCCGCCGGTAGTGGTCGCGGTGCCGCCGCAGCAGCGTGTCCTCCTGCCCGGAGGCCACGAGGTGCTCGCGGCCGTACTGCCTGATCGTCTCCAGCAGCCGGTAGCGGGCGGTCGAGGGCGTGCCGGGATGGTCCTCACGGATCAGGATGGACTTTCCCACCAGCCCGATCACCAGGTCGATCACCTCCTCGGGCTCGATGCCGTCCCCCGAGCAGACCGCCTCGGCCGCCTGGAGGTCCAGGCCGTCGGTGAACACCGAGACGCGCGCCCACATCAGCCGCTCCTGCTCGGTGCACAGGACGTGGCTCCAGTCGATCAGGGCGCGGAGCGTCCGCTGGCGGGGCAGCGCGGCCGGGGAACCCCCGGTCAGCAGCCGGAAGCGGTCGTCCAGGCGGGCCAGCAACTCGCCGGGGGACAGGGCCCGCAGCCGTACGACGGCCAGCTCGATCGCGAGAGGGATGCCGTCCAGCCTGCGGCAGATGCGTTCCACGTCGGAACGGTTGTCGTCGGTGATCGTGAACCCCGGGACGATCGCGGCGGCCCGCTCGGCGAACAGCCGTACCGCCTCAGACGGGGCGGACGGCGCCGTGGGCGGCGCGGCACGGCCCGAGCCCGGCGGGGGCGGGGGCAGCGACAACGTCGGCACGGGCAGGGTCTGCTCGCCGGCGATGCCCAGGGCCTGCCGGCTGGTGGCGAGGATCCGCAGGCCCGGGGCGGAACGCACCAGGCTCTCGGCCAGTACGGCGCAGTCGCGGAGCAGGTGCTCGCAGTTGTCCAGGATCAGCAGGGCCCGCTTCGCCCGCAGGTGATCGGCGAGCATCTCGGCGGGAGGCCGGTGGGAGACGTCCCGGATGCCCAGGGCCTCGTTCACCGACCCGACGAGCAGCTCCGGGTCCCGTAGCCCGGCCAGCTCGACCAGCCACACCCCGTCGGGGAAGGCCCGCTGGACGTCGGCGGCGACGTGCAGGGCGAGCCTGGTCTTGCCGACGCCGCCGGGACCGACGAGGGTCACCACGCGGGCCGTGGACAGCAGGTGCCTGACCTCGGCGATCTCATGCCGACGCCCTACGAAACTGGTCACCTCGGACGGCAGATCCGTTTTCTGCCGGTGCGCGCGGGTGACCGGTGCCACCTTGTCCATCAGGACCTCACGCCGGCTTCGTCGAGTGGACCGCCGTGTGGCTGGATCCGACCGGCACGTCCACCCTATGCGCAGGGCGTCACCGTCTCGCACGTGCCGTGGCCGTACGGTCGCCCCGAGTGATCGCCGGGAGGGCCGGTCGGCGGCCCGCCGTGTTCCGTGGTCCGGGCCGGTCGCCGTCCCGCCGGTGTCCGGTGGCCTGGCCGGTCGGTGGCCCGCGCCGGGTCAGTAGCCGGCGCCCGTCAGCATGCCGCCGTCCACGGTGAACTCGCTGCCCGTGCAGTAGCTCGCCCGGTCGGAGGCCAGGAAGGCGACCACGTGGGAGACCTCCACCGGTTTCGCGAAACGCTTGATGACCATGGACTTCAGGAACGCCTCGCCGTCGACCTCCGCCGCCAGCTCCGGATCCAGCACCATGGAGGTGGCGATGGCGCCCGGATGGACGGAGTTCACCCGGATCTTGAACCGGGCCAGCTCGCGGGCCGCGGCCTTGGTCACCCCGCGCACCCCGAACTTGGAGGCGGCGTAGGCGGACATGCCCTCGGCGGCGATGAAGCCCTCGACGGAGGAGATGTTCACGATCGCCCCCCGGCCCGCGGCCTTCATGGGCTCGATGACGGACTTGACGCCCAGCCAGGTGCCCTTGAGATTGACGTCCAGGATGCGTTCGTACTCCTCCATCGTCATATCCGCGATCCGCCGATATTTCATGATCCCGGCGTTGTTGACCAGGACGTCGAGCTTGCCGTACGCCTCGGCCGTGGCCGCCACGGCGCGTTCCCAGTCCCCGGGCCGGGTCACGTCCTGGTGGACGAAGATCGCCCCGGTCTCCTCGGCGAGCGCCTCGCCCTCCTCGTCGAGCACGTCGCCGAGGACGACCCGAGCCCCCTCCTGGAGGAACAGCCGCACGTGGGACTCGCCCATCCCCCTGGCGCCGCCGGTGACCAGGGCGACCTTTCCGTCCAGAAGACCCATCTCAAGCTCCTCGGGTGAAACGTGCGGCGGCGGCGACGGCCACGGCGGCCGCCTCCATCGAGCGGTAGACGGGGATCCCCGCCTCGGAGACGATCGCGCGGACCTCGTCCTCGACCCCCGGCGGCGCGCAGTCGCCGTTCCTGGTGACCAGGGTGATCCTGGTCCCCGGGAGGTCCCGCTGCGCCTGGGCGAGGGCCCGCGCGTACGCGTGGAGGGGATCGGCGGAGGTCCCGAAGGTGAAGAAGCTCTGCACGTTCACGTGCGCCACGACGTCGGGGTAGGGCCGGTGCGCCAGGATCGCCGCGACGGCCTCACCGGCCAGTCCCGGCCGGCCGCGCGGGCCCACCGGGATCTCCAGCGGGTTGGCCGGGGAGGTGCCGGGGGCTCCGGCCCCCAGGGCGGCGAGCGCCTCCCGTGCCCCCCGCGGCAGCTCGGCCAGCGACAGCCCGGCCGCGTCGAAGGCGTCCGCGGCCAGCACGCTCGCCCCGCCGCTCGGACCGATCACCAGCACGCCGGTGGGGCCGGTCCGGGACGGGACGATGCGGGAGGCGTGGGACCGGAAGAAGCACAGGGTGCCGATCAGGTCGTCCTGGCTGCCGACCAGGACGGCGCCGGTCTGGTCGGCCAGGGCCCGCCAGACGCGGCCGTCGCCGACCATGCCGCCGGTGTGGGAGGCGGCGGCCCTGCGGCCCTGGCCGCTCCTGCCGCCGACCAGCAGGACCACCGGGAGGCGTCCCCGCAGCGCGAGCAGGGCCTCGAAGAGGGCTCGGCCGTCGCGGGGGTCCTCCAGGTACATGCCGACGACCGAGGTCTGCTCGTCGCCGCCCAGCCAGCCCAGCAGCTCAGCCGGGGTCACGTCGGCGGAGTTGCCGACGGTGGCCACGCGGCTGAACGCCAGCCCGCGCCGCTCGCCCACCCTGACCACCTCCCCGGCCAGGCCGCCGCTCTGCGAGATCAGCGCCACGTGCCCCGGCGGGCCCGGCTCGCCGCCGATGAAGGTCTGCCCGCCGCGCGGACTGTAGACGCCCATGCAGTTCGGGCCGAGCAGCCGCGTCCCGGCCTCCCGCGCCGCGCCGACCAGCCCGGCCTCCAGCCCGGACGCCCCGGCCTCGCCGAATCCGCCGCTCATCACCTGGACGAACGCGACACCGGCGGCCTGCCGTACGACCTCCGCGCAGCGTTCGGCCGGTACGGCGACCAGCGCGTAGTCGACGTCGGCATCCGCCAGGGACGGCACCGCGGGCACCCCGTCGATCTCGCTCGCCTCCGGGTGGACCGCGACCAGCGGCACGCCGGTGGCCCGGTAGAAGCCCAGGAACATGTTCCCGAAGTTCGGCCTGCTCGCGGAGGCGCCCACCACGGCCACCGCCCGGGGTTCGAACAGCGCGGTGAAGTCCTGGGCCTGACCCGGCCGGCCGGTCGGGCCGGTCGGGTGCGCCGGGCCGGCGTCGCCGGTCGGGTCCCCGGAGCCCGTCGAGCGGGTGACGTCCGCCGGGCCGGTGGGGCCGGTCGCGCGGGTCGCGGCGGGCAGGTAGCGCGCGTCCACCGCGATCACCCCCTTCTCGGAGGCGATCACCGGGTTGAGCTCGAACTCGCCCAGTTCCAGCTCCTCCCACAGCCCTCCCGCCCCGCCGATCGCGAGCAGCAGCCCGGTCAGGGCCTCGACGTCCACGGCCGGGCGGCCCCGGTACCCGTGGAGCAGCGGGGCGGCGCGCAGGGAGGCGAGCATCCGCCGTACGCCGGCCTCGGAGACCGGGCACAGGCGGAGCGCGGTGTCGCGCATGACCTCGGTCCAGATCCCGCCCAGCCCGGCGAGCAGGACGGGCCCGAAGGACGGGTCGCGCACCACGCCCACGATCAGCTCGACCCCCGGGGCGGCCTGCTCCTCGACCAGGAAGCCGTCGGGGAGCAGGCCGTGCCCGGCCAGGGCGGCCAGCATCCCGGTGGCCGCCCGCGCCGCCTCGACCGGCCCGGTCAGCCCCAGCCGTACCGCCCCGGCGTCCGACTTGTGCGTCAGGCCCGGGCCGTGGGCCTTGAGCACCAGGGGAGGCGTCAGCCCCACGGCCGCCGCGGCGACCCCGGCGGAGGAGACGGCCGTCACGCCGCGCGGTACCGCGATCCCCCGCTCCCGCAGCAGCGCCTTGACCTCGTGCTCGGCGAACCGCGCGGCCCCCCCGCCCCCCGGCGGGGCGGCGTCTCCTTTCCCGCGCGGGGTCACGCCTCGTCCGCCCGGTTCCCGTACCTCTCCCGGATCTCCCGCCTCAGCAGCTTGCCCGGCCCGCCGGAGGCGTCCTGGAAGTGCGGGAGGTCGTCGGCCACGACGACACGGTCGGGGCGCCGGTGGGCGGGGAGCGTCTCGGCGAGGGCAAGGGCGATCTTGGCGGGGTCGAGCGTGTGCCCCGTCCTGGCCACCACCGCGAGCAGCACCTCCTGCTCGGTCGCCTCCTGCCCCTCGGCCTGGGCGGGGACGCCGACCGCGCCGGCCTCGGCGACGCCGTCCAGCGCCACCGCGGCCTCCTCGATCGCCGAGGGCTGCGACCACAGGCCACCCTTGAGGATGGAGTCCTCCCGGCGGCCGAGCACGGTGAGGTCGCCGTCCTCGGACAGGACGCCCAGGTCGCCGCCGACGTACCACTCGCCGCGCAGCACCTCGGCGGTCCTGCCGGGCAGGCCGTCGTACCCGGCCATCCGGTGCGGGCCGGCGAGGTTGATCTCGCCCACCTCACCGACCAGCCTCCTCCCCGAGGGGCCGGTGACGCGCACCGCGTTGCCGGTACGCGCGCGGCCGGAGGAACCGAGCGGGGTGCCGCCGTCGTCCACCCGGCCGAAGCAGGTGTAGGGGGCCTCGGTCTGGCCGTAGTAGCAGTAGACGCCCGCGTCGGGCAGCCGCTCCTTCATCCTGGCCAGCAGGGCGGCCGGGAGCGGTTCGCCGCCCAGCATGATGACCCGCAGCGACGACAGGTCGGCGCCGGCGTGGTCGTCGGAGCCCAGCAGCGCCGCGTAGAAGGACGGGATCTGCGAGACGTGGGTGACCCTCTCCCGGGGGACGACCCTCAGGAAGTTCGCCGGGCCCCAGTCCTGTTCCAGCACCAGCCGCATGCCCGCGTACAGCGCGGGGCCGACCAGGGCGGGGAAGCCGATGCCCCAGATGATCGCCCCGGTGCCGAGCACCGAGTCCTCGGTGCGCGGCACGTCGAGCCAGATCTGCGCGGTGGCCAGCGACGAGGCGTGCGTGTGGACGACCGCCTTGGGCAGGCCGGTCGTGCCCGAGGTGTAGTACAGCGCCAGCGGATCGTCCCACGAACCGCCCAGGGCGGGCTCGTCCTCCGGGGCGCCGGCGGTGAGCGCGTCGAGGTCCACCGTTTCCCCGGTGTCCCCGGTGTCCCCGGTGTCCCCGGTGTCCCCGGCGTTTCCGGCGTCCCCGGGTCCGCCGATCCTGATCCAGCGGGTGACCTCCGGCAGCCGGGGACGGATCTCGGCGACGGCCCCCTCCACCGTGGAGTCGTACACGAACGAGGTGGCGCCGGACCGCGCGACGACCGCCGCCAGCGTGTCGACCGGCCAGTACGGGTTGAGCGCCGCGGTGACGGCGCCGAGCTTCGCCGCGGCCAGGTAGACCTCGGCGACGTGCAGCGTCTCGTTGAGCAGCGCCGCCACCCGCCGTCCGGGTTCCACCCCGGCCTCCGCGAGCGCGTGGGCCCGCCGGTTGACGAGCCGGTCGAGCTCGGCGTAGGTGAGGTTCCGCTCTCCGCAGTAGGTCAGCGCGACCCGGTCGGGGGTGCGCCTGGCGTTGGCGGTGAGGACTGCGTGGGCGTAGTTGCCGTACGGGGTGCCTGCCGGGGTCGGACGCGCCATCTCTGGCCTCCGTTCGGAGCGAGGGGGTGGGCGGGTTCGGGGCGGGGAGCGGGGGGGTGGGTGGGGGGATACGGGGTGGTGAGGGCGAGCGGTGAAGGTGCGCGAGGAGGGGGCGGCGGGGTGGCGGGGTGGCGGTGGGAGGGGGCGGCCGGGGCTCAGCGTGGTGCGTACAGGACGAAGACGTTTCCCGACGGGTCGCGCAGCACGGCCCTGACCTCGTGCGGTCCGGCCTCGGGCTCGCGCAGGAGCTCGGCCCCGGCCTCGGTCAGTTCCCGCGCGGACCGCGCCACGTCGTCCACCCGGTAGGAGGGGGCGGTGGTCCCGCCCGCCACCTGCTCCCGGGCCGCCACCAGCGCGACCGTGGCCCCGCCGCCGTCCAGGGCCGCGAACCGGTCGCCGTCGCGGAACCTGACCGCCAGTCCGAGCGTGCCCGCGTAGAAGGCGATGGCCCGGTCCAGGTCGTCCACGGGGATCAGTACGTTGCCGAGCGTGCTCACGCGGGCCTCCACTGGGGCAGGTCGTCGACGAAGGTCACGCGGACCGGCATGCCGATCCGCACCAGGTCCGGCGGGCACTCCACGACCCGCCCGAACACCCGGACCCCCTCGGGAAGGTCGATCCAGGCCAGGACGTACGGCTCCCGCCCCTGGAAGGCGGGGACGAACGAGCGGTGCACGACGGTGAAGGTGTGGACGGTGCCGTCCCCGGAGACGGGCTCGCAGGGCGGTTCGGCGGCGCCGCAGTCCGGGCACTCCGCGACGGGCGGATGCGCCCGGCGGCCGCAGGCCGCGCAACACTGGACGACCAGCTCACCACGGCGGCAGGCGTCCCGGTAGGCGAGAGACTCGTCGGACGCGGTGACGGGTCCGGACACGCTGACAGGTCCGGAAGGGGCGACGGGCCCGGACGGGGTGACGGGTCCGGACGGGGTGACGGGTCCGGACGGGGTGACGGGCTCGGATGTGATGACGGGCTCGGATGCGATGACGGGCAGGGCGGCGGGCGCGGTGACGGGCCCGGTCGCCGGGGTGGCCGCCGGGCTCGCCGGTGCTCCGATCGTCGATCTGGTCATCGATCGCCAAGCTAGCGCACGCTTGGTTGCCTCACAAGATGCCGTTCTCCGGTCGTCTCACGAGACGGTGCCCTCGCCCGCCCCCCACATGTAGGGCTCGTCGGCGGGCGGTTCCGGCCCCTCCGGCCGGTTCGGGGCGGTACCGAGGTCGGCGGTGCGGTCGTTACCGAGATCGGCGGTGGAGTCGACGCCGAGGTCGGCGGTGGGGTCGGCGCCGCCGTCGGCACCCGGGCCGGGAGCGTCACCGGGCGGGAGCTCGCACGGCTCCCCCCGGACCTCCTCGGTGCGGCTGGACGCCCCGCCGGGGAAGGCGGGCACGGTGGAGACCGTGACCCGGCGGTAGACGGTCTCCCCGCAGTCCGGGGGCGTGAAGGCGTACGGGACGGTGTGCGCGTAGGAGGTGGACCCGGCGAGCACGGCGGTGCGCGGGGGCGCCGGGACGAGGCCGCCGGGGTCGGGTCCCTCGGCGAAGACGACGGTGGCCGTGACCTTCCCCGGCGTGGAGGCGCGGAGGCGGATCGTGGCCCCGCGGGCGCCGATCTCCGGGATCGACAGCTCGCCGACCGTGTGCTCCGGCTCCGGGGACCCCTGCGACCCGGTGGGCGACCCCGTCGGCGATCCCGTGGGACGCGGCGTGGGGACCGGCGAGCGGGCGGTGGGCGTCCGGGAGCCCGTCGGCTCCGGAGGCCGCGGCTGCGGGCCGGTGGACGGGGGAGCCGTCGGCCGGGGCCGTACCGGGACCTCCGAGGGGAGCGGGGGGACGTGGTGGGGAGAGGTGCCCCGTGAGGGCGGCGAGCCCCGTTCGGCGGCGAGACTCGGCGTGAGCCGCGTGGACGGCTCCTCCGGCCCCGCGGGTGCCGCCGTCCGGTTCCGCCGCCGTGCCGGTGTCTCCTCGATCACCGCGGAGCCGGGCGGCGGGGTGAAGATCGTGTCCGCGGAGAGCCGGTCCTGCGGCCGGTTGCCCGCGATCACCCCGGCGGTCATCGCGACGGTGATCACCCCCAGCCCGGCCAGCGTCCTGGGGCCCAGACGGGGACGCCGCGGCGTGTCACCGCGTCCGGCCCGTCCCGTCCCGGCCGCCCGCCCCGCCCGGCCGAAGACGCCTCCCGCGCCCGAGGCGCCCGCCTCCGCCGTCCTGGCCAGCGGGAACGTCAGCGCCAGCGACGTGGCCAGCTCGGCGAGGTGCCGCCGCCCGCGCTGTTCCCACTCCGGCCCGTACGCCGCCGTCGCGGCGCTCTCCAGCTCCCGCAGGAACTCCCGCGCGCCCCGCGGCCGATCCGCCGGGTCACCGGCCATGCCACGGGTGACCAGGACGCGCACCGAGCCGGGCACCTCCTCGACCAGGGTGGGCGCCGTGCTCCCGTGCGCCGGGGCGCCGGGGTCGTTCTCCCCCGGGCCGTGGCCGGTGAGGCACTCGAAGAACACGCGCGTGGCCGCGTGGACGTCGGCCGCCACGCTCGCCGGAGCCCCCCGCCGCAGCTCGGGCGCCAGGTGTGCGGGGTCGCCGCCGGGGACGACGACGCCGAGGTCGGACAGCTTGCTGCCGCCGTCGGCCTGGACCAGCACGTTCTCCAGCCTGTGGTCGCGGTGCAGGATCCCGGCGTCGTGCGCGGCGGCCAGGCCCAGCAGCGAGCCCTTGAGCACGGCCAGCGCCGCCTCCGGGCTGGTCGTGCCGTGCTCGTCCAGGATCCGCCGGAGCGCCACCCCGTCGACCAGCTCCATCACGACCGCGGCTTCGAGCACGTCCTCGTAGTACTCGTGAAGCCGCACCACGTTCGGATCCCGCAGCTCCACCAGGACGCGCGCCTCGGCCCGGAAGCGGGCCAGGAACCGCGGGTCGTCCTTGAGGGCCGCGCCGAAATACTTGATGGCCACATAGGCCCCCGTGGGGGCGTACGTGGCCAGCACCACCCGCCCGCCCCCGCCGACGCCGAGTTCCCGAACCTCGCGGTACTCCGGAACCATCCAGCCCCCCTCCGAGTGCCCTCGACTTGTTCGACGGTCTCACCCATGCGGTCGGTTGTCACGATCGGCCGAGTTCGGCGTGGATCATGCCGGAATCGTGCTCGATGGCCGTGAGGGGCGCGTGTTAGGCTCCGGGAGTATACCAAGCAAGCGCTCGGCTCACCTTCTGGCCCGGGAACCGGTCCGGGAGGTGAGCCGGGGGTGTTCGCGGCGGTGGAGGTCGTATGCCGGTCGATCTGGGAGCTCTCGTCGCGCCGGGGCACAGCGCGGTGCTGGCGATGGAGATGCAGCGCGGTGTCGCCGGGGACCTCGCGAGGTTCCCCGGCCTGGTGGAGGTGTCCGCCCGCGGCGGCGTGGTGGACAACGCGGCCGTGGTCCTGGCCGCCGCCCGCGCGGCAGGGGTGCCGGTGGTCCACTGCACCGCCGCGTTCCGTGCCGACCGGGCCGGGTCGCACACCGCGAACAGCCCCTTCATCACCGCCCTGCTCAAGGACCCCTCGCACATGCTGGAGGGCACGGGGGCCGTCGAGGTGCTGCCCGCCCTGCTCGCCCCCGGTGACCTGGAGTCGCGCCGTCACCACGGCTTCTCCCCGTTCACCGGGACCGCGCTGGACATGACGCTGCGCTCGCTCGGCGTCTCGACCGTCGTCGCCGTGGGCTTCTCCCTCAACCTCGGCATCCCCGGGCTCGCCCTGGAGGCCGTCAACCTCGGCTACCGGGTGGCGGTGGTGACCGACGCCGTCGCCGGGGTGCCGGAGGACTACGCGCGGGCCGTACTGCGGCACACCGTGAGCCTGCTGGCCACGCGGGTGACCGCCGCCGAGGTCGCGGGGGCCTGGACGTGATGGAGGGCCTGCGGCTGGACGGCCGCACGGCGGTGGTGACCGGAGGGGCCGGGGCGATCGGCGCGGCCGTCTGCCGTGACCTGTCCGCGCTCGGCGCGCGGATCGTCGTCGCCGACGTCGACGGACCGGGGGCCGCGACGGTCGCCGACGAGCTCAACGGCGCCTCGCTCGGCCTGGGCGCCGGCGCCGGTGCCGGTGCCGGATCGGGAACGCCCAGGGAGCGGACGGCACCCGCCACGTCCCTGGAGGTCGACCTGGCCGACCCGGCGTCGATCGAGGAGTTCTGCGGGCGGGCCGGGCCGGTGGACATCCTGGTCAGCAACGCCGGGGTGTCGATCGTCGAGCCGTTCGTCACCGGTGATCCCGAGGGCTGGGAGCTGATGTGGCGGGTCAACCTGCGCGCCCCGATGCTGCTCACCCGCCTCCTGCTGCCGGGGATGACGGAACGCGGCTGGGGGCGGCTGATCTTCGTCTCCTCCGACGGCGCGCGGGCCGGCTCCGGGGGCGAGGGCGCGTACGCCGCGACCAAGGCCGGGCTGTTCGGCCTGTCCAGGACCCTCGCCAGGGAGGCGGCCCGGGGGAACGTCACCTCCAACGTGGTCTGCCCGGGTCCCACCGACACCCCGATGCTGCGCCGCGTGGACGCGGAGCGACCCGGGCTGGTCGACAGGATCGCCAGGGGCATCCCGCTGCGCCGCCTCGGCACCCCCGAGGACGTCGCCGGACTGATCGCCTACCTCTGCACCGACAGGGCCGCCTACGTCACGGGCCAGACCCTGTCGGTCAGCGGCGGCGTCACGATGCATTGACCGCCCCCCGGGAGGCGCGCTCCCCGCAGGGGCGGTCCCCCCGGGGCTCAGCGCGCCGGGCGGTCCTGGGAGAGCGACGCGTAGACGGCCTCGGCCAGGCGGTAGCCGCGCAGGCCGCCCGAGACGGCACCGGCCATCCTGTTCATCGTGTACGCCATGCCCAGGCCGTGCCCGGCGTCGCCGAGCCCCAGCGACCCGCCCATGCCGGTGTGGCCGAACGCGGTCTCCGCGCCCGCGGGGGGAGTGAGGAAGGTCATGGACGGGCGCATGTACCCCAGGCCGAAGGAGCTGTCGACGAACAGCACCCGGTCCGGGCCGTTCACCCTCCTGCGCGTCGCCTCCCGCAGGGTCTGAGGCCGGACGATCCGCCCGGCGACCAGGTCACGGTAGAAGCCCGCCAGGCCCCGGGCGGTGGTGACGGCGCCCATCGCGGGCCATCCGGCACGCAGGACGACCGGGTTGTTGGCGCCGCCCGGCAGCAGGTGGATCGGGGGGTTGCCCAGCGCCCGGTTCATCAGGCTGTTCCTGTCCGCCGACGCCCTGGCCATCAGCAGGAGCGGGTCCTCGCCGCCGTCCCCGGCGGCGGTGTTGCCGTTCACGGACTCCCCACCCGCCGGATTCCCGCTCACGGGCCGCCCGTCGGCGGCGTTCCCGCTCACGGGCCGTCCGTCCAGCCGCTCCCCGCCCGTCCCGTTCCCGCCCGTCCCGTTCCCGCTCGTGCCGTTCCCGGCCGCCGGTTCCTCGGCGGAGGTGTCCGGGGCCACCGGGGCCGCCGCGTCGCCGTCCGAGGGGGGCCGGCGGTCCCCGGCGGAGAGCCGCGCCGCCCGCTCGGCCACCTCGCCGTCGGCTCCCACCCAGAGGTCCAGGCCGGACGGCCCCGCGATCTCGGCGGCCACGATCTCCGCCACGGACCTCCCCGACACCCTGCGGATCACCTCGCCGACCAGGAACCCGTACGTCAGCGCGTGGTAGCCGTGCGCGGTCCCCGGCTCCCAGATCGGGGCCTGCCCGGCCAGCCGGTCCGCGATGGCGGCCTGGTCCTCGAACTCCTCCACCGGGACCGGCTCCTCGATCGCGGGCAGTCCCGCCTGGTGGGTGAGCAGGTGCTCGACGGTGACGCGCTCCTTGCCGCGACGGGCAAACTCCGGCCAGACGTCCGCGACCGGGGCGGAGACGTCGAGCAGTCCGCGCTCGGTCAGCGACAGCGCCACCGTCGCGGTCACCGCCTTCGTGCACGAGTACGCCAGCACGGGGGTGTCGCGCTCCCAGGGGCGCCCGCTCCTGCGGTCGGCGATCCCGCCCCACAGGTCGACGACCGGTTCGCCGTCCACGAAGACGGCGAACGCCGCGCCCAGCTCCTCGCCGCCGGCGAAGTGCCCGTCGAACACCTCGCGTACCCGCGAGAACCGTGGGTCGCAGTGCCCGTAGGTCTCCACACCGCTCCGAGTCGCGTCCTCTGCCGTCATCAGCCGCCCCGCACTTTCGAAAGTGAGCACTTGCTTGGTAGCCGAGCCTAACAACTGGGGCCGTTTCGGCCCAGGAGACCAGCGCGGGACCCTCAACCTGCTGACCCCGGCCACGGTCCTGGCCGCCCTGTCCTCCGCGTCCACCGGCCAGGTGATCAGCCTGGCCATGCCGATCAGGGGGGCCACCTCCTCGCCCGCCCCCACGACGGTCCCGCACCTGCGGGGCCGCCCGCTGCCGCAGCACTTCATGTCGGTCGACGGCGGCGACTACGCGGCCGGTGCCCGTCCGATCGGGGCGGGCCTGCGGATGGCCGACGACGCGCTCGTGGTCACCCACCACGGCACCACCACCCACATGGACGCGCTCTGCCACATGTGGGCGGGGGAGGAGCTCTACAACGGGCACCCGGCCGCCAGGGTCAGGTCCTACGGCGCCACCCGCTGCGGCATCGAGACCGCCGGAGGGGTCGTCGCGCGAGGGGTGCTCTTCGACGTCCCCCGGCACCTGGGCCTGGACAGCCTGCCGGTGGACTTCCGCATCCCGGGCGACCTGCTGGCGGAGATCCACGACGATCTGCGGCCGGGGGACGTGGCCGTCGTCCGTACCGGCTGGCCGCTGGTCTGGGAGTCCTCGCCGGAGGAGTACTGGGCGGGCCAGCCGGGGCTGTCCGCGGACGGCGGGCGGTGGCTGGCCGCCCGCGACGTCGCCATGGTCGCCTCCGACAACGCCGCCATCGGCGGTCTGAACGCCCGCCAGCTCGCCGACGAGAGCCCGGAGGACGACCTGCACCTGATCCTGCTCTGGCGGCACGGCGTCCACCTGGCCGAGATGCTCTCGCTGGAGGAACTGGCCGCCGCGTGCGCCGCCCGCGACCGCGGCGACGGCGACGGCGGGAGTGGGAGTGGGAGTGGGAGCGGCGACGGGAGCTTCGTCTTCGTCGCGGCCCCCCTGCGGATCGAGGGAGGCACCGGCAGCCCGATCAACCCGCTGGCGATCCTCTGACCGCGTACCGGAGCGGGATCACCGATGTGCCCGGCGCGGGGCACGCGCCGGGTTCTCGCGCGGGGTGCGAATCGGTGCCGGGCCTGGGCCGTGCCGGGTGAAGCGCGTCGCCGGGCGGGACATTTGTCCCACGGCACTGCGTATCGATGGATCTGCACACCCGCTCCGGTCCTTGACAGCGTGGAGGGCATGCGAGCGAAACCGATGAGCGCCCTGGTGGCGACGGCCGTCCTCGGGACGGCGTGCGCGGCGGCCGCACAAGAGAAGCCGCTACGGACGACCGGCGCGGACGATCCGCGCGTCGTGCGGACCGAGACCGGAGCCGTGCGGGGCACGGTGACCGGCGAACACAGGATCTTCAACGGCATCCCCTACGCGGCCCCGCCCGTCGGCGAGCTGCGCTGGGCCTCCCCCCGCCCGGCCGCCCGCTGGACCGGCACGCGGGACGCCACCCGGCCCGGCGCCAGGTGCCCCCAGGTGGGCGAGGACTACGCGAAGGTGACCAGCGACGAGGAGGACTGCCTGTTCCTCAACGTGACCGCCCCGCGCACGCCGGGGAACGGCAGGCCGGTCATGGTGTGGATCCACGGGGACGGCGCCCTCGGCTCCGGGGACCTCACCGACGTGCGCCGCCTGGCCACCCGGGGGGACGTGGTGGTCGTCACGATCAACTACCGGCTCGGGGTGTTCGGCGGCTTCGGCTACCCGGGACTGGCCGGGTCCGGGACGTACGGGCTCCAGGACCAGCAGGCCGCCCTGGGGTGGGTGCGCCGCAACGCCGCCGCGTTCGGCGGCGACCCGCGGAACGTGACCGTGTTCGGCGTCTCGTGGGGCGCGATGAGCATCGGCGGTCACCTGACCTCGCCGAAGGCGAAGGGCCTGTTCGACCGGGCCGTCATGCAGAGCGGCGAGACGATGATGGACATGCTCCCCGAGAGCATGGGCGAGGGCGTGCCCGGCCGCCCTGACTACGCCTGGCTCCCCACCGCCCAGGTCGAGGAGACGGGCCGGTACGCGGCCGGCAGGCTCGGCTGCCGGGACCTGCGCTGCCTGCGGGCACTGCCGGTGAGGACCGTCCTCAAGGTCCCGCAGATCATGAACATGTTCCAGTCCTACGCGTACGGCAACGAGACGCTGCCGCGGTCGCCCTCCGCCGAGCTGCGGGCCGGCCGGGGACACCCGGTGCCGGTGATCTCCGGCGCCACCCGCGACGAGCACCGGCTCTTCGCCGCCATGACGCGCGACCTGGCCGGCAGGCCCGTCACCGCCGCGTCGTACCGCGGCCTGCTGCGCGCCACCTTCGGCGCGGACGCGGCGAAGGTGGCCGCGAAGTACCCGCCGCGCGGGCACGGCTCGCCCTCGCTGGCCTGGGCCGCGGCGGTCACCGACCGGATGTGGGCCCGCGCGACCTTCGAGCAGAACAGGCTGCTGGCCGCGAAGGCACCCGTCTACGCCTACCAGTTCGCCGACCGGCGGGCCCCGATGTTCCTGCCGGTGAAGACGGACTTCCCGTTCGGCGCCTACCACGCGGGCGACATGCCGTACCTGTTCCCGGAGCCGAACGTCACGCTGAGCCCGGCCCAGCGGAGGCTGTCGGACCAGATGATCGCCTACTGGACCGGGTTCGCCCGCACCGGCGACCCCAACGGCGAGGGGCTGCCCCGCTGGGAGCGCTTCGACGCCGCCGCGCGCGTGCCGCACACCCAGTCCCTGGAGCCGGACGCGGTGGGGCCCGTCGACTACGCCGCCGACCACGACCTCGCCTTCTGGCCGTCCCCCTCCTGAGCGCCACGCGAGGGTCCCCCACCGGCCGTTCCACCCGCCGCCCCGCCCCCGTACCGGGAGTGGGGCGGCCGTCGTACCGGGCCGGGGGTGACGGGCGACCGTGACGGCCGGTCGTCGCGGACGGGCATGGCGGGCCGCCCGGAGACCTGGGAAACTCGCCTCGTCCCCCGGGGAGGCGCGTCGCGCCGCGCCGGGACGGGCCTGCCCGGGAGAACGCCCCGGAAGGTGACTAGAATAGTTGTACTAACATCTGAAATTACCTGCCCGGGGGAGAACCATGAGCCGTCCACAGCGGGGGACCCTCCGTGACGTGCGGAAGGGCAACCGGTCCGTCGTCCTGTGGACGCTCTACTTCGCCGGCGAGCTGAGCAGGCACGACCTCGCCCAGACGACCGGCCTCAGCGCCGCGACGGTGAGCAACGTGATCGCCGACCTCATCGCGGACCGCATCGTCGTCGAGACCGGCTCCGTCGACTCGGACGGGGGACGCCCGCGGATCATGCTCAGGGTCGATCCCTCGTACGGGTACGTGGTCGGCGTCGGCGTCGGCGAGACGCGTGTCCGCGTCGAGCTGTACGACCTGGCGATGGCCGAGCGGGCGAGGAAGGAGTTCGCCCTCGACCCCAGCCACCACGAGCCGTCGGTGGTGGCCCGGTGCATCCTCGACGGGCTGGAGGCGGTCCTGGCCGAGGCCGGGGCGACCGAGTCCGAGGTCATCGGCATGGGTCTCGGCGTCCCCGGCGTCGCCGAGCAGGGGCCCGACCTGCTCATCCACGCCCGCGCGTTCGGCTGGGACGGCGTCCCGCTGGGCGCGCTGCTGCGCGAGGGCACCTCGATCCCGGTCTTCGCCGACAACGGGGTCAAGACGACCGGCCAGGCCGAGCTCTGGTTCGGCGCGGGGCAGGGGGCCCAGCACCTGGTCATGACCTTCATCGGCACCGGGGCCGGGGCGAGCATCATCAACGGCGGCGTCACCTACCGGGGCACGGCGAGCGGCGCGGGCGAGTGGGGACACACGAAGATCGTCCTTGACGGGCGTCCCTGCCGCTGCGGCAGCCGGGGCTGCCTGGAGGCGTACGTCGGGGCCGAGGCGATCCTCGCGGGCGCCGGCAGGGAGCTGGGCGGCGACGACGAGGAGAGCGTGTTCGCCGCGCTGCTGGCCGACCCGGAGGCCCGGCCCGCCCTGGAGGAGGCCGTGCGCTGCCTCGGGGCGGGGCTGGCCGACCTCATCAACCTGTTCAACCCCGAGCGCGTCATCCTCGGCGGCTGGGCCGGGTCCCTGCTGGGCAGGGAGTTCCTCCCCGAGATCCGGGCCGCCGCCGGACGGTACGCCCTGCCCCTGCCCTTCTCGCAGGCCTCGATCGAGCTGGGCAGGCTGGGCGCCGAGGCGGTCGCGCTCGGCGCGGCCACCCTGGTCGTCGAGGACTTCCTGCTGCGCAGCCACGCGGTACGCCCGTCCGGCCGCGCCGTCGCCGGCGTGACGGGCACCCCCGCGACCGGCGCTCCCGGGCCCGGGAGCGCCGCGACCGCGCTGACGGGCTCCCCGGCGGGCCGGCGATGAGAACGGCGCTGGTGGTCCGCGGCGGCTGGGAGGGGCACGTCCCGGTCGAGGCGACCGAGCTGTTCGTCCCGGAGCTGGTGGCCGAGGGCTTCTCGGTGACCGTCGCCGAGGACCTGGAGGTCTACGCCGACCGGTCGCTGCTGGCCGCCACCGACCTGATCGTGCAGTGCTGGACGGGCGGCACCCTGACGCCGGAGCAGGAGGCCGGCCTGGTCTCCGCGGTCGAGGACGGCACCGGCTTCGCCGGCTGGCACGGCGGCGTGGTGGCGGCCTTCGACGGCCGCGACTACCTGCGGATGGTCGGCGGCCTCTTCCTGCACCACCCGGAGGACTTCCTCGTCTACGACGTGACCATCGACCCGGAGCGCGCCGGGCACCCGATCGTCGCCGGGCTCGACGGCTTCACCGTCGAGACCGAGCAGTACTGGATGCTCGCCGACGCCCGCAACGAGGTGCTCGCCGGCACGGTGTTCGTCTCCCCGCCGACTCCCATGCCGGTCGTCTGGACCCGCCGCTGGGGTGCGGGGAAGGTCTTCTTCTCCGCCATCGGCCACCGCCTCGACGACCTGCGCCACCCCACCGTGTACGAGCTCACCAGGCGCGGCCTGATCTGGGCCGCCCGCTGACCCCCGGCCCCTCCCGGCCCGCCGCCCGCGCGGGGCCGGAACGGTCGTCGGGGCCGCGGATCGGCGGGCCGCCCGCGCGGGCGGCCCGCACCCGCGCGGGTGACCCCGGGCGGGCAGGTGCGACGGTCGCTCAGATGCCGTTCCTGCCGACGACCCCGCTGTACCACAGGGCGCTGTCCTTGAGGGTGCGCCGCTGGGTCTCGTAGTCGACGTGGACCAGCCCGAACCGCTTGTCGTAGCCGTACGCCCACTCGAAGTTGTCCAGCAGCGACCAGGCCAGGTAACCGCGCAGGTCGGCCCCCTCGCCGATCGCCCGGTGCACGGCGAGCAGGTGGGAGCGCAGGTAGTCGACGCGCTCGGCGTCGGCGACCCTCCCGTCCACGGCGGAGTCGTGGTAGGCGGCGCCGTTCTCGGTGATCATCATGGGGACGGACGGGTAGTCGTGCGCCAGCCGCACCAGCAGCCGGCGCAGGCCGTCCGCCTCGACGGGCCAGCCCATGGCGGTCACCGGCAGGTCGGGTTCGAGGTACTCGACGCCCTCGGTGCCGGGGAAGCGGTCCGAGGAGGGCGTGCCCACCTTGGCCGCGACGAGGGTCGGCGCGTAGTAGTTGACCCCCAGCAGGTCGATCGGGGCGCCGATGATCCCCTCGTCGCCGCCGGCGATGTGCTCCAGGCCGGTGAAGCGGGCCGCGTGCTCCAGCATGTCGGCGGGGTAGCGCCCCTTGAGGAGCGGGTCGAGGAAGATCCGGTTGTGCAGGCCGTCGACCAGCGCGGCCGCGGCCACGTCGTGGCGGTCCTGCGGGTCGCGGGGGGAGACCGGCGTGAGGTTGACCGTGACCGAGACCTCCCGGGCCCCGGCCGCCTTCAGCGCGCGGGCCGCCAGGCCGTGGCCGAGCAGCAGGTGGTGGGCGGCGCGGAAGGCCGCGCCGGGCTCGGTGCGGCCCGGGGCCTGGTCGCCGCTGGCGTACCCGAGGAAGGCCGAGCACCACGGCTCGTTCAGGGTGGTCCAGGTCGCGACCCGGTCGCCGAGCCGGTCGTGGACCGCCGTCGCGTAGTCGGCGAAGTGGTGGGCGGTCTCCCGTACGGTCCAGCCGCCCCGGTCCTCCAGCACCTGCGGCAGGTCCCAGTGGTACAGCGTGGCCATCGGCTCGATGCCGGAGGCCAGCAGGGCGTCCACCAGCCGGTCGTAGAAGTCCAGCCCGCGCGGGTTCACCGGCCCTGTGCCGTCGGGCCTGACCCGCGGCCACGCGACCGAGAAGCGGTAGGTGCCGAGGCCGAGCTCCCGCATGAGGGCCACGTCCTCGGCGTAGCGGTGGTAGTGGTCGCAGGCCACGTCGCCGGTCTGTCCCAGGTGCACCCGGCCGGAGGTCCGGGCGAAGGTGTCCCAGATGGAGGGCGCGCGGCCGTCCTCGCCGGTGGCGCCCTCGATCTGGTAGGACGCGGTGGCGACCCCCCAGCGGAAACCCGGCGGGAACAGGGCCAGGCCGGTGCCGGTCCGGTCTTCGGTCTGGGTCATCCCTTGGTAGCTCCTTGCGTGGTCACACGGATGGATCGCCTGCCGGGGTCGCCGGGGACGGTGATCTGTGGCGGGGTCGCCCTGTGGGGGGTCGCCGGGGTGGCGCCGAGACGGTGCCCCTCGCACGTCGTACCCCCCCGTCCGCCGCCGGTGGCCGGCTTCGGAGGAGAGGGGGGCCCCTAATGTCGATGCTTAATTCATATTGAAATTTAAGAGGCAAAACTAGGTCTGCGTCAAGGTGGGTTATCGAGTCGTTTCCGGGCCCCCGAGTTCCAGGGTGGTCGTGCCGGGGCGTCCTCGGGTGCCCGGGTGGTCGTGCCGGGGCGCCCTCAGGTGCCCGGGTAGCCGCCTCCGCCGTGGGCGGCGTCGAGGGCGTCGTAGTCCGGGGTGAAGCCCTTCCTGGGGATCTCCGTCACGAAGTCCACGTGACGCGGCTTCTTGTACGAGGCCAGCGCGCCCCGTACGTGCTCGACGATCTCCTCGGCGGAGGCGGTGGCCCCGTCGGCGAGGACCACGACGGCCTTCACCGCCTGCCGCCACCGCTCGTCGGGGACGCCGACGACCGCGGCGTCGGCGACGGCCGGATGGCTCCTGAGCGCCCGCTCCACCTCGGCGGGGTAGATGTTCTCGTTGCCGGACTTGATCATGCGCAGCCGGGGGCCGATGAAGGTGATCGAGCCGTCGGCCTCGCGGCGGCCGAGATCGCCGGTGTGGTGCCAGCCGCCACGCGTCCTGGCCGCGTTCAGCCCGGGCCTGTTGAGGTACCCGGAGAAGAGCGACTTGCCGCGCGCGCAGATCTCGCCCACCTCGCCGGCGGGTACCTCGCGGCCCTCGGGCGACAGGATCCGCACCTGGACCAGCGGCGACGGCCGGCCGGCGAGCCCGGCGGCACCCGGGGCCAGGCCGAGATAGGTCAGCATCCCCGCGACCTCGGTCTGCCCGTAGCCGCCCATCCCCGACCGGCACCAGGGGGAGTCGTCCACGGTCGTCATGGCGTCCCACTCGGGCGAGTGGGAGACGAAACGGAGCGAGCTCAGGTCGTACGCGCCGCCCTCGTTGGCCCTGACCACCTCGTCGATCATCGGCCCGAACAGGAACGCCTGGGTGACCTTCTCCGCGTCGACCAGGCGGCAGACCTCCTTGGCGTCGAACGCCGGGACGAACACGTTCGTCCCGCCGATCTGCAGGGTGGCCAGGCAGAACATCATCGTGCCCACGTGGAAGAGCGGGCCGCTGTTGAGGAAGGTGAAGTCCGGCTCCATCCGCCGCACCACCAGCAGCGAGGTGCTGTGCGCCACCAGGGCCGCGCTGCTGAGCAGGGCCGCGTTCGGGCGCCCGTCGAAGGCCGCGGTGTAGAGCGCCAGCACCGGGGCCGTGTCGTCGGCGAAGCCGTCCCCGGCGTCCCCGGCGTCCCCGGCGTCCCCGGGGCCTTCCGGGGTGTCGAGGGCGTCGGGGATGCCGGGGGCGTCCCGCAGGAACGCCTCGTAGGCCGCGCCCGCCCGGATCCATTCCTCGCCGCTCAGCGGCGCCGCGGCCTCGGACTCCTCCCAGACGACCACCCTCGGCGCGAGGTCCTCCAGGACGAACGACAGCTCGTCGGCGGACTGCCGCCAGTTGGCCGGGCAGAAGACCGCCCCGAGCCGGGACGCGGCGAGCAGCAGCTCCAGCACGGCGTGGTGGTTGCGGCCCAGCCACAGCACGCGCTCGCCCGCCGTCACGCCCCGCGCCGCCAGCGCGGCGGCCAGGCGGGTCACCCGCGCGTCCAGTTCGGGATAGGTCAGCCGCGTCTCACCGTCCACCACCGCGGTCGCCAGGGGGCGGCTGCGGGCGTGCTCGGCGAGGACGTCGGAGAGGGTCAAACGGTGGATCATCGCGCCTCCTGCTGGGGGTGGCGTGCGGCCCGCGCCCTCCCGCCCCGCGGGCGGACGCGGGACGCGCGCCCGGGCGGGCACGGCCTCCCGTCCGGCGGGCACGGCGACGGTACGGGCCGCACGGGACGGATCATCGGAAGGCCGGCATGACCTCGGCGGCGAAGAACCGCATGACCTTCGTCATCTCCTCCAGGGGCATCGGCCGGGTGCTGCCGAAGTCGCAGAGCAGATGCGCGAAACCGGCGTCCCGCAGCAGCCGGATCTGGCCGATCACCCGCTCCGGGTCGCCGATGACCTCCAGCTGCTCCCAGCGGAAGTCGTTGGAGACCGAGCCGCCCTTGAGGTAGCGGTCCTGGTAGTACTCGAAGCCCTGCGCGGCCCTGCCGGTCCTGGGGTCGATCGGGGCGCTCCTGGCGTTGAAGATGCGGCTCCGGTCGAAGCTCGCCTCGAACGCGGCCTGGTCCTCGCGGGCCCGCTCCACGGTCTCGGCGACGTAGACGCTGCGCGCCACCACCAGCTCGTGCCCGGCCGCGTCGTGCCCGGCCCTCTGCGCGGTCTCGCGCCAGGTCTCGGCCGCCCTGACCACCTTGCGGAACGGCGCGGCCGGGTCGGCCAGGATGGGCAGGCCGCGCTCGGCGTACATGGTCACGGTCTCCGGTGACACGGCGGCCACGTGGATCGGCGGGAACGGGTGCTGGAGCGGCCGGGGGACGAGCTCGACCTCGGTGCCGGTCCGGTAGAACGTGCCCTTGTGCCGGAAGGTCGGGCTCGTCCAGAGGCCGAGCACGACCTCCAGCGCCTCGTCGAACCGGTCCCTGGCCTCGGCCAGGTCGATGCCGAAGCCCTCGAACTCGAAGCTCTGGTAGCCGCGCCCGATGCCGAGGTCCAGCCGCCCGCCCGAGAGCACGTCCACCATGGCCGCCTCCTCGGCGACGTGGACCGGGTTGTGCAGCGGCAGCACGACGATGCCGGTGCCCAGCCGGAGCCGTTCGGTGCGCGCGGCCAGGTTGGCCAGCATCGTGAACAGGTTGGGGACCACGCCGTAGTCGCGGAAGTGGTGCTCGGCCAGCCGCACGCCGTGGAAGCCGAGCTCCTCGGCCAGCTCGGCGAGTTCGAGGTGGTAGTCGTAGACGTCTTTGAAGCTCTGGCCGTCGAACCGGTGGAAGAGGTGGAAGGTCGAGAACTTCATCGGCTGTCCCCTGCGGTCGTCTCCGGCTGTCCCGATTCCGCGGTCGGTGGTACGGCGGGCTGTTTGAAACCAAGCGCTCGCTTGGGAAGCGTACCAGTTCTCCGCCTGGTGGGAAGTCCCACCGGCCGGGCTCGGGTAGCTTTCCCAGGGTGACCGTCCTTCTGCCCGGTGTGGCACTCACCGACCACGTGTTCACCGTCCCCCTCGACCACGCCGCCCCCGGCGCAGGGACGATCGAGGTCTTCGCCCGGGAGGCGGTGGACCCGGCCAGGCGGGGGGAGGACCTGCCCTGGCTGCTGTTCCTGCAGGGCGGCCCCGGCGGGAAGTCACCGCGACCGGCCGCCGCCGACGGCTGGCTGGGACACGCGCTCACGACCCACCGCGTCCTGCTGCTCGACCAGCGGGGGACCGGGCGCAGCACCCCGATCACCGCCAGGACGATCGGCGGCACCGACGCCGAGCTCGCCGCCCGCCTGAGGCACTTCCGGGCCGACGCGATCGTGGCCGACGCCGAGCTGATCCGGCGGGAGCTCTGCGGTGACCGGCCGTGGGACACCCTGGGCCAGAGCTACGGCGGCTTCATCACCCTGACCTACCTCTCGGCCGCTCCCGAGGGCCTGGGAACCTGCTACGTGACCGGCGGCCTGGCCGGTCTTGAGGCCACCGCCGAGGAGGTCTACGCGCGCACCTACCCCCGGGTCCGCGACCGGGTGCGCCGTCACTTCGCCCGCTACCCGCTCGACTCGGCCAGGCTGGACGCGGTGGCCGCCCACCTGCGCGGCCACGAGGTCCGCCTGCCCGACGGGGACGTGCTGAGCGTGCGCAGGCTGCAGACCCTGGGCATGTGCCTGGGCATGAGCGACGGTTCCGAGTACCTGCACTGGGTGCTGGAGGAGGCCTGGTCCGGCGACCGCCTCTCCGACCTGTTCCTGTACGAGGTCATGATGGCCACCGGCTTCGTCGGCAACCCGCTCTACGCCGTCCTGCACGAGTCGATCTACGCCCAGGGGGCCGCCACCTCCTGGGCCGCGCACCGGCTGCTGCCGGAGGAGTTCCACCCGGACGCCGAGCCGACGCTCCCCACCGGGGAGATGATCTACCCCTGGATGTTCGACGAGATCGCCGCGCTCCGTCCCTTCAAGGGGGCCGCCGAGATCCTGGCGCAGACCTCCGACTGGCCCGCCCTCTACGACCCGGCCCGGCTGGCGGCCAACACCGTCCCGGTGGTCGCCGCCGTCTACTACGACGACATGTACGTCGACGAGGGCCTGTCCGTCCGCACCGCGCGTGCGGTGGGCAACGTGCGCACCTGGGTGACCAACGAGCTGGAGCACGACGGCGTCCGGGTCTCCGGGGCCCGGGTCCTGTCCCGCCTGATGGACGTCGCCAAGGGCGTCCACGGCTCCTGACCCACCCGATCCCGAGCTGCCCCGTCCCGGACCGCCTGTTCCCCGGCCGGCCGATCCCGGGTGGTCCGGCTCCCGACCGGCCTGTCCCCGGCCCCACCGCCCCGTGCCCCGGGGCGGGACGGGGTCAGGTGGCGAGCGTCTCGGTGACGGGCAGGCGTACCTGGAAGCGGGTGTCGCCCGGCTCCGACTCCACCCGCAGGTCGCCGCCGTGGCGGCCGGCGACGATGCGGAAGGAGATGTCCAGGCCGAGCCCGGTGCCCTCGCCGACCGCCTTCGTGGTGAAGAACGGCTCGAAGATCCGGTCCCGCAGCTCCTCGGGCACGCCGGGACCGGTGTCGCAGATCTCGACCAGCGCGATCGTCTCGTGCTCCAGCCGGGTGCGGACGGTCAGCACGCCGCTTCCGGCCATCGCGTCGATCGCGTTGTGGATCAGGTTGGCCCACACCTGGTTGAGCTCCCCGGCGTAGGCCGGGATGGGCGGCAGGGCGGGGTCGTAGTCGGTGGCGACGCTGATCCCCGGCGGGATCTTGCCGCGGAACATGGTCAGGGTGCTGTCCAGCAGCTCCCGCAGGTCGACCGTCTGGTGCGGCGCCCGGTCCATCTGGGAGTACTGCTTGGCCGAGGCGAGCAGCGAGGAGATCCGCTCGGTCGCGTCGGTCACCTCGTTCAGCATCTGGGCGATCTCGATGGCCTCCGAGAGCCAGTGCATCGCCGCGTCCAGGTGCCGCTCGCCGATCATCTCGCGGATCTTGGCCAGCTTGCCGTCCTCGAACCCGGCCGCGATCAGCGCGGGCGAGATCTCCCAGGCGTCGGAGACCCCGGCCTCCTCCAGGGCGTCGGCGAGCGCGTCCTCGGCGTCGGAGACCTCCAGCGGCGAGCGGGGCGTCGTCTGGGCGATCCCGGCGGCGCACGCCTCCTGCAGGTCCACCAGGGCACGCAGCCGCTGGGGCTCGATGCCCTCCCCGGCCAGTCCGGCCAGCCGCCGCCGCGAGGAGCGCACCTTCGAGCGCAGGTCGTCCACGGCCCGTACGGCCGCCGCGGCCGGGTTGTTGAGCTCGTGGGTGAGCCCGGCGGTGATGGTGCCCAGGGCGGTCAGCCGCTGCCGCCGGTCGACGAACTCCCGCTGGGCCAGCCCGCCCAGGCGGGCCCCGTCCAGCAGGTGGACCGCCATCGGGAACCACTCGCCCATGATCAGGCCGAACTCCCCGGCCGGGAGTTCGAGCATCCGCGTCGGCTTGGTGGCGCGCAGCGAGTGGCCGTAGGCCGCCGGGGCGCGGTCGACCAGGTAGGCGGCGACGGCACCGGCGTAGACGCCGGGCTGCGAGGTCGGGCTCATGCCGGCCGGCCCCGCCTGGGTCTCGACGGACATCACCACCTCGCCCTCGACGAGCACGACGAAGCAGCCGGCCGGCTCCCCCTGCGCGACGATCGTCTCGCCCGCGCCGTACTCCCGCTCGGTCCCGTGCTCGGCCACCCACCTGAGCTGGTCCTCGGACAGTCCCTCGAACAGGAACAGCCCGCGGAGCACGTCGGTGTCGATCATCCCGCCTCCTTCGTGGGTACCGCGAGGGACCTCGTCCGGGGCGGTCACGTCTTCTCCAGGTAGCGGTGGACCAGGGCGACGGCCATCGCGCCCTCGCCGACCGCCGAGGCGACCCGCTTGATCGACTCGGCCCGGACGTCACCGGCGGCGAACACCCCCGGCACGTTCGTCTCCAGGTGGTACGGCTCCCGCCGGAGCGGCCAGTTGCGCGGCCGCCTCTCGCCGGCGGTCAGGTCGGGGCCGGTCAGGATGAACCCCCTGCCGTCGCGCTCGATCGTCTCGCCCAGCCAGTCGGTGAGCGGCTCGGCGCCGATGAACACGAACAGCCACTCGGCGTCGGCCGTGCGCTCCCCGGCGGCGTCCTTGAGCGTGATCCGTTCCAGGTGGCCGTCGCCCTCGGCCGCGACCACCTCGGTGCCCAGGTGCACCTCGATGTTCGGGATCTGCGCGATCTGCTCGATCAGGTAGTGCGACATGGTCCTCTCCAGGCCGTCGCCCCTGACGATCAGGTGGACCGTGGCGGCGTACCCCGACAGGTAGACCGCGCCCTGGCCGGCGGAGTTGGCGGCGCCGACGATGTAGACCTCGCGGTCCCGGCACTCGGGCGCCTCGGTCATGGCCGCACCGTAGTAGCAGCCGGAGCCGATGAAGTCGTCCAGGCCGGGCGTGCCGAGCCGCCGGTAGGAGACGCCGGTGGCCAGGATGACGGTGTGCGCGGCGATCGTGCCGCCGTCGTCGAAGCCCACCACCTTGGCCTGGCCCTTGACCTCCAGGCTGGTGACCGTACGGGCGCTGAGCAGCTCGGCGCCGAACTTCAGCGCCTGGCGCCTGGCCCGGTCGGCGAGCTGGGAGCCGGAGACGCCGTCGGGGAAGCCCAGGTAGTTCTCGATCCTGGAGCTCTGCCCGGCCTGCCCGCCGGAGGCGTGCTGCTCGACCATCACCGTGCGCAGTCCCTCGGAGGCGCCGTAGACCGCCGCGCCCAGCCCGCCGGGGCCGCCGCCGATCACGATCAGGTCGTAGAAGTCGGTGGCCGGGGCGGTGGAGAGCCCCACGGCCTGGGCCAGCTCCGCGGGCGCGGGGGCGACGAGCGTGGTGCCGTCGGCGGTGACGACCAGCGGCAGCCTGGCCGGGACCGTCCCCTCCGCCGTCTCGTCCGCCGCTCCGGTCGCCGTCGGGTCCGCCCCACCGGCCGTCGCCGTTCCCGGCGACCCGGCCGCGGCGAGCAGCTCGGCGCCCTCGGCGGAGTCGGCCAGCATCCAGCGGTAGGGCACCTGGTTGCGCGCCAGGAAGTCCCTGACCTCGTACGAGGGGGCCGACCAGCGCGCGCCCACCACCCGCAGCTCGTCCGACCGGCGCCGATCCGTGCGCTGCCACGCCTCCAGCTGGGCGTCCAGCACCGGGTAGAACTTCTCCTCGGGCGGGTCCCACGGCTTGAGCAGGTAGTGGTCCAGGTCGACCACGTTGATCGCCTGGATCGCGGCCTCGGTGTCGGCGTAGGCGGTCAGCAGCACGCGGCGGGCGTAGGGGTACAGGTCCATGGCCTGTTCCAGGAACTCCACGCCGTTCATCTGCGGCATCCGGTAGTCGGCGAGGATCGCCGCGATGTCGTCGCCGCGCAGCCGCAGCTCCCGCACGCTCGCGATGCCGTCGGCCGCGGTGTCGGCCCGGACCACGCGGTACGACTGGCCGTAGCGCCGGCGCAGGTCACGGGCGACCGAACGGGACACTCCGGGATCGTCGTCGACCGTCATGATGACCGGCTTCTCCATGTCCTGCCTTCCCCCGAGACGGAAAAATCGCTGTGGGACAACCTCTACGAAGGATGTCACACGCGTGTTAAAGCACGTTTTTATCCGGCATCGGATTGATCGTCCGGATCATTGGCCGCGTCGTCGGCGTCGTCGTTCGTGCCGGAGCGTTCGGACGGGCGCGCGCCGGACGCCCGGGGCCGCTCGCCGGGGTCCGGGGAACGGGAACCCGGCTCCCCGGACCGCGGGGAGCGGGTGCCGGGTTCCTCGGGCCGCTGGGAGCGGGCACCGGTCTCCTGGGGCCGCGCGCCCGGGCGGCCGGGCATCCCGGCGGCGCGGAGCAGGGCGGCGGGACGGTCGTGGTCGGCGAGCAGGCTCCGCAGCTCGGCGTCGCCGGCCCAGAGCTCGTCCATGGTCTCCCGGCCGATCCGCTCGGCGATGACCTGCAGGGCGATGTCCTGCCTGACGTACTCCACCGCCATCGTGACCACGGCCGGGTCCTCGGTGTAGACGCCCCAGGCGGAGCCGTCGGTGAACCCGCCCACCACGGTCTCCCGCCGGTCGCCGGTGACGACCAGCAGGCGGCGCTCTGGGTCGGGACGTCCCCGGGTCCGGCCGCCACGCCCCTCGGCGGAGGCGTCGCGGGCGGGGAAGTGGTGCTCGTACAGGTTCCCGACGGCCTTGCGGGCCGGTCCGAAGTGCATCACCGAGGTCGTGACCCCGCGCTGGACCGCGCGCTCGACCAGCGGGGACAACGGCGTCATCTCCTCGGGCCAGATCGACAGGAACAGGTCGGCGCGTGCCCCGGCCACCACGTCCTCGGCCCGCGCCAGCACCGCTCCGGCGTCCTTGAGGCTGTGGATCAGGTGCGCCCTGGGCGGCGCCACGATCGCCGGGAGGGAGACCTCCAGGGCCTCGATCGAGTCGTCGAACTCCCGGCGCATCCGCTGCAGCAGCGAGCGCGGCGGCAGCGGCAGGTAGTCGGTGGCGTCGTCCGAGCCACGCAGCTCGTAGGCGGCGCCCTTGGCCACCAGCTTGCCCAGCGTCTCGTAGACGGTGCTGCGGGGCACGCCGGAACGCTTGGCCACCTCGTAGCCGTTCAGAGGCTGCCCGGCACCGACCAAGGTGACGTATGCCTTGGCCTCATAGCCTGACATGCCCAAACGCTGTAATTGCTCCACCACGTCACGCATCGCAGTTATGGTACGGCGCGAGCTACCTGTTTAGCGCTGTCCTAAAGCACCTGTTTCGTGGAATTTTCGTCACTTGTAACCGCTTCAGGCGCTGGAGCTGCGGCGGAGCCGGACGTGATCTAGAAAGTTCAACTATTTACGTTTATTTTGGACTGACCGCTACGCCGGCCTCAGGGCCCTGACGGCGAAGGCCGCGAGGGTGTCGGCGTACGCGTGGGTGAGCGGAGCCCTCCGCAGCGCCCAGCGGTGGTAGATCGGCCCGTACAGCAGCTCGACGGCCACGTCCAGGTCCGCGTCCTCGGCCACCTGGCCCGCCCGCCGGGCGCCGCGCAGCCGGTCCTTGGTCGCCTCCAGGTGCGGCCCCAGGATCCGTGCGGTGATCTCGGCGTTCATCGCCGGGTTCTGCAGCGACTCCACGTTCAGCGCGCGGCTCATCGCCTCCAGGCGGGGGTCGTTGTACTCGTCGACGATGGCCCGCAGCACCTGCCGCAGGTCGGCCTCCAGGTCACCGGTGTCGGGCAGCGACAGGTCCTGCCCCTCGCCCTGACCCATGGAGAGCGCGGCCTCGACGAAGACGGCGCCCTTGGACGGCCACCAGCGGTAGATCGTCTGCTTGCCCACTCCCGCACGGGCGGCGATCGCCTCTATCGTCAGGGCGGCGTATCCGGCCTCGGCGACCAGGTCGAAGGCGGCCCCCAGGATGGCCTGACGGGACTGCTCGCTGCGACGGGCCGGGTTCGGTGTCTTCACGGCCCGAATGTACCAAGCGATGAGCCGAAACGTCTCGTCTTGTCGGTCGGTCCCGGCGAGTCCAGAAAGGCACCGGAGACGCCCGGGACCGCTCACCGCCGCTCACCGGTGCCCGGCCGTGAGGAGCGCCGGACATGCCGGAGGCCGCGGAACGCCCCCGGCAGGACGGTTCCGCGGCCCCGGACGGTGGCCGGTCCGGTCAGACCTGGCCGGCCTTCTCCAGAGCGGAGCAGCAGGTGTTCACGATCAGGCGGGTGACCAGGTACGGGTCGACGTTGGCGTTGGGACGCCGGTCCTCGATGTAGCCCTTCTTCTCCACCTCGACCTGCCACGGGATGCGGACCGAGGCGCCGCGGTCGGAGACGCCGTAGCTGAACTCGTTCCACGGGGCGGTCTCGTGCAGGCCGGTGAGGCGGTCCTCGATGCCGACGCCGTAGTGCTTGACGTGCTCCAGGGCGTTGTTGCTGAGGGCCTCGCAGGCGGTGATGATCGGGTCGTAGCCCTCGCGCATGGCCTTGGTGGAGAAGTTGGTGTGCGCGCCCGCGCCGTTCCAGTCGCCCTTCACCGGCTTGGCGTCCAGGGTGGCGGCGATGTTGAAGTCCTCGGCGGTGCGGTAGAGCAGCCAGCGGGCGATCCACATGTGGTCGGAGACGTCCAGGGGGCCGGCCGGGCCGATCTGGAACTCCCACTGGCCGGGCATGACCTCGGCGTTGATGCCGGAGATGGCCAGGCCGGCCTGGATGCAGTAGTCGAGGTGCTTCTCGACGATCTCGCGGCCGAAGACCTCGTCGGCGCCGACGCCGCAGTAGTAGCCACCCTGCGGGGCGGGGAAGCCGCCGAGCGGGAAGCCGAGCGGGCGGCCCTCCTTGAAGAAGGTGTACTCCTGCTCGATGCCGAACCACGACTCCTGGTCGGCGTACCTCTCCGCGACCTCGACGAGGGCCGCGCGGGTGTTGCTCTCGTGCGGGGTCATGTCGATGTCGAGGACCTCGCACAGCACCAGCACGTCCGCACCGCCGCGGATCGGGTCCGGGCAGGTGAACACGGGCTTGAGCACGCGGTCGGAGGAGCCGCCGTCGGCCTGGTTCGTGCTGGACCCGTCGAAGCCCCAGATCGGGAGTTCGGTGCCGTCCGCCAGGACCCTGGTCTTGGAGCGGAGCTTGGCGGTCGGCTTGGTGCCGTCGATCCAGATGTATTCAGCCTTGAAGGTCATCGGCGAGGTCCTTGAGGATGGAGGGATCTGCTGCCCTCAAAGATTCGCAAGGCGCGATTTCGCAACTGTTGCCCGTGTGTGAACAGAATGTTACCCGGCGCCGTTTGGGCAGGCAGGGGCGGTACGGAAAGTCCGCACCCCGCGTTTTCACGGCTGTGAGCTGCTCTTTCGTGCGCGTGACGTGTCGGGGGAGACCTTCGTCACCCGGCAGGGGCCGGTGCCGGGCCTGTGCCGGACCTGTGTCTGTTCATATTCGTTAATGCCGGTTCGCGCGGGTTCACGGAGCTCGGAAGGCGCTCAGGTGTCGCCGAAGACGCGGGCGGAGACCGACTCGTGGGCCAGGCGCCGCATGACGTCCAGCACCCTGCCGTACAGGACGGTGCCGAGGACCAGGGCCTCGACCGCCGCCTCCCGGGGGCCGTCGACGGGGATGGTGCCCATCTCGTGACCGGTCACCAGGTCGAGGGCGGTGTCGGCGTAGGGGCGCAGCGCCTCGACGCCGGCGGGCATGCCCAGCCCGGTGAGGGTGAGGAGGACCTGGGCCAGTTCCTCGCGGGTCGGGGCGGCGGGGTCGATCGCCCAGCCCAGCTCCTCGATCGTGGCGTCGACCCTGGCGCGGGCCTCGGCCCACTCCTGCCCGGAGGCGTGCGGCTCGACCGGGGGGGCGATGGCGTACTGCGCGGTGCCGAGCACGTGGTGCAGGCTCAGGGCCCTGTCGTCGACGGCCTCGATGACCTTGCGGATGGACGCGATCGGCAACCTGCCGACCTCCAGCAGGGCCCGGATCAGCCGTAGCCGCCGCAGGTGGTCCTCGCCGTAGCGCGCCCTGGTGGCCGAGGTCTGCTCGCCCGCGGGGAGCAGGCCCTCGCGCAGGTAGTACTTGATCGTCGGGATGGCCACGCCCGATGCGGCGCTGAGTTCCGATATCCGCATTGTTGGATAGTACAGGTAGCCAATAATGGATGCCCCCCGCCGCTGACCGAGCAAGCGCTTGCCTAAGAGGGGTGGGCGCGTTACCGTACGGGCGGGCGCGTCGCCGTGACGGGCGGGCGCCCGTTCGTGCCCGCCGCCCGGCGGCCCTCGGACGTCGCCCGCCGGAACGGATCGCGCCCCGTCCCGGCGGGCGACCCGGGCGCCCGGGGAACCGGGCGCCCGTGACGCCCGGGGAGCCGGACGGCCCGGCCTGCGCGACGGCGGGGACGGGACGGGGGAGCCGAGGGACGGGCGGGGGACCGGATGAGGGACAGGGCGGCCGTCACCGGCATCGGCATGACGGCCCTGACGCGGCGGTCGGGCAGGACCGAGCTGCGGCTCGCCGTCGAGGCGTGCCGCGCCGCTCTGGAAGACGCCCGCGTGGAGGCCGGGGAGATCGACGCCGTCCTCAGCTACCACATGAACGACTCGGCCCCGGTGGTGCGGGTGGCGGGCGCGCTGGGCATGGAGAGACTCGGGTGGCACAACGACATCTCGGGGGGCGGCACCCAGGCGGCCTCCATCCTGGGCGACGCGGCGATGCTCGTCGCCTGCGGCCTCGCCAGGAACGTGCTGGTCTACCGGGCGATGAACGGCCGCTCGGGAACGCGGATGAACACCGCCTCCACCGGCCCGCAGGAGCGCTTCACCGCCGCGTACGGCATGGCGGGCCCGATCCCGATGTTCGCACTGGCGGCGCGGCGCTACCTGCACGAGACCGGCCTGGGCGAGGAGCACCTGCACGCGGTCGTCGACCAGTCGCGCCGCAACGCCGCCGCCAACCCGCGCGCCCTGCGGCGCGACCCGCTCTCGCTGGAGGAGTACCTGGACCGGCCGTACGTCTGCTCGCCGCTGCGGACCGTCGACTGCTGCCAGGAGACCGACGGCGCCTGCGCGCTGGTGGTGCGCGACGCGCGGCTCGCGCCACAGGAGCCGAGGATCCGTGCCGTGGTCAGGGGCGGGGGGCCGGGCTGCTCGTCCATGGACCGCTCGCCCGACGTCACCGCGATCTTCTCCGCCCACGTCGCGGCGCCGCTCTGGGAGGCGTCCGGCATGGGTCCCGGGGACGTGGACGTCGCGCTGCTCTACGACGCCTACTCCTGGCTGGTTCCCCGGCAGCTGGAGGACTTCGGCCTGGCCGGGCGGGGTGAGCTGGGGGAGTTCCTGCTGGCCCGCCGTCACGCCCGGGTCAACCCGCACGGCGGCCTGCTGTCGGAGGGGTACGTGCACGGCCTGAACAACGTGGCCCAGGCCGTACGGGAGCTGCGGGCCGGCCGGCGGACCGCGCTGGTCACCGGGTTCGGCGGCAGCTACGGCAGCGCGGCCCTGCTGGTCCGCCCCGGCTGAGCCGCCCGGCCGGACGCCCGGGACGGGAGCCGGGCCGGAATCCGGGGACGGGACGGGAGATCCGCGCGGTGTCCCGCCACCCCCGCGCCGGACGCGACCCGCGCGCCGCTCAGCCGGGCTCGCCCCAGCCGTCCTGCCGGGCCTTGGCCAGCTCGGCCTCCATCTCCTCCAGATCCCGCATGAAGCCCGCGAACCCCCGCGGGCCCAGGCGGCGCCAGACGAGCAGCTGCAGGGAGAGCGCGTCGTCGTCCAGCTCCTCCCTCTCCGCCGGCGACGGCTCCTCGCCCGGCGAGAGCCTCCCGTCCACCGGGAGATCCCCGATCGGCGAGAGGGCTCCGGTCCGGGAGGGCGCCTCGTCCACGGCGGGCCTCTCGCGGCGCGGGGCCGGCACCTCGCGTATCCGCCGGGCGGCGGCCTGGAGCTCCTCGACGGTCAGGCGGGCGCCGTACTCGCGCTCCATCAGCCGCAGGTGCGGTTCGCCGCGCGACCCCTTCTCCCGGGCGCGCCTGGCGCGCCGGGCGGCCAGCTCGTCGTGGACGTGCGTGCCGGGGACCGGGTGCGGCGGGTCGGCCGGACGTCGAGTCATCGTGGGTTCGCCTCCGTCGCGCGGCTCCTCGTCTGGAACCTCTACAGGAACGACGCCCAAGGCACGGCAAAGGTTGTCGGCCCTTTTCCCGGAAGCCGCGAGGAAAGGGCATCCGGCCGCTTTCGTGTCCCGATCGGTCTTGACGCGGCCCCGATGTGAGAATAATTTTCATCCAATCGATTCCTGGTGAAAGGAATGCCTGTGGCCGCGGGGACGCTCGGACGCATCCGGACCGAGACCCCGGCGCTGCCCGAGGCGCTGCGCCGGGTGGGGGAGGCGATCCTGGCCGACCCGGCCGCGGCCGCCCGTTCCACGATCATCACGCTGGCCGAGCGGAGCGGCAGCTCGCCCGCCACCGTCACCCGCTTCTGCCGGGTGTTCGGCTTCGCCGGGTATGCGGGGCTGCGGGTCGCGCTGGCCACCGAGACCGGCCGGGCCGCACAGGCCAACTGGGACATGGGGGTGGGCCACGAGATCGGCCCTGCCGACCCGCTCGACGCGGCGATCGAGGTGATGGCCGCCGCCGACTCCCGGCTCATCCAGGAGACCGCGGCGCAGCTCGACGCGGGCACCGTCGCCAGGGTCGCCGAGGCCGTCGTCGCGGCCCGGCGCGTCCTCGTCCTCGGCGTCTCCACCAGCGGCGCGGTGGCCGGCATGGCGGGCGGGCGGCTGCGCCGCATCCGGATCCCCTGCTGGAGCCACGCCGACGCGCACGAGGCCCTCGCCGACGCCGCGCTGCTCGGCGAGGGCGACGTCGCGATCGGCATCTCCCACCGGGGCCGGACCCGCGAGGTGCTGGAGTCCCTCGCCGAGGCGGGCGACCGGGGCGCGCTGACCGTGGCGGTCACCTCCTTCGCCCGCTCCCCGCTGGCGGAGCTGGCCGACCTGGTGCTGACCACGGCCAGCCGCGAGACCACCTTCCGGCTGGGCGGCCTGGCCGCCGTCCACTCCCAGCTCTTCGTCCTCGACGCGGTCTACGTCGCGGTCGCGCAGCGCACCTACGAGCAGACCAACGAGGCCTTCGAGCTGACGATCCGGGCCCTGGAGAGCCACCGCGTCGAGAGGAGCTGAGCATGGACAGCGTCGGGAGGAGCCGGGGACGGACGGCGCCGGACGGAACCGGTGGCGGACGCCGCCCCGAGGAGCCGGGCGTGAACGTCGGGGCGGACCTCGGGGCCGCCGACTACGTCGGCGAGGTGAAGGCCCTCATCGACGAGGTCTCCCGCACCCAGACGGCCGCGGTGGGACGCGCGGCCGCGCTGATGGTCGCCTCCCTGCTCGACGACGGCGTGATCCAGGCCTTCGGCTCCGGGCACTCCGAGGCGATCGCCATGGAGATCGCCGGGCGCGCGGGCGGCCTGGTGCCCAGCAACCGCCTGGCCCTGCGCGACGTCGTCCTGTACGGCGAGGCCCCGGTCGCCACCCTGCTCGGCCCGGCCGGCGAGCTGGAGCGCGACCCGTCGGTCGCCCGGCGGATCTACGAGCTGGCCCCGGTCCGTCCCCAGGACGTGTTCGTGCTGATCTCCAGCTCCGGGGTGAACGGCTCGGTGGTCGAGCTGGCCTCCATCGTCAAGGAACGCGGGCACGACCTGATCGCCCTGACCTCGGTGCGCCACAGCACCGCGATGACCTCCCGCCACCCCTCGGGCCGCAGACTGCTCGACCTCGCCGACGTCGTGCTCGACAACGGCGCCCCGTACGGCGACGCCGTCCTCGCGCTGCCGGGCGGCGGCACGTTCGGGGCGGTCTCCACCATCACCTCGGCGCTGCTGGCCCAGATGGTCGTGGCCGAGGTCGTGCGCGGCCTGGTCGCGGCGGGCCGGACCCCGCCGATCTACCGCTCCGCCAACGTGACCGGCGGCGACGAGCACAACCGCCTTCTCGAGAACCGCTACGCCGGACGGATCCGGCGAGGTGCCTGACCATCGCCTTCCACTCCCAGGAGGAAGAATGCCCCAGTTGTCCAGGCGCGAACTCCTGCGCCACGCCGCCCTGGCGGGTATCGCCCTGCCGGTCCTGTCCGCGTGCGCCACCCCCGCGGGGAACGGCGGCGCCGCCTCCTCGGCCCCCGCCGCCGGGGCCACCAGCGCGACCAACCCGCTCGGCTTCGCCGGGGACAGGCCCCTGGAGATCTGGATCTTCGACGGCGGTTTCGGCGACGCCTACGCCACGGACGTCCACGAGAGGATCCTCAAGGCCAGGCATCCCGCGCTGGAGGTCAGGCACAACGCCACCAAGGAGATCGCCAAGACCCTCCAGCCGCGCTTCGCCGGGGGGAACCCGCCGGAGTTCGTCAACAACTCCGGCGCAGGCGCCATGGACTTCGGCGCCCTGGTCCAGGACGGCCAGCTCGCCGACCTCACCCCGCTGTACGACGCGCCGAGCTGGGACGACCCCGCGGTGAAGGTGCGCGACACCGTCGACCCGGCCGCCATCGAGCTGGGCAGCTACGACGGCAGGCCGTACGTCCTCAACTACGCCAACACCGTCTGGGGCATCTGGTACTCGCGCACACTCTTCGAGGCCGAGGGCTGGCAGGTCCCCAAGACGTGGGCCGACTTCCTGACACTCTGCGAGACCATCGAGAAGTCGGGGAGGACGGCGCCCTTCACCTACGCGGGCAAGCACCCCTTCTACATCTACGAGGCCATCCTCACGCTCGCCGCGAAGATCGGCGGCAAGGACGTGCTCAAGAACATCGACAACCTCCGGGAGGGCGCCTGGAAGGCCGAGCCGGTCACACGGGCCGCCGGGGCGTTCGCCGAGCTCGGCTCGAAGTACCTCCTGCAGGGCACCGCCGGGCTCGACCACGTGCAGACCCAGACCGCCCAGAACAAGGGGCAGGTCGCGATGCTGCCCTGCGGCTCCTGGCTGGAGAACGAGCAGAAGGACTCCACCCCCGACGGCTTCGACTACGCCATGTTCCCGCTGCCCGACTTCGGCGCCTCCGACGCCCTGCCGTACGGCACCCTGCACGCCCAGCCGGGCGAGGAGTACGTCGTCCCGGCGAAGTCGGCCAACCCGCGCGCGGGCCTGGAGTACATGCGCGCCATGCTCTCCAAGGAGGGCGCGGGCGAGTTCATGGAGCTGGTCTCCACGCTCACCGTCGTCAAGGGCGCAGGCGAGGGCCGCGCGCTCAAGCCGGGCCTGAAGAGCGCCTCGGCCGCGCTGACCGCCGCGGGCGACAACGCCGTCTGGTTCCTGTTCCGCAAGTGGTACGTCGAACTGCACGACGAGGTGGCCGCGGCCACCGGGCAGCTCATGTCGGGCAAGCTGTCCGTCGCCGAGTGGGCCGACCGCGCGCAGCGGAAGGCCGACGCGCTCAAGGCGGACTCCTCGGTGAAGAAGTTCACCCGGTGACGCCGGGCACCCGGTGGCGCGTCGGCCCCGCAGGGCGGGACCGGTCGTGAACCACGGCACGACGAAGACGACGGTGACGGTGACGGCGATGGCGGCGACGGCGGCGACGGCGTTGAAGGCGGCGCGGGACGGCGTGCCGGTCGAGGGACGGGGGGACCGGTCGTGAACCACGGCAGGACGCGGTTCGTCGTGGGTTTCCTCGCGGTCCCGGTGGCGCTCTACCTCGTCTACGTGATCGCCCCCTACGCGCAGGCCTTCTCCATCGCGCTGACCGACTGGCGCGGGGTCAACGCCAGCCCCCGGTTCGTGGGCCTGGAGAACTTCCGGCGGCTCTGGGACGACGACGTCTTCTGGAGGGCGATCGGGCACAACCTGATCCTGCTCGTCCTGCTGCCGGTCCTCACGATCGGGATCGCCCTGTTCTTCGCCTTCCTCCTCAACGCGGGCGGGCGGGGCGGCACCGAGGGCGTGTGGGGGTCGAGGTTCTACCGGGTGGTGTTCTTCTTCCCCCAGGTGCTGGCCGTCGCCGTGGTCGCCGTGCTGTTCCAGCAGGTCTTCAGACCCGACCGCAGCGGCATGCTCAACGCGCCGCTCATCGCGCTCGGGTTCGAGCCGGTCGGGTTCCTGTCCAGCACCGACGTGGCGTTCTGGTCGATCCTCGCCGTGCTCGTCTGGCAGGCCGTCGGCTTCTACGTCGTGCTGTTCTCGGCGGGCATCGCCTCCATCCCGAGGGAGCTGTTCGAGGCTGCGGCGATCGACGGCGCCGGGGGAGCCCGGCTGTTCCTGCGGGTCACGCTGCCGCTGCTGTGGGACACCGTCCAGGTCGGCTGGGTCTACCTCGGCATCGCCGCCCTCGACGTCTTCGCCGTCGTGTGGGTGATGACGGCCGAGCACGGCGGGCCCGACCACTCCACCACCGTGATGGCGGCGGAGATCTACCGCACCGCCTTCCAGTACTTCAGGTTCGGCTACGCCTCGGCGATGGGCGTGGTGCTGTTCTTCTTCACCATCGGGTTCGCGATCCTGGCCCTGCGCCTGTCGCGGCGTGAGCGGATCGAGTTCTGATGACGGACGCCGTGATCCCCCGCAGCCGGGCGTACGCCCGCGAGGAGCGCCGCAGGCGCCTGGGCCCGCTGTCGGCGCTGACGCACGTCGCGCTCCTGGTCTGGACCGTCCTGGTCGTCGTGCCCATCGTGTGGACGTTCCTGGCGTCGGTGAAGAGCGAGGACGAGATCTTCGGGGACGCCTGGTCGCTGCCGGCCACGCTGCGCCTGGACAACTGGGCCCGCGCCTGGGAGCAGGCGCACATCGGCCAGTACATGATCAACAGCATCGTGGTGGTGGCGTTCGGCACGTTCGGCACGATGCTGTTCGGGTCGATGGCGGCGTACGTGCTGGCCCGCTACCGTTTTCGCGGCAACCGGGCCGTGTACCTGCTGTTCGTCTCCGGCCTGGCCTTCCCGGTCTACCTGGCGCTGACCCCGCTGTTCTTCGTGGTGCAGAACATGGGGGCGATCCCGGTCGTCGGCCCCTACATCGGGCTGAACACGCACGGCGGGCTGGTGCTGGTCTACATCGCCTACTCGCTCCCCTTCACGGTCTTCTTCCTCGCCGCGTTCTTCAGGACGCTGCCGGGCGCGGTGGCCGAGGCGGCCTTCGTGGACGGCGCCTCGCACGCCCGGGTGTTCTTCCAGGTCATGCTGCCGATGGCCAGGCCGGGCATCGTCAGCGTGACCGTCTTCAACGTGCTCGGCCAGTGGAACCAGTACCAGCTCCCGCTGGTGCTGCTCACCTCCGACCGGGAGAAATGGATGCTCACCCAGGGCATCGCCGACATCTCCACGGCGGCCGGCTACGACGCCGACTGGTCGGCCCTGTTCGCCGCGCTGAGCATGGCCATCCTGCCGATGCTGATCGTCTACACGCTCTTCCAGGGCCAGATCCAGAAGGGCCTCACCGCGGGCGCCCTCAAGTGACGCCCTCACCCCTGCCCGGCGCGGGCCGTCGCGGGGCGCCGCGCCCCGCGACGGGTTCTCAGACCAGAAGCAGGGACTTGCCGACCGTGGCGCGTCCGGCGAGGGAGGCGTGCGCGTCCCTCGCCCGCTCCAGCGGGTAGGTCGCGCCGATGTGCGGCCGGATCGTTCCCCCGGCGGCCAGCGTGAGCGCCTCCGCGAGCAGTTCCCGCGCCAGGAGCGGGGCGGGCGGCCCGGCCGCCAGCACGTCGGTCACCCGCACCCGCCGCTCCTCCGCCGCCGACGGGTCGATCCGGGCGAACCCGCCGCCCGCGGTGCCGTAGGTGAGGAACCGGCCGCCGGAGGCCACCGTGCCGAACGCCGCCGCGCCGAGTGCGCCGCCCGCGCCGTCGAAGGCGAGGCCCACCCCGGCGCCGCCGGTCACCTCGCGTACCCGCTCCCCCCAGCCGGGCAGCGAGTAGTCGACCGCGACCTCCGCCCCCAGCTCGCGTGCCAGCGTGAGCTTGCGCTCGCCCCGGGCCGCCGCGACGACCCGGGCGCCGGCGTCGCGCGCGAGCTGCACCAGCAGCGAGCCCGCACCACCGGCGGCGGAGGTCACCAGCACCCACTCGCCCTTCCCGATCTCCGCCGTACGGGCGAGGTTCAGCGCGGTGACGCCGTCGTGCAGCATCGCCGCCGCCTCGGCGGAACCCAGGGCGCCGGGCACCTCCACGATCTCCTCCAAGCCGGCGACGATCCGCTCGGCGTAACCGGTGGAGGTCGCGGCGACCACGCGCCGCCCGGCCCAGCCGGGGTCCACGTCCTCGCCGACGGAGAGCACGCGCCCGGCACCACCGTGGCCGGGCACGTACGGAAGCGTCCGGGGGAAGAAGTCCTGCCCCCAGCCCCCGCGCAGCAGCGTGTCGAGGTAGATGACGTCGGCGGCCTCCAGGCCCACCACGACCTGCCCCGGGCCGGCGACGGGATCGGGGATCTCCACCGGCACCAGCACCTCGGGGCCGCCGAACTCCCGTACCTGAATCGCGCGCATCATGACCAGCCTTCCCTCGTGGTCGATCTCGTGCGCACAGCCTGAACCCTCAGGTTAAGTCGAGGTCAAGTCGCGGGCCCGGCGTTCACCGGGTGGGAAGGTTCTTGAGGGCCTCGCGGCGGCTCAGGCCGCTGATGCCGGTGTGGTTCACGTACCGGACGACCTCGCCGGGGTTGGTCTTGGCGTACTCGCGCAGGGCCCAGCCGATCGCCTTGCGGGCGAAGAAGTCGTTGTCCGACAGGCTCGGCTCGATGCAGGCGTACAGCAGGCCCGTGTCGGTGGCGGTCTTGAAGCGGTTCTGGCAGAGGATCGCGGTGCGGCGCTTCCACAGGTCGGCGCCGCGGGCCCAGCGCAGCACGAGCGGGCGCATGACGTCGGGGAAGGCGGCGAGCAGGCCGCCGATCCGGTGGACGGCGAGGTCGTCGACGTAGTCCCACCAGGCTCCGGTGACGATCATCTCCTCGTACATCGGGAGCGTGTCCGTGGTCTGGAAGGCGCGGTAGAGGCGGAAGCCGGTCAGCTCGATCGCCGCGTAGCGCTCCTCGCGGTACTCCGCCTCCCGCCACAGCGTCAGCGTCGCCTCCTGCCAGGCGTACGCCACCTCGACCGGGTACTCGGCGAAGACCCGCCTCAGCGCGGCGCGGCGCGGGGCGGCCTGCACGCCGAGGAAGGGCATCGCCGACTTCATGTACGCCTGCATGACCGGAGCCTTGGAGGCGTCGGCCACGTCGGTGAGCGCCGTGCGCACGGCCTTCTGCAGAATCTCCACGCTCGCACACCACTTCCCGTTCACTTCGCGGACGCTTGATTCTCACAGGCCGTGCCGGTCGCCGCGCCGGGTTCGTTCAGGCTGTCACGCGTTCTGACTGCTGCGCTCGCCGGTCGCCAGGCCGTCGAACAGGACGGTGATGTAGTGCTCGGCCAGCCCGGCGGTGTTCAGGCGGCCTCCGGGACGGAACCAGCGCACCGCCACCCAGATGGTGTCGCGGATCATGCGGTAGGTGAGCTTGGGGTCGACGTCGGGGCGGAACAGCCCGGCGGCCTGGCCGAGCTTGATCTGCTCCACCCACATCCGCTCGACCTCGTCCTCGGCCCTGACCAGGTAGTCGAAGCGGTCGCCGGGCAGGGAGCGCAGGTAGTTCCAGTCGTTCTGCATGACGGTGATCGCGGCCCGGTGCGGCTCCAGGGTGCTGAACCCGATGCGCACCATCTCTGAGAGAATCGTGCGGGAGTCGCCTCCGGTCTCCAGGGCGGCGCGGTAGCGGCCCACGAGATCGTCGAGGAAGGTGGTCAGCACCTCGTCGACGATCGTCTCCTTGGAGTCGAAGTGGTGGTAGAGGCTTCCGGAGAGGATGCCCGCCTCCTTGGCGATCTCCCGGACGCTGGTCGCCTGGAAGCCCTTGCGGGCGAAGAGCTCGGCGGCGAGTTTGACGAGATGGTCGCGGCGCTCCGACGCGGGACCGGATGTGGCCGCGCGCTTGGTCGTGCCCTGGCGTTTGACCGGGGTCGTGGTCGCGCCGCCGGAGTTCTTTCGCGTGTTCACACCCCTCATTATGGGCCCTTGCGCAATCGCTTGTTCACCTGAACGCGCCAGCTCATCCCGGCCCTCGTTTGCGACCAAGCGCTTGCTACACTACCCGTCAGGCGCACGACGCAGGGAACGGAGGGGTGAGGCGATGAGCGAGGCGTACATCGTCGGCGCGGTCCGCGCCCCGGTGGGCCGCAGGAACGGCGGCCTGGCGGGCGCGCACCCGGCCGACCTGGGCGCCCACGTCCTGCGCGAGCTCGTCGGCCGCAGCGGCGCGGACCCCGAGGCCGTGGACGACGTGGTGTTCGGGTGCGTCGACACCCTCGGGCCCCAGGCCGGTGACATCGCCCGCACCTGCTGGCTGGCCGCAGGGCTGCCCGAGGGCGTGCCGGGCGTCACGGTCGACCGCCAGTGCGGCTCCTCGCAGCAGGCCGTCCACTTCGCCGCCCAGGCCGTCATGTCGGGCACCTGCGACCTGGTGGTCGCCGGCGGCGTGCAGAACATGAGCATGGTCCCGATCGGGTACGCCATGACCGCCGGGCAGGCGCTCGGCTTCGACGGCCCGTTCGCGGGCTCGGAGGGCTGGCGGGCCCGGTACGGCGACCAGGAGGTCTCCCAGTTCCGCGGCGCCGAGATGATCGCCGAGAAATGGGACATCTCCCGGCGCGAGATGGAGGAGTTCGCCTGCGAGTCCCACCGGCGGGCCCTCCGCGCGATCGACGAGGGCCGCTTCACCGCCGAGATCGCCCCCTGGCGAGGCGTCTCGGCCGACGAGGGGCCGCGCCGCGACACCACCCTCGAACGGATGGCGGCGCTGAAGCCCCTGGTCGAGGGCGGGCGGCTCACCGCCGCGCTCTCCTCGCAGATCTCCGACGGCGCAGCGGCCCTCCTGCTCGCCTCCGCGCGGGCGGTCAGGGAGCACGGCCTGACCCCGCGCGCCCGCGTCCACCACCTCTCCGCCCGCGGCGACGACCCGATCATGATGCTCTCCGCGCCGATCCCGGCCACCGCGCACGCCCTGCGCCGGGCGGGCATGACGATCGGCGACATCGACGCGGTGGAGATCAACGAGGCGTTCGCCCCGGTCGTGCTGGCCTGGCTGAAGGAGACCGGCGCCGACCCCGCGCGGGTCAACCCCAACGGCGGCGCCATCGCCCTCGGCCACCCGCTGGGCGCGACCGGCGCCCGGCTGATGACCTCGCTCCTGCACGAGCTGGAACGGACCGGCGGCCGCTACGGCCTGCAGACGATGTGCGAGGGCGGCGGCCAGGCCAACGTGACCATCATCGAACGCCTTTAGGGGCTGTACGGACTGCGGGGGGTGTGCCCGTCCCGCCTCCCGCGGCCCCGTGGGCGGCGGCGACGGGACGGCCGATCGTGCCCGTCGATGGTGTGCCGGGCGTGGCGGGGATCGCGGGCGTGGTCACCGGTGCGATCGTCCCGACGCCGTGAGCCGGGTTCACGGGCATGCCGGATCACCCGTACCGAGCCCGGATTCCGCCGTGTCGCCGGAAGAGTGGTGGTCAGTCCACTAGCAATTAGGAAACTTTCCTATTAGATTTGCGTCGAGCCGCCGTGGGAGCGCTTCCGCGGGGGCCGGGCAACGTGATGTCCGCACGTCCCCGGCGGGAATCACCGGCCGGTCGTCAGAGCTAGGGGGAGTGGATGAAGCGCGGCCCAGAGCTGCTCCGTCTGGCGGAGACGGTCGTCCTTCCCGGCTTCGAGGGCAGGACGCCGCCCGACTGGCTCCGCCGGCGCCTCGGCGAGGGACTGACCGGCGTGGTGCTCTTCTCGCGGAACATCGCCACCCCCTCGCAGGTCGCCGACCTCACCGCCGCGCTCCGCCGGGAGAACCCCCAGGTCCTCGTCGGCATCGACGAGGAGTCCGGCGAGGTCACCCGCCTGGAGGCCGTGGACGGCAGCACCCGGCCGGGCAACTTCGCCCTCGGCGTGGCCGACGACACCGCCCTCACCGAGGAGATCGCCGCCGACCTCGGCCGCGAGCTGGCCGCGGCGGGAGTCAACCTCAACTTCGCCCCCTCGGCGGACGTGAACTCCAACCCCGACAACCCGGTCATCGGGCTGCGCTCGTTCGGCGCCGACCCCGACCTGGTCGCCCGGCACACCGCCGCCTGGATCCGCGGCATGCAGTCCGCGGGCGTGGCAGCCTGCGCCAAGCACTTCCCCGGTCACGGGGACACCTCGGTCGACTCCCACCACGGCGTGCCGTTCGTCGGTGCCACCGCCGAGGAGCTGCGCGACGTGGCGCTGCGGCCCTTCCGGGCGGCCGTCGCCCAGGGCGTCCGCACCGTCATGACCGGCCACCTCATGGTCGGCGCGCTGGACGCCGCGATGCCCGCCACCCTCAGCCGGGCGATCCTGCACGACCTGCTCAGGGACGAACTGGGCTTCGAGGGCGTCGTCGTCACCGACGGCATCGAGATGGCCGCGGTCTCCCGCTCGTACGGGATAGGCGGCGCCTCGGCCCTCGCCGTCGCCGCGGGCGCCGACGCGATCTGCGTGGGCGGCGAGCACGCCGACGAGGAGACCGCCATCGCGGTCCGCGACGCCATCGTGGACGCCGTGATCGAGGGCCGGCTCGACGAGGAGCGGCTGGCCGACGCGGCCCGCCGTGTCTGCGAGCTCGCCCTCTGGACCACCTCCTCGGCGCACCGGGCCTCCGCGCCCGCCCGCCCTGGGGAGGGCACGCGCACTCCCGCCGGACCGCCGATCGGCCTGGCCGCCGCGCGGAGGGCCCTGCGGGTGACCCGCCGTTCCTCGGCGACGACGCTCCCGCTCTCCTCCCCGCCGCACGTCGTCGAGCTGGCCCCCGAGATGAACCTCGCCATCGAGAAGAGCACCCCCTGGGGCGTCGGCGAGCCGCTCGGCAAGCTGCTGCCCGGGACCAGCGTGACCAGGCTGGAGGCCGCCACCGCCACCGGCGGCGCGATCGAGGCCGCCCTCGCCGCCGCGTCCGGGCGCCCGCTGGTCGTCGTCGTCCGTGACGCCCACCGCCACGCCTGGCAGACCGACGCGCTGCGCCACCTGCTGGCCGGGCGCGCCGACGCCGTCGTGGTGGAGATGGGCCTGCCCGGCCGCTCCGACCTCGGCGCGGTCCACATCGCCACCCACGGCGCCGCCCGCGTCTGCGGCCAGGCGGCCGCCGAACTCCTCGCCGGAGACCCGTCCGCCACCTGACCCGTGGCCGTCACCCGACCCGTGCCATCTGACCCCGGGACCACCTGCCTCCGGGGCCCGTCCGCGTCACCGCTTTCCCGGCACCGAGGCTCCAGAGTCGAGGTCGGTGATTTTGTCGGGGCGGGCTGCTTGGATCTCCGCATGGATGCGGCGCGGTTGCTGGCGGACCAGCGAGAGATCAAAGGGGTCGATCTGGCGGGGCTCTCGCTCGGGGGGCACCTGAGCGACGACGACTCCGGCGACCCGTACGTCTTCACCGAGTGCGACCTCACCGGCGCCGACCTCGCGGGGGCGTCGCTGGTGGAGGCGGCCTTCGAGGGGTGCGTGCTGGAGGGGGCCGACTTCCGCCGGGCGGACCTGGACGGGGCCCGTTTCTCCGGCGGCGGGGGAGCGGGGCTCAGGTTCGGCGGCGCCGACCTCGTCGACGCGGTCTTCACCGGCGTCGACCTGTCGGGTGCGGTCTTCGAGTCGGCGCTGCTCACCGACGCCTCCTTCACCGGCTGTCGCATGATCGGCGTCGTGCTCTCCACCTGCCGGGGCACCGGCTACCGCTTCGAGGGCTGCAACCTGACACTGGCCGAGCTCATCGGGTGCTCGTTCCGGGGCCTGCGTCTGCGGGGCGTCCGCCTCGACGACGCCAACCTGTCGGGCTGTGACTTCACCAAGGCCGTGTTCGAGGACTGCCGCCTGATCGGCGCCCGCACCGTGGAGACGGTCTTCACCGACGCCGACCTGCGCGGCGCCGACCTGGGCGACGTCGACGACACCCGGCTCCGGTCGCTGCGCGGAGCGGTCGTCAGCCCCGCCCAGGCGGCCGCCATCCTCGCCCTGCGCGGCCTCACCGTGAACTGACGCGTCCTTACCGTGAGGGGCCTCCCCGAGGAAAGGGCGACCGGCCTCCGCGCGGGCGCCGTCACGGGCGGGGCGAGCGATCCAGACCCTCCAGCCGGTCCAGGACGGCGTGCGCCTCGGACATGATCCGGTCGATCAGCTCCGCGCAGGACGGCAGGTCCTCGATCAGCCTGACGACCTGGCCGGAGGCCATGACCCCGAGGTCCGCGCGCCCGTCCACCATGGCGGCCCGCAGCAGCATCGGGGTGTTGGCCGCCTGGAGCACCTGGGCCCAGGTCAGGTCGCGGCCGTGCCGCATCCGGCGCCCCTCCCGGATCATCGCGGCCCACGACAGGCCCGACAACCGCCGGAAGCGGGCGCCGTTGGCGATCGCGCGCGGCAGGCGCAGGCGCGAGCGTTCGAGCGAGTCGACGAACGGGGTGCGCAGCACGCGGTGCGGCACGCCGTCCACCCGGGTGGTGACCACGGTCTCGGCGCCGTCCAGGTAGACCCGCTTCACGTCCTCGCCGACCGTGGAGTCCGAGGTCAGCAGGAAGCGGGTGCCCATCGCGATCCCGCAGGCGCCGTACGACAGGGCGGCGACCAGGCCGCGGCCGTCGCAGAACCCGCCCGCCGCGATCACCGGTATGTCCACCGCGTCCACGACCTGGGGGAGCAGCACCGTGGTGGGGACCGCCCCGGTGTGCCCGCCGCCCTCGCCGCCCTGCACGATCACCGCGTCCACCCCCCAGGCGGCGACCTTCTCGGCGTGCCGCCGCGCGCCGACCGAGGGGACGGTCAGCACCCCGGCGTCCTTCAGCCGCGCGATGAGCTCCCGCCGGGGGGCCATGGCGAACGACGCCACCCGCACGCCCTCGCGGATCAGCACGTCGATCCGTTCGCGGGCGTCGTCGGCGTCGGAGCGGAGGTTCACCCCGAAGGGCGCGTCCGTACGCTCCCTGACCTCCCGGATCGCCGCCGTCATCTGCTGGAGCGACATGGTGGCCGCCGCGAGGATCCCCAGCCCTCCGGCGGCGGAGGTGGCGGAGACGAGCCGGGCCCCGGCCACGTACCCCATGCCGGTCTGCACGACGGGGTACCGGCAGCCGAGCAGCTCGGTGAGCCGCGTCACCAGCCTTCGCGGCTCCACCGGTTCCGGGGGCGTGCCCTCCGCCGTTGTTCTCGTGGCGTCCTCCACGTCGTTTCCCGTCGTGTCCCCCGCGTCGGTCACGCCGTGCGGGGGACCGGCGCGGCCGGACCGGTCGGGGGACGGTGTCACGCCGGGACCTCCCGGTCGCGGAGCCCGCCGGGGTCGAGGACCTCGCGCAGCACGCCGAGCTCCTCGCCGGTGGGCCACCGGGTCGCCGGGACGTCGCCGTCGACGGCGAGGGGGAAACCGGTCGCGGCCACGACCTCCTCCACTGTGACATCCGGGTGGACCGACGCCAGGCGCATCGACCCGTCCGGGGTACGGAAGTCCAGCACGGCCAGGTCGGTCACCACCCGGCGCAGGTCGTGGTGGCGCCGGGCGCCCGGCCCGGCCTCGGCCGCGCGGTCGTGGCCGACACCGCTGACCATGTCCACGCGCGGTACGAACACGCGGGGCGAGTGCCGGGGGATCCAGTAGCTGGTCGGGCAGCAGACCGTGTTGCCCGGCACCCCCCGCACCCCCAGGAGCTGGGCCCTGGGCCGGGCCCAGTCGCCGATGCAGGAGATGTTGCTGTTGCCGTACCGGTCGATCTGGCTCGCGCCCAGCATGACGTGCCGCCTGCCGTTGAGCACCAGCCACAGGTGGTCCGCGAACGGCAGCCAGCCCTCGATGACCTCCGGCGCCTCTCCCAGCGCCGGGACGTCGCCGGTCAGCAGGCACGTCCCGTCGTGCGTGATCAGGTCGGGCTCGAAGGTGAGCCGGGCCAGCCGGGCGGCCAGCACGGTGATCGCGCCGCCGATGCCGGCGGCCAGGATCTCCCCGTCCCCCCGGAACGCCTCGGCGCACGCGACGACGCACACCTCGGCGCGGGTGGCGTCGGCGACGGCGGACCCGATGTCGCCGGTGACGCCGGTGACGCCGGTATCGCGACCGGCTCCGGTATCACGGTCGGCCCCGGTGGAGCGGTCGGCGCCGGTGGTCACGATTCCTCCCCGTACCGGCGTACGGCCTCCTGGTAGGCGGCCTCGTCACCGGACAGGTAGCGCTCCCGGAAGGCCCGCCACGCCTCGGGGTCGGCGGCGGCCCTCGCGTAGGCCCGCTGGAACGCCTCGTCGCGGCCGTGGTCGGGCTCGCAGCCCGTGAAGTGGGCGCCGCCCGGCGTCTCCACCACCCCGGCCACCATCGACCGGCTGATCAGCAGCGACTGCACGGGACCCTCCTTGAGCAGGTCGGCGGTGTCCACCACGCGTTCGCAGGAGACGTAACAGTGACCGGCCGCCTTGGCGTAGAGGTCGTCGAGGTAGGGGTCGGGCCCCAGGTACTGCGCGTTGCCGCGCCGGTCGGCCCGGTTCAGGTGCACCAGCGCGGCGTCCAGCGTCAAAGCGGGCACGGCGACGAACTCCTCGCCGTCGCCGTACGGCGAGCGGACGGTCCGCAGCTCCGGGTTGACCCGCATCACGTCGGAGCCCAGCCCGGCCCGGGTCGGCAGGAACGGCAGCCGGTGCGCCGCGGCGAGCAGGCCGAACATGAACATGCCCTCGTCGTACTCGGTGAACGCCACGGTCCCGGCCTGCCGGGCGGCCCGGAAGTGCGGCTCCAGCGGGATCGAGTCCAGCGTCACGAACGGGGCGACCACCCGGGCGACCTTGCCGTACGCGCACAGCAGGCCGACGTCGGGCCCGCCGTAGGACACGACGGTCAGGTCCCGTACCGGGGAACGGCAGATCGCCCTGACCAGGGCCATCGGCTTGCGGCGCGAGCCCCAGCCGCCGATGCCGACCGTCATGCCGTCGCGCAGCCGCCCGGCGACCTCGTCGGCGGTCATCAGCTTGCTCATCGGCCGTCCCCCTCCTCCGGACGCGGCACGCCGGACGGCTCCCGTCCCGCCGGGTCCGCCTTCGCCTTCGTTGAACCCGTCGAGCCCATAGGACCTGGCGACCGCGCCGAATCCGCCCGACCCGCGTCCTCCGCTCCCGCCACGAAGGCGTCGCGGTGTCTGTCGCCCGAGCCCATCAGGTTGAGCTCGAAGGTGAACCCCTGCTCGAACCGGTAGCTGCGCCTGACGTCGACCGGGTCGATGCCGTTCAGCGACTCCTTGGCGCGGCGGATGACGTACGGGTCCTTGTCCGCGATCCGGCCGGCGACGTCGAGGGCGGTCTCGCGCAGCCGGTCGCGTGGCACGACCTCCAGCACCGAGCCGAAGGCGTGCAACTCGTCGGCGGTGACGGTGCGGCACGTGTAGACCATGGCCCGCATCAGGTGCTGGGGGACCAGCCTGGCCAGGTGGGTGGCCGCGCCGAGCGCGCCCCGGTCGACCTCGGGCAGGCCGAAGTAGGCGTCGTCGGAGACGACCACGATGTCGGCGTTGCCCGCCAGCCCGACCCCGCCGCCCAGGCAGAACCCGTGCACGGCGGCGATCACCGGCACCTCGCACTCGTAGACTGCCGCGAACGCGGCGAAACACCCCCGGTTGGCGCCGACCAGGGCGGTGTGCCCGGCCGTGGCCTGCATCTCCTTGACGTCCACCCCGGCGTTGAAACCCCGGCCCTCCGCGCGCAGCACCACGACGCGCGTCGCGGGGTCGCGTCCGGCCTCCCGCAGGGCCTCGGCCAGCTCGAACCAGCCCGAGACCGGTAGCGCGTTGACCGGTGGCACGTCCACCACGACCTCGGCGACCGCGCCGCCGTGAAGAGTGATTCCCATCGCGCCTCACTATTGGCACCTAACGCTTGCTTGGTACCGTAGCACGTGACGATCGGCACGGCACGGCGACGGAGAGGCGGTCACGGTGGACACCGAAGGCGGTGGGGTGAACACCGGAGGCAGCGACGGGGAAGGGGCGGGTACGCCGAGCGCCGTGGGCGGGACGGCCCCCGCACCCGGCGGCCGGATCTCCTACGACCTCACCGGATCGGTCGTCCTGGTGACCGGCGGCACCAGGGGGATCGGCGCGGGCGTCGCGGGCGCCTTCGCGGCCGCCGGGGCCCGGGTGGTGGTGTGCGCCCGCGGTGAGCCGGAGACCCTGCCCGAGGGCGTCACGTTCGCCCCGGCCGACGTGCGCGACGCCGCGGACGTCGACCGCCTGCTCTCCGGGATCGGGGAGCGGCACGGGCGGCTCGACACGGTCGTCAACAACGCCGGTGGCTCGCCGCAGGCGCAGGTGGCCGGAACCTCGCCCAGGCTGCACACCCGGGTGGTGGAGCTCAACCTCATCGCCCCGCTGCTGGTCGCGCAGCGCGCCCACCCGCTCCTCGCCGCCTCCGGCGGCTCGGTCATCATGATCGGCAGCTCCAGCGGTACGCGCCCCTCCCCGGGCACCTCCGCCTACGGCGCCGCCAAGGCCGGCCTGCACCACCTGGCCGACTGCCTGGCCGCCGAGTGGGCGCCGCGCGTCCGGGTCAACACGGTCGTCGTCGGCCTCGCCGAGACCGGGGACCCGGCGGCCTCGGCCGCCCACTACGGCGGCCCCGGCGGGGTCGCGCGGATGGGCGCGGCCGTCCCCGCGGGCCGGACGGCCCTGCCCTCGGACGTGGCCGCGGTGTGCCTGTGGCTGGCGGTGCCCGGCTACGTGACCGGCGCGCGGATCGCCGTCCACGGCGGCGGCGAGATCCCCGCCTGGCGGCGGATCGCCTCTGGACACGACGGGTGAACGGCCGGGAAACTCTGCATGATCACAACGAGAGGGGGCCCGGCATGGGCGGTATCTGCGAGGGGCGCGTGGTGGCCGTCACCGGCGCCGGGCGCGGCATCGGCAGGGAGCACGCCCTGGAGTTCGCCCGGCAGGGCGCCCGCGTCGTGGTCAACGACCTCGGCACCGGCCGCGAGGGCGACGGGCGTTCGGGCACCCCCGCGCTGGAGGTCGTCGAGGAGATCCGCGACCTGGGCGGCCGCGCGGTGGCCAGCGGCGACGACGTCACCGACTGGGACGGCGCGGCCCGGCTGGTCAAGGCGGCGCTGAGCGCCTTCGGGCGGCTGGACGTGCTGGTGAACAACGCCGGGTTCGTCCGCGACCGGATGCTGGTCTCGATGACCGAGCAGGAGTGGGACGACGTGATCCAGGTCCACCTCAAGGGCCATTTCCTGCCGCTGCGGCACGCGGGCGCCCACTGGCGGGAGCGGTCGAAGGCGGGCGACCCGGTGGACGCCCGGGTGATCAACACCTCGTCCGGGGCGGGGCTGCTGGGCAGCGTCGCGCAGGGCAACTACTCGGCGGCCAAGGCGGGCATCGTGGCCCTCACCCAGGTGGCCGCCGCCGAGCTCGGCCGCTACGGCGTCACGGTGAACGCGATCGCCCCGGCCGCCCGTACCCGGATGACCGAGGAGGTCTTCGCCGAGACCATGGCCCGGCCGAAGGAGGGCTTCGACGCCATGGACCCGGCCAACATCGCCCCGCTGGTCGCCTGGCTCGGCTCGGCCGCCTCCGGGCACGTCACCGGCCGCGTCTTCGAGGTCGAGGGCGGCTCCGTCTCCCTCGCCGACGGCTGGCGTCACGGCCCCCGCGTCGACCGGGGCGCCCGCTGGGACCCCTCCGACATCGGTGACGCCGTCACGAAACTCCTCACCGAGGCCCCCGCCCCGGAACCGGTGTACGGGGCGTGACCGCCGGACCTCGGTCATAGGCGTCGCTCCGTTTCCCGCGCCGCGTCGCGGGCCGTTCCCGGCATTCCCGCCGCCGACAGGCGGTACGCGCGGCCATGACCCATGAACGGGACTTTCAGGCGTTCGCCGACCCGTCACAACGAAGCCGGAACCAGACCGTTCTTTTCCCGGTTTTCTCGTCCTGATCGCTGCCCCAAGCGTGTGACAGGAAGTCCACCCAGCTCAGGCCGCGCCCGCTGAGGCTGTCGTCGCCGGCCTTCTGGATCGTGGGCGCGGTGGTGGTCGAGCCGTCGTCGGCCACCTCGATGTGAACCAGGCCCGCGCCGAGGTCCACCCGGACCGTGACCAGGCCATCAGGGCGGGCCGAGTCGCTGTGCAGGACCGCATTGGTGACGACCTCGCTGACCAGCAGTTCGAGGGTCTCCATCGTCTCGGCGGGGATGTGGCCGGCCAGGATTCCCAGCACCCACCTGCGGGCGACTCTCGCTGACCGGGCGATGCCGGGAAGATCGCGCCGGCCCATGACCTGGAATCCGTCCCAGTGTCCGATCGCCGCTTCTGCCGCGTTGGAGTCGTCCCGTCCTCGCGCGCTCACGCGGTCACCGTTGATGCGATCATGTCAGCCGCGTTGTTGGCCTCGGCCCAGACCCAATCCCTTCGCCAGGTCACCGACCACCAGGGACGCCAGACGAAGACCCAGCCGCAGGCGCGGCGAGCAACCTGAATTCGGACCCGTACCCCGTTGAGGGACATGATCTCCAGGACCGGGGGTCCGGAGGCGGGGACGACCAGTGAGGTGGACACCTCGAGAACACGGAGGTCCCAGCCAAGTCGTACGAGGTGGATGTACTGCTCTTGTTGCGGATCACGCACGTCCATGGCTCGGCTCCCGAGTTCGCTGACATACGACAGGTTCCACGGGTGTGATCGTCAGCTAAGTAACGCTGCCGGATCGCAGGTGAGGACAGCCTGGGGCTCTCACCTGGGGCGTGGCCCGATCCACGCTTGATGCACTGACATCATGTGGGCACTGTGAGTTACCTGGCAATCTGATTGACAATATTGACAGCTCAAATGCCAAGGAGATCTTCTGTCTCGCTTGCCCGGCATCTTGGGTGACGACAGACTGAGGCGATCTGAACGCAAGGGGGGCCCATCGTGAGCGCCGAGCAGCCGGCCACCATACGAACCCGCAGGCTGGCGGGTGAGTTGCGACGTCTCCGTGAGGTGGCAGGTCTCACCGGCGATCAAGCGGCCAAGCGGTTGGGTTGGGACCCCTCGAAGCTCAGCCGCTACGAGACGGCTCGCAGACGTGTCCAGCCCAAGGACCTGAACGTACTTCTCGATCTCTATGCCGTCCCCGACGACAAACGACAGGCTCTCGTCGACCTGGCGCGCAACTCACGGTTCAAGGGGTGGTGGGACGCATACGGCGACACCCTGCCCACTGAACTTGCTGCCTACATCGCCCTCGAAGCCGAAGCCACGTCAATCCGTGGTTTCTCCGCGCAAATTATCCCTGGGATGCTTCAGACCGACGAGTACGCACGCTCTGTCATTCAGGCCGGCCTCATGGATCTCGTGCCCCGAAGAGAAATCGAACGTCGGGTGGAAGCCCGCAGAACCCGTCAGCGACTTCTTGACCGAGGGTCCTCTCCTCTCGGCTACTGGATCATCCTGAGTGAGGCGGCACTTCGAAACAGGGTGGGCTCTCCGGAGGACATGCAAACCCAGTGCCATCACCTGATGAAGCTGAGCCGAGCCGCCAACATCACCATCCAGATCCTTCCCTTCGTCTCCGGTGCGCATCCCGCAACGGCCGGGACCTTCTCGATCCTCAGCTTTCCAGCTCACTATGACGACGATGTGGTGTACGTCGAGACACTAACCGGCAACCTCTGGGTAGAAGACGAAAGGGACGTTCACCGCTATACACTTGCTTTTGATCACCTTCGCGCAACGGCGTACGAGGTCGAGGAGTCCCTCTCGTTCATCGCCGCTGTTGCCGATCAACTGTGATCGCCGACTCGACGGAAGGGGTGGCGAGATGGCCGCGTTCGGGCATCCACATGCCGTATGGCGAACGAGCAGTCTGAGCGCCAACGGCGCCGACTGTGTTCAAGTTGCTGTTGTGAACCATGTCGGCGAACACAAGTCCGATTCGCATCGGATGTTCTTGGTTCGTGACTCCAAGAACCCTGACAGCGGAACCCTGTCTTTCACCCCTGCGCAATGGCTCACCTTCCTCGGCGGAGTGAAGAGCGGCACATTCAACTGCTTGGTCTGATCCGCTAGCCTACGTTGAGGGCTACAACACCTAAATCATCTCGTTCGGGATTGACGTCCACCCGATATGCAGGTTCATTCGCCACCTTCCCCTTCCAGGATCCTGATCTCCTGCATCTCGCAGGCATGCTTGGTGATTTTTCCCCGGAGGCGGAGGTTGAGATCAACCGGCACGACCTGATCTTTAGCGGCCCTCATGGCTCACCCTCAGTCCAGAGACCTCGCGTAAACGACCACTAAATTCATGCGGTAGGCCGTATATCGGGAAGCAGAATGACCGCGCAGGACCTGTCTCCCGCGAAATGCTACAAGGGTAGCTGCAGTGGTAGCAGTGGCGATTGCAGGCAACCCCGCTGGCATTGCGGCCATTCGCGACAGTAAGAAGCCGAGCGGCCACACGCTGATCTTCTCACTCGGCGGATGGCGCATTTCGTCAACGGCATTAAGGTCGAAGAGCTCGACAATCTGGTTTCCAGGCAGGGCGAAGTGATGCACCCCTTCTGGAGCTTCGACAGATACGACGCGTAAGAAAAAGCCACAGTGTGACAGTTGGGACGCGTGAGTGTCTCTGGGGCGGGTAGTGCAGTTTGGTTGTGTGGATCCCGTATGCCGAGTTCACTGTTGAAACGAGGCCCACAAGGCTCGTTTTTCTTATTTCACCTAAGTATGCTAGATGCATGGCAGGCATCGAACGTATCACCCAGCCCATGCTGGACGTGCTCGAAGTGCTCGTACACGCCCACGAGGAGAAGATTCCGATCCATGGCTGGGTCATCATGAAGGAGAGTAAACGCGCAGGACCCACCGTCTATAAGGTCCTCGATCGACTCGAAGACGCCAGATGGATCGCCGGGGAGTGGGAAACGCTCACCCCTGATCAGTCTCGCCCTCGCCGCCGCTTCTACCGCCTCACCGGCGAAGGCGTCCTGGCCGCCCAGGCACTTCTTGACGCCCGACGACCTTCTGCTCCTTTCCAATCGAACCCGGTTCTTGACTTCCTTTCGCTCGGCCGTTTAAAAGCACTGCGACACAGGGACGCGTCATGAGTGGTTGGGAGATCGTTATCGGGGTACTGCTCGGGCTCGCTGTTAACGAGGCGTGTGATCTATCCCCTTGGTTGGCAAGGAAGCTCGTGCAATGGTCCGCACGTTTTAAATATGGGAAAAGTGAGCGCGCTGAGGTACGAGCAGAAGAGCTATCGGCAATGATCGACAGTCGCCCCGGCAAATTACTCAAGCTGGCGACGGGCCTAATATTCTCGGTATCGGCTCTGGTTGGGTGGGGGAAAAGTAGGTTCGTGGGGAGTCTTATGATGATAAGAATGTCGGATCGCCTGTACATGAACAATGATAAATTTGCTCATGGGGTTGGCTGGAAGGTGTCGCGAGAAAATCTCCGGCGCATCTATCGAGATCCACGCTTCGATCATCTCGACTCCTGAACAAATTTTCTGGCGCTAGATCATCCTGTGGGTCTAGCGAGGTGAAAAGCTTTGTGGCTAAGGCGAGCATTTTATTTTTTCGTACACGGGTCGACTGTTTCGGATAAATATACATTCTTGTCCGGCCTTTGCTTCTGGTCTCGCGCTGAGCAGGCCCTTCAGTGGGTTTCCAGTGGATCACCAGACGCGGGGTCAGTGGGTCACCAGTCCCCACCGGCACGCTGTGCGGCATGACCACCACCGCACCGTTCTTCACCCCGCGTCCCGACTCCAAGAACCGGAACCTCTACGCGGCCTCCATGGGCCGGCGCCTGGGAGCCCGGGTCGTCGACTCGTTCCTGCTCGGCGTCATTCTGGCTCCCGTCCTGTACCTCTACGAGGGGGTGGCCGCCTCCGGCATCGGACCCTACGCGCCGGACAACGTCGTCCTGCCGGGTCTCATCGTTCTCGCGGTCACGGCGATCTACGAGGCCGTGGCGACCGGCGTGGCCGGGGGGACGGTCGGCAAGTTCGTCGCGGGGATCAGGGTCGTCGACCTGGAGACCGGTGACCCGGTGTCGATGGGCGTCTCCTTCACGCGGTACGCGGTCGTCGCGGCCGTCGGCGCCACGGGCTGGTTCGTCCCGTACGTGGGCGCCGTCCTCGCGATCGTCTGGGTGTTCTCGATGTTCCTCGACGGCGGCGGTTACCGGCGGGCATGGCACGACAGAGCCGCGAGGACCTGGGTCGTCGAGCGTCCGTGAGACTCCGTTGTCGTTGTCGAGCGTCCGTGACACCTCGCCGTTGTGGTCGAGCACCGGTGACGCCCCGCCGTCGTCGTCGAGCATCCGAGGCGCCCTGCCGTCGTTGACACACCCCGGGTGGACCGGCCGACCGGCGCGCGGGGTGGGGCATAACCCGAAATATGCACTCATGTAAGGTGTGTCATGTTCTTTTGGTGATGACGCAAGGAGCTGTTCCGGTGGGTTATTCCGCGGCGTACGTGACCTGGGCCGACCCCGACAAGGTGGATGACGAGAAGGAGATCACCGTCGCCGCCTGGGCCGGGGTGGGGATCGCCGGGCGGATCGAGCGGTGGGACGACCCGGGGGTCGACTGGGCCGCGTACGACGCCGTCGTGGTCCGTACCCCGTGGGACTACGTGGAGCGGCGCGCGGAGTTCCTCGCCTGGGCCCGGCGCGTCGAGTCGGTCACCCGGCTGCTCAACCCGGCCGACGTGCTGGAGCGCAACACCGACAAGACCTACCTGCGGGAGCTGGAGGTGCCGATCATCCCCACCTACTGGGGCGTGCCGGGCGAGGCCGTGGACTTCCCGGTCTTCGGCGAGTACGTGGTCAAGCCGTCGATCTCGGTGGGGGCCCGCGACACGATCAGGACCGCCGACCGCGCCGAGGCCGAGGCGCACGTGGCCCGGCTGACCGGCGCGGGACGGACCGCGATGATCCAGCCCTACCTGGACATGGTCGAGACCGAGGGGGAGACCTCGCTGCTCTACTTCGGCGGCCGGTTCAGCCACGCCGTCCGGCGCAACGCCATGCTGGGCGGCGAGGCCAGCAAGCCGGGACAGGGGACCGACGACCACGGCCGGTTCCGCGACCCCGAGCCGGACCAGATCGCGCTGGCCGAGCGGCTGCTCGCCGGATACCCGACCCTGCTGTACGCCCGGGTCGACCTGGTCCGCCTGGCCGACGGCAGTCCGGCCCTGATCGAGCTGGAGCTCACCGAGCCCTACCTCTTCCTGCGGTACGCGCCCGGCGCCGTCGACACCTTCGCGCGTGCCCTGGCCCGGATGCTGGCCGAGGCACGCTGACCGCCCGCGGGCCCGGCGCGGCGCGCGCCCCGGGACGGGACGCGCGCCGCTCCCGGTCAGTTCGGCAGCACCACCGCGAGCGGGGTGACCCCGGCGGCGCGCAGCGCGCCCGGGAGCCTCCTGGCCCAGGGGTGCTCGTGCGGGTCGAGGCCGCCGGGGTTGGCGACCGTGAAGCGGACCGCGCCGCCGGTGGCGGCCTGCTCGCTCCAGACGGCGCCGAAGCCCCTCAGCACCCCGGCGACCCGGTCACGGTCGGACGCCGCGACGGTGACGCGGATCGGCGAGGTGCGGTCCGGGACGGCCGCGGCGGCCCTGGAGGCGTCGGGCGCCGGGGCGCGCGACGACCGGGCCGAGGCCGGCGGCAGGTCGGCGGTGATCGCGTTGGCGACGATCTTCGCCGTGCCGTCGGTGAAGGCGCGGAAGTTCGGGTCGGCGGCGAACAGCACCGCGTGACCGGCGCCGACCGGTTCGGCGACCGACGCCGCCGTCCCGGCGAGCTCCTCGGCGCCCAGCGCGAAGCCGGACAGGAACCACTCGGGCGAGTCCGCGGCAGGGTAGGAGGTCAGCACGTGCGCCGGGTCCGCGGCCCGCATGACCAGGTCGTAGGCGTAGAACTGCATGACGTCCGGCCCGACGCCGCGGCTCAGCGGGCCCTGCGCCACGGTGGTGCGGAGCAGCGAGCCGGGGACGTCCGAGGCCGGTTCGGCGAGCGTCACGGCGGAGACGCCGGCCAGCGCGGCGAGCTGGGTGCCGCCCGACCAGCCGACGTAGCGCCCGCCGGCGCCGACCCAGTCGCGCAGCGCGGCGCGGCCGGTCTCGCCGAGGACGGTGTTCGCCGCGTTCGCCGGGCCGTCCGGCACGAGCAGCACGTCCAGCCCGCCCAGGCCGCCCGCGGCGACGTCGGCCGGGGTGAGCACCCGGTAGGGGAGCTTCCAGTCGCGGTCCAGGCGGTGGCGGAGCCAGCCGGAGGACTCGGCGGCGTTCCGCGCGGTGCCGCCGGACAGCTGCAGGACGCCGATCGACCGGGAGGTGCGCACCCGCGCCGAGGGGGCGTCCACGGCCCGCACCGGCGTGGCGAGGGGGAGCAGCACCTGGCCGGAGGAACCGCCGGAGACGTTGCCGAGCAGCGGCAGGCTCCACGCGGTCACGTCGTAGAAGTAGGGGAACGGCGTGTAGGTGTCCTCGTTCAGCATGGCCTGGATCCAGTGCTTCTGGCCCTGGGCCATCGGGATCCAGTAGGTGCCCCTGGGCAGCGTGGTCCTGGCCTCGGCCCTGCCGTAGGGCTTGAAATCCCTGACCGTCAGCGGCTTGGCCAGCGTGAACACCTGGACGTCCATCCGCTGCAGACGCCGTACGACGAGGTCGGTCTCGGCCTTCTTGGCCGGGTCGTCCGCGCGCAGGAAGTAGTGGCGGACCCTGCGGTCGGGCACCTGGGTGATGACCTCGTTGCCCGGGTTGTAGACCTTGTTCGGCTCCAGCCTGCCTTCGAGGCCCTGCTTGAAGGCCTCGGCGTACATGCCGTGCCAGGTGGTGAGGATCTCGGTCTTCCTGTCGGCGGCGGCCGAGAGCGAGACCCACTGGGTGAGCCACTGCTCGAAGGTACGGGCGGCGATCGGGGAGGCGTTGCCCTTCTCGAACGTCATGCCCGCGGCGTTGAAGCCGGTGGTCGGGACCGTGTCGCCGTAGCCCATGTAGAACATGTCGTAGACGTCGCGGTTGAAGAAGGGGATGGCGCGCTTCGTGAACTCGCCGATCATCGCGGCGCCGTAGGTGTTGTTGATCCAGTCGATCGTCGGCTCGGCGATGTCGTGGTAGAACGGGTCGGCGTTCGGCGGGAAGAAGTACTCGGTGCCGCCCATCTCGTGGGCGTCGATGAAGAGCTGCGGAGGATACTTCCGCAGCAGCTCGATCTTGCCGTCGGTCTCCGGCTGGGTCCGCGCGAACCAGTCGCGGTTCATGTCGAACGAGTAGGCGTTGCGCCGGGTGTCGGCCTCGCGGCCGTCGGGGTTCTGCGTCGGCAGGATCACCACGACGGCGTTGTCCAGGATGCGCCTGGCCGCGCAGTCGTCGCGTCCGGCGAGGTCGTGGAGGGTCTTCAGCGCGGCGTCGGTGCCGCTCTCCTCGCCGCCGTGCACGTTCCCGGCGACCCACAGGATCGCGGGGGTGTTCCTGGCCAGGGTCCTGGCCGCGGCGGCGGGGGTGAGGGGGTTGCGCAGCAGCTTGATCGAGGTCTCGATCGCGCGCAGGTTCCGGATGTTGCGGGGGGTGCCGACGACGGCGTACCTCAGGGGGCGTCCCTCGGCGGTGGTGGCCAGGGTGCCGGAGACGACCCGGTCGCTGGCCCTGTCGATCGCGCCGAGCAGGGTGTCGGACTCGGCCGTGGTGACCTCGCGCTCACCGAGGTCGAAGCCGAGCACGCTTCTGGGCGTGGGGACCTTGCCGTGGTAGGCGGGGGGAGTCGTGGTGGCGTCGCAGGCGGGCGCGGGGGGTGCGGCGGGGGTGGGATCCGCCTGGGCGGCCCCCGCGGGAAGGGCGGTGGGGGGGGGGCGCCCCGGGCGCGGGGCCACCCCGCCCCCACCCAACAAAACACCCCGGGGGGAATAGAAAGAGAGAACGCGGC
>NZ_JBNCLF010000027.1:0-112421 GCF_049844535.1 Streptosporangium sp. DT93
AACTTCGAGCGGCTCCTGAATTCGTGCGAAAGACACACGACGGGGACCGGCGGGTACGGCGAAGGCGTTGCGCGAGGCTGCCAACAGATGTCCTTCCGAGGGCTCGCGGCGGACTGACTACACGCACGCCAGACGACCATGCATCAGAGCACCAAAAGAAGCGGGTCGTCAAAGGGCAGCGCAAAGGGGCAGTGTAGCCGAACGGCATACACCTGTCCACTTCAGTCTCGCTGCAAGCTCCACGTTGGTCGCAGCATCGCTCTTCGGAACCGAAACGTCAAGCCCGGGAGCTGACATTTCGGCCGGGGAACTGCCGCGGCCCTGGGAGTTTTCCCACCGGGTGACCTGCGTACACCTCCACGATCCAAGACGATGACCGACCTGGTGTGACTGACGCAGAGTGACCCGGCGTCGCGGTCCCCGGCCGATGCTCCGGCCGACGATCGACGCTGCCATGGCCGGTGTACCCGGAGCTTGGCCAGACTCAAACCAGGTCTTTGCTAACAATTGAATGAAGCGGCGCGCCGATCACGGCGGGGGAGGGTCGCCGAGCAGGGTGGAGATCTCGGCGACCAGCCAGCGGGAGTCCTTCTGGATCATGATGAAACGGGCCCGGTTCCGGTTGATCTCGCGGCGGGGCTCCCTCCCCTCCCCGGGGATCTTCACGGTGCTGATGTTCATGAACAGGAGCACCTCCACCCGGCCGGAGCGACCCGAGGCCGACTCCACCCCGGCCCCGGTCACCGCGGCCTGCTGCACCGCCTTCTCCCGCCGGGCCTGCGCCGCCACGCTGCCGGCCAGTTCCTTGTAGTGCAGGCTGAGCGCCCCGGTGGTGTACCCCCCCGCCCTGGCGAAATCCTGCTCGATCGTCCGGTGGTCGTAGGAGAGCATGTCGGCGGCGACCGCGCGGGCGGTGGCCAGCGCCTCCCGTGCCGCCCTGTCGTCGGCGCGCAGGCGGCTCAGGTCGGCGTACATGACCCAGACGACCCCGGACAGGGCCAGCGCGACGGCGGCCATGAGCGCGATCGCCAGCCGGGAGGCCCCTGTCACGGCACCGGCTCCACCGCCGACACCAGCCAGGCCGCCCCGGTCCTGGTCACCTCCATGTTCCAGCGGTGGAACCGCTCCCGTGGCGCGTCGGCGCTCCCGTCGCGCCTGACCAGCTCGTCACCCACCACCATCACCCGGGCCGTGTCCCCCCTCAGCCACACCAGGGCGGAGGCGCGCAGCGCGCCGGTGCGCAACAGCCTCCCGGCGACCGTCGTCCGCTTGAGCTCGGCGGCGTTCCCGGCGTACTCGGTCCTGGCCGGGCCGGTGGAGGCGGCCAGGACGCGCTCGATGTCGGCGTCGACGGCGCGGTGGCCGACGGACAGCAGGCGCACCGCGTACGTCCCCGCCGCCCGCGTCGCGGCCTGCCTGTCGTCGGCCGCCGCCTGGGCGTCGCGCAGGTCGGCGCCGACCCACAGCGCCGCGACCAGGAGCACCGCGATCAGCACCGCCAGCACCGGCCCGGCGAGCCTGCCGACGCGGCGGGGACGGCGGGGGCGGGCGGAGCGGCTCAGGCGGCGGGAGCCCGGGGGGCGGGCGGCGTGCGATGCCATGCGTTCTCTCCCCTCGCGCGGTCCGCGGAACGCGGGCGGGTGAGCACGGTCCTCCGCCCGCCCCCGAGGGCGGCATGCTCCCCGATCGCCGGATCATAACCCGCCGCACAGATCCGTATGGCGGCCTTTGCGTACCCGCCGCCGGGCTCGTTCCCCGGCGGCACGGCGCCGGCCGCCCGACCGGCTCGCGGCCCGGTCAGCGCGTGCCGCCGGCGTGCGCCGTGACCAGGCGGGGGTACTCCGCCAGCCAGTCGCGGCCCCGCTCGTCCAGGAACGAGCCCGGCGGCGGGACGACCCCGTTGGCGGCCAGCCACGCCCCCGGCGGGCTTTGCGTGCGGCGGATCCGGCCCTCGCTCGGCATGAGCTGCGGCGGGATCGGCGGCAGGCCGCCGGGCTCGTGCCCGAGCTCGGCCTCCGCCTCCAGCTCGGAGAGGTCCTTCTCCTCCGACATGCCGATCGGTCCGTGCCTTCTGGCGTTGAGGAACTGCCGGACCACCGGCTCGTCGCTGGAGAGCAGCATCTCCCGGGGGCCGAACATGATCAGCTCGCGCCGGAAGAGCAGTCCGATGCCGTCGGGCACCGTACGCGCGGTGTTGATGTCGTGGGTGACGATGAGGAAGGTCGCCCCGATCTCCGCGTTGAGGTCCACGATCAGCTGGTTGAGGTAGGCCGTGCGGACCGGGTCGAGCCCGGAGTCCGGCTCGTCGAACAGGATGATCTCGGGATCGAGGACCAGGGCCCTGGCCAGGCCCGCCCGCTTGCGCATGCCCCCGGAGATCTCGCCGGGCAGTTTTCCCTCGGCGCCCAGGAGGCCGACGAGCTCCATCTTCTCCATCACGACGCGGCGGATCTCGGTCTCGCTCCTCCTGGTGTGCTCGCGCAGCGGGAAGGCCACGTTGTCGTAGAGGTTGAGCGAGCCGAACAGCGCCCCGTCCTGGAACAGCACGCCGAACAGTCTCCTGAGCTCGTAGAGCCTGTTCTCCCCGCAGTGGGCCAGGTCGTGGCCGTCGATCCAGATATGGCCGCGTTCGGGCCTCAGAAGGCCCACCAGGGTCTTGAGGAAGACGGACTTGCCCGTGCCCGAGGGGCCGAGCAGCACGGAGATCTCCCCCGCGGGGAGGGTCAGCGTGACGTCCTCCCAGATGACCTGCCTGCCGAACGATTTCGTCAGTCCCTCGACCACGACCTCGACGCCCACCCTGCCGCCCTCCTGTGGGCCCACCGGACGGCGTCCGCCCCTGCGCGGCGGAGGACTCCACCGGCGCGAGCCCGCGATGGGAACAACGGTAGCCGCGATCTCCCGAATTGGAAGGGGGTCCAATAGCTTCCGTCGATCGTCGCGCTCCGGCGGTCGGGCTCCGCGTCCCCTGGCGGCCTGGATCTCCCGGCGGCCTGGATCTCCCGGCGGCCTGGCCGTCCCCGGGCGGTGGCCGTTTCCGGCGACTCGGCGTCCACGGGCGACCGGCCGTCCAGAGGCGCTCCCGGTCGTCCGGGGGGCGGCGCGGCGTCCGGGGCCGGACACACGAAAGGAGCGGGCCACCGGCACCTGGTGGACCCGCTCCTGTCGCGTGGGACGAACGAACTACTTGACGGTGACCTTGGCGCCGGCACCCTCGAGGGCGGCCTTGGCCTTCTCGGCCTGCTCCTTGTTGACCTTGCCGTCGAAGACGGACTTGGGAGCGCCGTCGACGAGGTCCTTGGCCTCCTTGAGGCCCAGGCTGGTCAGGGCGCGGATCTCCTTGATGACCTGGATCTTCTTCTCGCCGGCGGCCTCGAGGATGACGTCGAACTCGTCCTGCTCCTCGACCTCTTCGGCGGCGGCGGCACCGGGGGCGGCCGCGGCGGCGACGGCGACCGGAGCGGCGGCCTTGACGTCGAAGGTCTCCTCGAAGACCTTCACGAAGTCGGACAGCTCAAGAAGGGTCATCTCCTTGAAAGCGTCGAGCAGCTCGTCGGTGCTGAGCTTCGCCATGGTGGTTCCTCCATACGGATGTGACGTGCTGGGAAAGTTGGGACCGCGGTTGCGTTAATCCCCTGTGACCGCCTGCGCGGACCTACTCGTCGGCGCCTTCGCGCTTGGCGCGCAGGGCCTCGACCAGCTGAGCCATGTTGGTGGGCAGCGCGTTGAAGACGGCGGCCGCGTGGCCCTGCTTCGCCTTCAGAGCACCGGCCAGCTTCGCGAGGAGGACCTCGCGCGACTCGAGGTCGGCAAGCTTGGTGATCTCGGCCGGCGTCATCGACCTGCCGTCGACCACACCGCCCTTGATGACCAGGAGGGGATTGGCCTTGGCGAACTCACGCAGACTCTTGGCAGCCTCGACCACGTCGCCGTTGACGAAAGCGATCGCCGACGGACCCGCGAGCAGGTCGTTGAGCTGGCTGAACCCGGCCTCGGAGGCCGCGATCTTGGTCAGCGTGTTCTTCACCACGGCGAACTTCGCATTCTCACCGAGAGAAACACGCAGCTGCTTGAGCTGGGCGACGGTGAGACCACGGTATTCGGTCAGAACGGCAGCGCTGGAGCCGTCGAAGCTGCTCTTCAGCTCTGCGACAGCCGTTGCCTTTTCTGCCTTCGCCATGGGCCTCCTTCCAGATGTGCCGCCGGGGCAAAGGCCCCCAGAAAACGGACAAGCCCCGGCGCAGGCGCACGGGGCTCACATGAGGAAGTCAATCCAAATGAAAACTCACATCACACCTACGCGGGCCGTCCACTGACGTGGATCCTTTAGGTCGGCAGGCCATGAGGCCCGACGACGACCGGCGGTCTTCGGCGTCTGTAGCTTACGTCCCGGCCGCCCGGATGCCAAATCGGCCTGCACGCGCCCCCGGCCGGAGGACCGGGGGCGCGTGCGCGGGCGAAGGAGCGGGGGGCGGGAGGGGGTCAGTTCCCGCCGCGTCCCTCGGGCAGGTCGCCCACCTGGTCGGCGGGCGGGGCGGCGATGTTCACGGGCTCGTTGAAGCCCTTGAAGAGGGCCGTCAGGTTGAACGTCGCGTTCTTCTCGGAGCCGCTGAGCGTCACCTTGCGGGGCAGGCTCTGGGCGTCGGCCCACAGGTCGAACGTCACGTTCTTGGCGTGCGAGAGGCTCTCCTGGAGCTTCTGGCGCTCGGCCGGGTCCACCAGCTGCGCGGCCTCGGCGACCGGGAAGGTCCCGCTGTAGTGGGTCGTGTCGACCCCGCCGACCGCCTCGGTGCCGACCGCCTTGACGTCCTTGGACGCGGTCAGCAGCTTGACGGTGCCCGCCAGGTCGAACTGCCGGGCCTGGTCCATGAACTTCCTGATCTCGGTCTGCCCCTGGGCGTCGACCTTGCTGATCGGGACCCGGACCCACGGCGTGGTGACGCCGCCGATCCTGTTCAGCATCTCGGACTTCACGTAGACGGTCTCACCCGACAGGATGGCCCGCGCCCCGCCGGGCACGTTCTGACCGCCGAAGGCGATCGTGTCGAGCCTGATGTCGACCGCCAGCTCGGGCTGGCTCTGGTACAGCATGCTGCCCTGGACCTTGCCCGTGCTCTTCTCGTCGCCCTTGGCGTCGAGGACCACGTCCGCGGAGTACGAGGTGACCGTCTCCGCCTTCTGTGCGCTCTGCTGCACCGCGTCGGCGGCGGCGAGCTTGACGTTTCCGAGGGCTACGGTGCCCTGCTGCGTACCGCATCCCGCGACCGCGACGAGCGCGGCCGCTCCCAGTGCTAGTGCGGGAGCCAATCGGCGCATTTCGTCCTCACTCCTTCGTTTCCCCCGATGATCCTGACTTACGACACTACGCGTCGGTGCGGTCCGGCGCGTCGTCCGGGAGAACGAAGAAGGCCCCAACCGAATGGCCATTCGGTTGAGGCCTTCCGAGGAAGACGTCTGGTATCAGGCGTCGAGCTCGGCGGTCAGCGCCCGCGTCTGGTTGGGGTCGACCTGGATGCCGGGGCCCATGGACGTGGAGAAGACGACCTTCTTGACGTAGCGGCCCTTGGCCGCCGACGGCTTGAGACGCAGCACCTCGTCGAGGGCGGCGGCGTAGTTCTCGATGAGCTGACGCTCGCCGAAGGACACCTTGCCGATGACGAAGTGCAGGTTCGCGTGCCGGTCGGCACGGAAGTTGATCTTTCCGCCCTTGATGTCGGTGACGGCCTTGCCGACGGCCGGGGTGACGGTGCCGGTCTTGGGGTTCGGCATGAGGCTACGCGGGCCGAGCACGCGGCCCAGGCGGCCGACCTTGCCCATCAGGTCCGGCGTGGCGATGACGGCGTCGAAGTCGAGGCGGCCCTTGGCGACCTCGTCGATCAGCTCGTCGGCGCCGACGATGTCGGCACCCGCGGCGCGCGCCTCCTCGGCACGGTCGCCGGTCGCGAAGACCAGGACCCGGGCGGTCTTGCCGGTGCCGTGCGGGAGGTTGACGGTGCCGCGGACGTTCTGGTCGGCCTTGCGGGGGTCGATGCCCAGCCGCAGGACCACCTCGACGGTGGCGTCGAACTTGGCGACGTTGGTCTCCTTGGCCAGCTTGGCCGCCTGGGCGGGGCTGTAGAGGTTGTCGCGGTCGACCTGCGCCGTTGCGGCGCGGTATCCCTTGCTGCGCTTCACTTGCTCACTCCTGTGAATCCGAGTGTCCGTGGTACGGGCCTGCGCCGGCCCCTCCACTTGACGTCGACGTCCTGTGTCGTGCTGCGACCCTGCCGTGGCCCTGCCGTGGCCGTGGTCGCGGCCGCCGTCTCCCGGTGGATCCGCGGGCGTGTTCACCGCCCTGGGATCGCCGCCGGGCACGTGCGGCGGGTGGTGCTAGTCGGCGATCGTGATGCCCATCGACCGCGCGGTGCCGGCGATGATCTTCTCCGCCGCCTCGACGTCGTTGGCGTTGAGGTCCTGCATCTTGGTCTCGGCGATCTGGCGCAGCTGCTCGCGGGTGAGCTTGCCCACCTTGTCCTTCTGCGGGACGGCCGAACCCTTCGCGACACCGGCGGCCTTCTTGATCAGCTCGGGCGCCGGGGGCGTCTTCGTGATGAAGGTGAAGCTGCGGTCCTCGAAGATGGTGATCTCGACGGGGATGATGTTGCCGCGCTGGGCCTCGGTGGCAGCGTTGTACTGCTTCACGAATTCCATGATGTTGACGCCGTGCGGACCGAGGGCGGTACCGACCGGCGGGGCGGGCGTGGCCTGGCCAGCGGGAAGCTGAACCTTGACCAGCGCTGCGACCTTCTTCTTGGGAGGCATGATTCTCTCCGGGTCCTTCTTCTCTGAGCGACGTTCCTGAAGTCCCCGCGCACACGGGGCCGACCGCGACCGCGCCTTGAACGGCGCCGCGATCGTGGAACCATCCCCGCGAGCGCGGGGCAGACTAGCGAAGTCTACGTGACCGGGTCAGATCTTCGAGACCTGGTTGAACGAGAGCTCGACCGGGGTCTCACGGCCGAAGATCGACACGAGCACCTTGAGCTTCTGGGACTCGGCGCTGATCTCGCTGACCGTGGCGGGAAGCGTGGCGAACGGGCCGTCCATGACGGTGACGGACTCGCCGACCTCGAAGTCGACCGTCGCGGCCGAGGCCTTGGCGGTGGACTTCTTGACCTCTTCGGACGGCTCGGGCGCGAGCAGCTTGGCGACCTCTTCGAGGCTCAGCGGGCTCGGCTTGTTGGACAGGCCGACGAAGCCGGTCACGCCGGGCGTGTTGCGCACCGCGGACCAGGACTCGTCGGTGAGCTCCATCCGCACCAGCACGTAGCCGGGGAGCACCCGCTCCTTGACCAGCTGGCGCTTGCCGCTCTTGATCTCGGTCACGTGGTGGGTGGGCACCTCGACCTGGAAGATGTAGTCCTCCATGTTGAGGGACTGCGTCCGGGTCTCGATGTTCGACTTCACGCGGTTCTCGTACCCCGCGTAGGAGTGGATCACGTACCACTCGCCGAACAGGCCGCGCAGGTGCCGCTTGAACTCCTCGACCGGGTCGACGTCGGGAAGGACGTCACCGTCCTCGTCGACCGCGCCGTCCTCGTCACCCTCGACGGCACCGGCCGGGGCCTGCCCGGCCTCCGTGATCTCGTCGTCGGCATCGGGCGTCCCGGCGTCGCCGCCGGGCCCGGCCTCCGCGATCTCGGCGTCGGTATCGGCGTCGGCGATCTCCCGGTCGGACTCGTCAAGCGAATCCCCGGTGACGTCGACGGCCTTGTCCAGCTCGTCCTCGCGCTCGTCGCGGGACTCGCCGGCCGACTGTGCAGACTCGGACACGGTGCTCGTTCTCTTTTCGTCGATGATCGATGGCTGATGACTCGTCCGCAGGGCGCCCCGCCCGCCGGATGGCGTGGCTCAGGCTCCGCCGAAGATTCTCAGCACACCCTCGGTGAAGAGCGCATCAAGCGCCGACACGATCCCGACCATGAGCAGAACGAACACCAGGACGACGATGGTGTAAGAGATCAGTTCTTTGCGCGTAGGCCAGATGACCTTACGCAGCTCGGCGACGACCTGCCGATAGAAAAGGGCGGGAGAAGTGCGCTTCGTCTTCTTCTCACCGCTCGGCTTGTCTGCGGTTTCGCCGCGCGTGTCGATCGCCACAGTCCTCACCTGAATTCTTCGAGTCCAACGCATAACAGCGGCGCGCTAGACGCCAGATGCGCGGACCGCTCCTCGCAGGGCACGAGGGACTCGAACCCCCAACCGCCGGTTTTGGAGACCGGTGCGCTACCAATTGCGCTAGTGCCCTAAGACATGAACCACCATACATCGGTTGGACCGAAGTTTGTCCGTGGCTCACGGTCTTGACCGCCGGTTCACGCATGCGGCGGAAAGACCATGCCGGAGTCTACGGGTGATTGGCCATCACGTCGAACCGGCGGGCGGGTGCCCTGCGAGTGTCCTGGTCACGGCCCTCCCGCCGCCCCGGCGGCGGTGGCCGGGGGCCGTCCGGGAGCCGCGGGCGCCGGGGCGACCCCACCCGCGGGGGCCACGGACCCGTCCGGATGGTGGATATCCGGACGGAACAGCGGCACAGGTCTGTAACCATGGGGTCATGACCCGTCCTCGCATCTCAGCGCGTATCTCCGCGATCTCCGAGTCCGCCACGCTCGCCGTGGACGCCAAGGCCAAGGCGATGAAGGCGGCGGGCCGCCCGGTCATCGGCTTCGGCGCGGGTGAGCCGGACTTCGCGACTCCCGGTTACATCGTCGAGGCTGCCGTCGAGGCGTGCCGGAACCCCAGGTTCCACAAGTACACGCCGGCCGGCGGCCTTCCCGAGCTGAGGCAGGCCGTCGCCGACAAGACGCTCCGCGACTCCGGGTACCGGGTGGACGCGGCCCAGGTCCTGATCACCAACGGCGGCAAGCAGGCCGTCTACGAGGCGTTCGCCACGCTGCTCGACCCGGGGGACGAGGTCCTCGTCGTCGCCCCGTACTGGACGACCTACCCCGAGGCGATCAAGCTCGCCGGCGGCGTACAGGTCGACGTGGTGACCGACGAGACCACCGGCTACCTGGCGGGTGTGGAGCAGCTGGAGGCGGCCCGCACCGACCGCACCAAGGTCCTGCTGTTCGTCTCCCCCTCCAACCCGACCGGCGCGGTGTACACCCCCGAGCAGGTCGCGGAGATCGGCCGCTGGGCGGCCGCGCACGACCTGTGGGTCGTCACCGACGAGATCTACGAGCACCTCACGTACGGCGACGCGACGTTCGCGAGCATCGCCACCGCCGTGCCCGAGCTGGGCGACCGGGTGGTCGTCCTGAACGGCGTCGCCAAGACCTACGCGATGACCGGCTGGCGGGTGGGCTGGCTGATCGGGCCCAAGGACGTCGTCAAGGCCGCGTCCAACCTGCAGTCGCACGCCACCTCCAACGTCTCCAACGTCGCCCAGGCCGCCGCGCTGGCCGCCGTCACCGGTGACCTGTCGGCCGTGGCGGAGATGCGCTCCGCCTTCGACCGGCGCCGCCGCACCATGGTCCGGATGCTCAACGAGATCCCGGGCGTGCTCTGCCCCGAGCCGCTGGGCGCGTTCTACGCCTACCCGTCGGTCAAGGCGCTGCTGGGCAGGGAGTTCGGCGGCAGGCGCCCGGCGACCTCCGCCGAGCTGGCCGAGATCATCCTGGAGGAGGCCGAGGTGGCGGTCGTCCCCGGTGAGGCCTTTGGCACCCCGGGCTACTTCCGCCTGTCCTACGCGCTCGGCGACGACGACCTCGCCGAGGGTGTGGGCCGCCTCGCGAAGTTCCTCGGCCAGGCCGGCTGAGCACGACGGAACGGCCGCACGAGGCGTCCGGCCCGGACGGCCGGGCGAGGACGGCGCGGCGCGGCGACCGGACGGGGCTCCGGGCGGGGCGCGGTGGGGGTCAGTGCCCCAGGGCGTAGGCCACCGCGGCGTCGTAGTGGGCGGCCGCGCCCTCCTCGAAGGCCCGCGCGTAGGCGGCCTCGCCGATCAGGGCCGCCGCGCGGTTCGCGGCGGGCTCGCGGAGCTCGAACACCGAGTCCACGCCCTGGCCGGACAGCCCGAAGGTGATCCAGATCCGCCGGGCGGCGCCCAGGAGCCAGGCCGCGCGATGGCCGTCGCCCTCGGCGACGGCCATCCTGGCGAGCTGGCCGATGGCCAGGACGCTGCCGACCGTGTCGCGCAGCCGCCACTTGACCTCCAGCGACGCCCTGGCCGCCGCGGAGGCCTCGGCGATCTCCCCCCGGCTGTACAGGGTCAGTGAGAGGACGTAGTCCCCCATGGCGCGCTGGCACAGCTCGCCGATCTCCTCGCACCGCCGGCGCGTCGCGCGCAGGATCCGCACCGCCTCGTCCAGGTCGCCGTCGAAGGTGGCGATCACCGCGAGCAGCAGGGGGAGCAGGAGCACGGCGTGCGCGTCCTTGCGGACCCGCCGCAGCCGCCTGGCCCCGCGCAGCACGCACGTCATGGCGTCCTGGAGGTCACCGGCCAGCAGGGCGGTCCCGGCCAGGCGGAGGTGGGCCTCGGCCTCGGCCTCGGTGTCCCCGTGGCGGCGGGCGGACTCCAGGGCCTCCTCGGCCCGGGAGCGCGCCAGCGGCATGTCTCCCTGGACGATCGCGAGGTGGGCGGCCACCCACAGCGGCCTCGACCTCGTCCGGTCGGGGCCGGGGGCCGCGGCCAGCGCGCGGTCCAGGTAGCGGCGGCCCTCGCGGACCAGGCCCAGATGGCACCACAGCACCCGCAGGGCGCCCGCCAGCTCCAGCCCCGCCCGGGGGTCGCCGGAGTCGAGGCAGCGGTCGAGGGCCGCCCTGATGTCGCGCAGCTCCGCGTACGCCCAGTCGGCCCATTCGAGCTGGTCGGGGCCGAACCAGCGCGTGCTCATCCGCATGGCCGTCGACAGGTAGTGGTCGCGGTGCCGGCTGATCATCGGGTTCGTCTCGCCGAGCTCGTCGAGCCGCTCGCGGCCGTAGTCCCTGATGGTGTCGAGCATCCGGTAGCGGTCGCCGGCCCGGGTGACGACGGACTTGGCCACGAGCGCGTCGAGCACGGCCGGCACGCCCGGCAGGCGCTCGTCCTCGCAGACGCCGCGCGCCGAGTCGGCGCCGAAGGTGCCCGCGAAGACCGACAGCCGGGCCCAGAGCAGGCGTTCTGCGGGGGTGCACAGGTCGTGGCTCCAGGCGGTGGCGGCACCCAGCGTGAGGCGCAGGAGCTGTCCCGCGCCGCCGGAGGACGGCCCGAAGCGGTTCTCGAACTGGTCGGCGAGCTGGGTCGCCGAGAGCCCGCGCATGTGGCTGGCGGCCAGCTCGATGGCGAGCGGCATGCCGTCGAGTCTCCTGCAGAGCCTGGCGACGGCCATCATGGCCCGCTCGTCGGTACGCAGGCCGGGGGCGACGGCCGTGGCGCGGTCGAGGAAGAGGCTCATCACGTCGTAGCCGGCGAGGTCGGCGGCCTCCGGCGGGGGCACCGGGAACGGCTCGACGGCCAGGACGACCTCCTGCGGCACGCCGAGCTCCTGGCGGCTGGTCACCATGATCTGGATGTCGGGCGCGCCGGCCAGCAGCGCCGTGACCACGTCGGCGCAGGGGCCGACGAGGTGGTCGCAGGCGTCGAGGACGAGCAGCAGCCGCCGTCCGGAGAGGAAGTCGACGAGGGAGTCCAGGACGGGGCGGCCGGTGGCCTCGTGCAGGCCGAAGGCGCCGGCGACGGTGCCCGCGAGCCGGTCCCCGTCGGTCTCGGTGGAGAGTTCGGCCACCCAGACCCCGTCGGGGTGGTCGTCGCGCAGCAGGAGGGCGGCCTGCAGGGCGAGGCGGGTCTTGCCGACGCCCCCGGCCCCGCGCAGGGTGAGCAGGCGGGTGCGGTCGAGCAGTTTCGCGATCTCGTCGAGTTCGGCCGCGCGGCCGACGAAGCTGTTCACCTCGACCGGCAGGTTGCCGCGCCGCGTCAAGAAGGCTCCCCCTGCAGCGCGTGGTCCACGGCGTCCCGCAGGCTGATCGAACCTCCCTGTTCCACCAGCCGGTCGAACTCCGCCCTGCCCAGGCGCCCGCGCAGTCGCAGCTCGGCGGTGCGGAGCAGGGGCGCGATCATTGGGGACCGGCTGGGCGGGATCCCGGTGTCGGTCCACGCGGCCCGCGAGGCCCCGAACAGGACGGCCGCGGTGACGTCGTCGGTGGCCGACTCGGCGATCACGACGAACACCTCCAGCGCCTCCATGAGCGAGATCGTGTCCCCGAACAGGCGGGCCCCGCGCAGCGCGCCGCGGGCGGACTCGGCGGCGGAGGCGGTGTTGCCGAGGAAGTGCTCGGCCTGGCCCAGCAGGAGGTCCAGGCGGATGAGGGTCCAGTAGTCGCCGCAGGAGTCGCAGAGCTCGTGCCCCTCGCGCAGGACGGACACGGCCTGGTCGTGGCGGCCGGTGAGCATCATGGCGGTGGCGACCACCGTGTAGGTGGGCAGGAAGCCGGGGAAGACGTTGCCGGTGGAGCGGTGCCGTACGCGGGCGTGCTTGATGAGCCGCAGCGCCTCGCCCACGTCGCCCCTGACGACGGCCAGGTGGGCCTGGAACTGGCTGACGTAGGCGCTGGCGCAGCCGTCGGCGTCCTGGGCGGCGCATTCGGCGAGGGCCTGTTCGGCGCGTTTCAGGTCGCCGCGCTGGATCGAGACCCAGGCGTGCACCCACAGGGCCTTGACCCGCTCGGGGCCGGCGGCGTGCTCCAGGTCCAGTCCTCGCTGGAGGAGGTCGTCGCCGGGGGCCTGCATGCCGCAGCAGGCCCACAGGAACCACAGGTTGCCGACCAGGTCGAGGCCCTTGCGGTACTCCTCCGGCCTGGAGTAGCAGTACTCGATGGCGCCGCGCATGTTGCCGCATTCGAGGACCAGCCGGTGGTACCACTCCAGTTGACGGCCCTGCCAGCTCATCTCGGCGCGGGCGGACAGGGCGAGGTAGTGGTCGCGGTGGCGGCGGCCGATCTCCTCGGTCCCGCCGAGCCGCTCCAGCCAGACCTCGCCGAACGCGCGGACGGTGTTCAGCAGGCGGTAGCGGACGCCGCCCTCGCCCTCCTCGCGGACCAGGACGGATCTGTCGAGCAGGCCGAGCAGCCCGTCGAGCACGTCGGTGGGGCCGAGGGCGTCGTCGGCGCAGACGGCCTCGGCCGCCTCCAGGTCGAAGGTGCCGGCGAACATCGAGGCCCGCGCCCAGAGCAGGCGTTCCAGCGGGGTGCACAGCTCGTGGCTCCAGCCGAGGGCGACGCGCATGGAGGCGTGCCGGGCGGCGCCGTTCTCCTCGGGGCCGGTCACGGCGAGCCGGATGGCCAGCGGCAGGTTGTCCAGGCGCGCGCAGAACCCGGCCGGATCCCCGTCGAACCGGTCGGGACCGGACAGGCCGACGCCGGACGGGCCGGAGCCCGAAGGGTCCGGGGGCGGATCGGAGCCGGACGGGCCGTCGTCGGGACCGCCCGGTGCGGGGTGGCCGTCGAGGTCGCCGGAGGTGAGGGCGGCCAGCAGGTCGAGGGCCTCCGCGCCGGTCAGCCCGCCCAGCGGGTAGAGGTGCTCGCCGGGCAGGCCGAGCCGCTGCCTGCTCGTGGTCAGGACGCGCAGTTCCTCGACGGAGCGCAGCAGCAGGCCGGCCAGGATGCCCGCGGCGCCGACCACGCGGTCGCAGGTGTCCAGGACCAGCAGGGTACGGCGGTCGGCGAGCCTGTCGACCAGGGCGCGCAGCGGCGGGACGTCCGGCCGGTGGCGGGCGCCGATCGCGTCGGCGAGGGTCTCGGACAGGGATTCCAGGTCCGAGGGCGCCTCCGCCAGCTCCACGACGTGCACCCCGCCGGGGAACGCCGGCGCGAGGGTACGGGCCAGCCGCAGGGCGAGGGCGGTCTTCCCGGACCCGGCGGGGCCGGTCAGCGTGACGTGCCGCACCCTTTCGAGCAGGGCGGACACGTCGGCGAGTTCCGTCTCCCTGCCGACGAAGACGTCCGCTTCCATGGCAGCCCCACCGTCTTCCTGACAACGTGTGGCTCTACGGTCGCACGGGGGCGCGCTCGACTGAAAGCCCGTTTCCCAGATTTCCTTGATATATGGCGGAATGAGATATGGACGGACGCCGCCGAAAACCGGTGACGTTCGTCCGAAATAACACTTTTGAGGTGAAAAGGTAATTACGGAAACAAGGGGGAAACGGCGAGAGGGATCGACCGCCGACCCGGTCTCACCTCGTGGGCTCGACCCCCTTGGCGATCTTCCGCATCTCGGCCCCGGCCCGGTCGCCGAATCCACCGGCGTAGCCGGGGCTCATCATGACCTCGACGGCCACGTCCCGGCTCTCGGTCCACACGAGCGTGGGGGTGCCGTTCTCGTCGAGCCCTGCGGGCGTAGGACCCGGGATTGTCGTGCCGGATCCGGCTCCGGTGCCGGTGGACCTTCTCCAGCGCGTTCTGCGCCAGGTCCTCGGCGTCGTGCGGCGACGCGCCGCAGACCAGGATCGCGGTACGCAGCAGCGCCGTACTCCGTGCGGCCAGGAACTCGTCGAAGGCCGCCTCGTCTTCTTCCGTCATCGAGGTCCCCTTTCGCCCTCCCCAACGTGTGGGGACCCCGTCAGGTTGAGACCAAGAAACATCGCGACCACCCCGGGTACGGCACCATGTTGAAATGCCACGTCCCCTCAGCGAACTGCCCAAGGCGCACCTGCACCTGCACTTCACCGGCTCCATGCGGCACTCGACCCTCGTCGACCTCGCCCGCGAGCACGGCTCACACCTTCCCGACGCCCTGCAGGAGGACTGGCCTCCGCAGTTGCGGGCGACCGACGAGCGGGGCTGGTTCCGCTTCCAGCGGCTGTACGACATCGCGCGCTCGGTGCTGCAGCGCGAGAGCGACGTCTACCGCCTGCTGCGCGAGGCGGCCGAGGACGAGGCGGCCGAGGGGTCGGGCTGGCTGGAGATCCAGATCGACCCGTCCGGGTACGCCGCGACGTTCGGGGGCCTCACCTCGGCCATGGAGCTGATGCTCGACGCGACGCGCAGGGCCGCCGACCACGCCGGGATCGGCATCGCGGTGGTGGTGGCCGCCAACCGCACCCGCCACCCCCTGGACGCCAAGACGCTCGCCCGGCTCGCCATGCGCTACATGGACCAGGGCGTGGTCGGGTTCGGGCTCTCCAACGACGAGCGGCGCGGCCGGGCCCGCGACTTCGACGGGGCCTTCCGGCTGGCCAAGCGGGGCGGGCTGCTGGCCGTGCCGCACGGCGGGGAACTGCTGGGCGCGGCCAGCGTGGCCGAGTGCGTGGACGTGCTGGACGCCGACCGGGTGGGGCACGGGGTCCGGGCCGCCGAGTCGCCGAGGCTCATGGAACGCCTCGCCGAGCGGGGCATCGCCTGCGAGGTCTGCCCGACGTCCAACGTCGGCCTCGGGGTGGTCGGACGGGCCGAGGACGTGCCGCTGCGGCGCCTGTTCGACGCCGGGGTGCCGATCGCGCTGGGCGCCGACGACCCGCTGCTCTTCGGCGCCCGGCTGCTGCCCCAGTACGAGCTCGCCAGGCAGGTGTACGGCTTCTCCGACCCGGAGCTGGCGGAACTGGCCCGCCAGTCCGTCCGGGTCTCGGCGGCGCCGGAGGAGACGCGCAAGAGGCTCTTCCAGGGCATCAACGACTGGCTCGCGTCGGACGGCTGATCGGCACGGTGAGGGACGGCGCTCCGGGCGCGGGGGTCACCGCAGGGCATAGGCGACCGCCGCGTCCGGCTCGTCCCCGTAGCCCTCGGCGAAGAGCGCCTCGTAGGTCTCGTCGCCGAGCAACTGCCTGGCGGTCCGCTGGGCGACGGTCCTCGGCTCGGACATGCCCTCCGAGCCGATGGCGCGCAGACCGAAGGTGACCCCGAGCCGTACCCCGGCCCCCTGGAGCCTGGCGGTACGGCGGCCGTCGCCCTCGACCGCGGCGATCACCGCGAGCTGGTCGACGGCCAGCGCGACGCCCGTGGCGTCGCGCAGGCGCCACTTGACGTCGAGCGACTGCCGGGCGGCCTGCGTCGCCTCGGACAGGCGGCCGAGACCGAGCTGCGCGATGGACAGCACGTAGTCCCCGCACGCGCGGACCCAGCGTTCGCCGCGCGCGTCGCAGAGCCGCTGCACCTCCTGGAGCACCGAGACGGCCCGGTCGAACTCGCCACGCCAGGTGACGGCCATCGCCACCGTCACCAGGGCGAGCGGCTCGCTGACGGTGGCGGCCCCGGCCCGGCGGAAGGACTCGCGCACGCGCTCGACGAGGGGCTCGACCTCGTGCAGGGCACCGGCGAACAGCGACCGGCTGGCCAGCCCGAGCTGGGCGTGCCCGGCCGCCGCGTGGTCCCCCCAGTCGAGCGCCGCGGACAGGGCCGCCTCGGCCCGGCATCGGCCCTGTTCCAGCTCGCCCTGGGCGATGGCCACGCAGGCGTCCGCCCAGAGCAGCCGGGGCAGGCCGGGGTCGGTCACCGGGGCCGTCTCGATCGCACGGGCCATGTGACGGCGGCCCTCGTTCAACCGGCCCAGGCAGAACCAGAGGATCCAGAGCGTGCCGGCCAGCTCGACGCGGACCGGCGAGGTCTCGTCGAGGGCGACGCGCAGATCGGTCATGGAGAAGGCGAGCCTGGCCGCCCACTCCTCCTGCCCGGGGCCGTACCAGGCGGTCTCGGCCCTGCGCGCCAGGTCCAGGTAGTGGTAGCGGTGCCGGCGCACCGTCCGGGCCTCGTCGCCGAGGAGGGCGAGCCGCCGTTCCCCGTACTCCCTGACCGCGACCGGCTGCCGGTAGCCGCCGGGGATGCGCTCCAGCAGGAACCGCCCGGCTAGGTGCTCCAGCAGCTCCGCTACGTCGCGCAGGCCCTCTCCGCCGCAGACCCACTCGGCGTCGGACGGCTCGAAGCCACCGGCGAAGACCGAGAGCCTGGCCCACAGGAGCCGCTCGGCGGGGGTGCAGAGCTCGTGGCTCACGCCGAGCGCGACCCGCACGGCCCGTTCCTGGACGGCCCGTTCCTGGACGGCCCGTTCCTGGACGGCCGGGTCATGAACGGCCGGATCGTGAACATCCCGCTCGCGGACGGCCGGATCAGGAGCGGTCCGCCCGTGGACGGCCGGATCGTGAACACCCTGCTCGCGGAGAGCCGGACCGTCGTCGCCGGACGACGCGCGCAGGCGCTCGTCCACCAGGTCCGCGAGCCGCTTCGGAGGGAGGGTGCGAAGCCCGCCGGCGGCCAGTTCAAGGGCGAGCGGGACGCCGCCGAGCAACCGGCAGATCCTGGCCGCCGGTTCCGTGCCGATGGATTCGGTGCCGACCGGTCCCCTACCGACCGGCCCCGTCCCGACCGGCCCCGTCCCGACCGGCCCCGTCCCGACCGGCCCCGTCCCGACCGGCTCTGTGCCTACCGGCCCCGTTCTGATCGGCTCCGTACCGACCGGTTCCGCTTCCGGCATGGCGGTGCGGGCGCGGTCGAGGAAGAGCCGGAGCGCGTCGTCCCCCTGAAGCCCTTCAGGCCCCTCCGGCCCGGACCCCTCAGGCCCGGACGGTTCCCGCCGCCGTGCGGGTCCTCGGGACGTGGTCGGTCCGGCCGGACCGGGGAGCCCCGCCGGGCCGGGCACGTCGAAGGGCTCGACCGGCAGCAGCGCCTCCCCCGGCAGTCCCAGCGAACGACGGGAGGTCACGATGATCCTCACGTCCGGGGCGGCCGGCGTGATCGCGGCGACAAGGTCCCGGCAGTCGGGCAGGAGGTGCTCGCAGCCGTCGAGGACCAGCAGGAGCCTCCTGTCCGCGAGGAACCCGGCCAGCGCCTCGGTCTGCGACCGCGCGGACCGCTCGGGAAGTCCGAGGACGGCCGCGACCGTGTCGGCGAGCAGATCGCCGTCGCGTTCGCCGGACAGCCTCACCAGCCAGACCCCGTCGGGGTGCCGGTCGCGCCGCTCCCACGCGGCCCTGATCGCGATCCGGGACTTGCCGACACCCTCGGCCCCGGCGACCGTGGTCAGCGGCGTGTCGGCCACGAGCTTCAGCAGTCGCCGCACCTCCCTCCGCCGGCCGATGAGGGGATTCGTCTCCGCGGGGAGGTTCCCGCGCCACCACTGGACCTGTTCCATCGGTTCGCGCTCCTTTTCCACTTTCCGGGAATCGCACCGTTTTCACATCACGAACCGGTGGGACCGCCCTTTTCCGGAGGGGGTTTCCTTGTCCTGCGGTGCACATCTCACCGCCGCATCCGGCCCGGACTTCCCCCGTACGGGGAAAAGCGCGGAAATGCAGGTGCTTTATCTGTGATTCGGCGGAGCCGGTAATCGGAGGCGGGACCGGTCTCACGCGGGACGGACGCGGGACGGCGCCGGAGGCCGCCGGGCCGGAGATCGATCGTTCGGACGATCGCGGTGCGGGCAGGGCCACTAGACTCTGGCTGTCCCCCCTCCGCGGTTCGCGCCGCGGCCTTTCCCGAGCGAGCTGGACGGAACCGCATGTCTGGGTATGACCGCGTAGTGCAACCCGCGGCCGGTGACGAGGCCCTTGAGAACCACCTCGGTGGGGACGAGGCCAAGAACTACCGGCAGTACGAGCTCGACATGGTCGCCCCGCACGTGGGCCGCTCCATGCTGGAGATCGGCTCCGGCCTCGGCCATTTCGCCGAGCAGTTCCTGCCCCGTCTCGACCGGCTGGTGGTCAGCGATTTCGACCCCTACTGCGTGGAGCGGCTCAAGAAGCGCTTCGCGGGGCGCGACGACATCGACGTGCTGCAGTTCGGCCTGCCGACCGAGATCCCGATCGGCGAGAAGGTCGACACCGTCGTGATGATGAACGTCCTGGAGCACATCGAGGAGGACGTCGAGGCCCTGCGGTCACTGGCCAAGGTCACCCTTCCCGGCGGCAGGATCATCATCTGGGTCCCGGGCTACATGCAGCTGTACGGGGACTTCGACCGCAAGGTCGGTCACGTCACCCGCTACACCCCCGCGACCCTGCGCAGCACGGTCTCCAAGGCGGGCCTGGACATCGACGTGCTCAAGCCGATCAACTTCCTGGGCGGCATCGCCTGGTGGGCCGCGGTGCGGCGCGGTGGCGTCGGCTACCCGGACCCCCGGCTCGTCAAGATCTACGACCGCACGGTCGTGCCGCTGACGCGCCTCATCGAGCGCTTCGTCCGCCCGCCGTTCGGGCAGACCGTCTTCTGCGTCGCCCGCGTCCCGAAGTGACCCGCGTCCCGAAGTGACCCGCCTCCCGAAGTGACCCGCGTCCCGACGCGACCCGTATGGTGACGCCGCCCGCGCGGTGACGCGACCCGAGCGGTGATGACCCGTGCGGTGGTGCGGACCCGTACGGTGACATGCCCGCGGTGATGCGGACCCGTGCGGTGACGCCGCCCGTGTGCCGATGTGGCCCGGGCGGTGACGCCTTCGGCGACGTCCGGTCGCCGGCGGGGGTTGTCACCGGCGGTGGTGCCGGTGGCCACGGCCCCGACCGGCCGGAAAACGGCTTGCACGGCCCCGGACCCGACCGGCCGGAAAACGGCTTGCACGCCCCGGCGGGGGCGGCGTAGCCTCGTTCACATGTGGATCAACTCCTAAGAGCCGGCGTCGATCAGCCTTCGCTGATCCGCCCGCACTCAGCCGTCAGGCCCGTCCGTTCCGACGCGGCAGCTGAGTCTCCGACCGGGATCTCACCGCGTCACCACATGCCTCAAGGAGTCCATATGCGAATTCATGCCGTCCAGAAGCTCAGCGGCGGATCCACGACCGCCAGAACCGCCAAGCCTGTGGGGCCCTTCGCGCCGCGAACCCCGCTGCCCGAGCGTGTCCAGCCCGCGGCGCCCCGGCGGACGCCGATGCCGCCCATGCCGACCAGGCCCACCCGGCAGCCGCGCCGTATCCCGGGCAAGGGTGGTCGCTGACCCGTGAGGGTCCCGCCCTCTCGTGAGCTCCCCGAGGGGTCCACGAGAGGGCCCGCCCGTGGCGCGCCGCAGGGCGGGAGCCCTTCTCATGGCCGAGGGCCCCGGTCCCGGAACTTCGGGACCGGGGCCCTCGGCCTCACGGGGTCTGCCTCCCGCTCCGGATGACACTCTCGCGGAGTCTCACCCGGCACGGAGTTTCACGAAGCATCCGGCCTACAGGCGCTCGATGATCGTGACGTTGGCCTGGCCGCCGCCCTCGCACATCGTCTGCAGCCCGTACCGGCCGCCGGTCCGCTCCAGCTCGTGCAGGAGCTTGGTCATCAGGATCGCGCCGGTGCCGCCCAGGGGGTGGCCCAGGGCGATCGCGCCGCCGTTCGGGTTGACCTTGGCCGGGTCGGCGCCCAGGTCGTTGATCCATGCCAGCGGGACCGGGGCGAACGCCTCGTTGATCTCGGTGACGTCGATGTCGTCGATGGAGAGGTTCGCCCTCTTGAGGGCCTTCTGCGTCGCCGGGATCGGCGCGGTCAGCATGTAGACCGGGTCGTCGCCGAGGAGGGCGAGGGTGACGATGCGCGCCCTGGGGGTCAGGTTGTGGTCGCGGACCGCCTGCTCGGAGGCGATCAGGAGCGCTCCCGAACCGTCGGAGATCTGCGAGGAGGTGGCGGCCGTGATCTGGCCGCCCTCCTTCAGCGTCTTCAGCGTCGCCATCTTCTCCAGCGTGCTGTCCGGGCGGGGGCCCTCGTCGTCCTCGACGCCGTTGATCGGGGCGATCTGGTCCTTGAAGTAGCCGTTCGCGATGGCCTTGGCCGCGCGCTGGTGGCTCTCGTACGCGAACCTCTCCAGCTCGTCGCGCTTGAGGTTCCACTTCTCGCACATGAGCTCGGCGCCGCGGAACTGCGAGATCTCCTGCTTGCCGTAGCGCTCCACCCACTTCTCACCGAAGGGGAAGGGCATGCCCTTCTCCAGGGCGGCGGTGATGCTCGACCCCATGGGGACGACGCTCATCGACTCCACCCCGGCCGCCACGACCAGGTCCTGGGTGCCCGACAGCACTCCCTGGGCCGCGAAGTGGATCGACTGCTGGGAGGAGCCGCACTGGCGGTCGATGGTGACGCCGGCGACGCTCTCCGGCAGGCCCGCCGACAGCCAGGCGTTGCGCGCGATGTCCATGCTCTGCGGGCCGAACTGCATGACACAGCCCATGATCACGTCCTCGACCGCGGACGGATCGACGCCCGTGCGCTCGATGAGCGCACCGAGCGTGTGCGCGGCCAGATCGGTGGGGTGGACGGTCGACAGACCGCCCTTCTTCTTGCCGACCGGGGTGCGGACCGCCCCGACGATGTACGCCTCTGCCACAGTGCCTCCTGCGTGTGGAACCGAGCTGCCTGCGAAACCGAGCAATGTTCGGTCAGTAAGAGGTTACAACAGAACTTTCGTCCACGCCTTCCCAGGGCGGTCTTCTCCCCGTCCTTCGTCGAGGCCCGGACGGACCGGCACGACCACCACGGCTCCGATGCCCATCCCTCACCGGCAGGGCCGTCGCGGACCGGCACGACCACCACGAACCCGACGCCCCCGCACACCGGCACGACCACCACGGACCGGCGGGCCGGTCCTCACCGGTGGCCGGTGCGACAGCCGCCCGGGGTCACGTACCCGGAGGTGGGCACCCACCTTCAGGTACGTACTTGATCGAATCGAGCCCGGCGGCGAGTCTGGTGCAGGCGCGCCACACCCCGACCGTCATCCGGCCATCGTCCGATCCCCCTCCAGGTGCCGCCTGCCCCAGGCGTCCAGGAGGTCCAGGGCCGCGAAGAGCGTGAGGCCCTTCGCGGTCAGCGAGTACTCCACCCTCGGCGGCGACTCGTCGTAGACCTCGCGGTGGACGACCCCGTCCGCCTCGAGCTCGCGCAGTTGCTCCGTGAGCACCTTCTCGCTGATGCCCGGCACCAGCCGCCTGGTCTCGCCGAAACGGCGGGGCCGTTCGGCGAGCGTCCACAGGATGAACGTCTTCCACTTGCCCTGGACGACGTCGATCGCGGCGCCGACCCCGCAGACGTGCGACCCGTCGGTCATGTCCACCCACCCTCCGACCGATTCACCGACCGTCCCCTTTTTCCGAACCGGAGCATCCGATGAACCATTCCCCCGCTCTCCCCCCGGTGACCGTCCTCGGCCTCGGCCCGATGGGCCAGGCCCTGGCCGCGACCTTCCTGGGGGCAGGGCACCCCACCACCGTCTGGAACCGTACGGCGGGCAAGGCCGCGGACCTGGTCGCCCGGGGCGCCGTCCTCGCCGGCACGGCGGCCGAGGCGGTCGCCGCGAGCCCTCTCGTCGTGGTGTGCGTGCTGGACTACGACGCCGTCCACGCCGTCCTCGACCCCGCGGCCGGCGAGCTGGCGGGCCGCACCCTGGTGAACCTCACCGCCGACACGCCCGGCCGTGCCCGCGCCACCGCGGCCTGGGCCGCCGGACTCGGCGCCGGCTACCTGGACGGTGCGATCATGGTCCCCACGACCGTCGTCGGCGGCCCCTCGGCCCTCGTCCTGTACAGCGGCCCCGAGTCCGTGTACGAGGCGCACCGGCCGACGCTGGCCTGCCTGGGCGGCACGGCCGTCCACCTCGGCGCCGACCCGGGCCGGGCCGCCGCCCACGACGTGGCGCTGCTGGACGTCTTCTGGACCGCGATGAGCGGCATCGTGCACGCCTTCGCGCTGGCCTCCGCGGAGGACATCTCCGCCGCGGATCTCGTCCCGTACGCCAAGGGGATCGGCGCCCTGCTCCCCGACATCATGGACGACTTCGCCCGCAGGATCGACAGGGGCGAGTACGCGGGGGACGGCTCCGACCTCCTCTCGGCCGCGACCGGGATGGAGCACATCATCCACACCGCGCGGGGGCACGGCCTCGACACCGGCGTGCTGACCGCCGCCCACGCCGTCGCCCGCCGGGCGATCGACGCGGGCCGGGGTTCGGACAGCTTCGCGCTCCTGGCCGAGACGATCGCAAGGACACCGGCATGACCGGCCGCGCCTCCCCGCCGGCATGACCGGCCCTGCCCCCCGGTCGCCGCCCCGACGCCTCCCCGCGCCTCGCGGCCGCTCAGGGCGCCTCGCGCCCCCTCAGGCCGTCCGGGTGCTCGTCATGGTCGCGTAGGCGATGACGTTGTCGGTGTAGTGGCCGGTCGCGCGGTCGTAGACACCGCCGCAGGTGATCAGGTGCAGTTGCGGGTTGGGCGTCTTGCCGTACACCCGCGCGGTGGGGAATACCGACTTCTCCGCCTGTTCGAGGCCGCCGACCGTGTAGACGGCGATGATGCCGTCCTTGCGGTGCACCTCGATGACGTCGCCGTTGCGGATCTCGTCGAGGCGGCTGAACACCGCGCTCCCCGAGCGGGTGTCCTTGTGCCCGAGCAGGATCGCGGGACCCGCCTCGCCGGGCGTGGGTCCCGAGCGGTACCAGCCGACCAGGTTCGGGTTGCCGACCGGAGGCACCTCGATCGCGCCCCTGCGGTCCAGCCCGACGGATCTGACGGGCGCGTTCACGCCGAGCTTGGGGATGACCAGGCGTACCGGCGACGAGGGCTGCATGGGCGGCGCCGCGGGCAGGGCGGGAGCGGGGGGCGGCGCGGCCGGGGGCGCGCTGAAGTACGGGTCGGCCGGGGCCCCGGCCGCCGCGTTGCGCGGCGGCAGCGTGGTGCGCTGGTCGGCCAGGCCGTACTCCCCGGGCGAGGCCAGCATGTAGAGCAGGCCCACCAGGACCGTCACCACCCCGGCGATCCCCGCCAGGATGAGCACCGACCGCATCACCCGGCCGCCGTCGTCGACGGGGGGCTCCGGCGGCCACTCCCCGTACGCCGGGCCGTAGTGCTGCCCGCCCTGCTGGTAGGGCTGGGCCACCGGCCCGTACCGGGGCACGGGGGCCGAGGGGTGTCCGGGGGGCCATCCTTCCGGCGGAGGCGTGCTCATCCGGCCGTCCCGATCAGCCGCGGCCGGTGGAGCGGCGCCGCAGCACCAGACCCCCGGCCCCGGCGAGTGCCACCATCAGCGCTCCCGTGAACATGATCATTCGGGCGTCCGGCCCGGCGTCCCCGCCGCCTCCGGTCGAGGCGGCACCCTCGGGGGTCTCCTCGATCTGCTCCCCCTGATCCCCCTGCTCCTCGGCGGTCCTGGTCACCTTGACGGTGACCGTCGGCTTGACGCTGGCGCTCCGGGAGGGGGTGACGCTCGCGGAGGCGCTGGCGGACGCGCTGGCGCTCGCGCTCGCGGAGGCGCTGGCACTGGCGGACGCGCTGGGGGAGGCCGTCGTGCCGAGCGTCGTCTTGACCGTGACCTTCAGCGCCGCCGTGGTCGCCTGCGCCGGGTCCGCGGGGGTGCAGGCGAACAGGACGGCGTCGTCGGTCGCGGTCCCGCTTCTCAGGATCAGGTCGAAGTTGCTGGGCTGGAAGGCGACGACGCCGGTGGCGCTGGGCGTCACCGTGACGGTCAGCGGGGGCGGGGTCAGCACCTGTCCCGCGGTGATCGCGGCGGCGGGCGCGGTGACGGCGAGCGAGGCCACCTGGGAGGGGACCGCCGGGACCGCGGTGGGAATGCTGTCGATCTGGATGTCCGCCTCGAGCACGAGCCGGTTGGTCGCCGGGATGGCCGCGGGGGCCGCGAAGGCGGCGCCGGTGGGCGGGCCGATCTTCCAGGTGGCCGTGAGCGGCGCGTTGGTCACCGCCTCGGTCGGGCCGGTGAGGTCCATCTGGAAGGTGAGCGGGATGGCGGCGCCCTGGGATCCCATGGGGTCGCAGGTGTAGGCGACGGGTTTGGGGGCGGCGTACATCGAGGCGAGCGCCGGGAACGCACCGAAGATGCCTGCGCCGACCGTCGCGAGCGCGGCCGTCCTGACCGCGATGCGCCGCCGTGTCCTGGACTTCAGCACGGTCTCTCCTCGTTCCGGATGGTCACCGGCTCGTACCGGCGGGGGGTTCACGGGTCTCGGTCAAGGTTCGGCATAGATCCTACGAACACAACCGCGACCGTGCGAGCGCGCCGGCTAAACGGACATAGATCAATGCCTGTCTCACCGCAAACCACACGGTACATGGACGAAACACCGAATGACGGTGCAAAACCGGTCTTCCCTGGCAACCGATACATGTGACGGGGCTGTTTCCCCGGCGAGCGGCGCGGGGTCTCCGGCCGGTGGCGCGGACCGCTCCCCGGAGGCGGCCGGGGAGCGGCGGCGGTGGGCCCGCCGAGGGAAAAACCTGGTCAAGACCGATGACGCCGCAGGTGGGAGCCCTCGCCGCGGACACCCTGCGGGCACGGCGAAACCCGGCCCCGCGCCGCCGTCACGGTCCGCGGCCCTCCATGAACATTTCCGAAAGATTTCATTGACAGGGGCGTAGGCCGATCCTAACGTCATGGTTATGTCTAGTCACTCACGCATAGATATTCACGAGCCGACGTTCGGCGCAGGTATCTGGCACTTCGGGCGGTATGTGGACCGGTACGCCACCGACGGCTACGGCCCGCCGGTCAGCACGCTGGAGGCGATCGACCTGGCCGGACAGGTGGGTGACCTGTCGGTGGTGGACCTGACGTTCCCCTTCGACCCGCCCGAGCTCCCCCTGGACGAGGTGAAGGCCGCCCTGGAGCGCAACGGCCTGCGGGCGATCGCGGTCACGCCGGAGATCTACACCCGGCGCTTCGTGCGTGGCGCGTTCACCAACCCCGACGCCGAGGTGCGCCGCCAGGCGGTCGAGCTCGTCTCCCGGGGCGCCGAGACCGCCCGGGAGCTGGGATGCGACTACGTGAAGCTCTGGCCGGGCCAGGACGGGTGGGACTACCCCTTCCAGGCCGACCACTCCGAGCTGTGGCGCTTCTCCCTGGACGCGGTGCGCGAGCTGGCCACGGCCTTCCCCGACCTGCGCTTCGCGATCGAGTACAAGCCGCGCGAGCCGCGCAACAGCATGGTCTTCTCCTCCGCGGCCAAGACGCTGCTGGGCATCGAGGAGATCGGCCTGCCCAACGTCGGCATCCTGCTGGACTTCGGCCACTCCCTCTACGGCGGCGAGTCCCCGGCCGACGCGGCACGGCTGGCGATCTCGCGCGGGCGCCTGTTCGCCATCGACGTCAACGACAACCACCGGGGCTGGGACGACGACATGATCGTCGGCTCGGTCCACCTGACCGAGACCTTCGAGTTCTTCTACGCGCTGCGCGACGCGGGCTGGGACGGCGTCTGGCAGCTCGACCAGTTCCCGTTCCGGGAGAACTCGGTGGAAGCCGCCCGAGCGGGTATACGAGTGATGAAGAACATTCACCGCGCCCTCGACCTGGTGGACCGCGAGGCCCTCGCCGCCGCGCAGAAGGCCCAGGACGCCCTGGCCGCGCAGCGCATCGTCCAGCGGGCGCTGCTGAGCTCCCACACCGAACGGTGACGCCCTCCCCGCTCCCCCCGGCGCCGCTCTCCGCGCTCCGGCCGCAGCCCCTCCCCCGGGGGCCCGCGGAAACCCCCGAGCCCTTCCCCGGACCGTCCGCGAGCCCGTCCCCGGGCTCTTCCCCCGGCGGACGGGCCGCCCCGGAACCGATCACACCGAGAAGACCGAGAGGGAAGCGTCATGCTGACGGCTGATCCGCTACGTCCGGCCGACTACCGGGAGGTCTCCGGGCGGATCCGCGCGGGCCGTCCCGAGGACGCCGTCGCCGACCTGGAGCGCGTCTCCGCCGACGTGCGCCGGAGCATCGTCCGGATGATCTCCCGCGCCGGGCTGGGCCACATCGGCGGCGACCTGTCGGTCACCGACATCCTGGTGACCTGCTTCTACGGGGTGCTGTCGGTGGACCCCGAGCGCCCCCGCTGGGAGGGGCGCGACCGGTTCGTCCTGAGCAAGGGCCACTGCGCGGCGGCCCTGTACTCGACCCTGGCGCACTGCGGCTTCTTCCCGACGGCCGAGCTGGAGACCTTCATGGCCCCGCTCTCGGCCCTCAACGGGCACCCCAACAAGATCAAGGTGCCGGGTGTGGAGACGAACACCGGGGCTCTGGGGCACGGGTTCCCGGTCGCCACCGGCTGCGCGCTCGGCGCCGAGCTGGACGGGGCCGCCTGGCGGACCGTGGTGGTGCTGGGCGACGGCGAGCTCCAGGAGGGCAGCAACTGGGAGGCGGCGATGACCGCCTCCCACTACGGGCTGTCGTCGCTGACGGCCGTGATCGACCGCAACCGGCTCCAGCAGGGCGCCGGCACCGAGGAGACCAAGACGCTGGAGCCGCTCGCCGACAAGTGGCGCAGCTTCGGCTGGGAGGTCCGCGAGGTGGACGGCCACGACCACCTCGCGCTGCTGGGCGCCCTGGAACGTTCCACGGACGGCAGGCCGGTCGTGGTCATCGCGAACACCGTCAAGGGAAAGGGCGTGTCGTTCATGGAGGACCGGGTGGAGTGGCATCACAAGGTGCCCACCGCCGAGCAGGTCGAGGCCGCCCTCGCCGAGCTGGAGCCGGTCCGATGACCGTCACCGACCGGCGGCCCGTCTTCGACTCGCGCCAGGCGTTCGCCGAGGAACTGACCGCGCTCGCCCGTACCGACGAGCGGATCGTCGCGGTGTGCAACGACTCCGTCGGGTCGAGCAACCTGGTGGGCTTCCGCCAGGAGTTCCCCCGCAGGCTGGTGAACGTCGGCATCGCCGAGCAGGACCTGGTCGGCGTCGCGGCGGGACTGGCCAACGCCGGGAAGATCCCCTTCGTCTGCGCGGCGGCGCCGTTCCTCACCGGTCGTGCCCTGGAGCAGATCAAGGCCGACGTCGCCTACAGCGAGACCCACGTCGTGCTCTGCGGCCAGAGCCCCGGCATGGCCTACGGCGAGCTCGGCCCCACCCACCACTCCATCGAGGACCTGTCCTGGATGCGGGCGGTGGCCGGCCTGGACGTGGTCGTCCCGGCCGACCCGGCGCAGACCCGCGCCGCCGTGCGCTGGGCCGCCGCCTCCGGCAGCCCCTCCTACCTGCGCGTCCCCCGCTTCAAGGTGCCCGGGGTGACCCCCGGCGACGCCCCCTTCGAGCGCGGCCGGTCCGTCCTGCTGCGCGACGGCGGCGACGTCACGGTGATCGCCGTCGGCTCGCTCGTCTCCCGGGCGCTGGACGCCGCCGAACGCCTCCACGACGAGGGCGTCTCGGTACGCGTGCTGAACATGCCCTTCGTGTCCCCCCTGGACGAGGAGGCCGTGGTGGCCGCCGCCCGCGAGACCCGGGGCATCGTCACCGCCGAGGAGGCCACCGTCAGCGGAGGGCTCGGCGCGGCCGTCGCCTCGGTCGTGGTGGCCCGCCACCCCTGCCGGATGCGGATCCTCGGCGTGCCGAGGGTCTTCGCCCCCACCGGGGACGCCTCGTTCCTGCTCGACCACTTCGGGCTCTCCGCCGACGGCGTCGCCGACGCCGTACGCGAACTGCTGGGACATGGCTAGCACCGGCCCGCTCGTCCTGGCCGTCGACCAGGGGACGGGCTCCACCAAGGCGCTGCTCGTCGACGGCGACGGCCGGATCGTCTCGCGCGGGTCGGCCCCGGTCTCCGAGAGCCGTCCCCTCCCGGGATGGGTGGAGCAGTCGGCCGAGGAGATCTGGGAGAGCGTGCGCCGGGCCGTCGCGGACTGCGTCGACCCCGCGCTCGCCCCCCGCGTCGCCGGGATCGGCCTCAGCGACCAGCGCGAGTCGCTGGTGCTCTGGGAGCGCCGCACCGGCCGGCCGGTCGGCCCCCTGCTCAGCTGGCAGGACCGGCGCACGGCCGGACGGTGCCGCGCGCTGGCCGCCACCGGCGCGGGCCCGGCGGTGCGCGCGGCCAGCGGGATGCCGCTGGACCCGATGTTCTCCGCGCTCAAGGCCCGCTGGCTGCTCGACACCCACGACCCGGACCGCCGCCGCTCCCTGGCGGGCGAGCTCTGCCTGGGCACCGTCGACTCGTGGCTGCTGAGCCGCCTGGGCGGCGGCCCCGTCGAAGGTTCCCCAGGACCCGGGGAGCATCTCGCGGAGGTCGGCAACGCCTCCCGCACCCAGCTCATGAACCTGGCGACCCGGCAGTGGGACCCCTTCCTGCTCGACCTGTTCGGCGTGCCGCGCGAGGTGCTGCCGCGGATCGTCCCCTCCCGAGGACCCTTCCCCGCGGCCCGCGGCCTGGCGCCGCTCCCGGACGGGGTGCCCGTGCTGGCCGTGATGGGCGACTCGCACGCCGCGATGTTCGCGCACGGCGGGTGGCGGCCCGGCGTGGTGAAGGCCACCTACGGGACCGGCTCGTCGGTGATGGCCGTCGGCGACTGCGACGACGCCCCCGGGCTCTGCCGCAGCGTCGCCTGGGACGTGACCGGGCCGGTGCCGGCCGTGGAGGGCAACATCCGGGCGACCGGCCGTACCCTCGGCTGGCTCGCCGACCTGTTCGGCACGACCGTCGAGGCCCTCCTCGGCGAGGCCGCCGGCACCTCGCTCGGCGTCCACCTGGTGCCCGCCTTCGGCGGGCTGGGCGCCCCCTGGTGGGAGCCCGACGCGGTCGCGGTGCTGAGCGGCCTGACATTGGGCTCCGGCCGCGGCCACCTGGTGACCGCGGCCCTGGAGGCGGTGGCCTTCCAGGTCGAGGACGTGATCGCGGAGGTCGAGCGGGCCACCGGCGAGGTCCGCGTGCTGCTGGCCGACGGCGGCCTGACCCGCAGCGACCGGATGATGCGGCTGCAGGCCGACATCGGCGGGCGCCCGGTCTCGCGCTCCGGCGAGCACGACCTGTCCGCGCTCGGCGTGGCCGACGCGGCGGGCCTGGCGGCCGGGCTGTGGAGCCTCACCGATCTTGAGGCCCGCCCCCGGCCGTCCGACGACTTCCACCCGGCCGCCGGAGCACCGGACCGGGCGGCCCGGCGCGCCGCCTGGCACGAGGCGGTCGCGCGGTCCCGGCCCCGCACCGGCGCGGCCGATCCGTACCCCACGAGACAGCGGGCGGGCGCCGGCCTGGCCGAGAGGAGCGGCGCATGAGCACGACGGCCACGGCGCGGGAACACGACGCGCGGACGCCCCGCCGGCGGATCCCGGCGAGCTGGATCGCCGCCGCCCTGGCGGTGATCCTTCTGGCGGCCATCGGGTTCAGCACGCAGTACCGCTCGGCGGAGTCGGTCGCGGCCTCGGGCCCCAAACGGTTCGACCCGGCCGCGTTCGGCGCGCAGAACTACGAGAGCAAGGTCGTGCCCGCCATCGAGAAGAGGGCCGTCGAGCTGCCCGTGCTGGTGAGGGCACTGGCCGCCGACAAGGACGCGGCGGGCAGGCAGTACGGCGTCCGCCAGGGAACCGGCCCCTACAGCTTCGCGGTCACGGGCACCGGCGAGGCCGGGACGGTGAGGTCCGGGCTGCTGCCGGTGACCGTGCCCGGCCTGCCCGAGGGCACCCGGGTGTCGCTGCAGACCGGCCCGGCCATCAACGGCACGGCACTGCGGGACGCGGCCGGATACATCACCTTCGGGCAGTTCCTCAACCAGGTCGAGTACGCCGACGCGGCCACCGCGCTGAACAACCGGATGCGGCAGAAGCTGCTCGCGTCCCTGGACGCGCCGGGCCTGGCGGGCAAGAAGATCACCTTCACCGGCGCCTTCAACCTGCTCGGCCCCACCGTGGTGACCATCACCCCGATCGCGATCGAGGAGGCGCCGTGACGACCTCGATCTCCCCGGTCCTGCGCGCCCGCGACGTCACCAAGGTGTACGGCGGCACGCACGCGCTCAAGGGCGTCGACTTCGAGGTCGCCGCCGGCCGGGTGACCGCGCTGTTCGGCGAGAACGGGGCCGGCAAGTCCACCCTGATGAAGATCCTCTCCGGGATCGAACACCCCACCACGGGACACGTCGAGCTGGACGGGCGGCCCGTCGAGCTGCTCTCGCCCCGCAGCGCCGCCGACCAGGGCATCTCGATCATCCACCAGGAGCTCAACCTCTGCCCCAACCTGAGCATCCAGGACAACCTCTTCCTGGCCCGGGAGATCCACGCCGGTTTCGGCGCGATCGACCGCGCCTCCCAGCGGGCCACCACCGTGGCGATCCTGCGCAGCCTGGAGGAGGACCTGGGCCCCGACCGGCCGGTCGGCGACCTGAGGCTGGGCCAGCAGCAGATCGTGGAGATCGCGCGGGCGCTCCTCCAGGAGGCCCGGGTGCTGATCATGGACGAGCCCACCTCGGCGCTCACCGCCCCGGAGGTCGAGGTCCTGTTCCGGATCATCCGGGAGCTGACCGCGAACGGGGTCGCGGTCGTCTACGTCTCCCACCACCTGGACGAGGCCCTGGAGATCGCCGACGACGTGGTGGTCCTGCGCGACGGGCGGCGCGTCGCCACCGCCGACGCCGGGGCCGTCGACATCCGGTGGATCGTGGAGCAGATGGTCGGCCGCGACCAGGACGCCCTGTTCCCGCACCGCGTCCCGGTCATCGGCGAGGAGCTGCTGACGCTGCGCGGGCTCACGGTGGCCGACCCGGCCAACCCCGACCGCCTGGCGATCGACTCCCTCTCCCTGACCGTCCGCGAGGGCGAGATCGTGGGCGTCTACGGCCTGATGGGCTCGGGCCGCACCGAGCTGCTGGAGGCGCTCGCAGGCCGGATCCCGGCGCAGTCGGGGGAGGTCCTGCTCGCCGGCGACGCGCTGGGGAGCTCGGGCATCCGCGACCGCATCGACCGGGGCGTGGTCCTGGTCCCCGAGGACCGCCAGCGCGACGGCCTGGTCCAGACGATGTCGGTCGGGCAGAACCTCTCCCTGGCCGGGCTGGGCCGGTTCGTGCGGCGATTGTTCGTCTCCGCCGACCGCGAGCGGGACGCGGTCGACCGCATGATCTCCGACGTCACCGTCAAGACGGACGGCGCCGGGGCGTCCATCGGCTCGCTGAGCGGCGGCAACCAGCAGAAGGTGGTCATCGGCAAGGCGCTGCTGACCGGCCCGCGGGTGCTGCTGCTGGACGAGCCCTCGCGCGGCGTCGACGTCGGCGCCAAGGCCGACATCTTCGAGCTCATGGCGGTCCAGGCCCGGCGCGGCCTGGCCGTCCTCTTCACCACCTCGGACGCCGAGGAGGCGCTGCACATCCCCGACCGGCTGCTGGTGCTCGCCCGCGGGGTCGTCGCCGGCGAGTTCCGGCGCGGCGAGACGACCCGGGAGGAACTCATGAGTGTGTCGGACGGTGCCGCCGTCGGCGCGGCCGAGGAGGGCGCCACGTGACCTCGCAGAGAACCACCCCCGCCCTGCCGGCCCCGGACGAGCCCCCACCGGCGAAGGTGGCGGCCGAGGCCCGCCGCCTGTCGCTGCTGAACGCCGTGTTCGAGCTGCGGGCGTTCATCGCGCTCGCGGTCCTGATCGTGGTGTTCGGCCTGCTGTCGGACTCGTTCCTGACCGTGCCGAACCTCATCACGATGACCAAGCACGTCGCCATCAACGCGGTCATCGCGCTCGGCATGCTGCTGGTCATCCTCAAGGGCGGCATCGACCTGTCGGTCGGCTCGATCGTCGGGCTCTCCGGCGTCGTCGCCGGAGAACTGCTCCAGGGACTGAACCTCGGGTTCGTCGACATGCTGGCCTACCCGCCGGTGTGGGGGGTGATCGTCCTCTGCATCGCGGTCGGCATGCTCGTCGGCCTGGTGAACGGCATCCTCGTCACCCGCTTCAAGGTGGCGCCGTTCATCGCCACGCTCGGCATGCTCTACGTGGCGCGAGGGCTCGCCCTGCTGATCTCCGGCGGCACGACCTACCCCAACCTCGCCGGTTCCCCGCAGCTCGGCAACACCGGCTTCGACCTGCTGGGCAGCGGGCGTCCGCTCGGCCTGCCCACATCGATCTGGATCATGATCGTCCTCGCCGTCGTCGTGACGCTGGTCCTCGTCAAGACCCCGTTCGGGCGGTGGCTGTACGCCACGGGCGGCAACGAGCGGGCCGCCGAACTCTCCGGCGTCCCGGTCGACCGGGTCAAGACGGCCGTCTACGTGATCTCCGGCGCCTGCGCCGCGATCGCGGGCCTGATCATCGCCTCGGAGCTCACCTCGGCCGCACCGCAGGCCGGTGAGACCTACGAGCTCAACGCGATCGCCGCGGTCGTCATCGGCGGCGCCGCGCTGAGCGGGGGGCGCGGCACCGTGCGCGGCACCCTCGTCGGCGCCTTCGTGATCGGCTTCCTCGCCGACGGCCTGGTGATCCTGGGCGTGTCGACGTTCTGGCAGATCCTCATCAAGGGAGCCGTGATCATCCTCGCGGTGATGCTGGACCAGGGCCAGCAGCGGTTCCAGCGGCGCGGCGCCGCGGTCTCGGCGGTGGTGGCCAGCAAACAACCCGGCTGACCGCCACCCGCGTCCCCCGCGGCCCGCCCGGGCCGCGGGGGACGGCGGGCTCCCCCTCCGCCGAGTGACCGGACCCCGCACCGGACCCACCGGACCTCGCGGACCACGACCGGGCGACCGCCCCCGCGGCGGTCACCTCCCACCCCTCGTCCACACACCGTTCACCACTTTCCGGAGGTCGGAGATGTCCGTTCCCATCGTTGGTTCCATCCGCAGGCGGGGCCTCGGCCTCGCGATCTCGCTGCTCGCCGGCACCTCGCTGCTGGCGGGGTGCGGGGGCGGCGCCGAGACCTCGGCGCAGAGCGCGCCCACCGCGCAGACCAGCCAGGCGGCGAACCCGTCCGGCGGCGGCGAGGCGGGCGGGCTGATCGCCGTCATCACCCCGTCCCCGGACAACCCCTTCTTCAAGGCCGAGGCCGACGCGGCCAAGGTCAAGGCGGAGGAGCTCGGTTACGAGACGTCGGTCGCCTCGCACGACGACGACCCCAACAAGCAGAGCGAGCTGGTCGACGCGGCCATCTCCAGGAAGGCCAAGGCCATCATCCTGGACAACGCCGGCGCCGACGCCTCCATCGGCCCGGTCAGGAAGGCCGCGCAGGGCGGCATCCCGGTCTTCCTGATCGACCGGGAGATCAACGCCACCGGTGTGGCCAAGGCCCAGATCGTCTCCAACAACTCCCAGGGCGCCCAGCTGGCCGCCCAGTCGTTCGTGGAGGCCATGAAGGAGAAGGGCAACTACGTCGAGCTGGTCGGCAAGGAGTCCGACACCAACGCCAGCGTGCGTTCCAAGGGGTACGCCGACGTGATCTCCCAGTACCCGGACCTGAAGCCGGTGGCCAAGGAGAGCGCCAACTGGGACCAGCAGGAGGCGTTCTCCAAGATGGAGACCATCATCCAGAAGAACCGCGACATCCAGGGCGTCATCGCGGGCAACGACACGATGGCCCTCGGCGCGGTGGCGGCGCTCAAGGCCGCCGGGATCCTCGACAAGGTGACGGTCGTCGGCTTCGACGGCAGCCCGGACGCCATCGCCGCCATCAAGGCGGGCCAGATGCACGCGACCGCCCTGCAGCCGGCCGCCCAGGCCGCGGAGAGCGCCGTGGAGCAGGCCGACAAGCTGATCAGGACCGGTTCGACCGGCGCCGAGGAGAAGCAGTCCATCGACTGCGAGCTGGTCACCAAGGAGAACGCCGACGAGTTCGGGGTCTTCGGCAGGAAGTGACCACCCCCGCGACCTTCCGCCGGGCCCCGGGCCGGGTCCCTGCGGAAGGTGCCGGCGGAAGGTCGCGGCCCGGGTCCGGGCCGGACGTCCCGGCCGGACACGGGACGACATTCCGGTCACGGCTCCCAGGTCCGGGCTCACCGGGCATGAGGAAACCCGAGCCGGTACGCTGAGTGGCCGGTCGCGGAGGGACGACGTCCGGCCGCGTCCCGGCCCGCGCGACCGGCCACATCACCGGCACGTGCCGTCACCGCCACCGCGCGGGACGGCGCCGGCCGGTCCCACGATCTGACGAGGAGGCGGTGCATGGTCGTCCCGGAGCTGGGACAGGTTCACCGTTCCGGCCGTACCGTGGCCGTCGACCACCTGCGCCTGCTGGCCCGGGTCGCGCGGATGTACCACGAGCAGGGCATGCGGCAGCCCGAGATCGCCACGGCGCTGAGCATCTCGCAGCCGCGCGTCTCCCGCCTGCTCAAGGAGGCCATCACCCGCGGCATCGTCCGTACCGTCGTGGTGCTCCCCGACGGGGTGCACACCGAGCTGGAGGAGGAGCTGCAGCGCCGCCACGGGCTGCGGGACGCGGTGGTGGTCGACACCGGCGGCACCGGCGGCGACGTGATCCCGGCACTGGGCTCGGCCGCCGCGGCCTACTTCGACACCACCTTCAAAAGCGGCGACGTCATCGGCATCTCCTCCTGGAGCGAGACGCTGCTGGCCGCCGTCGAGCGCATGCACCCCAGGGGCACCCAGGTCGCCGACCGCGTCATGCAGGTCGTCGGCGGGGTCGGCAGCCCCGAGGCACAGGTCCACGCCACCCGGCTGATCAGCCGCCTGGCCGGCGTCACCCGCGCCCGGCCGGTCTTCGTCCCGTCCGCGGGCGTCGTCGGGACGCCGGTGGTCCGCGACGCGCTGCTGCAGGACGCGGCGGTCGTCGAGGTGATGGCGCAGTGGCGGGAGCTGACCGTCGTCCTGGTCGGCATCGGCAGCCTGGAGCCGTCCCCGCTCCTGCTGCGGAGCGGCAACGCCGTCGGGCACGCCGACCAGGAGGAGCTCCGCTCGCTGGGCGCCGTCGGCGACGTGTGCCTGCACTTCTTCGACGCCCAGGGCGGCGTGGTCGACTCGGCCTTCGACCGGAGGGTCGTCGGGATAGACGTCGAGACGTTCCGCGCCGTGGAGCGCCGGGTCGCCGTCGCCGGGGGCGAGCGGAAGTACTCCGCGATCAAGGCGGCCCTGCGGGGCCGGTGGATCAACGTGCTGATCACCGATGTGGACGTGGCCGAGCGCCTGCTCGCCGAACCCGCCTGACCTCCCCGCCCGCCGTGATCTTCCACCCCGTACGTTCGCCGTCTTTGGGAATCTTTCACCTTGAACGGTGACGGACCCCACCGGGGGCCGGGCAGGTCAACGTCATGGCAGACGAAGCGTTCGTCAGCGAAGTCACGCTGCGCGTCAACGGCGATGACCACTCGCTCACCCTGGACAACCGGGTGACCCTCCTCGACGCCCTGCGCGAGCACCTGGGGCTGACCGGGACGAAGAAGGGGTGCGACCACGGGCAGTGCGGGGCGTGCACGGTCCTGCTGGACGACCGGCGGGTGAACAGCTGCCTGACGCTCGCGGTGGCGGTCACCGGGCGGCGGATCGTCACCGTCGAGGGGGTCGCCGCCCTGACGGGCGACGGCGGCCTGCACCCGGTGCAGCAGGCGTTCCTCGACCACGAGGGCCTGCAGTGCGGCTACTGCACGCCGGGCCAGGTCTGCTCGGCGCTCGGCGCCCTCGCCGAGGCGGACCGGGGCTGGCCGAGCCACGTCACCGAGGACGTCGCGGCCGGGATCGCCTCCCGCCGGGCCCTGGACGCCGAGGAGGTGCGCGAGCGGATGAGCGGCAACCTGTGCCGGTGCGGGGCCTACGCCGGGATCGTCGAGGCCGTGCTGGAGGTGGCCGGCCGGCGGGACGCGGGACCGCTGCCGGTCGGCGGGAATCGCGGGGAGGCGTCGTGAGGCCCTTCGCCTACGAACGCGCCACCGGCCCCGCCTCCGCGACCGCCGCCGTCCGCGACGGCCACGACGGCCGTGGCGGCCGTGGCGGCGCGGTCTTCCTGGCCGGCGGCACCAACCTGGTGGACCTGATGAAGCTCGGCGTGGCCCGGCCGCCGTCGCTGGTGGACGTCACCGGGCTGCCGTACGACCGGATCGAGCACCGGCCCGACGGGAGCGTGCTGATCGGCGCGCTGGTGCGCAACAGCGACCTCGCCGGGGACCGGGGGGTCCGCGAGCGCTTCCCCGCGCTGGCCCAGGCGCTGCTGTCCGGGGCGTCGGGACAGCTCAGGTCGATGGCCACCACCGGCGGCAACCTGTTGCAGCGCACGCGCTGCCCGTACTTCCTGGACGTCACCAAGCCGTGCAACAAACGCGAGCCCGGCACGGGCTGCCCGGCGATCCACGGCGCCCACCGGGACCTGGCGGTGATCGGCACCTCCGGTGCCTGCGTGGCCACCCACCCCTCCGACATGGCGGTGGCGATGGCCGCCCTCGACGCCGTGGTGCACCTGCGGCCCGCCGCCGGGGGCGAGCGGAGGGTGCCGCTCGGCGACTTCCACCTGCTGCCCGGCGACACCCCCGAGCGCGAGACCGTGCTGGAGCCCGGCGAGCTGATCACCGGGGTGGAGCTGCCGCCGCCCCCGCCCGGAGCGGTCATGCGGTACCGCAAGGTCCGCGACCGCTGGTCCTACGCGTTCGCGCTGGTCTCGGTCGCCGCGGTGGTCGTGACCGGGGGCGACGGCTCGCTGCGGGAGATCCGGCTGGCCCTCGGCGGGGTGGCCCCGCGGCCGTGGCGGGCCCGGGAGGCCGAGCGGGCGCTGACCGGCCACGTGCCGGTCCGGGAGCTGCTGACCGCGGCGGCGGAGGCGGAGTTCGCGACGGCCCGCCCCCTGCCCGGGAACGAGTTCAAGATCGGGCTCGCCCGCGACCTGATCGCGGCGGTCGTCCTCGATCTCGTGAGCGTGGAGCGGACGTCGGGCTCGAACGGTTCGGGGGACCGGACGGCGGGCTCGAACGGTTCGAGTGGTTCGAACGGTTCGCCGGGCCCGTCCGGGCCGGTGGCGGGCTCCGGCGGAGGAGGACGGGGATGACGACGCTCGACAGGGTGGTCGGCGGGGCGCCGGGCAGGATCGAGGGACGCGACAAGGTCACCGGCACGGTCCGCTACGCCTACGAGTACCCGGTCCCGGACGCCGTCTACGTCTGGCCGGTGCAGTCCACCGTCGCCCGGGGCCGGGTGCGCTCGGTCGACGCCGGCGCGGCGCGGGCGCTGCCGGGGGTGATCGCCGTGCTGGACAGCGGCAACGCCCCCCGGCTCCGCCCGGGGAAGAGCGACGAGCTGCACCTCCTGCAGTCGGCCGACGTGGCCTACCGGGGGCAGATCGTCGCGGCCGTGGTCGCCGACACCCTGGAGGGGGCCCGCGAGGCGGCGTCGGCGGTGAGGGTGGAGTACGACGAGGAGGAGCACGACGTCGTTCTGGACCCGGAGAACCCGGCGATCTACTCGCCCGGGAAGGTGAACGCCGGCCTGACCGGCACCGTCGATCGCGGCGAGGTCGAGGAGGCCCTGGCACGGGCACCGGCCGGCGTCGACGCCGTCTACACCACCCCGGCCGAGCACGCCGCCCCGATGGAGCCGCACGCCACGATCGCGCTCTGGGAGGGGGAGACGCTGACCCTCTACAACTCCGACCAGTCGCCCTGGAGGTCGGCGACGGCGATCGCGAGGCTGTTCGGCCTGCCCGAGGGCGCGGTGAGCGTCGTCGCCGACCACGTGGGCGGCGGTTTCGGGTCGAAGGGCGAGCTCCGCCCCCCGACCGTGCTGGCGGCGCTGGCCGCCCGTGCCGTGGACCGGCCGGTCAAGGTGGCGATGACCAGGCAGCAGATGTTCCCGCTGGTCAGCTACCGCACCCCCACCGTGCAACGGGTACGGCTGGGGGCGGAGCGGGACGGGCGGCTCACCGCGCTCTGGCACGACGCGCTCCAGCAGAGCTCGAAGCTCACCGAGTACACCGAGCAGACGGCCGCGGGCAGCCGCGTCATGTACGCGGCGCCCGCGAGCCGTACCGTCCACCGGCTGCTCCGGCTGGACGTGCCGACCCCCTCGTGGATGCGGGCGCCCGGCGAGGCGCCGGGGATGTTCGCGCTGGAGTCGGCGATGGACGAGCTGGCGTACGCCCTGGGGATGGACCCCGTCGAGCTGCGGATCGTCAACGAACCGGAGACCGACCCGGAGTCGGGGCTCGCCTTCAGCAGCCGCAACCTGGTGGCCTGCCTGCGTGAGGGGGCGGCGCGCTTCGGCTGGGCCGGCCGTGACCCGGCCCCCGGGGTCCGCCGCGACGGCCGGCTGCTGACCGGGACCGGCGTGGCCGCGTCGACCTACCCCGTCTTCATCAGCCCGTCCACCGCGACCGCCCGCACCGAGCCGGGGGGTGGGTTCGTCGTCGAGGTCGCCGCCGCCGACATCGGCACCGGGGCCCGCACCGCGCTGACCCAGATCGCCGCCGACGAGCTCGGCGTGCCGATGGACCGGGTCACGGTACGGGTGGGCCGCAGCGTCTTCGGCGCCGCGCCGCCCGCCGGCGGGTCCATGGGCACCTCCTCGTGGGGGTGGGCGGTGAGCAAGGCGTGCCGCGCGCTGACGGCGGAGCTCGACGGCCGGTCGGGCGTGGTCCCCTCCGGCGGGATGGAGGCGAGGGCGGACACCACCGAGGACGTCCAGGCCTCCAGGTCGCTCTCGCGCCACGCGTTCGGGGCGCAGTTCGCCGAGGTCACGGTGGACGCCGACAGCGGGCAGGTCCGCGTCGAGCGGTTGCTGGGGGTCTTCGCGTGCGGCCGGATCGTCAACGTCAGGACGGCGCGCTCGCAGTTCCTCGGCGGGATGACGATGGGGATCTCCATGGCCCTGCACGAGTCCCTGGAGGTGGACCCCGAGTTCGGGGACTTCGTCAACCACGACCTGGCCTCGTACCACATCGCGACGAACGCCGACGTGCGCGGCCTGGAGGCGCACTGGATCGACGAGGACGACGGCGAGCTCAACCCGGTCGGCACCAAGGGCATCGGTGAGATCGGGATCGTCGGCGCCGCCGCGGCGATCGCCAACGCCGTCTTCCACGCCACCGGTTCCCGCCTGCGCGACCTGCCGATCACCCCCGACCGGGTACGGGCCGCCGGGCACGTCCCCTGAGAGCCCGTCGCACCCCTGAGGCTCCCCCGCCGGACTCCGGTACACCGTGACACGGGATCCCGGCGACGGCGGACGGCCCGCGCGGACCGGCATGTGCGTGGACCGGCGTCCGCGCGAACCGGCATGTGCGCGAACCGGCGTCCGGCGACGCGCGGCACGGGACAAGGCGCGAACATGGGGTACGAAGGGCCGATTGATCCGAACGACCGGTCCGGGCGACCGGCCGGGACGCTCGGCCACAGATCGGCCACAGAAGGGGTGTCCATGAGGAAGAACGCGAGCCGGATCGCGGCCGCCGCCGGGCTGACGGTCCTGCTCACCGCCTGCGCCGGCGACCCGGCCGCCCCGGGACCCGCTTCCGGGGCCGCCGCCACGCCGGTGGTGACCGCCGGGGGCGCGAGCGCGTCCGCCTCCCAGGCACCCGGCGGCGGGCGGAGCCCCGCGGCGACCTCGGCCCCGGCGCCGAGCGGGACCGGGACACCTGACCTGGGCGCGGGCGAGGAGATCGCCACCGGGATCCGGGCCCCCTGGGGGCTGGCCTTCCTGCCGGGCGGCGACGCGCTGGTCGCCGAGCGGGACAGCGGCCGCGTCCTGCGGGTCCCGGCGCGCGGCGGGCAGCCCCGCGAGGTCTACCGGGTGCCCGGCGTGGCCCCGGGCGGGGAGGGCGGCCTGCTCGGCCTCGCCGTCTCCCCCGGCTACGACGAGGACCGGTACGTGTACGCGTATTTCACCGCCGCGTCCGACAACCGGATCGTGCGCTTCCGGCTCGACGACGCCACGCCCGAGCCGGTGTTCGAGGGCATCGCCAAGTCGGGCATCCACAACGGCGGCCGCATCGCGTTCGGTCCCGACGGCATGCTGTACGCCGGGACGGGTGACGCGGGAGAGCGCGGCGCCTCGCAGAATCCGGACAGCCCCAACGGGAAGATCCTGCGGCTGACGCCGGAGGGCGACCCCGCCCCCGGCAACCCGCGCGAGGGCTCGGCCGTCTACAGCCTCGGGCACCGCAACGTCCAGGGGCTGGCCTGGGACGCGCGGGGACGGCTGTTCGCCATCGAGTTCGGCCAGAACACCGTGGACGAGGTCAACCTGATCGAGCCCGGACGCAACTACGGCTGGCCCGAGGTCGAGGGGAAGGGCGACTCGGACGGCGGCCGGTTCACCGACCCGCTGGTGACGTGGCCCACCGACGAGGCGTCCCCGTCCGGTGCCGCCATCGCCGGGAACACGCTGTACGTGGCGGCGCTGCGCGGGGAACGGCTCTGGACCGTCCCGCTGAGCGACGGCAGGACCGGCGAGCCCCGGGCCGAGCTGTCCGGGCGCTACGGCCGCCTGCGCACGGTCGCCGTGGCACCGGACGGCGCGCTCTGGCTCACCACGTCCAACACCGACGGACGGGGTGACGTACGCGACGGCGACGACCGGATCCTGCGCTACCCCGCCACCGGGAGTCGGTGACGCACACCGGCGCACGGGCCTCGTCCCGCACCGCGCGCCGGTTTCCGGGTGCGCGGGATCTCCCGCACCGTGCGCCGGTTTCCGGGTGCGCGGGATCTCCCGTGCCGCGCGTCAGCCTCCGGCGCGCATGCTCTCCCGCACGGCGCGCGCGAGGCCGGGGTCGTCGGCGATGACGCCGTCCACCTTCAGCCGGTACAGGTGCCTCAGCCACGTCCTCACCTGCTCGGTGACGCGGTCGGTGTCGCGTCCGCGGTCCTCGGCCCGCAGCCGCGCGTCGAGCCTGCGGACCGTGGTGGCGTGCACCAGGAGGCCCGCGCGGTGGGCGTTCCCGACGAGCGCGGCGGGCGAGATCTTCCTCCCGTCGATGCCGCCGGGCTCGCCGGGGCCGATCCGCTTGGTGACCACGCCGATGCCGTCGGCGTACCCGGCGATCTCCGCCATGCCCTTCGGCGTCACCATGTCGTCGTAGGTGCGCCGGTCCCCGGCGCGCACGAGGTCGTACGGCGCCCCGGCCGCGGCGACGAACTGGACGAGCCGGATCCTGGTGAGGGGACGCAGCCGCCTGAGGTTCCCGGTCTCGAAGGACTGGATGAACACCGGGTCGTCCTCGCCGTCCCAGCCGTGGCGCGTGAACGTCTCCAGCATCGGCGCCTCCAGCGGCAGGCCGATCGAGGCGAAGTAGGTGGGGAACTTCGTCTCGGCGTACACGCCCACCCCGTGTTTCTGCGCGAGCCGGACGATCTCGTCGAGCGTCGGGACGCGGGCCCTGCCGTCGTAGGCGGTGTTGTCCCGCCGTTCCCGGGCGAAGCGTTCCCTGGCGCGCAGGGTGCGCAGCTCGGCCAGGGTGAAGTCCTCGGTGAACCAGCCCGTGCGCCGGGCGCCGTTGACGAGCTTGGTCGTCCTGCGGGCGGCGAACTCGGGGTGTTTCTCCACGTCCGTGGTCGCCGACAGCTCGTTCTCGTGCCGGGCGACCAGCACGTGGTCCTTGGTGGAGACGAGGTCGGGCTCGATGAAGTCGGCGCCCATCGAGATGGCGACCCGGTAGGACAGCAGGGTGTGCTCGGGCCGGAAGGCGCTGGCGCCGCGATGCGCGATGACGATCGGCGTGACCTCGTGCTCTCCGGTCCCGCGCGCCACCGGACTGCCGCGGCGGCCGGTCTTCGAGCTTGCGGATCGCCCTGCCCGATGCGCGGGCCGTCCCGCCCGATGCGCGGGCCGTCCCGCCCGATGCGCGGGCCGTCCCGCCTGGTGGGCGAATCGTTCCGCCTGGTGAGCGGTCTGTCCGGCCGCCGGGCCCGTGGTGCGCGTTCCCGCCGTCTCCGCGTGCTGCAGAGCGCCGATCGCGGCCATTCCTATGATCACGGCCAGAAGACCGGCCTGCGTCCTGATCACCCGTGCCCACCCCTCGCTCCGGCTCAGCGGGGGGACACATTGGTATAAACATCTATACCCGGACCGGATACGCGAATACCCACGAGAAGTAATCAACGTATGAAACGGGACGTAATCTACCTAGGATGCATCGGCGGAACCGTCCGAGCCTCCTTCACGGGACCGTCGGCTCGGCCCCCTCCCCGGGGCGCCACCCCAGCCTCTCCCGGAATCGCCCGCTCGGCTCTGCGCCTCTCGAAGGACCGCCGGTTCAGCGCCCCCGTCCCTCGCGCGACCAGCCCGCCCTGGCCTTCCCCTGCCGCTGACGGTGGTGCCGTGCGTCACGCCCGGCCCTCATCGGGCGACCGGACCACCGTTGCCCGCCGTGCCGGGCCTCCGATCCGCGCCGTCCGAACCCGCGCTCGCCCTGTCGCCCGTACGCCGGACCCGCCGAGCGCCCGAACCCGCGCTCCTCGTACCGGCCGGCCCCGCGATCCCGCGAACGCCCGAAACCGCCGTCCTCGTAACCGCCCGCGCCTCTCCAGTCCCCGGCCTCCCGGCCCCCGTACCCGCCGGTTCCCTCTCGGCCCGACCCCCAGGCGCTCCGGTCCCCGCGTGCGGTGCTCGGCTCCGTCCGCCCGAAGGCCCGCTTGAAGGCCTGCGCGATCCTTCCCCCGTCGTACCGCCGCCCGGTGTGCGCGTCAGGCCGCCTGGCCGTCCACCCCGCCGCGCGCTTCACCGCCGGTCGTTCGGCGCCCCAGCCGGTGGACCGTTCGTGCGGCTGTTTCGTCTGCTGGACGCCGCCGACCGCCGCCACACCTATGAGTAGGGCTACGACACCGGCCCGCATCGTGCTCACCTGGGCACACCCCCGTCTGTCATCGTTCGGGGGGACTCAGCTGGTACAAACGGCTTCTACCCTGATCGCCAGGGCGGCTAACGAGGGCGGGCGGCCCGCCGGGGACGGACACACGACACGACCGGAGACGACCCCGGCCCGCACCGGCCCGGCCCGCACCGACCTGACCGGCATCGGCCCGGCCCGCACCGGCCTGACCGAACATCGGCCCGACCCGTACCGGCCCGGCGTGCGGTCCCCGGCGCGCGGGCCGGGGACCACGCTCAGGCGCGGGTCTTCGACAGGGTCGCGTAGACGATGATGTTGTCGGTGTAGTGGCCGGTCCTGGCGTTGTAGACACCGCCGCAGGTGACGAGCCTCAGCGTCGCCTCACCGGTGTTGCCGTAGACCCGCTTCGACGGGAACGCCTTCTTGCTGACCTGCTCCACGCCGTCGACCGTGAACTCCGCGATGCTCCCGTCCGACCGGGAGACCTTGATCTTGTCCCCGCGCGTGACCTCTTTCAGGCGGCTGAAGACCGCGGCCCCGCGCTTGTTGTTCACGTGTCCCAGCACGACCGAGGGGCCCTGCTGCCCGGGGATCGGGCCGTGCTTGTACCAGCCGGCCAGGTTGGGCCTGTTCAGCGGGGGCGTCTGGACCTCCCGCCCGGAGCCGACACCGAGCGCCATCAGCGGGGCCATCACACCGATCTTCGGGATGGCCAGGCGGCGGGGCCTCACCCCGTCGCTCTTCAGCGGCTCCGGGGGCAGCACCACGGGCAGCGGCGGCGGCGCCGTGGGGGCGGCGGGCGTCAGCGGGACGTCGAGCCCGCCGGGACCCACCGAGGACGGCAGCGTCGCCCCGGGGGGCTGCTGGTCGGTGACCTGCTGCCCGGCTCCCGGATCCTGGGGCCCCAGGGAGCTGGCCGCCGCCCGCGGCACGGGCGGCCCGTACGGCGCGTCCTCCTCCGCCGCGGGCGTCAGGTAGACGAGCAGGCCGGCCATGATCGCGGCCACCCCGCCGAGGGAACCGGCCACCAGGAGCCCGCCCATCAGCAGGTTCGCCTTGGGCTTGGGCGCGGGGCCGCCGCCGTGACGGGGGTCGGGGCCGCCCTGGTACGGATCGGGGCCGCCGGTGGGTCCTTGGTACATCCGGGCCTCCTCAGCTATCCCTCTGACCTCGTACGTGTGCCGCTCGCCGCCTCATCAGGACCACACCGCCGAGCGCGCTCCCGGTCACCATCGCCGTTCCCGCGCCCAGCAGTCCCAGGCCGGAGCTCTCGTCCGGCGCCTGACCGGTCTGCGCCCCGCCGCTCGGCGTGATGATCACCTGCGGCGTGGTCGGCGTGGCCCTGGTGGGGGTGACGACGGCGGTCACGGTCAGGGTCGGCTTGGGCGTGGAGGTACCGCCGTTCGGCGCGGCCGAGGGGTTGCCACTCGCGGACGCGGACGCGGAGGCGGACGCACTGGCCGAGGCGGAGGCGCTGGCCGAGGGCGAGACACTCCCCGAAGGAGAGACGCCGGCCGAGGGGGAGACACTCCCGGAGGGCGAGACGCCGCCCGAGGGCGAGACACTGGTCGACGGGCTCGCGCCCGCCTCGGCGATGGTGACGTCCACCGAGACCGGCGCGCTGACGAGCGTGCAGGTGGCCCGGTAGTCCTCCGGCGGGTTCTGCAGCTCCCTGGTGATCACCCGGAACGCGTCGAGCTGCGCCCACTTGCCGTTGTCGAGGTTCTTCACCTCGATGGTGTGCTGGCCGTACTTGAGGCCGTTGAACTTCCACAGCGTCACCCCGCCCTGGTGCGCGGCGTTCGTCGGCGTGCCGTCGCCGTTCTTCGAGGCGTCGACGAAGGACGGCGTGGCGTCCTGGTTGTCGATCCTGAACCCGACCCTGCCCGCCGTGTTGCTGCGCCGGGCGACGTACTCGATCCCGGTACCGGTGAACGTGAAGGAGGTCCACGAGTTCACGATGTTCGTACGGTGCAGGTCGCGGCCGTGGTCGCCGATGCTCGGCGCCTCGTCGTTCACGTCCTGCCAGTCACCCGCCGCGTGGTAGCTCACCCGGGGGTCGTCGTCGTTGACCATGACCTCGCCGGCCGGGGGGATGAAGTCCACGAACAGCTTCCGGGGGCTGACCTTGATCTTGCCGGCCTCGGCGGTGTGGGCGGAGTCGGAGATCCCCTCGGGAAGCTTCAGGATCTTCCCGGGCTGGAGCTTGCCGGTCTGGTCGGCGGAGCCCTTCGGCTGCAGGATGCCGACCCAGCTCCCGGAGATCTGCACGTTCCCGGTGACCAGCGTCTTGGCCCCGGCCTCGAAGTAGTCCGGTGAGCCGAACCTGGCCGGGTCGCCGTTCTTGTAGTCGAGGTCCCAGCCGATGTTGAGCGGTTGGCCCACCGTGAGCGTCGTGGGGATCGACACCTTGGTACGGAGGTTCACCGTGCCGCCGTTCAGGGCGATCCCGCCCGTGCAGCTGTAGTCGACCACGAGTTCGGCGTTGCTGGCACCGGCCGCGCCCGTGGGCAGCGCGACCAGCGCGCCGCCGAAGAGGAACAGGGCCGACACCGCGACGGACCTAGGGAGCCGAGATCGCCACCGAACCACCACACACTCCGATCACGAAGGTTGCCCTCATCGGGCATACCCAGGGCACACCAAGGGTAGATCGTATGGTTTCACCCATCTTTGGCGCAGCGGGATGGGGGGTATGGGCGGATACCGTGGCGCACTTGTGATCTGAAGCCCCCGCGCGTCCCCGCATGTCCCCGCGGGGACGCGGACGGCCCGGAGCCGGGCGTACCCGACGTAACAGAATCGTATTCTGTACCGAGGACCCTAGGAGGCACACCGTGCAGCGAGACCTTTTCGAGGAGGAGCACCAGCTCTTCCGGGAGACCGTACGTGAGTTCCTGGCCCGCGAGGTCGCCCCCCACCACGACCGCTGGGAGAAGGACGGCATCGTCCCGCGCGACGTGTGGAAGAAGGCCGGCGAGATCGGGATGTTCGGCTTCGGCGTGCCCGAGGAGTTCGGCGGGGCGGGGATCAAGGACTTCCGCTACAACGCAGTGATCGTCGAGGAGGTCATGACGATCGGCGCGACCGGCCTGGGGTACTCCCTGCACAACGACGTGATGGCCCCGTACTTCGTGGACCTCACCGACGACGGGCAGAAGGCCCGCTGGCTGCCCGGGTTCGTCAGCGGTGAGCTGATCACGGCGGTCGGCATGAGCGAGCCCGGCGCCGGCAGCGACCTGCAGGGCATCCGGACGACGGCCGTGCGCCAGGGGGACGACTACCTGCTCAACGGCCAGAAGACCTTCATCACCAACGGCATCAACTCCGACCTGGTGGTCGTGGTCGCCAAGACCGACCCGGAGGCCAAGGCCCGGGGCATCTCGCTGCTCGTCGTCGAGCGCGGCATGGAGGGCTTCACCCGGGGCCGCAACCTGGAGAAGATCGGCATGCACGCCCAGGACACGGCGGAGCTGTTCTTCGACAACGTCCGGGTGCCGGCGGCCAACCTGCTCGGCCCGCAGGAGGGGCAGGGCTTCTTCCAGCTCATGGCCAACCTGCCGCAGGAGCGCCTGTCCATCGCGGTGATGGCGGTCGCGGCGGCGGAGACCGTGCTGCGGACGACCATCGAGTACTGCAAGAGCCGCACGGCCTTCGGCAGGAACATCGGCAGCTTCCAGAACACCCGGTTCGTCCTGGCGGAGCTGGACACCGAGGTGGACATCGCCCGCCACTACGTGGACAGGTGCATTCTCGCCCTGAACGCCGGCGAACTCACCGCGGTGGACGCCGCCAAGGCCAAGTGGTGGACCACCGAGCTGCAGACCAGGGTCATCGACCGCTGCCTCCAGCTGCACGGCGGGTACGGCTACATGATGGAGTACCCCGTCGCCAAGGCCTGGGTCGACAGCCGCGTCCAGACCATCTACGGGGGGACCACCGAGATCATGAAGGAGATCATCGGCCGTTCCTTCGGCTTCTGAACCGGCCTCCGCCCGGCCTTGCCGGTCCGCTCACTCCTCGGTGATCTTGTCGATCCGCACCGCCACCCCGTCCTTGATCGTCACCTCGGCGAAGACGACGGCGTCCTTCTGCAGGGCCTCCTGCAACTGCTCCATCGAGCAGCTGCGCGGGGCCTTGCCGTCACTGCAGACCACCCCCTCCGGGTCGATCACCTCCGTGAACGGCAGCAGGAGCGCCTTCACCTCCTGGTCGCTCTCCGGGGTCACGGTGATCGCGTCCACCCCGCGCAGGGCGAGCTGCCCGTGCACCGTCGCGTCGACGCCCCGACCCCCGGGAATGCTCGGCGACGCGGAGGGCGTCGCCTGCGCGGAGTCGGAGACGGAGACGGACGGGGACGCCGTGGGGAGGGCCGAGGGGGAGGCCGACGGGGACGGTGAGGGGGCGGGGGACGGGGTCGTGGAGGCGGTCACGGTGACGGTCGCGGTCGCGGCCGGCGACGCGGCGGACAGGCCCACCCCGCCTGAGCAGGCACAGAGGCCGGTGGCCAGTATCGCCACCGGCAGGACGCGCGTCATTTTCGATGTCATGTTCACGAGACGCAACGATCTCACGGCGGGGGAACGCGGCTAACCGGCCACGGTGACGGCTCCGCCGACGCATACTGGTCAACGGAGACCTGCACGGGGTGGTGACGAATGGACAGCGGGCTGATTCTGCTGATCTTCCTGGCGTTCCTGTTCGCCTGGGGGCTGAACCGGGTGCGACGCGCCTTCCGGCTCGGCCCCGTCGCGTACGTCGGCGTCATGATCGTGTTCGTCGTCGTGATGCTCGCCGTCTGGGGCCAGACCTTCCGCTGACCGCACCGCCGCCCGGGACCGGCTCACCCGCCGGACCGCCGTCACCGTGCCGCCCGTCACCGTGCCGCCCACCTGCGGGACCGCCCGCCCCTCGGGCCGCCCGTCCTTCCACCGGCCGCCCGTCCTTCCACCGGCCGCCCGTCCTTCCAGGAACCCGTCTACCTGGACGCGTCCAGCAGCACGCGCGCGACCAGCTCGGGATCGTCCGTCATCGGCAGGTGCCCGCAGCCCCGCAGCAGTTTCACCCGCTGCCCGGACCACCGGGCGGCCCGGACGGCCTGGCGGCGCACGAGCAACCGGTCGTGCTCACCCCAGGCGATCGTGACCGGCACCTTGGGCGGCGCGGGAGGCATCAGCCCGGCGAAGGAGGCGAGCGTCTCGTCGAACCCGGGAGCCTGCCCGAGCGCCTGGAGCGCGGCGAGCAGCGCCTCGGGCGAGAGCCTGGCGGGGTGGGCCACCATGAGGCCCGCGGCCAGCGAGCGGCCCAGCGGGGTTTCGGCGAGGGCGAGCGCGCGGTCCGGGGGAAGCCTTTCGGCCGAGGTCCTGCTGAGACGCAGGGCGGCGCGCGCGTACGCGAGTTCGGTGCGGTTCCAGAATCCCGCGGGAGAGAGCGCGGCGGCCGAGCGGACCACGGCGCGCGAGGCGAGTTCGAGGGCGAGGTAACCGCCCAGGGAGCTGCCCGCCACGTGAGGGTCGCGCAGGCCGAGCACCGCGAAGAAGGACTCGATCGCGTCCGCCAGGCTCTCGGCCGTGTACGGCGTGCCGGGCGGCAGCGGAGGGGAGACCCCGAAGCCGGGAAGGTCGACGGCGATGACGTCGCGCTCGGTGGCGAGACGGTCCAGCACTGGCAGCCATGCCTGCCAGTGATGCCCGATCCCGTGCAGCAGGACCAGGGAGGGACCCGTACCCCGCCGTTCGAACGCCAGCTCCATGCCCCGAGTCAACCATCGATCGGGAGCGTGTTCCAGCCCCGACGGCGAGGGCTCAGCGCGACCTGGTGGGGATCTCGAACCAGACGGCCTTGCCCTCCTTGGTGGGGCGCGAGCCCCAGCGCCTGGCGAGCTGGTCGACCAGGTAGAGGCCCCGGCCGCCCTCGTCGTTCTCCCCGGCGCTGCGGATGCGCGGCAACCGCAGGTCCTGGTCGAAGACCTCGACCCAGACGGACTCCCTGCCCCGGCGCAGCCGGAGCGTGAACTCCTTCTCGTTGACGATCTCGTCCTCGAAGCCGGGGACGTCCCAGGACTCGTCGAACGGCAGCGGAGGGCCGTCCATCGTCAGCTCCCTGCGCGGGATGCTGGCGGTGGCGGCGTGCAGCACGACGTTGGTGACGACCTCGGAGACCAGCAGGCAGGCCAGCTCGGCCCGCTCCTCGGGGACGTTCCAGCCGACGAACGCCTCCAGCGCCATCCTGCGCGCCTCCCCCACCATGATCGGCTGGGCCGGGAAGGTGCGCTCCTCGACGTCCAGGTCCTCGGCGGAGGACCTGATCACGAGGATGGCCATGTCGTCGTCGATCTCACCGGGCACCGCGACCGTGGCGACGTCGGCGATCCGCTCGACCGAGGCGTCGGTGATCTCGATGAGCTTGCGGCAGAGCTGCGACAGCGTCTCCTCGACCTCGGGCGGATGGCCGTCGGCGTCGCGGAGGGGGCGACGGTCGACGAGTCCGTCGGTGTAGAGGAGCAGGGCCGCCCCGCGGGGCAGCGTCCGCGTCTCCTCCTTGTAGACCAGGTCCGCGTGCAGTCCCTTGGCCCGTACCCCCAGCGGCTGGCCGACCTCGCGGATGTCCAGCTCGGTGCAGGTGTCGCCGATGAGCAGCAGCGGCGGGGCGTGACCGGCGTTGGCGAACGACAGCTGCCGCGACCAGGCGTCGTAGACCAGGTACTGGCAGGTGACGATGGGGGGGATGCTGATGTCGGCGCCGCTCTCGTCCTGCTCGGGGGTGGCGATGATGCGCGTCCACTCGTCGAGCCTGGCCAGGATCTCCGCGGGCGGCTTGTCGTCCTGGGCGAAGGCGCGCAGCGCGGCCCGCAGCTGCCCCATCACCGCCGCCGCCTTGGCGCCCCTGCCCTCGACGTCGCCGATGACGATGCCGACCCGGCCCGCCGAGAGCGGGATGACGTCGTACCAGTCGCCGCCGACCTGGGTCTGTATGCCCTGCCCGTGGCTGGCCAGGGGTGCGGCCGGGTAGTAGCGGACCGCGATCTCCAGCCCGTCGAGCTGCGGCAGCGCGCGGGGCAGCAGGTGCTTCTGGAAGGACTCGGCGGTGTGCCGCTCCTCCTCGAACAGCAGGGCGTTGTCGACGGCCAGGGCGACCCGGGTGGCGATGGCCCCCACGAAGTCGCGGTCGAAGGCGTCGTAGTGCGGGCTGCGCCGGTCGGTCAGGTTGGACAGCCCCAGGTACATCAGCCCCAGGATCTCGCCGCGCACGCACAGCGGCGCCACGATGGCCGAGGTCATGCCGATCTCGGCGGCCAGGCGGGTGTTGGCCTCGCCCGTGCTGGGATAGCTGGTCTGGGCGAAGTCCTCGACGAGGATCGTCTCCTGGCGGCGCAGCGCGGTGTCGACGTAGTGGCCCGCCGGGTAGCGGATCTCCGCGCCGATCGGTGCCCAGGTGTCGGCGGGCGGGCTCCATCCCTGGACGTGGGTGGAGACCCTGCGGACCAGCCGCCCCTCCTCCATCAGCTCGATGAAGCAGTGGTCGGCGAACTGCGGGACGAGCATCTCGGCGACGCGCTTGAGCGTCTCCTCGACGTACAGCGAACCGGCGAGGCGCTCGCCGATGCGTTCCAGCAGCCCGAAGCGGTCCTTCTCACGCTCGTTGCTGCGCATCGCCTCGCGGGCGGTGATGACGATGCCCGTCACCGCTCCCGAGGGGTGGCGCAGCGGCACGGCCTGGGCCCGGACGTAGATGATCGTCCCGTCGCCGCGCCTGACGTCGAACGTGCCCTCCCAGACGCCGCCCTTGAGGACGTGCTTGGAGAGCTCGACGGCCAGCGGGTGGTCCTTCTCCATGATGCCCAGGGAGAGGGACGGGTCCCGGGGCCCCGACGTGCCGGGGCGTCCGAAAAGCCTTTCCGCGAAAGGGTTCCAGTAGAGCAGATTGCTGAATCTGTCGGTGACGACCACCGCCATCTCAGCATGGTCCAGGACGGAACCCGCCGTAAGGTGCTCGGCGGCGTCCTGGGAGACATCCCCCCACCGCTTCATCCGGTGACCGCCCCTCGTGGGCGGGTGTGTGCAAAGCGAACCACGGTTGCTCCTGCAGTCTCGGCCTGGGAGCGGAGGGACTCCCGAACGGGATCCAACCGAGCTAAGGGGCCTCGGTCAGCGAGTGGAGACGAAAACGTGCGCGGCGATCTCTCGCGGGAGAACCGCGAGAAAATTGCCCGCCTCGTCGTCACCTGTCACCCGCACACCGTCGTCGCTCGCCGCGAGCGTCACCTCGCGTCCGGGTTGTATCCCAACTTGCTTGAGTTTAAGCATCACAGCCGGATCGCTTTGCACTTGTTCGCTAATTCGACGGACCACGACGGGTATATCTCTGGGTCCGGCCATCGCGGCCATCGACGGCAGCGTCTCCAGACGGCCGTCCGGGAGGCCGACGACGCCGAGTTCTCCCAGGCCGGGGATCGGATTGCCGTGCGGGTCCTCGGTGGGATTGTTCAGCAGGCCGACCAGCCTCGCCTCCACCGACTCCGACATGACGTGCTCCCAGCGGCAGGCCTCGATGTGCACCTCCTCCCACGGCAGGCCGATGACCTGGGTGAGCAGGCACTCGGCGAGGCGGTGCTTGCGCATCACACGGGTGGCGAGGGTGCGGCCCAGGTCGGTCATGGTCAGGTGGCGATCGCCCTCGACGCGGACCAGGCCGTCGCGCTCCATCCTGGCGACCGTCTGACTGACCGTGGGACCGCTCTGCTGCAGCCGTTCGGCGATGCGGGCGCGCAGGGGGACGATGCCCTCCTCCTCCAGCTCGAAGATCGTACGAAGGTACATCTCCGTGGTGTCGATCAGGCCGTGTGCGGTCAAGGTTCCTCCCGTCCTCTCTCGATGCTACGTCCACCGCGCGGCGTTCCCGGAGGAGCGGCGCGGGACCTCGGAAGTTCGAGAACACGACCCTATTGGGAGAACGGGTCGCCGTGACAAGGGACAGCAACACCCGGGGCCGGGAAATCCTTCCCGAGCTGCCGGAACGGGGCCGTCCGGATCACGCGGGCGGTCCGCGGGCCCCGGTCACGAGACCGGTCGCGGAAACCGGTCACAGGACCTGATCACGGGACCCGATCACAGGAACCGGTCACGGGACCCGGAACGGGGCCCGGTCGCGTGGGTGTCCCCGCCGCGTCTCAGCCGCCCCCCGAGGCCGGCCGGTAGTTCCGGAAGGCCGGGACCGCGAACCCCACCGCGAGCACGACCACCGCGCAGGCGATCCCGCCCCCCACCCAGGAGGCGGTGGCGCCGAACCAGGAGGCGACCACCCCGGCCCGCAGGTCCCCGAGCCGGGGTCCCCCGGCGACCACCACGATGAAGACGCCCTGCATCCTGCCGCGCATGTCGTCGGGGGCGTGGGTCTGCAGGATGGACTGCCGCCACACCGCCGAGACCAGGTCGGCGGCCCCGCCGAAGGCGAGCAGGCCCACCATCAGCCACAGGTGCCCGGCGAGCCCGGCCGCGGCGACGGTGAGCCCCCAGGCCGCGATCACGTACGTGAGCGCCATCCCCTGCCGCCTGACCCGGCCCACCCAGCCGGAGAGCACGCCGCCGAGGACCGAGCCGATGGCGATGGCGGCCGACAGCCAGCCGAACGCGACCGTCGAGCCGCCGAACCGCTCGGCCACGATCTCCGGGAAGAGCGCCCTGGGCAGCGCGAACGCCATGGCGACGAGATCCACGGCGAACGACATCAGCACGACCGGGTGGCCGGAGATGTAGCGCAGGCCGTCCACCACCGACCGCAGCCCGGGGCGGGTCACCCCGCCCGCCGGTTCGAGCCGGGGCAGCCGCACCGCCGCGTAGAAGCCGGCGCCGAACAGCACCGCGTCGATCAGGTAGGCGGTGGCGAAGCCCCCACCGGCGAGCACGATCCCGGCGAGCAGCGGCCCGATGACGGTGCCCAGGCCGCCCACCAGGAAGTTCAGGGTGTTGGCCGCCGGTATCAGGTCGGCGGGCACCAGCCTGGGGATGATGGCGCCCCGGGTGGGCCCGGTGATGGCGAAGCCGGTGGCGTGCAGGGCCACGGTGGCCAGCAGCAGGCCGACGTGGTCGGTGCCCAGGACGGCCTGCGCGCAGAGCGCGATCGTCCCGGCCCAGGCGATGAGCGCGCCGGTCATCAGCAGCCTGCGCCGGTCGACCGCGTCGGCCACCGCCCCGCCCCAGAGGCCGAAGATCACCAACGGGATCAGGTTGGCCGGGCCGAGCATGCCGACCCAGAAGGACGACCCGGTGATGGAGTAGATCTGGGCGCTGACGGCCACCGAGGTGAGCTGGAAGCCGATGAACGACACGCCCTGGCCGGCCCAGAGCCGCCGGTAGGCGGGGAGGGCGAGCGGGCGCGTGTCGGCCACGTGCCTGCGAAGGAGGTTCCCGAACCTCACGTGCCCCCCTTCTCAACGGACATACATGGATATATCGGCAAATAAAGGGCAGGCTTGCGGGAGGCCGGACGGTCCGGCTCCGTGGGACCCGGGTCGGGAGGCCAGATGTTCGATCACCCCGTGGTCCGGCCCCGCGGGCCGGGGGCCCAGGGTGACCGGCGTGACCGGCGTGACCGGCCGCCCCCGGGGCCCGCCTCACGGGGCCAGGCGTTCCACCAGCCAGGAGGCGCCGGAGCGGCGGTAGCGCAGACGGTCGTGCATGCGGTCGGTCCGTCCCTGCCAGAACTCCACCTCCGCGGGAACCACCCGGAACCCGCCCCAGAAGTCGGGCACCGGGGGGTCCTCCGGCCAGCGCCCGGACAGTTCCTCGTACCGGTCGTCCAGCTCCTGCCGGGAGTGCACGACCGCCGACTGCCGCGACGCCCAGGCGCCGATCCGCGACCCGTAGGGGCGGGTCCTGAAGTACGCGGCCGACTCCTCGCGGGGCAGCCGCACCACCGTCCCCTCGACCCGTACCTGGCGGCGGATCGAGTGCCAGGGGAAGAGCAGGGCGGCCCGCGGGTTCTCCGTCAGGTCGCGGCCCTTGCGCGACTCGTAGTTGGTGTAGAAGACGAACCCGTTCTCGTCGTACCCCTTGAGCAGCACGGTCCTGGCGGTCGGCCGGCCACCGGCCGAGGCCGTCGCCAGCACGGTCGCGTTCGGCTCGGGGAGCCCGGCGTCCACGGCCTCGCCGAACCACGCGGCGAACTGCGACACGGGGTCGGCTGCGAGATCCGCCTCCAGCAGAGGCAGTCCCTGATACGTACGGCGAAGTCCCGCCACCGAAGGCGGTCGCGATGCGGCATCCACGGGAAGGTATTCTCGCGTGCCGGGCCGGACGCCCGTACGGCGCCCCCCACCTGCGGCGATCGCGTTCGGGCGGGTCCGGCGGCACACCGCCTCGACCCAGGGGGTTGAATATGACCCGCCGGTATCTCGACATCAAGGCTTTGACTTCAAGAAAGGGAGGCGGCCGAGAATGTCCGACTTCAAACCCGGGCTCGAAGGCGTAGTAGCTTTCGAGACGGAGATCGCGGAACCGGACAAAGAAGGGGGCGCCCTCCGCTATCGGGGCGTCGACATCGAAGAGCTGGTCGGCAGCGTCCCGTTCGGGAACGTGTGGGGCCTGCTCGTCGACAACGAGTTCCAGCCGGGTCTGTCCCCGGCCGAGCCTTTCCCCATTCCTGTCCATTCCGGTGACGTCCGCGTCGACGTGCAGAGCGGGCTGGCCCTGCTGGCCACCGCGTACGGCTTCAAGCCCCTGCTCGACATCGACGACGCGCAGGCCCGCGCCGACCTCGCGCGCGCCAGCGTGACCGCCCTGAACTTCGTCGCCCAGTCCTCGCGCGGCCAGGACAAGCCGGAGATCCCCCAGAGCGAGATCGACAAGGGCGAGAGCATCGTCGATCGCTTCATGATCCGCTGGCGGGGCGAGCCCGACCCCCGCCACGTCAAGGCCATCGACGCCTACTGGACGTCCGCCGCCGAGCACGGCATGAACGCCTCCACCTTCACCGCACGGGTCATCGCCTCCACCGGGGCCGACGTCGCCGCGGCGCTGAGCGGTGCGGTCGGCGCCATGTCCGGGCCGCTGCACGGTGGCGCGCCCGCGCGCGTGCTGCACATGATCGAGGGCGTCGAGCAGGTCGGCGACGCCAGGAAGTACGTGCAGTCCGAGCTCGACAAGGGCCAGCGCCTGATGGGCTTCGGTCACCGCGTCTACCGCGCCGAGGACCCCCGCGCGCGCGTGCTCCGCCGCACCGCCAAGGAGCTCGACGCACCGCGGTACGAGGTCGCCGCGGCGCTGGAGAAGGCCGCGCTCGAGGAGCTGCACGCCCGCAAGCCCGACCGGGTGCTCGCCACCAACGTCGAGTACTGGGCCGCGGTCATCCTGGACTTCGCCCAGGTCCCCTCGTCCATGTTCACCTCCATGTTCACCTGCGCCCGCACCGCGGGCTGGGCCGCCCACATCCTGGAACAGAAGCGCACGGGCAGGCTCGTCCGCCCCAGCGCCGACTACGTGGGTCCCTCCCAGCGCTCGGCCCAGGACGTCCCCGGGGCATCCGGGGTCGTCGGTTCCGTCTAGGGACCGCACGAGGAGATCACGCCTTCTGCGGCTGTCGCGCGGACGTCCCGCGCGGCAGCCGTCGCCGTTCCCCGGCGTCGCCCCGGTCCTCGCGCGCCCCGGCCGCCACGGCCCGCCACCGGGTGTGAGCCCATACCCTGACACGGCTCGTCTCAGGATCCGGACCCCGTCCTGGAACACCCCGCGGGCTCAGTAGGCTGGTCAGGTGGCTGACATCGTGATTCCCTCTGACCTCAAGCCCGCCGACGGCCGTTTCGGCTGCGGGCCCTCGAAGGTGCGCCCCGAGCAGCTCTCGGCTCTCGCGGCCTCCGGTGCCGAGTTCCTGGGCACCTCTCACCGCCAGAAGCCGGTCAAGTCGCTCGTCGGGCGCGTCCGCGCGGGGCTGTCGGAGCTGTTCTCCCTCCCCGAGGGGTACGAGGTCGTCCTGGGCAACGGCGGCACGACCGCGTTCTGGGACATCGCCGCCTTCGGGCTGATCCGCGAGCGGTCCCAGCACCTGCACTTCGGCGAGTTCTCCTCCAAGTTCGCCTCCGTCGCCGCCAAGGCGCCGTGGCTCGGCGACCCGACCGTGATCAAGTCGGACGTCGGCTCCCACCCCGAGGCCAGGACCGAGGAGGGCGTCGACGTCTACGCGCTCACCCACAACGAGACCTCCACCGGCGTGGCGATGCCGATCCGGCGGGTGGGCGGGGAGGGCTCGCTCGTGCTCGTCGACGCCACCTCCGGCGCCGGCGGCCTGCCGGTCGAGGCGAGCGAGTTCGACGTCTACTACTTCGCCCCGCAGAAGAGCTTCGCCTCCGACGGCGGCCTGTGGATCGCCCTGATGTCCCCGGCCGCGCTGGCCCGGGTGGACGAGATCGCCTCCGGCGGGCGCTACGTCCCCGAGTTCTTCAGCCTGCCGGTCGCCGTCGACAACTCCTCCAAGGACCAGACCTACAACACCCCCTCGGTCGCCACGCTCTTCCTGCTGGCCGACCAGATCGAGTGGATGAACGGCAACGGCGGCCTGGCCTGGACGACGGCCCGCACGGCCGACTCGGCCCGGCGCCTGTACACCTGGGCGGAGAAGACCTCCTACACCACCCCGTTCGCGGGGCCGGAGTTCCGCTCCAACGTGGTCGGCACGATCGACTTCGCCGACGAGATCGACGCCTCGGCGATCGCGAAGGTCCTGCGCGCCAACGGCATCGTCGACACCGAGCCCTACCGCAAGCTCGGCCGCAACCAGCTGCGCGTCGCCATGTTCCCGGCCGTCGACCCCGACGACGTCGAGGCCCTGACCGCCTGCATCGACCACGTCGTCGAGCGGCTGTAGCCGCCGTCCCGATCCCGGAGAGCGGGTGGACCGGCCCGGCCGCGGCTCACCCGCCCCGTCCGGGGGACCGGTCCCCCGGACGGGGCGCCGCTACGGCAGCGCGCTCGGCAGGCCGCTCGCCTTGGTGACGTGCGCCCGCTCCCCCGCGCGCCGGGCGAGCTCGTGCAGCAGGCGTACGGCGTCGTCAGGGGCCACCGCCTCGGCGAACCGGGAGAGCACCGGGGCCCGGTCCGGGCTGCCCTCCAGCGCGGCGAGCATCAGCCCGGCCACGTGCTCGTCCCGGGAGCGGCTGGCGGTGTAGCGGAAGGCGTTGCGCGCGGGGGCCCGTTCCAGCAGCCCCTTCCTGACCAGGCGCTCGGCGACCGTCTGCACGGTGGTGTAGGCCAGGTTCCGTTCCGCGTCCCGGTTCAAGATGTCCTGCATCTGGCGGACCAGCAGTGGCTGCTTGCAGCCCCACAGGACGTCCATGATCGCGCGTTCCAGAGATCCCAGGTTCACCCGCGGCCACCTCTCGAGGATCGCGCCCGGCGGCGACGGCCCTGGGGAGCATGTACGGGCACGCGGCCGAGCAAGTCCACACATGAAATTTTGTCATATTGTCACTTAAATCCCCGGATGGGGCCATAGCCGATCGTCCCCGGCATGATCTCCCGCTCTGGTCCCCGGAACCCGCGAGGGGCGTGCGGGCGGACGCCACCGGGCGGGTGGCGCGAAGGAGCCGCAGGTCAGAACTGGTCGGCGCCGGTGACCTGCGCGATGGGGAACACGTGGCGCGAGGCGGCGCAGACCGTCTCCAGCACGTGCACCGGAGTGCCGTCGACGGAGTACGCGGCACGCAGGATCCGCACGACCCACTCCCCGGGATCGAGCCGGAGGATCTCGGCCTCCCACGGGGTCGGCGGGCGGGCCGTCAGCTGCTCCTCCGCGTGGCCGAACCGGTGGCCGAGCGCCTCGATCGCGGCCTGCAGGCTGGGCCGCAGGAAACCCGGGTCCTCCAGGGGGGTCCCGCCGAAGAGGTCCAGCCGCAGATGGCTGGTGGCGACGCGCACGGGCACGTCGTCGGCGAACATCATCTTCCTGCGGGCGAGGACCCGCTCGCCGGGCTCGACCCGCAGGGCGGCGGCGACGTCGCCGCCGGCCGGTTCCGGGCCGACGTGGAGCATCCGCCGGGCCGGTCGCACGCCCTGGCGCGTGGCCTCGGTCACGAACAGCGACTCCGAGCCCCGCACGGCGGGCTCGGTGGGGATCGCGCGCCGGACCAGCACCCGGGGCACCGCCCGTCCCTCGCGCCCGCCCGCTCCCTCGTGCCCGTCTGTTCCCTCGCGCCCGTCCTCTTTCTCACGCCCGTCCGCGGCCGGCGCGCCGGTCTCGATCTCGTCCCCCACCGGTGCAGGCCCTTCCGCCGACGATGCTCCCACCGACCCTATTCGATCCTGACGACCGCGGACCGCAGCCCCTCCCCGAGACCCCGGAAATGCTCGCGGGGCTCCCCACGACGCCCTCAGGCCCACACAGCGCCCGCCGGAACACAGTGGGTCATATGCCGTCGTATCTCATCGACCCGGCTGCTCGTCCCCCGCGACCGCCGGTGAACCTCCGGGAGGCCGTGAAGGGGCGCGGTCAGCGGGCCGTGGAGAGCGCGCGACGCCTGCGGCGCACCGCCCAGGCCGCGAAGACGCCGCCCAGCAGCCCGAACAGGTGACCCTGCCAGGAGATGCCCGGCTGGCCGGGCAGGACGCCCCAGATGATCGAGTAGTAGGCGATCGCCACGCCCACGCCCACCATGATGTCCAGGGCCCTGTGGTCGAACAGCCCGCGGGCGACGACGAAGCCGAAGTATCCGAAGACGAGCCCGCTGGCGCCGACCGTGAGGGTCATCGGCGGACTGGTGAACCACACGCCCAGGCCGCTGACCAGGACGATGATCAGGCTGGCGGCCAGGAAGCGGCCGATCCCGCGCAGCGCGGCGAAGAAGCCCAGCACCAGCAGGGGCAGCGAGTTGGCCATCAGGTGGCCGAACCCGGCGTGCAGGAAGGGCGCGAGGAAGATGCCCCCCAGGGTGTCGGGATCCCAGGCCCAGATGCCGTAGACGTCGAACTCCGCCGGGAGGACGTAGTCGGCGACCTCGACCGCCCACATGGAGCCGACCATGAGAACGCTGACGATCGCGGCACCGAGGGCACCCGCCGCCAGGTCACCCGCCCTGCGCTTCAGGACGGCCCCGGTGGATCGGCCGGTGGGGGTCGTTCCGTTGGGGTGGTCGTTCATGCACTCTCCCGGCCTTGGAGCGGTGGGTGGACGTCACGTGCCCGCGCCGCACTCGTCCATACCTTTACCGTACGCACTCTTGGCCGTGAACGCGCCGGGCGCGACCCTTTTGGATCGCGCCCGGCGGAAAATTCCCCGAAGGGTGTTACTCGCCCTTCCATTGGGGCGCGCGCTTCTCGGCGAAGGACGCCGCGCCCTCCATGGCGTCCTTGGAACCGAACACCGGATTGATGATCGCGCCCTGCTTCTTGAACATCTCCTCCCGGCTCCAGTCCGCGGACTCGACGATCACGCGCTTGGTGGCGGCGAGCGCCAGCGGGGCGTTGGCCGCGATCTTCTTCGCCAGCTCGACGGCCTTGGCCAGTGCCTCGCCTGCGGGCGTGACGTGGTTGACCAGGCCGAGCTCGTACAACCGGGCCGCGCTGAAGTGGTCGCCGGTCAGGGCGATCTCCATCGCGATGTGGTACGGGATGCGCCGCGGCAGCCGCATCACGCCGCCCGCCCCGGCCACCAGGCCGCGCTTGGGCTCGGGCAGCCCGAACTTGGCCTCCTCGGAGGCGATGATGATGTCGCAGGCCAGCGCCAGCTCGCACCCTCCGGCCAGGGCGTAGCCCTCGACGGCGGCGACGAGCGGCTTCGACGGCGGAGCCTCGACGAAACCGCCGAAGCCCCTCCCCTCCATCACCGGGAGGTCACCGGTCAGGAACCCCTTGAGGTCCATGCCGGAGGAGAACGTGCCACCGGCACCGGTCAGGACGTAGGCGGAGACGTCCTTGCGCTCCTCCAGCTCGTCCAGGGCCGCGGCGACCCCCCGGGCTACCGCGCCGTTGATGGCGTTCCTGGCCTTGGGGCGGTTGATCGTGATGACGGCGACGCCGCCGTCCACGTCGACCAGAACCTCGTCAGACACCGGATGACTCCTACTTGGGCTGGAAGCGGATACCGCCGTCGAAACGGATCGTCTCGGCGTTCATGTAGTCGTTCTCGATCAGCGCGCGCACCAGGTGCGCGAACTCCGACGCCAGGCCGAGGCGCTTGGGGAAGGCCACCGGGGCGACGAGCTTGGCCTTGAACCCCTCCGACTCCGGCGAGCTGCCGTAGATCGGGGTGTCGATGATGCCGGGGCAGATGGTGTTGACGCGCACGCCGATCGCGGCGAGGTCACGCGCGGCCGGGACCGTCATGCCGACGATGCCGCCCTTGGACGCGGAGTAGGCGACCTGGCCGGTCTGCCCCTCCAGCGCCGCCACCGACGCCGTGTTGATCACCACGCCGCGCTGGCCGTCCGCGTCGATCGGCTCGGTCTTCGCGATCGCCGCGGCGCCGATGCGCATGAGGTTGAAGGTGCCGATCAGGTTGACCTCGATGACCTTGCGGTACGAGGCGAGGTCGTGGGGCGAGCCGTCGCGGCCCACGGTCCGGCTGGCCCAGCCGATGCCCGCGCTGTTCACCACCACGCGCAGCGGGCTGCCGACCGCCACCGCCGCGTCCACGGCCGCCTGCACCTGCCCCTCGTCCGACACGTCGGTCTTGACGAAGACGCCGCCGAGCTCGTCCGCCAGGGACTTGCCGCGCTCCTCGTTGAGGTCGGCGATGACGACGGTGGCGCCGTGCGCGGCGAGGTCGCGGGCCGTGGCCTCGCCGAGGCCACTGGCACCGCCCGAGATGATTGCTGCTGCTCCGTTCAGGTCCATGAGCGGACTTTAACGCGCGGACCGAATGAAGTTCTACTGGGGGTGGGGTAAATCTCGGTGCCGTCAGATCTCTCCGACGGCACTGCCCACGTCCGGATACACCTTGATCCGCCTGTCCATCCCGGTGGTGCGGAGGATGCGGGCCACCGGCGCCTGCGGGGCCGCCAGGCAGACGCCGCCGCCCTCCCCGGTGGCCAGCCGCCACGCCTCGATCAGCACCGACAGCCCGCTGGAGTCCATGAAGGACAGCGCGGTGAGGTCGAGGACCAGCCGCGCGCCGTCCAGCTTGATCGCCTCACGGACCTCGTCCCGCAGGAAGGGAGCGGTGAAGAGGTCGAGCTCACCCTCGACCGCCACCACCACGGCGTCACCGACGGCGCGGCGAGCCAGCCGTAGCTTCATGAGTCCTCCTCGCGCCGAAAGGCAGACCTACTTTACTTCGCCGTCACTCCGCGCGAGGTCCCGCGCGACTCTTCGGGGAAAGTTCGTGCGACCGCCGCACCCCCACACGCCCGTTCGCCTCCCCAGGACCCCGGGAGTGCCTCCCGCACCCGTCCGGGTCCCTCACTCTCCGCGACCACGCCGTCCCGGGGCATCCCACCGGTACCCCGGCCCGCGTCCCGATGCCGTCCGTCTCCCGGTGACGTCCGTCTCCCGGTGCCGTCGGTGGCCCCCGTGCCGCCGGTGTCCCGGAGGCGCGTCCCGCCCGGGACGGTCTGTCCGAGACGGTCTGTCCGGGACGGTCTGTCCGAGGCGGTCTGTCCGAGGCGGTCTGTCCGAGGCGGTCTGTCCGAGACGGTCTGTCCGAGACGGTCTGTCCGAGACGGTCTGTCCGAGACGGCCTCCCGGTGCGACCGCTCAGGGCGGCGCGAACCCGTAGGGCAGCTCCAGCCGGTGCGCGGCCAGCAGCCCGGCGTCGGAGAGGATCTCCCGGGTCGGCCCGTCCGCCGCGATGACGCCCCCCGAGAGGATGAGCGAGCGCTCGCAGAGCTCCAGCGCGTAGGGCAGGTCGTGGGTGACCATGAGGACGGTCACGTCGAGCCCCCGGAGGACCTCGGCGAGTTCGCGCCGGGAGGCCGGGTCCAGGTTGGACGACGGCTCGTCCAGCACCAGGATCTCCGGTTCCATCGCCAGCACCGTCGCCACCGCGACCCGGCGGCGCTGCCCGAACGACAGGTGGTGCGGCGGCCGGTCGATCGTCTCCAGCATGCCCACTTGCTCCAGCGCGCCCCTGACCCGGCGATCCAGCTCCGGCCCCGTCACCCCGGCGTTGGCCGGGCCGAAGGCCACGTCGTCACGGACGGTCGGCATGAAGAGCTGGTCGTCGGGGTCCTGGAAGACCAGCCCGACCCGCCTGCGGACCTCCGCGAGCGTCGCCTTCCCGACCGGCAGCCCGGCCACCGAGACCGTGCCGTGCCCGGCGGCGAGGATCCCGTTGAGGTGCATGACCAGCGTGGTCTTGCCCGCGCCGTTCGGCCCCAGCAGCGCGACCCGCTCGCCCCGCTCCACCCGCAGGTCCACGCCGAACAGCGCCTGCGTGCCGTCCGGGTAGGCGTACGCCAGGCGGCTCACCTCCAGCGACGGCGGCGACGACGGCGGCGGCGACGACGGCACGGCCTCCCGCCGGGGCACCGTCTCGGCGGGCGGCGACGGCGAGGACGAGGGTGAACTCATGTGACCCCCCAGCTTCCGAGCAGCACGGCGAGTGCCGCACCCGGCAACATACCGGCGGCCAGCCACTGCCTCGACGCCGCGGACACGTCCTGGATCACCGGCATCGTGCCCGTGTACCCGCGGCTGAGCATCGCCAGGTGCACCCGCTCGCCCCGCTCGTACGAGCGGATGAAGAGCGCCCCGGCCGACCTGGCGATCACCGGGATGTGCCGCACGTCCCTGGCCGTGAACCCGCGCGACTCCCTCGCCACCCGCATCCGGCGCATCTCGTCCAGGATGACGTCCAGGTAGCGGAGCATGAACATGGCGATCTGCACCAGCAGCGGCGGCAGCCTCAGGCGCTGGGCGCCCAGCAGCATCAGCCGGGGTTCGGTGGTGGCCGCGAGCAGCACACTCGCGGCGACGCCCAGGGTCGCCTTGGCCAGGATGTTCCACGCGGCCCACAGACCGGCGACGCTGAGCGAGAGCCCCATGAAGGTCGTCCGCTCGCCGGACCCGATGAACGGGATGGCCAGGGCGAAGACCACGAACGGGACCTCCACCACCATCCTCCGCAGCACGAACCCGGCCGGCACGCGCGCCAGGACCGCCACGACGGCCAGCAGGACCGCGTACAGCCCGAAGGCCCAGAACCACTCGCGCGGGGTGGCGACGACGACCAGCGCGAAACCGGCCACCGCCACCAGCTTGCACTGGGGCGGCAGCCGGTGCACGAGCGTGTCCCCCGGCCGGTGGAGGCGGCTCGCGTGGCCCGCTCCCACTAGACGGAGGCCTCCTCGCGGCGCTCGCCGGCGGGTCCGGGGTCCTCGCCACGGCGGCGTACGGCGAGGAAGAGCCCGCCACCGGCGGCCAGGGTCGCCCCGACGCCGATCAGGCCGGCCACCCCTACCGGGATGCCGCCCACGTCCCCGTAGTCGGCCAGCGGCTGCTCACCCAGCGGGTGGTCGGCCGCCTGGCCGATGAAGCCCTTGTCCTCGGCGACCCGCTCCAGGCCGTCCGGCGAGGAGGAGGCGTAGAAGCTGACGCCGCCCGCCAGCAGCGCGGCCGCCGCGATCCCGGCCGGCAGGAACCAGCTCCGGCGGCGGGGGGCCGCGGCCGGAACGGGGGTGCCGGGGGTGCCGGGGGTGCCGGGGGTGACGGTCACGTCGCCGTCCGCGCCGCGCAGCACCAGCGGCGCGACGATCTCCCTGGCGCCGTACACCAGGTCGGGCCGGACGGCCAGCACCGTGCTGACCGTGACGGCGGTGATCAGGCCCTCCCCGATGCCGATCAGCAGGTGCACGCCGCCCATGGCGGCCGCCACCGTGCCGATCTCGATCGGCGCGGTGCCGCCGATCCAGAACAGCAGCGTGAACACCAGCGCCGTGGCGGGCACCGAGATCAGCGCCGCGACGAACGAGGCGGCCACGACGGCCCCCCTGCCCCGCACGCTCCGGGTGATCAGCCGGAAGACGCCCCAGGCGACCAGTACCGCGACGACGCCCATCAGCGTGATGTTGACGCCCAGCGCGGTCAGCCCGCCGTCGGCGAAGAAGAACGCCTGGACGAGCAGGACCACGGCCACGCAGAGCACCGCCGTGTAGGGGCCGACGAGTATCGCCGCCAGCGCCCCTCCCAGGAGGTGGCCGCTGGTCCCCGCGGCGACCGGGAAGTTGAGCATCTGGACCGCGAAGATGAAGGCGGCGACCAGGCCCGCCATCGGGGCGGTGCGGTCGTCGAGCTCGCGGCGGGCGCCGCGCAGGCAGACGGTGACGCCCGCGGCGGCCACGACTCCCGCCGACAGCGACACGGCCGCGTTGAAAAAGCCATCGGGTACGTGCACGACAAGCCTCCGAGATGCGGATGTGACCCCACTTTAGGCCATAGCTTGTAGGTGCAACATAGTGGCATTAACGAACGATGCGCTTGATGAAGCTCCCGGGGCCGAGGGTGCGCACCACCGTGCTGAGCCGTCCCTTGCCCGCCGTGGCGTAGGGCCGGACGCTCCACCGGGTCGCCCCCCTCCACCAGGTACGCGGATGCTCGATCACCTCGGGCACCGCCTCGATCCTGAAGCGGGCGGGCGGACCGCCCAGATCCAGCTCCAGGTAGGCGTCCCAGGTGCCCGGGCCGAGCCTGCCCATCGCCTGGCAGGCCGTGAACGTGCCGTCCCCGCCGACCGCCACCGGCTCGCGCCGCTCCCGCCCCGACTCGCGCTCCCGCCAGACGAGGTGGCGCACCGCCCTGCCCGGCGGTGAGGCGGCGCCCACGACGGCCTCCCCGTCGAGCACCAGCCGGTGCCCGGCCGTCCACCGCGCGCGCACCAGCCTCGCGCCTCCCGGCACCGGGACCACGTACCCGCCGACGTCCAGGCTCAGGTTGCCGTAGGGGCGGGTGAAGTACGGCAGGGCGACCACGCCGCCCGCCACCCGCGGTGTGGGCGGGGCGACGACCCCGTCCCGGTCGGCGCCGAGCCGGGCGACCCTGGGCACCCCCTCGAAGGTGACGCCGACGTGGACGTCCCAGATACCCGTGGTCAGGGCGGTGACGTCCACGATCCCGGTGAACGCGTCACAGTCGCCGGTCACCGGGACGGTGATCTCGTCCGCGGGACCGGCGCCGGCACTGCGGCGGCGCAGCACCAGGACGGGGGTCCCGCCGGCGATCTCCGGCCGGTCATAGCGCTCCAGCGTGCTCAGCGCCACCTTGCCCGAGACGGCCAGCCGCCCCTCCCCCTCCCAGCACAGGGCGGTGAGCTCCCGGCGGACCGCGGCCGACTCGATGTGCGCCAGCCGCACCAGCCGGTCGATGTCCTCCAGCGCGGCGATCCGGCTCCGGTCGATCGCGGGCAGCCGGTCGCGGACCCCGTCGGTCAGCCAGCGCTCGCACATGTCGGCCACCTCGGCGACGATCTCCTTGCGCTCGACCTCCCCCGCCTCCAGGAAGGGCCTGCCCAGGTTGCCGAAGGCGTCCATCCGGAAGTGCCGTCGCAGCAGGTGGTCGCGCAGCTCGCCCGGACGCACGTGGGCGAGCATCAGCCCGATCGGTTTTTTGATCATCCGCAGCCAGGAGACCGGGTCCCGGCTGCCCCGCCTCTGCATGATGCTGGTCCCGTCCGGCCGGTCGACCAGGTGGTAGCAGTCGTAGTCGGCGACCACCGAGATCACGTCGGCGTGGCAGTAGGCGTGGGTGGTGAAGACCACGTCCTCGCCCACCAGGAGCGTCTCGTCGAAGCGGACGGCGTGCCGCTCCAGCATCTCCCTGCGGAACAGCTTGAAGCAGCTCAGGCTGTTGTAGACCGCGCTGTCGCCGAGCGGCACCCGCTCGGCGTTCTCCTTGAACATCGAGACCGGCACCTTGCGGTCGTGCCCCACGATCTTCCCGAGGACGATGTCCGACCCGTTGCGGTCGGCCATGGCGAGCATCCGCTCCAGCGCCTGGGGACCGAGGTAGTCGTCGGCGTCGCAGAAGAAGACGTACCTGCCGCGCGCGTGGGAGAGCCCGACGTTGCGCGGGCGCCCGGCGCCGCCGGAGGCCTCCTGCCGGACGACGCGGACCACGTCGCGGTGGCAGGAGGCGTACAGGTCGGCCAGCGCCCCGCCGCCGTCGGTGGAGCCGTCGTCGACGACCACCACCTCCAGGGCCACCCGCTGGATCAGCAGCGAGGTCAGGCACCTGTCCAGATAGGGACGGCAGTTGTGCAGGGGGACGATCACGGTGACGTCGACGTCGGACCGGACCGTCTCCTCCCTCGTGATGTCCCAGCCGTTTGTGATGTCGGGTTCGTCCGTGATTCCGGACCTGCCCGTGATTCCAGAGTCGTCCGTGATTCCAGAGTCGTCCTGCCCCGTGCGGACTCTCTGAAGGATCGTTACCGTCACCGCCGCGCCCCTCGTCGGTCACTTTCCGCGTATGTAGTGTCTCAGTATGTGACGGACGGCGACGGCCTGCGGGGCGAATTCCGATGGTCGCCTCCTCCATCTGCCGTACCGGAACGTCACGGCAGGTGAAAACCACTGGTTCGTACGTCTTGCACCGCCGGTACGTCCTGCGCCGCGTCCGGCACCGCCGGTACGGCAGCACGGCGACGTGACCACGTCCGGTGCCGCCGGTACGGCAGCCGCACGGCCACGTACAGGATCGGCACCGACGCCGCCGTCGCCCAGAGCGGCCACGGCGGGAGGACGAGCAGCATGACGCTCGCCCGGGACGTCCCGCCGGTGCCGGTGACCGACACCGTCGCGCGGCAGACGCACATCAACGGCGGGTCGGCCCACCGGACGGTGGCTCTCCGGCTCGTCCCCCGTGGCACGACGAGATCGGGGAACGGCACGTCCTGCCCGTTCACCCGCACCTTCAGGCGATCCGGTCCCGAGAGGTCGCGGTGCACGGTCCCGAGATTGTCGAGGGCGACGGTGAGGTCGACCGGGCCGCCCGTCGTGAGGGCGTGAGGAGTGGTGAGGCCGGCGACGCGCACGGAGGTGTCGATCGGTCCCGGGACGGTGATGTAGACCGGCGTTCCGATCGCCCGGTTCAGCAGGACGTCGCCGTCTCCACCCCTGGCGGGGACGACGAAGAGCAGGGCCGCCTGGTGCCCGCCGTTCTCCGCCCGCGCCGGGGGGTCGATCAGCACGGTGACGCTCCGCTCCGCGCCGGGTTCCAGGTGGAATCTCGACGGCCTGACCCTGAGCCAGCCGGCGGCGGAACGGGGGGCGTCGCGCCGGAAGACCATCTCGCCCGACCCGTCCGTCGTGAAGCTCGTCCTGTCGACCGCCACCTCGACCGGCGACCGGCCTCCGTTGACCACGTGGAACGCGTGCCAGGCGTCGATCTCCTCGGGGCCGACGACCAGCCGCGCCGGGCTGACCGTCAGCGAGAACCCGGGATCCGGGGTCAGGGCGGCCACCCCGGAGAACGACGGGGTCACCCCCCCGGGGGCTCCGGAAACACCCGAGGGTCCCGCGACCCCGAAGGCTTCCGAAACCTTCGAGGCTCCCGGAGCACCGAAGGCCCCCGAAACCCCGGAGGTCCCCGAAACCCCGGGGGCCGCCGAAACCCAGGAGGCTTCCCGAGCCCCCGAGGTCCCCGGCCCCATCGCCCACGTCGCGCCGCCCGCCACCAGAAGCGCGACGATCGAACGCCGAAGCATCCCGGTCACCGCGTGCCCCCCGCCGTCGCGATCGCATCGAGGACTCCCGGGGGATCCACAGAATCGCGGCGATTCGCCCGCGCGTTCGTGGAGGCGTCCGGCCACGGGTTCGGATGGCGAGCCCGCGCCCACCGGTGAACGGCGCCCCCTGCGGAGGTGGCGGCGTCACCGCGCTCACGAATGCCGACCCGGACGCGGGTCTTCTCGACAGGACCGTGGCCGGACATCGCTTCACCGCATGGTAACCACGAGATCACCGGATACCTCGAAGCCGCACGTTCCGGGCGTGCCGCCCCGGGACCCGCGTACGCCCCCGGCATCCGCGTCCCGCGCCGTCCCGGATCACACCGACCACGACCGGACCCGTGACGCCTCACCCCGGCGCCCGCGTCCCGCATCGCCCCGCGTCACCGGTGACGTCCGACCCCGTGCGCGTCCCGTCCCGGCGCCCACGTCCCGCATCGTCCCGGATCACACCGACGACGACCGAGCCCGTGCGCGCCCCACCCCGGTGCCCCGTCCGCGTGTTCGTCGGCGAAGGCGCGCCTCACGACCTTGATCACGCGAAGCGCCCGCGGGCAGAATCGGTCCCATGACGGTGCCGGACGAGACCGAGACCCCCTTCCCCTCCCAGATCCGGTTGTCCGATCTCGGGCTGCACCTGCGCGAGTGGGCCGACGACGACGTTCCCGCCATGGTCGACCTCTTCGACGAGCCGCAGGTCGCCCGCTGGACCCCGCTGCGTTCACCGTTCGACGCCGACGCCGCCCGCGAGTACCTGACCCGGGCCCGCGCGGCGCGTGCCGCCGACCGCGGCGTGCAGCTCGCCGTCACCGAGGACGGCCGCGAACCCCTGGGAGAGGTGCTGTTCTTCCGCAGGGCCGGTGAGAGCGGGGTGGCCGAGCTCGCGTACGCGATCGGTGCCCGGCACCGGGGCCGGCGGCTGGCGGCGCGCGCCGTCGAGGTGATGGCGCGGTACGCCGCCACGTCCCTGGGAACGCGCGGCCTGGTCCTGCGCGTCGATCCGGCGAACGGGGCGAGCGTCGCGGTGGCGCGCGCCACCGGTTTCCACCTGACCGACGCCGAACCCGAGACCTTGGACCGCAGGGGCGACCGCGTCACCCTGCTCACGTGGCGTCGCGACCTTCGCCCGGGGCTCACGTGGGGTCGCGACCTTCACCCGGGATCGGCCGGCGCCGAGAGCCCGTGAACGCCCCTGGCCGGAGAGGGCCGGTCAGATCGGGATGCGGTGCAGCGACCGGGTGGCGTCGAGGTACCGCTCGTCGATGAACCGCCCGGAGACGCGGCCCGCCAGGACGAACCAGTTGTCCAGCCACAGCCCCAGGCTGCCCACCGGGCCGGCCGGGCCCCCGCAGAACACGTCGACCACGCCGGGGCGGCTCGGTTCGAGACCTTCGGCGTACTCGTGGAAGGGCCAGCCGGGTGCGGCGATGTCGACCGGGCTGCGCCGCCCGACGGTGATGCCGTCCGAGTAGTACAGGTCGTGTACGCCCAGGTCACCGGCGTCCCACACCACCTGGACGAACCTGCGCCCGGCGGAGGCCAGCAGGTCGGCGCGCAGGGGCGGCCCGGCGATGGTGATGGCGTGGCTCCAGCCGGGGGCGTGCTCGCCGAGCCAGACGAGCTCCCTGAACGCGTACGGCTCGTAGTCCCTCATCGCCTCCCCCAGCCCGCAGCGCACCGCCGTCGCCGGGTCGGAGCCGAGATCGCGGGCGATCTCGTCGGGGTCGTCGCCCTCGATCCACGTTCCGGCGAACGTGTCGCGGAACCCGCGTTCCCGGAGCGGCGCCCACTGTTTCCCGTGCGTCATGAAGCCAGCACCCCTACCGGGACCCGGCACAGGGTCCGTCTCTCGGCGAGCCAGTCGCGGTCGATGAACCGGCCGGTGACCCGCCCGACCGCGACCAGGTGGGCGTCGAGGTCGTCCTTGTCGCCCCGGTCGTCGTTCAGGTGCAGGTCGCTCAGGCCCGCCTCGTGGCAGAGGCCGGCGACACCGTAGAACTCGTCGGTCTCCCGCAGGTAGCAGAAGTCCAGGACCCGCCGGGTCAGCAGGCTCAGGTCGAGCACCGAACCGGCGACCACGAGGGCGAACGTCCAGCCCGGCGAGTGCCCGCCCATCCACAGGACCGGGGTGCGCGCGTCCGCCCCGCTCCAGCGCAGCGCGGTGGCCAGGTCGCATTCGAGCGTCGTGGCGGGATCGACGCTCAGCTCGGCGGCGATCGCATCGGCGTCGCCGCCCTCGATCCACGCGGCCTGAAAGTCCTCCCGCATCCCCGCGGCGGTCAGCAGCTCCCATTGACTCTCTTCCGGGAACGGTTTCACTCGGCACCTCGATTCGTGAAATAGAGAAAGGCATCGTATACCGGCCAAAGAATGCGAGTGCGGCCTGCCGGAAAAATACTCGCCGGTACGGTTTCTCTGGACGACGGAGAGCGATCGGTGGCGGCCGTGGACGACATCGTCGCGGCTAACGCCTGTTCTCCCGAATCGCCGCCTCGATCCGTAAGCCGACACCCACCACGGCAAAAGCCGGCGTTGCCATGAGAGCCTCGGGCGGCACCCTGAAGTCGTTGGCCACGAAGAGGAACGGGACCAGTACCATCCCCAGCATGAGGGCCACGTTTCCCCAGCCCCGGACACGATCCGCATCGTCGTTCGCCGCGCTCCGGGCATCGTCCCTGGGCTCATTCACAGAGATATGATTCCACATCGGCGGATCACGCCAGAAGGGCGGGAACACTTCGTCCGCGCATTTCTCCGGCCGGCACCCGCGGTCCCGCGCCCCCCGGAGACAGAGCGGCTGCTAAATCGATGGCCCTTCCCGGCCACAGGCCTCATCGTGTCTTCCATGGAAGAACCGAAATACCGGATCCGGGCGGTGCACACCGCATCCACGATCACCGTCTATCAGGCCTACGCACCGGAGATCGGCCTCCCCGCCGCCCGCCACGGCCGCTTTCCCGCCACCTGGAAACGGGACCGGATGACGTGGATCAAACCCTCGTTCCTGTGGATGATGTACCGCTGCGGCTGGGCCACCAAGGAGGGACAGCGGACCGTCCTGGCCGTCGAGATCACCCGCGAGGGATTCGAGTGGGCCCTGCGCCACGCGTGCCTGTCGCACTACGAGCGTGACCTTCATCCCGACCGGGCCACCTGGAAACGGCGGCTCGGCGACGCCCCGGCCCGGGTGCAGTGGGACCCCGAACGCGATCTTCACCTACGGCCGCTGCCCCACCGCTCCCTGCAGCTCGGTCTCTCGCACGAGGCCGCGCGCCGGTACGCGGACGAGTGGACGGTCGCCATCACCGACGTGACCCCGCTCGCCCGCGAGATCCACACGCTGACGCGCGACGCCCCGGACGCGGCGGCCGGGCTCCTGCCCGAGGAACGCCCCTACCCGGTCGAGGACGGGCTTCTGTCCCACCTGTGTCCCCAGCCCGCGGCGGAACCGCCTCCACAAGACCAGGGGCACACCAGCGACTCCACCGGACCCGAGGTACATCGGTGCCCTCCGGCGACCGGATCGCGGCGCCTAATTCGGATGATTACGGCGAGACCACCAGGCACCATACAGACATGACACACAAGATCCGCCCAGGTGCGCCCGAGGATGCCGGAGCACAGGAGTACGTGCGGGTGACCACGTGGAAGACCGCCTATCGCGGGATCATGCCCGACGAGTATCTCGACGCGCTCAAGGTCGAACCGGACGCGGTGGCGGGCAAGGAGACAAGGCTCGCGAACGCCCTGGCCGAGGGGCGTACGCCACTTCTGGTGGGTGAGATCGGCGGCAGGGTCGTCGGGTTCGTCGACTTCGGTCGTTGCCGCGACGAGCGGATCGGCGGCGGCGAGATCTTCGCCGTCTACGTCCTGCCCGAGGCGCAGGCGAGCGGTCTGGGCCACGCGCTCATGACGGCCGCGGTGGAGCGGCTCCGTGCCGACGGCCACGAGGAGATCGGCTTGTGGTCCGCGAGCGGCAATGCCCAGGCCCGGCGCTTTTATGAGCGTTTCGGTTTTGTCCTGTCCGGTCGCGTCCAGCACCACGCGGCTCCCCTGCCACCGGTGGAAGAGGTCCACTACCGGCTGCCTTCGTCGACGAACGCGACCACAGCGGGGCACGATTCCCGCGGCGTCGGCCCGTTCGACGCCGACTCGCCCGGCCGGAGCTGAGAACCGAGGTCCCAGACCGCCGACACCTTCGGCCTCGCGAGGTGATCGGCCCCTTCGTGCCGCGACCCGGGCGGGCGGCGCTGCGCTGCGAACGCACCGTGCTCCCGAGATCACCCAAAGGCTGGTGGCGTCAGCGGATCCCTCGGGCGAGAAGGTCCTTGACGCTCTGCGACGCCTTCGCGGGGGACCCTGCGTCGAACGGCGGTTGCGGGTCGTACTCGATCGCAAGCTGGATCGCCTCGGCGGTGGTCCGGTCGGTGATCCGTGCCGCCAGCGCGAGCGCCATGTCGATGCCGGAGGAAACTCCGGCAGCGGTCACGATCTTTCCCTGGAACACCACCCGCTCGGCCGTGTAGGCGGCCCCGAACGACTCCAGTACATCGACCGCCCCCCAATGGGTCGTCGCCGAGAGTCCTGTCAGCAACCCGGGGGCTCCCAGCAGCAACGACCCCGTACACACTACGGACCGATCGCGTCAAGAGGGTGAACCGGTCGAACAGCGGTATGACGATACGCACGGCGACTCCCCGACCGACCTGCCGAGTTTCGGTGAAAGGCCACCAGGATATGACGCGAGCCCATCGAAATCGCCTTCCAGACGTCGGCGGGATACATGCGCACGGTCCGGCCCGCATATGAACCAGAGCCTCCCGGCCGACGTTCCTCGAGCATGACGCGCAGACGCCTGACCGTCCTCGTCGCCTCCGCCACAGCGTTGGGCCTGGTGGCGCTGTGGCGGATCGCGACCGGGGACGACCGGCGGCTCGACGGGCAGGTACGGCAGGCTCTTGAGCGCTACGAGCAGGCCTTCGCGAGAGACGGTGCCCGTGCCACTCCGACACCTGCTCGGCGGGACGGGTTCGCCCCTGTCCTCGGCGCTCCCTCCGTGGAGAAGGTCACCGTCCTTCGAGACGGAGGGACGCTCACCGCCGAGTTCATCGGGGGGAGGGCCACCGGTCCCTGCGGCTCGGACTACACGGCGCGAGCCGTCGAGTCCGAGCACGCGGTCCTGATCGTGATAGAGGAGCACCCACACTGGCGGGTACGGGCGTGCACCTCGGAGGGACACCTCAGGCAGGCGACCGTACGGCTCAGCCGCCCCCTGGACGGGCGCACGGTGCTGGAGGCCATGAGGGGGATGCCGGTCACCGTCGAGCCGGCCGGATGACGGGACCGGGGACCCGGCGCAGAAGCGGTCATCCACCTCGCTTCCCGCTGAGCCAGGATTCGTTCCTCACCCCTCATCCCCGTCTCGTGGGAAACAGGCGCCGGGGTTCACGGAACGGGGCTCGTCCGGGCTACTTCCTGCCGGCCAGGGTGTGGGCGACCAGCGCGTTGGCGTGACCGTGGCCCAGACCGTGTTCGGTCTTGAGCCAGCCGACGAGTTCCATGTGCTTGGTCAGTGGTGAGGCATTGATGAGGTCGATCCAGTCCTGGACGGGGCGACCGTACTTGGTCTCGATCGAGGGGAAGTAGCTGGCGGGATTGCCCTTGGGCGGTGTGGTCATGTTCTTCGGTTCCATTCTGTCGGCGCTGGTCAGGCTCTCGTGCTCGTCGGTCTCGCCCGGCCTCACCGACGCGTCGAACAAGCCGGGCCGACCTCGACACCACCCCATTCAAACCCTTCGAACTGCGACAACGTCGTTCGGAGCGCATTCCCTGTCACATCGAGCCTCCTGGCCGGGATGGTCACGTCGGTACGAGCACGCTCAGCGAGAAGCCCACTGCGGCGCCGGAGGCGTGAAGGACGTCCGGCTGATCAGACCTCCGCGGTTCTTGAACAGGTTCCGGCTGCCCTGGCCGATCGGACGGCGGGTGCAGGGGGAAACGAAAGCATCGTCGAGCAGGGCCCGACCAGGTGGCGAAGGTTTCTCGGACACGGGCAGCCTGTTCTTCCCGCGCACGAACATCGATGAGCGAACCGCCGCCGAACGGACGACGAGGGTCTGCGACAGAGCACTCTTCCACCGATGTCAGCGAGGTAGCGCTGAAATGCCGTCGACAAGGCTGTTGCCGGCCCCCTATCGTGCAGGCCATGACGGACGGTCCCCGCATGGACCGGTGTGACTGCGGTGCGATTGCCGGTCCGCTGGGCGTGTGCGCAGACTACTACCACGGAATCCTGGCTGAAGAGCAGGCCGATCCTCAGATGTACAGGTGGCACGCGCCTGTGGTCTGCGCCTATTTCCTGCAGCATCCTTCCACAGCTCATGAGAGGTACCTCGACGGTCAGTTCCGCCAGTTGCAGCTCTACGTGGACAAGGGCCTTGACGCACTGCTTCGCGTGGCGGCTCATCAGGTGGCACGGAACAAGCACGGGGCACGGTCGGGCTACGACATGAGGCCGTTCGCGGCGTACGCGCCGCTCCCGCCGGGCGGACCTCCCGGGCACTTCCGCGCCACGTTCTGCGAGTTGCCGTTCAGTGACGGCAGCTTCGTGTCCGACGGTCATCTGGCGTACGGGCGCCGCATCCAGTCCATCGCCGAAGCGACTGTGGAGTCCTGGAGATCCCTCCAGACCTGATCCTCGACCTCGGCTGCGACCGCCAGCCCCAGAAAACACAAAGCGTCTCAGTCCGCTCCCGCCTACGAACCTCAGCTTTGGAACACCGATCATCCTGGAGCCTGAGCGCCCCCGCCGGAGGCACGTGGTGTTTGAGAGCGGTAGATCAGGGGCGCACGAATGTCGGAAGTGATCGTTACTTTGGCGACGTACCTGAGGAAGACGGCTGGGAGTGGTACGGATGGAGATCACATACGCCGACGTCGCTTGGCTGGCCGAAGACTATGAGTTGGGCGACGTGTGGTGCCTGACCTTCGTGTGGGGGCTCGACGAGGCCGAGGCGCTTCGACGCGTGGGCGCCACGGAGGGGAGCATTCGGCCGCTCACGTACGAAGAACTGGATGATGAAGGGTTGTTCCCCGACACGGTTTTAGCCGGGAGGCTGGGCGGCTGGACCGTGCTCATCGAGAGAGGCGGATGGCAGGCGACAGAACGCGATGCCGTACGGGCCCTGTCGACCGCGACAGAGGTTGTATCGGTCCTGCGTCACGACCACGCGACCGACAACTTCGTGTACGCCCGCGACGGGGAGACAGTGACCTCTTTCAACCCCACGATTCCCGCATGGCGCTACGGGAGCGACCCTGATCGTCTTGTGGACGCCATGAGAGCCGCGGGCCTCGGTCCCGCACGCACGGCCGGAGGCGAGGACAAAGACGAGAACGCCGATCATCCAGCAGTGGGCAAGGCCTTGCTACTTGCAGTACGGCTGACTCGCGTTGTCCTGACTCCAGAGGTCCTGCACGGGCCATTACTGGGCGGTGTCGTCCGTTCACCGGTTTAGGGCTCAGGCGGCGGCGTGCCGGCGGTCGGCGCGTTGGCTGGGTACGGCGAGTGCGCAGTACGGCTACGGCCCGGGTCGCCGCCGGCCGGGACCGGCGCCCACGCCGCACGCCCGGCCGGCGGGCGGCAGAGGGCCGGGTACGGCGGCGCGCCGCCGCTCGATAACCCGTAAGAACAATTCGGCAAGCTACTCGTTACGCTCGGCGTTCTTGCGTGCCTCGGCGATGAGCTCGATGAGGTCGGCGAGGATTTTGGGGCTCGCCGCGATGGTGGCTGTGGAGTTCATGGTGTGCGGGCTGCCGTCCAGATCGACAACGGTGGCGCCGGCTTCGCGGGCGATGAGCACTCCTGCGGCGGTGTCCCATGGTTTGTTGCTGAGCATGACGAGAGCGTCGACCTTGCCTTCCGCCACCCAGGCCAGATCGATCGAGGCCGCTCCGAACATCCGGATGCGTTGCACGCGGGCGACGAGTTCGCGGGTGAGCGCCAGGCGCAGCCGGTTCTTCGTTTTCGCGTCATCGCCTACGGCATAGTCGCCCATGGCGACCACCGCGGCATGGAGGTCGCCGGTTTCGCCGGTATGAATCGCTTGGCCGTTGGCCTTCGCCCCGTTGCCCTCGGCCGCGCTGTAGCGGGAGGCGAGGAACGGCAGGTCGATCACCCCGAGGGTCGGCATGTCCTTGTCGACCAGGCCGAGGGAGACACCGCACAGCGGGAGGCCGTGCAGGAAGTTGACGGTTCCGTCGACCGGGTCGAGGACCCACTTGAGACCACTTTCGGCAACGGTCGCGGCTCCTTCCTCTTCACCGACGAACCCGATCTCGGGCGTCTCGCGGCTCAGGAAGTCACGGACCGCGTGCTCTACGGCGTAGTCCACCTCGGTGGCCATGTCACGGTCACCCTTGGCGGTGATGGCTCCGGGGAGGCGGCTCTTCACGATCTCGGCGGCGATGGTGACGGCCTGCTCGGCGACCGGCAGGAGCGCGTGGGCATCGACGGTCATACGGGGCTGCTCCGCTCCCACATCGAGGTGAACACCTGGTCGAAGACGGGGAACAGCCCATCGACGGCCATGTTGTCGTTGATCACGATGGTAGGCGAGTCGACTCCACGAGCGTTCGGCGAAGAACTGGCCCTCCCCTCGCAGTCCTTCCGATGCGTCCGGCTCGATGCCGCTCTCCTCGCGGCCCCTTCACCGTTCATCGCCACTGGGCACGCGCCAGGGTGAGTCCGTACACCTTGGCCGCGCCGCTCGCCCTGAGCCGCATGGCCACCGCGTTGAGGCTGCTGCCGGCGGTGAAGACGTCGTCGTAGACCATGATGCGCCGACCTCGTACCCGAGCCGGCTCCGGCACGTGCAGCGCGGCGTACAGCTCGTTCGCCGCCAACTGTCGCTCCATGAGGGAGCTCGTGTCCCGCATTCGGGGAGTGGCTCGCGTTTTCTCGATGAGCGGCGGGTCCAACACGAACGGAAGACCCTCATCGTCCTCGACGACCGCCCGTTCGATGACGTACCCGGTGTGATCATTGACTTTGCGTTCCTGATGCGGCTCCAGGTAGGCGGGCATCGGGATGATGGCGTCCACCCTGTCGACGAGCTCCGGTCTGGTGTAGAGGTGACCCAAGACGATCCGCGCAAAGATCATCCCCCACCCGTGTGCTCCACCCTTGAGCCGAATGACCCCCCGCTCCAGAGTGCCGGCCTTGACCCCGACGACGGCCGTCCACTCGAAAGCACGCTGCGGGTCGCTGCAGAGCTTGTTCGAGCAGGTGACTTCACCGTCTCGTAGCGTCTGCTGGCAGACCGGGCAGTTGGGTTCGTCCGGCGGCCGGAGGCTTTCCGACGCGCACTCGTGGCAGATGCGGACGTGCCCCGTCTGCAGGTAGGGGCATTTACCGCACCTGCCGAAACCAGTGGGTGGTGGCCCGTCGCCGTAAGCCGGCCGTCCTGGTCTGGTCACCACAGCGCCTCGGGGGACGGCTCCTCCAGTTTCAAGTCCTCGAAGTCGAGGGTCAGCTGAGCGCGGGACGCGTTGACCGCTTGGATCCGGTCCGGGCTGGACAGGCTTTTCACGACATCGTCCACGTCTTCCACCGTGAGCGCCCCGCGCGTCTTGACGTACTCCCGCGCCCACGGTTGAGCCTCGGTGAGGCTACGGAGCAGGAACACCCTCTTGCCGTGTTCCAGCGCCAGGCGCGCCTGCATCTTCGCCCCGGACGTGCTCGCGGCTTCGATGACCACAGTGCCCTGCGCGATGCCGGACATGGTGACGTTGCGGCGAGGGAAGGTGTAGGTCGCGCCGTTGGCCTCCGGCCAGAACTGGGAGACCAGGGCCCCGTTCTCGGCGATCCGGTCGGCCAGAGCGCGGTTCTCGGCCGGATAGCAGCGCAGGATGCCTGTCCCCACGACCGCGATCGTCCTGCCGCCGGTATCGAGCGCCGCGGTGTGCGCCGCGGTGTCGATGCCTCGGGCAAGGCCGGACACGACGGTGACCTGACGTTCGGTGAGCAGGCCCGACATCCGGCGTGCCCGGCGCAGCCCGTCCTCGCTCGCCTGGCGGGTGCCGACGACGGCCACGCTGCGCAGGTCCGCGTCACGCAGCTCACCCCGGACGAACAGGAACGGCGGAAGGTTGAAGATCAACCGGAGGGTGGCGGGGTACTCCTTGTCCAGGACGGTGACGAGTCGAGCCCCACCCCGGGCCGCGAGCTCGGCCTGCTTGACGGCGGACTCGACGTGGCCATCGAGTTCCTGGGCGTTGTCGTTGATGAGAGCTCTGGCTTCGGTCGCCTCGGGGGAGGACTCGATGATGTCGCCCGACCATAGGCGCGCCAGGCCGTTCGGACGCTGAGCCTCGCGCGCGATGAGGTACCAGCTGACGCCCTTGACCATGCATATCGCGAGCAGCCGTGCCTGCTCTCCGGTGATCCGCATCCTACTCTCCAAACTAATGTTCGAATGCGTGTCCCATGTTACTTCAGTGCCTTATGTCGCCCGAAGGTATGTCCCTATTGTCAGGTGTTGCCAGATGCTCCACGAACCGCATCAGCGGTCGGCATGGTCGTGAGCCATGAACGGCATTCGTTCGCCACTCCGATGCGATGTAGCGCACAGATACTTGATGCGTACGCTGAGTATATGAATGGCGCCTTCGGCGTCTCGGCATGACGCGCATCACCGATGTACGACCACGCCCCGGAATACCTCAAGATGGTGTCGAGGTGCTCCTGTACGGGCTCAGGTGACGTGAACGGCACCCTCAGCCCGGTCGCCACCGGGCGACAGCGTCCACCTCTTTGGGTACACGACGTACGCCGTCCCGGTGACCACCTCGCACGCTACGTAGATCATGCGGTGCCGGGTGGCCGGGAAAGCACGCTCCCCGAGGTTCTTGAGCGCGACGACAAAGAGCGACGATCCCGCTCAACGATCAAAGGGCCAGGTCAACCGGAAACCGGTTGACCTGGCCCTTTCTCACGAGCCGACGAGGGGAATCGAACCCCTGACCTACAGTTTACAAGATCTCGGTACGCGACCCTCTGAGCTGCTGCGGCGCTGGTCGGAGGCGGTCTCCCCCTGTCCGTGAGTCCCCGTGATTCCCCCTCGTTCCCCGGCCTTACTGGCACGCGAATGGCACGGCCTGAGAACCCCGTGCGGACGCACACACCCCGCCCGCCGGATCTTCCCGTCTGCCTCGTCCCACCCCGGAGGGGCAACAGCTCGGGGACGGAGGATCAAGGCCGTCTTCGCGTGTACGTCAGCCGGTAGACGTTCCTCGGTCATGGGATGCCAACGGTCACAGACGGCCTTGATCCGGAGGAGTCGAGATGTTGGGCTTGCCTGGGACGTGGCAGACGGGAAGATCCGGCTTCCACCTCAACCACCTACGGCCTTCGTGATGCAACGTCGATCATCCCGGAGCCGAGCGCCCCCGCCGGAGGCATCTTTCGTTGATCACATGCTGCACTACTACAGCTTGGAAGCCAGCTTTTCCATCGCCGCGACCATGTTCAGCCGGTAATCCTCATGCACAGTCACCCGGTGGCCAAGAACATTCCTCTTACCAGACTTAAGGCTATACAAAGGGCAGCCATGAGAAAAAGCAACAACGCCCGTGGTCTGAAAGTCGCGGACGTCAACGACACCGTTTGCCACGTCAGAGAAAGTAAAGATCTCGGGGTTACTAATCGCGAGCTTCTTGACATCTTCGTCTATGGAACGGAGCACGGCGGCGTACGCAGAGGCGGAGCCCATGTACTGAGTAATCCGATTCTTAGCAATAAGGTGTACTTGCGGGAGCTTGCGCCCAGCGGCGCGAAGCCGGGTCGCAAAAGCGTAGGTCGCGTAAATGTCCGACGGCAACTTCAGCCCATATACGAGAGAGAAGGCGTTCTGGATAGCACGGCGCGACGAGTCATCGGCCATGACCGGAAGAACGAGCCGGTCGACAGCCGAGAGCGCGATCTGGGTGTAGATCGAGAAGCTTGGGTTGCAGTCGATGAAGATCGCGTCATAATCGCCTTCAAGCCGGTCAAGAAGATCGCGCAACCAATCGATGACAGCAACCCAAACATCGGTTCCCGGAATCTGGTTATTTGCAAGTGTAGAGATGGCGTTTGACTGCAACTCAAGCAGAGGGTCACCGCAAATAAGATCTACATTATCCGGGATTTCTGCATTATAAAGGGCCGGATGCGTGATGAAGTCTTGCGGCGTAATGACTGGAGGCGAGTACGGGGACGGAAGTCGCATCTGAAAGTATCCGCCGATGGTGGCACGAACCGTCTCGCCCTGTCGCGCAAGAAGCTTGTCGCTACCGTTATTGGAAAGACCTCCAAGGAACAACTCAGAAAGATTAGCCTGCGGACATACATCAACCGCAAGCACACGCTTGTCGGGATGCTCATTGGCATAGAAACAGATCGACTGGAAACAGAGGCTAGTCTTGCCCGTGCCGCCCTTATTGTTCCAGAACGCATATGTAGTCAAAGGGAATCCCTCCAGTAAGGCGGCCCCACGATGGGGCACGAATGGACCATAGCACGTCCATCCAGGACCTGCCAACGTCCAAAATGGACGGATCGGGGTCCGCAAGGGAACGTGTCATGTGTTGTGTCTCTGCGATGGCGCGCCCCCGGTCGGCGGGCGAGGCTTGGTATGGCGGGCGCTCCGTACGGCGGGCGGCCCTGAGTCCCGCCGCCGTTCGGGACCGGCGCCCACGCCGCACGCCCGGACGGCGGGCGGGCGGCGGGCCGTGCGGCGGCGCTGAGCGCCGTCGCCTTGATAACCCATAAGAACAATTCGGCAGTTACTCGTGAAGCTGTGAAGATCCGAGTAGACGAGTGCCGTCGTGGTGACGGATGGCCGGCGCCTGGTGCTGGTGCATGGCGTCGAGGACGCGGATGGCGAATGCCTCGCATGCGAGTTCCTGGACCTCGTCCGCGGTGACCCAGCGGAACGCGCGAGCTTCGTCGGTTTCAGTGAGTTGGCCGCTGACGACCTTGCAGCGGAAGACGAGGGCGACGATGCCGCGGGTCATGTTCTTGTAGACGCCGGTCAGGGTGATGGGCTCGACGTGCAGGCCGGTCTCTTCGTGGATCTCTCGGAGGAGGCCGGTGGTGATGTCCTCGTCGCGCTCCAGGACTCCGCCGGGTGCTTCCCAGTGGTCGTTGTCTCGGCGCTGGGTGAGGAGTGCGCGGCCTTGGTCGTCGATGATCACGCCTGCCACGCTGACGGAGTGCTGCGTGTGGTGGTGATCCATCGGATGTCCTCCGGGGCTGCTGATCGCTATTCTCAAGCTGCGGTACACGTATGTACGAGTTGAGGAGTTGTTGGTCGTGGCCGAGCTGCCGTTGCCGGATCTGGACCCGACCAGCGATCGGGCCGTCTTTCGGCAGATCGCCGATCACATCAGGCATGCGATCGAGCAGGGTGTCCTCGCCGAAGGTGACAAGGTGCCCTCGGAAACTCAGCTGATGCAACATTACGGCGTCGCGCGGATGACCATCCGCAACGCGCTCCAGGTCCTCCAAAGCGAGGGCTTGACCGTGGCCGAGCATGGGCGTGGTGTCTTCGTCCGCTCGCATCCTCCGGTGCGGCGGCTGGCCTCCGACCGCTTCGCCCGTCGTCATCGGGAGCGGGGCAAGGCGGCGTTCATCGCGGAGACCGAAGGGGCCGGCGGCACGCCGTCCGTCGACTCGATCGAGATCACCGAGGAGCGGGCGGCGGCGGACGTGGCCGAGAAGCTCGGGATCTCTTCGGAGGGTCACGTGATCCGGCGCTCACGCCGGTATCTGATCAACGGTCAGCCGGTGGAGACGGCCGTGTCGTACATCCCGGCGGAGATCGCTCGGGGTACGCAGATCGCGCAGCCGGACAGTGGTCCGGGTGGGATCTATGCCCGGCTGGAGGAGTTGGGGTTTCGGCTGGATCACTTCGTGGAGGAGATCCGTTCGCGGATGCCGCTGCGTGATGAGGTGCGGGCGCTCAAGCTGGCGCCGGGTGTTCCGGTGTTTCACCTGGTCCGTACGGCTTATGCCACCGATGGTCGTGCGGTGGAGGTGTGCGACACGGTGATGTCCAGCGACGCCTATGTGCTCTCGTACGAGTTGCCTGCTCGGTAGGACTTGACGTACTCCTCTAGAGGAGTCATAAATGTCTTACGCGCTCACTCCTCTAGTCGAGCAGACGTCTACTAGAGGAGGTCGATCGAGCGCGAGGCATCGACTTGAGGGGCATCGTCATGACCGGGCAGGCATGTATTTCGTGCGACGGCAAAGGCTGGAAGTACGTAAGCGTGCGACGCGGCATGATCGGTGGCCTGCCCGGCGCGGCTTTGGCCTTCATCCGTGTACGGGACGACTGCTCACTCTGCCAAGGCCAGGGGATCACTCCGGCTCCGATCACGCGGGCCGGCACATGAATACCTTCTTGCCCATGAAGCACGTGGTCCGCGACGAGGTCTGCCCCTCGGTGAAGGCGGCGCAGGCGTTGAAGGCGGCGTTGGGGCGCTGCGGGATCGATGCCGACGTCAACGGCGGCTACGGGTTGGCCGTGGTGTCGGTCTGGAGAGGACTGACCATCTGGTCCGATGGCCTGACCTTCTGGTGGGGAACAGGGCAACGAGGCGTCAAGCACGGACGAGTGCTGTATGCCCGGCACACAACCCAGGAGCCCGAACGGGCCGCGCGGCGGATCGCCTTCCGCTACGCCGATCTCCGCAAGGACCATCCGTTGCCCGCTGAGCCGGTGGGGGTGCGTCGTGCCGATCCTGTCTGATGAGTGCCTGGGGATCAGTCCGCATGTGGTCATGGCTCAACGCGGTCACCTGCGTCTGGAGTGGCGGGCGCCGAACGGGGCCTTGGGGCGGACGCAACCGGAGTCCTGGACATGCGGGTGCCGGGCCACCGTCTACGAACTCCACGTCGGTGCCGGGCAGGGGCTCATCAGGCGGACTCTTCGATGCGATGGCGATCACCAGATCCATGAGACCCGCCCCTGGCGGATCACTGAAGCTCGGGCCGTCTGGTCGGCGCTGCTGGCCGGACGGGCTCGGTAGACGAGTGTGGTGGTGCGGTGACTGGTTGCGGAGGGCACCGGAGGTCTCGCACCACCACACTCTTCATCTGCGATGGAGCACCCACTTTTCAATCCGAAGATCCACATCTATGCTGACGATAAGTCGAGTAGTTGGGTTGTTGATATGTCTGCTTCCGGCGAGGAGTACGCGCCTCCGAAGTACGCCCAGATCGTTGCGGCGATCCGGCACAAGATCGCGGACGGTACCTATCCGCCCGGTTCCGTGTTGCCCTCTGAGACGCAACTGATCCGGGAGTTCGCGGTCAGCCGTCCCACGGTGGTGCGAGCGCTTCAGGTGTTGCAGCTACGAGGCTTCATCGACCGGGAGCACGGCAAGGGCTCGTATGTGAAGGCGGCGCCCCCGCTGGCTGAGGAGGACTTCTCCCGGCCTGGCCGCGCCGTCTTGGATCGCGCGGAGGCCGGCCAGGGCGCTGCGGTCTTGGAGGCGGGACCGCGCCCGGCTCCTGCGAACATCGCGGCGACATTGGCTCTGCCTACCGGAGCGCCGGTCATGATGCGCCGGGTCCTGCTGAGCGACGGAGATGACCCGTGCGAGCTGGTGACCTTCTGGTGTCCGATCGAGCTGGCCGAGGGGACCGATCTGGGCAAGGCATTGCCGTTGACGGCGGGCATTCGCCAGCACGTTCAAGCGGTCAAGGGGCTGCGGCTGGATCACGTCACTGAGCGCTTGGCAGCCCGGCACCCTACGACCGACGAGATCAAGCTGTTGGGGCTGGGCAAAACTGCGGCGGTGCTGGGGGTGACGGCGCGGGTCTTCGCCGGGAACCGTCAGGTCATGGTCATTGAGGTTGCCCTACCTGGGACGCTTCACGAACTGGAGGACACCTATTCCCTCTGATGTGACCTAGGTCACAAGCCAAAACGGAAACTCGTCTTGTCGAGTATTCGTTCATCCGTTAGCTTCAACTTGACAGTACGAGTTAGCGACATACCGATCAGACAACAGGAGAACATCATGGCCCTCCAAGGCCCCATCCCCGTCAGCTTCGACCAGGTCTTCCCGCACGGCTGCTACGTGGTCGGCGAGGTCGAGCAGGTCAAGGACTTCACCGCCTCCACCGGCGGACGCACCGTCTACGCCAAGGACAAGACCACCGGAGAACTCGTCTGGCAAGTCGCCGTCATGGACGCCGACCCCACCCTCAAGGCCGGACAGAAGACCGTGGCCGTCAAGATCCTCTCCCCGGTCCAGCCGGTCCCCCCGCCCCCGCTGCCCGGCCTGCCGTTCGTCCCGGTGGAGTTCGACGGCATGACCGCCACCGCCTACGTCGCCGAAAAGACCGGCCGCCTGGCCTGGTCCCTACGCGCAACCGCGATGCGCGCTCCCCGATCCGCCTCGGCTCCGGTCAAGTCGGCCGGTAAGGAGATGGCGGCGTGAGCGAGCACATCCCTTACACCCGCGCCTCGGTGTCGGTCGATGAGGACGGTACCCGGCTCGACGTCTCCTTCTACACGCCGGACGTGTCGATCATGGCGCTGGGAGGTGGGCGCGACCGTCCCTTCCTGACCCTGTCCTCTCGTGAGGCACACGTGACGGTCTCCACCACCGGCGCCGGACCGGTCACCGAACAGGACGTGAACCTCGCCCGGCAGATCGCCGAGGCCGCCGCGCGCTACCTCGCCGACTGCGAACAGCTCTACACCGACCAGGCGGCTACTCCGATGCTGCCCGGCCTGGACGAGGTTGCGGCCTGACACGCAAGCGGGGCCGCCAGAACTGGCATTCCGGCGGCCCCTCAATCTCCCCAGACAGCGAATCAAGAGAGGACCCAAGCCTAATGTTCAAAAAACTGCCCGGTGACGAAGCACGCACCCTCGTCACCACGACCCCCGACACCGCCGTGGTCTTCCGGCCGGCCGTGGTGCGCACCCCGGCCATCCTCACCATCACCATCTTCCTGTGGCGCCTGCTGACCGGAATCGTCCGGCTCATCTGGCGCCACCCGATCGCCCTGGCCCTGGCCGCCGTTCCGGTCGTGCTCACCCTCCTGTACGGCTGGCGCCTCGCCCTGGTCGTCGTCATCGCCGCCGTGTCGCTGCTGGCGCCCTGGCCGTTCTTCGACCGGGCCTCGTTCAACCGCTGGATCGGCTGGCGACTGCTGGCCTTCTGGCGCCTGGTGTGGGTCTACCGCCGTCACTGGCAACCGGTGATGATCGTCTCCGGACTCGGCCGTCACCTCCAGGGCCGCGACTACCTACCTCACCTCGTCGGCCTTCGCTGTACCTCCTGGGCTGATGTGGTCACCGTGAAGATGATCAGCGGGCAGTCGGTCAAGGACTGGTCCGACCGCATCGACCACCTCGCGCACGGCTTCGGCGCCTCCTCCTGCCGGGTGGCCGTCGTACGGGCCGGTCGCCTTCAGTTGACCTTTCCTCGCCGTGACCCGCTCGCCGTCCCTCTGCCGGCTGTTCCCCTCCCGGCGACCGCCTCGGTGGGACCGGTCGAGATCGGCACGTGCGAGGACGGCCGCCCCTACCTGCTCAAGGTCCACGGCGCGCACGTGTTGATCGCGGGCGCGACGGGCGCGGGTAAGGGCTCGTTCCTGTGGTCGGCCATCCGTGGTCTCCTCCCGGCGGTCCGGGCCGGTATCGCGCAGGTGTGGGCGCTCGACCCCAAGCGGATGGAGCTGTCCTACGGCCGCGAAATCTTCGGACATCGCTATGCCGCCGATCCGGCCGCCTGCGCGGATCTCCTGGAAGCGGCCGTGAAGATCATGCAGAAGAGAGCCGACCGCTACGCCGGGCTCCAGCGCAGCCACACCCCTACCCTCGATGACCCGTTCGTCCTGGTGCTCGTCGACGAGGTGGCGTTCCTGACCGCCTACCAATCCGACAAGGGCCTCAAGCTCCGCATCTCGGCTGCGCTGGCGACGCTCACCACCCAAGGCCGTGCGGTCGGGTTCGGCGTGATGGCCGCTCTCCAGGACCCGCGCAAAGAGGTCATGAACATCCGCAACCTGTTCCCCGACAAGATCGCCCTCCGACTGGACGAGTCCGAACAGGTGGACATGGTGCTCGGCGACGGTGCCCGGGATCGCGGAGCGCTGGCCGATCACATCTCGCCGATCCCCGAGCAGGGCGCGGGCGTCGCCTACGTGCGACTGGAGACCTCACCCGATCCCATCCGGGTGCGCGCGGCCTACGTCTCCGATGCCGACATCAGAGACATGGCGGCCCTGATGGCCGGCGACACGCTGCCGATCGAGATGGAGGGGGCGGCCTGATGCGCATCATCCTGCACGCCACCCCCGCCCAGATCGCGGGTCTGCCCTTCCGGCGGCTGCACACCGTCAACGGCTGCGACCTCGCCGAAGTGACGGTGATCGTCGACCTCGACTCCGCGCGGCTGCGCAAACACCCCTACCTCGACGCCTACCGGATCTGCGCCGACCTCGTCGACCTGAAGGGGGCCATGTGACCGACACCCTTCCCGTCCCCTCGACCGATGCTCCTTCGACAGCCACCCCGCCGAACGGCGCTGACCGCACCCTTCCCCGCCTCGTGCGCGACACCCTGCCCGTCGCTCTGGACGTGGCCATCGAAGTGGCCAAGCTCAACGGCGTGTGCATCCGCCCCATCGAGATGCGACGCCTCGACACCCACACCGGCCAGAGCGAACCGTTCGACATCCCCTGCGGCACCACCCAAGAGGCCAAGTGCCCACCGTGCGCCAAACGCAATCAACAACTTCGCCGGGCACAGTGCCGGGAGGGCTGGCACCTCGACCACGAACCCGTCGCCGAACCCCACCCCTCCACCGACGACCAGCGGTGGTTGATTGAGTTCCGGGCCGACGTACAGGCCAAGCGCGACGAGGCCGAACGCAACGGCGAAGAGGTCACCGACTGGGACGAGGCCATCGCGGGCATCGACGCCGAGATCAACGCCGCCGGAATGCGCGGCAACGTCCTGGGCGGGCGGACAGCTCCCAAGCGCTCCCGCTCGACCAGGCGGCGGCAGGATGCACCAGACCTGCCCAAGCGGGCCAAGCAGGACACCACCCTCGGCCGGACGTTCCTCGCCCCCGATGGCAGGGTGTATCGGCCGTCGTTGTTCGTCACGCTCACCCTGCCCTCCTACGGCAAGATCCGTTCCGGTCTGGGCGTGCCTGTCGATCCGAGCACCTACGACTACGCTCGCGCGGCCCGCGACGCCCTGCACTTCTCCAAGCTCGTCGACCGCTTCGTGCAGAACCTCCGCCGGGTGGCGGGCTACGACGTGCAGTACTTCGCCACCGTCGAACCGCAAAAGCGGCTCGCTCCCCACCTGCACATGGCGATCCGCGGGACCCTGCCTCGCGCGGAGATCAAGGCGATCGCCGCCGCGACCTACCACCAGGTGTGGTGGCCATCGGTCAGTGAAGTCCGCTTCGACGGCGACCACCTGCCGGTCTGGGCGCCCCGGGCCGACCTGGGCGAGGGCGCCGTCTACCCGGACGGCCAGAGCGGCGACTACCTCGACCCCGCTACCGGGGAACTTCTGCCTACCTGGGATCAAGCACTCGATCAGCTCGACACCGACGAGGCGGCCGAACCGCTGCACGTGGTCCGCTTCGGCCCGCAGGTCGATGTTCAGGGCATCGTCGCCGGATCGCCGGACGCGCACAAGCGCATCGGCTACCTCACCAAGTACCTGACCAAGAGCCTCGGCGACCCCCTCGACCCCGACGACCCCACCGCCCACGACCTCGCCCGCCGCGACCACGCCACCCGCATGGTCGAAGCACTGCGCTACGAACCCTGCTCGCCCACCTGCGCGAACTGGCTGCGCTACGGAATCCAGCCCAAGGGCGCCAAGGCCGGCATGCTGCCGGGCCGATGCCGTGGCAAAGCACACAAGGCCGAACACCTCGGCTACGCCGGACGGCGCGTCCTGGTCTCGCGCAAGTGGTCCAACAAAACCCTGCGCGAACACAAGGCCGACCGCCGGGCCTGGGTCCTCGACATGCTCGGTCTTCCCGATGACACCATGAACGACTCTCACCGCTACGTGTGGCGGCCGGTCTCCTCCAAGGACCCCAACCGCACCCCGCTGGCCAAACGACTGCTGCGTGGGGTCGCCGATCGCCACCGCACCAAAGCACGCCTGACCGAACTCCAGGCCAGAGCGGACGGCCTCCCTGTTCCAGATCTTTCGGCAACTCCGGCCCTGGGGGTGGCGGCATGACCAGGCAAGAGCCCGTCTCGCTCCTCCCGGAACTCGCACGGGGCCGGCTGCTCACCGTCGAAGAGGCCGCCGAACGGCTCAACACCACGACCCGCTTCCCCCGGCGCCTGATCGAAGAACGCCGGATCGCCTTCATCCACGTCGGACGCAACGTCCGCATCCCCGAAGCAGCCCTTGACGCGTTCATCGCCGCCGGGCTGGTCGAGCCAATCACCAAACGCCGCAGGAGAGCTGCCTGATGGGAGAACGCCGGAAGTTCGGCAACATTCGCAAGCTTCCCTCTGGGCGCTTTCAGGCGCGTTACAAGGGGCCTGACGGCGTGTTCTATACCGCCCCTGAGACCTTCGGCAACAAGACCGATGCGAACAACTGGCTCGTTCTCAGGGAGTCGGAGATCCTTCGGAAGGACTGGACCGCCCCCGACGTCGGAAAGATCCGCTTCGATACTTTCGCCACCGAGTGGATAGATGATCGGGTGCTCAAGCACCGGACGGAAGTGCTCTACCGGGGCCTGCTCAAGAACCATCTCGCGCCGACTTTCGGCAATTTCTACCTCTCCGACATCAAAGAGGCCGACGTCCGGCGCTGGCGCAAGGAACGGCTTGGGGTCGTCGGGCAGTCCACCGTGGCCAAGGCTTACCAGCTCCTCAAGTCGATCATGGGCACGGCCGTGGAAGACGAGCTGATCCGCCGTAATCCGTGCCGGATCAAGGGCGCCGGGATGCCGAGCACCCCGGAACGGGAGATGATCCCGCTGATCAAGGTCGTGGAGATCGTGACGGCGGTTCCCGACCGTTACCGGGCGCTCGTGCTGCTGGGCACCTTCGCGAGCCTGCGGTGGAGTGAGCTGGTCGGGCTCCGCCGTACACACCTTGACCTCGATCAGGGAGTGCTTCGGGTCGCGGGCGCGCTGGTCGAGATCGGCGGTGGCAAGGTGCTGGACGAGACGCCCAAGTCGCGAGCCGGTCGGCGGATGGTGTCCATTCCCCTGGAGATCATTCCGGACCTGCGGGTGCACCTGGAGATGTTCGCGGAGCCGGAGGAGAACGGGCGCGTCTTCACCGGCCCCAACGGCGGGCCTTTGAAGCACTCGGGATTCCGCCGGACGTGGGACAGGGTCCGTGCGGCTGCCGGGCTCCCCGATCTCCATTTCCATGATCTCCGCCACGTCGGCAACACCCTGGCCGCTTCCAGCGGGGCAAGTCTCAAAGAGCTGATGTCCCGGATGGGGCACTCCTCCACGCGGGCGGCGCTGATCTACCAGCATGCCAGTCAGGACCGTGACAAGGCCATCGCGGAGGCTCTGGGCAAGGCACTCCAGGTGGCACGCAAGACGGCCACGAAGAAGGCCAGTGGCACGCGGGTGGCACGGAAGGGCAAGAAGTCCGCTTAACGATCAAAGGGCCAGGTCACCGTATGCCGGTTGACCTGGCCCTTTGTCACGAGCCGACGAGGGGAATCGAACCCCTGACCTACAGTTTACAAGACTGTTGCTCTGCCGATTGAGCTACGTCGGCACGGTCGCCTGACGAGTGTAGTCGGCTCGCCCCCTCCGCGTCACCGAGGTTTGCCCGGTGATCGGGAACCGTCAGGGGCGGCGGTGGCGGGCCACCTCGTACAGGGCGATGCCCGCGGCCACACCGGCGTTCAGCGACTCGGCCGCGGCGTGCATCGGGATGCGGACGACCAGGTCGCACGACTCGCGGACCAGGCGGGACAGGCCCTTGCCCTCGGAGCCCACGACGATGACCAGCGGGCCGTCCAGGAGGTTGGCATCGCCGATGTCGGTGCTGCTCTCCCCGTCCAGGCCGGCCACGAACAGGCCCGCCTCGCGGTACTCCCGCAGGGTGGCGGTCAGGTTGGCGGCCCGGGCGACGGTCAGCGAGGCCAGCGTGCCCGCCGAGGTCTTCCAGGCCCCGCCCGTGACGCCGGCCGAGCGGCGGGACGGGATGAGCAGGCCGTGGGCGCCGAAGGCGGTGGCCGAGCGGGCGATGGCGCCGAGGTTGCGCGGATCGGTGACGCTGTCGAGCGCGACGATCAGCGGGACCTCGGCGGCGTCCTGGGCGATGCGGACCAGGTCGTCGGGGTGGGCGTAGTCGTACGCCGGGACCTGCAGGGCGATGCCCTGGTGGACGGCGCCCTCGGTGAGGCGGTCGAGCTTCTCCCTGCCGACCTCCAGCATCGCGATGCCGCGGTCGGCGGCCATGCGGACGGACTCCTTGACGCGGTCGTCGTTGTCGATGCGCAGGGCCACGTACAGCGTGCTGGCCGGCACCCCGGCCCTCAGGGCCTCGACCACGGAGTTCCGCCCGCCGATGTGCTCGGGGGCGTCCTCGCTGCGCCTGGTGCGCACCGGGGTCCGGGAGGAGGCGGACCTGCCGCCGCCGCCCTTCTCCTCGCGGTCGATCCGCTCGGTACGCGCCTTGTCCTTGTGCCAGTGCCTCAAGTGCGCCGGCGGGGTGGCCCCCCTGCCCTCCAGACCGCGGCGGACGTTGCCGCCCGTGCCCTTGGTCGGACTCTTCTTCTTCGCGGGTCGCCCGGACCCTTTACCCCCACCAGCCATGGTCTATAGCGTACGGCCTGGTTTCACCGCGAGAGTTCCCAGCGGGGTCCCTGGGGGGTGTCCTCGACGTGGATCCCGGCCTCGGCGAGCCGATCGCGGATGCCGTCGGCCGCCGTGAAGTCCTTGCGGACCCGTGCCGCCTGCCTCTGCTCCAGCGCCACCGCGACCAGGGCGTCGACGGTCGCCCGCATGCCGGTCTCCCCGCCGGAGGAGCGCCACTGCTCCGAGCGCGGGTCGAGGCCGAGGACGTCGAGCATGTTCTGCGTCTCGGCCAGCAGCCTGGCGACCTGCTCCTTGTTGCCCTGGGCCAGCGCGACGTTGCCCTCGCGGACCACCTCGTGCACCACGGCGAGCGCCTGGGAGGTGGCCAGGTCGTCGTCGAGGGCGTCGGAGAACGCCTGGGGCAGCGGCGCGTGCGCGTCGACGTCGTGGATGACCTCGGCGGCCCGGGTGACGAAGCCCTCGATGCGCTGGTAGGCCGCGGCGGCCTCCAGCAGCGCCTCCTCGGAATAGGTGATCGAGGAGCGGTAGTGCGGGGCCGCCAGGTAGTAGCGGAGCTCGACCGGGCGGACCTTCTTGATGATCTCCGGGACCAGCAGGGAGTTGCCGAGCGACTTGCTCATCTTCTCCGCGCCGATCTTGAGCATGCCGTTGTGCATCCAGTAGCGCGCGAAGCCGTCGCCCGCGGCCTGCGACTGGGTCAGCTCGTTCTCGTGGTGCGGGAAGATCAGGTCGACGCCGCCGCCGTGGATGTCGAAGGTCGCCCCGAGGTACTTCGTCGCCATGGCCGAGCACTCCAGGTGCCAGCCGGGGCGGCCACGTCCCCACGGGGTCGGCCAGGTCGGCTCGCCGGGCTTCTCGCCCTTCCAGAGCGCGAAGTCGCGGGGGTCGCGCTTGCACGAGTCGGTGTCGGTGTCACCGGCCGCCCGCATGTTCTGCAGCTTCTGGTTGGACAGCGAGCCGTAGCGGTCCGCGTAGGACACGACGTCGAAGTAGACGTCCCCGCCCTCGGCGTAGGCGTGGCCGGCGGCGATCAGCCGCTCCATCAGCTCGATCATCTCGGGCACGTGACCGGTCGCCCGGGGCTCGACCGTGGGGGGCAGGCAGCCCAATACGTCGTAGGCCCAGGTGAAGGCGCGCTGGTTGCGCTCGGCGACGGCGAACCAGGGCACGTTCTCGGCGGCGGCGACTCGAATGATCTTGTCGTCGATGTCGGTGACGTTCCGGCAGAAGGTCACCTCGTATCCCGACCGGACCATCCAGCGCCGGAGCACGTCGAAGTTGACGCCCGAGCGGATGTGCCCGATGTGCGGGGGAGCCTGCACGGTGGCACCACACAGGTAGATCGAGGCCCGGCCGGGTTCGACCGGGACGAATTCGCGGACCGTACGTACGCTGGTGTCGTATAGGTGCAGGCTCACGGAGGCAAGGCTAATGCCTTACCTCCCCTCACAAACCAGGTTGTGAGACCTTGAAGGTGTCCACCGAAGGGTTTTATGGCCCTTAGCGGCAAATGTCGCTTGGCCTTCCCGGTGGATCAACCGCGATAGAACACGTGCTCGGGAACGATTCGGACGATCACCCTCCGCGCCCCGGGATGCGCCTCGACCCACGCCTTGCCGGTGTACTTGCGCGACATCTCCTCGATGAGCGCCCCCTCCGGATCGTCGGCCAGGACGACCCTCCCCCGCACCTCGGCGTAGCGGTACGGGTCGGCGTGGTCGAACGCCACGATGGCCGTACGCGGGTCGCGCCGGAAGTTGACGTCCTTGCGACGCCCCCTGAGCGTGGAGAAGAGGATGTCGTCGCCGTCGGTCCTGGCCCAGACGACGCTCGCGTGCGGGCCGCCGTCGGCGTTGAGGCTCGTCACGGTGGCGAAGTTCACCGCGTCGAACAGGTCGCGCGCGCCGTCGGGCAGAATCGCCATCGTCTCTCCTTCGTCCGCGCCGACTTCCCGGCCGGAGTCGGCTCCACCGATCATGTCAGGTGCCGATTCTGTAGGCTCGAAGGGCCATGGACGTCAAACCCCTCGCGGCGGCAGACCAGGTCTCCCGTCCATCCTCGCCCCCGCTTCCGCCCCCGACCGCCTCCGCCGAGCCGAGCCGGGTGGCCGTCGCCCTGCGCCGTACCGGGATCGCCGTCGCCGGAGTCGGCGTGGCCGCCCTCACCGCCGCGGCCTGCGTGCTCTCCTTCGAGGACCTGCGCGTGCTCGCCGTGGCCGGCCGGGCCCCCGCCGGTCTCGCCTACCTCTATCCCGCCGCCTTCGACGCGCTGCTCGTGATCGCCATGATCGCCGTGCTCCTGCTGAGAGGCGGGTGGTGGCCGGTACGGCTGCAGGCGGGCGTGATCCTGACGCTGCTGTTCGCCGGCGCGGCCGCCGCCGAGGTGGCCACCGCCGTGCGGATGGCGGTGGACGAGCGGTGGGCCGCCGTCGTGGTCGCCCTCGCCCCGTGGGTGATCCTGGTCCTGGCCCTGTGGCTCTGGCTCCTGCTGATCAAGCACGCCGCCGCCCGCAGGGCCGCCACCGACGCCGCCCTCGCCGCCCGTTCCTCACCGGTACGCGACATCGTGCCCTTCCCCGGGGAGGGCGGGAGTGGCGAGAACCCCCGCACCGCTCCGGCCGCCGGACGCCCGGCCGCGCCCGACGCCGGCGAAGGGCGGCACGGGCACGTCCCGGTGGCCGGGCCCGCCCGCGCCGAGCAGCAGACCCGTGAAGGCCACAGTGATCATGCGGGCCATCCCGGCCAGCTGGTACACCATCCCGCGGCCGAGATCATGCTCGACCCGCACGCCGCTCCCCCGCTGGAAAGCGTCCCCCACCACGACCTGCCGCCGGCGGAGCCGGTGATCGGTCCCACCGCGGCGCCGGAGACCCCCGAGGTCACCGACATCCCGCGAGACCCCCTGCCCCTGCCCCCGCCGCCGCCGGCCAAGCCGATGCGCTGGGGCGACCTGGTCCGCCCCCGGGAGGGGGACCTGCTCGTCCACCCGCCCCGCCCCGCCGGTGGGACACCGCGGGAGACCGAGCCCGCGGGCAGGGTCGGGGAGCGCGTGGAGACCTGGGAGACGGGCACCGGCCCGTCCGCGCGAGGAACGGTCCCGGCCGCCGGGTCCGGAAACCGAGAGGGCGACGCGCCGGGCACCCCTCGTGCGGCGGACCACGACGCAGCGGGGACGGACGAGCGCGAAGCACCCGAGACGGGCGAGCGCGGCGTGCCGGGGACGGACGGGCACGAGACGCCCGACAGGGACAGGCGTGACGTGCCGGAGACGGGCGGGCGCGGGACGGGCCGGCGCGACGTGCCGGAGGTGGGCGAGCGCGACGCCGACACCCAGCCGATCCGTACCGTCCCGGACAGGACGGGAGGCGGCCCCTCCGCGAGGAGATCCGTCGCGGACGACCCCACGCCCCCCGCCGGCCCCACGGACTCCGCAGACTCCGCGAAACCGGGCTCCACGGTGGCCGGTGAGGCGGGTGCTCGTGGCAGGAAGGGTGACGGGTCACCCGATCCCGCGCACGGCGCCGAGGCGGCCGACAGCGGCGAGGAGGCGGAGGCCCGGGCCTACGACGGCACCGCGGCCCCGCCCTCGGGGAGGATGCGCAGCACGCCGGTGCCGCCGGGCGAGTGAACCCACACAGCCCGCCGGGTGGGTGAACCCACACAGCCCGCCGGGCGGGTGAACGACGAGGGCCGGGACCGGACAACTCGTCCGTGTCCGGCCGGGCCGTCGGACCGCCTGAAGGGTCAGGGCCGGGCCACGCCCGCACACGTCCGCGACCGTGTCCGCGCGTGTGCGCTTCCGGCCCGACCGGGAGAACGTCCTCGGGAGGAAAGGGCCGGGCCACGCCCGTGTACGTCCATATGTGTCCACACGTGCCCGTGTCCGCGTACGGGCGGACCATCGAGCCGGCTCCGGGGCCTGGGAGGAGCCGGCTCGGTCTGGGGGCCGCGCGCCCGGCAGGATCGCTCCGCCGGGATCGGCCACGTGACCGGCGTCCGTGCGCCTGCCTTCCCCGTCCCGGGATGCCGGGCGTCCGGGGGGCCACGTAGATCTCGCGTGTCGGAAGACCGGCGGCGGCCCCTTCACGGAGCCGCCGCCGGTCACCCGATGGGTGGACCGGCCCGCAGCTATTCGCTCACACACGTGTGAGCGGCGCCCCGCTGCGGACCGGCGATGTACCCGCTTCCGGACCCGTTCCAGGATCGGTCCCGAGCCGGTTCGGCACATCGCTCGAACCGGCCTGGAACGGCCGAGACCCGCTCGGAGCACCAGAGATGGAGCCGAGCGGGTCCTTCCTGGCTGCGGTGACGTCGGAGGACGTCACCGCGGCACCTCGGGCCGGAGGGGTGTCCGGTGGTCTCCGGCGAGGTCGTCGGGACGGTGTGTCCCGTCCTGCGCCGGAGGTGGGGCATGTCGGTCTTCGTCAGACCCTCGAACGCTTGAGGCCGGCGACCAGGCCGACGCCCACGGCGGCCAGGGCGAACTGCATGACGAGCTCGATCCAGTCGATGCCGTTCGTGGTCGCGACGCCCAGAACCTGGGCGAGGGCGGTACCTATGAGAGCGGCGACGATACCGACGACGACGGTCAGGATCCACCCGATCGGCTGCCTGCCGGGAAGCAGCAGACGGCCGACAGCGCCAACGATCGCACCGATGACGATTGCCCCGAGAATAGACGCGATAGTCATTTCGACCTCCCAGCGAGAGTGAGACCTTCACTCTCACGAAGAGGTGGCTACCCCCCACGTCACGGTTATTCCTATAGACGGCAAAATTCCTTCAGTGCGTCTTTCTCGCCTGCATCTGGACGACGAGCAGGACACCGCCGATGGCGAGCACGAGCTGGATGAGGTGTTCCAGCCAGTTGATCCCGCGCGTGTTGGTGAGCCCGAGTGCCGCGGCGATGAGCGTGCCGATGAGCGCGGCGACGATTCCCACGATGAGCGTCAGCCCGATGCTGATGTTCTGGCGCCCGGGAATGATGAGACGGGCCAGCGCTCCGATGATGGCGCCGATGATGACAGCGGCGACGATCGATCCGATCATGTCCGGCTCCCCCCGATTACGAGACATGGTCACCAAGGGGTTACCCAGCGTGCTCATGATCACCCAAAAGGGGTGGCCCGTACCGCGCCAGGAAACGGGCCACCACCTGATGGGAATCGACGAGCGTTCCGCGCCGCTCGCCGGAACGTTTTCACGTTCGCATGAGAAGACGCGCGAGATGCGCTATAGGTTCACCACGATCGCGGTCGCCACGGCCGCTATTCCCTCGCCTCGGCCGGTCAGGCCCAGCCCGTCGGTCGTGGTGGCGCTGAGGCTCACCGGGGCCCCCACGGCGGCGCCAAGCGCCTTCTCGGCCTCCAGGCGGCGGGGGGCGAGCTTGGGGCGGTTGCCGATCACCTGGACGGCGACGTTGCCGATCTCGAAGCCCGCGGCGCGCACCCTGCGGGCGGTCTCCTCCAGCAGGACGGCGCCCGAGGCACCCGCCCAGCGGGGGTCGGAGGTGCCGAACAGGCCGCCGATGTCACCGAGGCCGGCCGCGGACAGCAGGGCGTCGCAGGCGGCGTGGGCCGCGGCGTCACCGTCGGAGTGCCCGGCCAGGCCGGTCTCGCCCGGCCAGTGCAGGCCGGCGAGGTGAAGCTCGCGGCCGGAAGCGAACGGGTGGACGTCGACACCGACGCCCACCCGTGGAAATATCGTGTTCAGGAGTTGAGAACCTCGTCCAGCAGGGCCTCGGCCTTGTCCTCGTTGGTCTTCTCCGCGAGCGCCAGCTCGCTGACGAGGATCTGCCTGGCCTTGGCCAGCATTCGCTTCTCTCCGGCAGAGAGCCCGCGCTCCCTGTCGCGTCGCCACAGGTCACGTACGACCTCGGCAACCTTGTTGACGTCGCCGGACGCCAGCTTCTCAAGGTTCGCCTTGTAGCGGCGGGACCAGTTGGTGGGCTCTTCGGTGTGAGGCATTCGAAGCACGTCGAAAACGCGCTCAAGACCTTCTTGCCCGACGACGTCGCGAACACCCACGAGTTCAGCGTTGTCAGCCGGCACCTGGACGGTAAGGTCGCCCTTGTCGACCTTGAGAACCAGGTAGGTCCTTTCCTCACCTTTGATGGTTCGGGTCGTGATCGCCTCGATCCGAGCAGCCCCATGGTGGGGGTAGACGACAGTGTCGCCGACCTGGAAAGTCATGTGACAAGTACCCCTTCCGCTGTACTCAAGAGTACCACGTATCCGCAGCCTCCCGGAACAGTGAAATCACCATAACTGCAGGTCAAAGCCGCATCTTATGACTTGACAAGTGCCAAACTGTATGAATCAAGGGGGCGAAAAGCACTTATGACCTGCGTTCCACGACTCCGGATCGGCGGGCGGGGCGCCGCGAAACCCGGCAATCATCGCCGATAGGGTGGCCCTTGCCCTATCTCATGCGTGACAAGGAGAACTCGCACCGTGACCCGCAACAGCCGTCACCGGGCGATCGTCGCCGCCGCGTTCCTCGCAGCCGCCCCGGCTCTGGCCGGTTGCGGCGCCGGATCCGACGCGATCACCAACAAGCCCTACGCGCCGACCGAGGCCCTGACGACCAAGACGCCACAGGGCATCGACATCTCCCAGGGGTTCTTCCTGGGGCCCGACTCCGGCGCGACGCTCGCCGAGGGCGGGTCGGTGCCGCTCTACCTGTCGGTCGTCAACACCCAGGCGGGCACCGACCAGCTCGTCGGCCTGGGCGTCGACCCGGCGCTGGGCACGGCGAAGGTCAACGCGCCGGTCGAGCTCCCGCAGAACAAGCGGGTCTCCGTCGGCAGGCCCACGCCGACGATCCTGATCGAGGGGCTGAAGAAGCCGCTGCGAGGCGGCGAGAGCATCCCGGTCCAGCTGCAGTTCGCCAACGCCGGGATCGTGCAGGTCATGGTCCCGGTGATCACGCGCAGCCGCGAGTACACCGCCTACCCGGCGGCTCCCAGCGCCCCGGTGCCCACTCCGTCCACGACCTCGGGCACGCCGACGCCGGGCGCCACGGCCGAGGGCACTCCGGCGCCGGACGCCACGGCACCGGACGCCACGACCTCGGGCACCCCGGCGCCCGGCACCACGACCAGTGGCGCGGAGGGCGACGGGACGGAGACCGGCGCCCACTGACCCTCTCCCGCTCCCGCACGGCGCCCCGCGGCGCCGGGCGGGGCGGGGTCAGACCTCGGCGGGGTCGAACTTGTAGCCCAGTCCACGGACGGTGAGGATGCACCGCGGGTTGGAGGGGTCGGACTCGACCTTGGCGCGCAGCCGCTTGACGTGCACGTCCAGGGTCTTGGTGTCGCCCACGTAGTCGGCGCCCCAGACCCGGTCGATGAGCTGCCCCCGGGTGAGAACCCTCCCGGCGTTGCGCAGCAGCACCTCCAGCAGCTCGAACTCCTTCAGCGGCAACTGCACCGGCTCGCCCCGTACGGCGACGGTGTGGCGGTCGACGTCCATCCGGACCGGTCCTGCGGCCAGCACGGCCGACCCCAGCTCCTCCACGTCGCCCTGGCGGCGCAGCACCGCGCGGATGCGGGCCACCAGTTCCCTGGAGGAGAAGGGCTTGGTGACATAGTCGTCCGCGCCCAGCTCCAGCCCGACGACCTTGTCGATCTCGCTGTCCTTGGCGGTGAGCATGATCACGGGAACGCTGGAGCGCTGGCGCAGCGAACGGCAGACCTCCGTGCCCGGCAGGCCGGGAAGCATCAGGTCGAGCAGCACGAGGTCGGCCCCGTTGCGGTCGAAGGCCTCCAGCGCCTCGGGCCCCGTGGCGGCCACCGCCACCTCGAAGCCCTCCTTGCGGAGCATGTACGACAGGGCGTCGGAGAACGACTCCTCGTCCTCGACAACAAGCACGCGGGTCACTGCGTGGCCTCCAGGGGGATCGTGGTGGTGGCTGGGATCGCCACCGCCATGCCGCCGAAGGCGGGCAGGCGGAGCGTGAAGGTGGAACCGGAGCCTTCCTTGCTCCACACGGTGACCGCCCCGTTGTGCGCGGCGGCCACGTGTTTGACGATGGCCAGGCCGAGACCCGTGCCGCCGGTCGCGCGCGAGCGTGCCGCGTCGACGCGGAAGAACCGTTCGAAGATCCGCTCCTGGGCGCTCTCGGGGATGCCGATCCCCTGGTCGCTCACGCTGATCTCGACGGACTCGGTGTGCGGGCCGGCCGCGCGGGCGCTGACCACCACGCGGGTGTGCTCGGGGCTGTAGGCGACCGCGTTGTCGATGAGGTTGCGCAGGGCGGTGACGAGAAGCTCCTCGTCGCCCCAGATCTGCAGGCCCTCGACGCCGCCCGTCACCAGGGCGATGCGCTTGGCCGCCGCGGTGGTGTTGCACCGGTCGATGGCCTCGTGCACGGCCTCGTCGATCAGGACGGGCCCCGGGGTGGGGATCGGCTCGGCGCCCTGGATCCTGGAGAGGGTGATCAGGTCCTGCACGAGGTAGGTGAGCCGGGCCGCCTCGTGCTGCATGCGCCCGGCGAAGCGGGTGACCGCCTCGGGGTCGTCGGCGGCGTCCTGGATGGTCTCGGCCAGCAGCGACAGCGCGCCCACCGGCGTCTTGAGCTCGTGGCTCACGTTGGCCACGAAGTCGCGGCGCACCGCCTCGACGCGGCGGTGCTCGGTCTGGTCCTCGGCCAGGACGAGCACCTGGCCGTAGGAGCCGAGCGGGGCGACGCGCACCGCGAAGTTGGTCGACTCCTGGCCGAACTTGTGGCCGGCCACCTCGATCTCGCTCTCGCGGATCTCGCCGTCCCTGCGCACCTTCCTGGCCAGGGCCAGCAACTCGGCCGCCATCAGGTGGTCGCCCTTGACGAGGCCGAACGCCCGGGCGGCCGAGCTGGCGCGCAGCACCCGGTCCTCCTTGTCGAGCACGACCGCGGAAGAGGGCAGCACGGCCAGCACCGAGGCGACCCCCTGCGGCAGTGCTCCGGCCTCCACGCTGTCGATCGGCGTCATCGCGCTCCGCTGTTCATGGTTCTGGCGGACGACCATCACGGCCAGCGCTCCCACGACGAAACCGGCCAGCGCGGCCAGGCTCGCCATCAGCTCACTCACGTGGTCCTCCCGTAGGCTTTCACGACCTCGATGGTAGGTCGGGCCTTCCCCGAGGGGGACGGTCCGGGGGGCATGACCACGGTCTTTCCCGCAAAGTTCACTCTACGGTCGGAGTTCGTTCATCGTTCCCCTCGTACGGTGAGGGGCATGCGAGACGCCTACCACGAAGAACTCGACGCGCTCACCGGGCGGCTGGTCGAGATGACCCGGCTCGTCAGGTCGGCGATATCGCGGGCCACCACCGCCCTGCTCGACGCCGACCTGCATCTCGCCGAGAGCGTGATCTCCCAGGACGAGGAGGTCAACCGGATCTTCGCGGAGATCGAGACCACCATCTTCGACCTGATGGCCAGGCAGCAGCCGGTGGCCGTCGACCTCAGAATGATCATCGCGGCGCTGCGGATGGGCACCGACCTGGAGCGGATGGGAGACCTCGCCGAGCACGTCGCCAAGATCACACGGCTGCGTCACCCCGACTCCGCGATCCCGCCGGAGATCCGTGCCACCATCCTGGAGATGGGACAGATCGCCGAGCGTCTCGTCACCAAGACCGGCAGTTGCATCGCCTCGCGCGACGTGGAGTCGGCCCTGGAGCTGGAGGCGGACGACGACGCCATGGACCGGCTGCACCGCAGGCTCTTCACGATCCTGATGGCCCCCGACTGGAAGTACGGCGTCGAACCGGCCATCGACGTGACGCTGATCGGCCGCTACTACGAGCGCTACGCCGACCACGCGGTCCGGGTCGCGCACGACGTCGTCTACCTCGTCACCGGCTCACGCCCCCAGGACTCCGGCTCCTTCTGACCCCCGCCCGCGCTCCCCGTGAAGCCCGTACGGCTCGGGAGGACCCGCACCGACCATGACGAAGGGCCCGCCGATCCACGGGATCGGCGGGCCCTTCCGGCTCGTGCCGCGCGTCCGCGTTACCGGCCCTGGTTGGCGACGGCCTCGATGGCGGCCTCGGCCGCGGCCGGGTCGAGGTACAGGCCGCCCTTGGTGACCGGGTGGAAGTCGGCGTCCAGCTCGTACCTGAGCGGGATGCCGGTGGGGATGTTGAGCCCGGCGATCTCGTCGTCGCCGATCCCGTCCAGGTGCTTGACCAGGGCCCGGAGCGAGTTGCCGTGCGCGACGACCAGGACGCTCCGCCCGGCCGAGAGATCGGGCACGATGCTGTCGTACCAGTACGGCAGCATGCGGTCGACGACGTCCTTGAGGCACTCGGTCCTGGGCAGGAGTTCCTTCGGGATCAGGCCGTAGCGGGCGTGACCGGCCTGGGAGTACTCGTCGTCGTCGGCGATCGGCGGCGGCGGGACGTCGTAGGAGCGGCGCCAGAGCATGAACTGCTCCTCGCCGAACTCCGCGCGCGTCTGCGCCTTGTCCTTGCCCTGGAGGGCGCCGTAGTGGCGCTCGTTGAGCCGCCAGGACCGCTGGACCGGCAGCCAGAGCAGGTCGGCGGCTCCCAGGGCCAGGTTGGCCGTCTGGATCGCCCTGGTCAGCAGGGAGGTGTGCACCACGTCGGGCCGCACGTCCGCGTCGAGCAGCAGCCGTCCGCCGCGTCGCGCCTCCTCCTCGCCCTTGGCCGAGAGCCCCGCGTCCACCCATCCGGTGAACAGACCCTTGGCGTTCCATTCACTCTCACCGTGCCGGAGCAGCACCAAAGTCGACATGCCGACCAGCTTAGTGGGCCCACCGGCGACGGACCTCAGCGCTCCGGGGGCAGCGGGGCCGAGGCAGGCGGACAAGACGCCGGGGCCGGTGAGATGCCGGGGGGACGAGGATCGGTGAAGGGGGCTCAGCGCTCCGGGTCGGCGAAGCGGGCGAACGCCTGGAGGTTGGCGAGCGACTCGCCGCGCTTGGCGCGCCACTCCCACTCGCGCCGGATCGACGAGGCGAAGCCCAGCTCCAGTGCGCGGTCGAACCCCTCGTCGGAGTAGGTGAGCACGCAGCCCAGCAGGCGGTCGATCTCGGTGTCGGTGACCGCCTCCAGGGGGAGCCTGCCGACCAGGTAGACGTCGCCGATCGGGTCGAGGGCGAAGTGCACGCCGTAGGTGGTGCCGTTCTTGGTCAGCAGCCAGCGGTAGAACTCGGCGTGGTTCTCGTCGGGCTGGCGGCAGAAGAACGCCTCCACGTGCAGGGCCTGGTCACCGACGATCAGCCAGGTCATGGTGGCGAGCTTGTGCTGGCCGGGGAGCTTCACGAGGAAGGCTCCCGGGCGGGGCTCCTCGTAGGAGGCGTCGGCGCTCTTCAGCGCCGCCTCGATCACTTCGCGCATGCCCCCACCTTATGAGCCGGTTTCACAGGAGTGCCGCCATCGGGACCCGGTGGAGGTTCGCCATGGCCCCGGCGTAGACCCGCTCCAGCCTGGCCGCCGTGGCCGACCAGCCGAAGGCCGCGGCGTGCTGCACCGCGCCGATCGACAGCTCGTCCCGCCAGGCGGGCTCGTAGACGAACCGGCCGAGCACCCGCGCCCAGTCGTGGGGGTCGTGGCCCTGGACCAGGACCCCGGACACGCCGTCGCGTACGGCGGTGCGCAGCCCGCCCACGGACGTGGCGGCGACGGGGGTGCCGCAGGCCTGCGACTCCAGGGCCACCAGGCCGAACGACTCGTTGTGCGAGGGGACGACGGTGACGTCGGCGGCGCGGTACCAGTCGGCCAGCTCGTCCTGCGGCGCGGGCGGGACGATCCTGACCACGTCGGAGATGCCCAGCGAGGCGGCCACGTCGGTGAGGTAGGAGGGCCTGGCCAAGCCGTTGCCGCTGGGCCCGCCGACGCAGGCGACGACCAGCCTCGACCGGAGCGAGGGGTCCTCGACCAGCATCCTCGCGGCGGCGCACAGCAGCACCTCCGGGCCCTTGAGCGGCTGCACCCGGCCGACGAACAGCAGGACGTGGGCGTCCTGCGGCAGGTCGAGCCGGTGCCTGGCCGCCCCCTTGGAGGCGGGGCGGAAGACCCTCAGGCTCACGCCGGGGTTGACGATCTCGACGCGGTCGGGGACGGCGCCGTACAGCTGGACGAGCTCGCGGGCCTCGGTCGGGGTGTTGGCCACCAGGCGGTCGGCGACGTCGACGACCTGCTGCTCGCCCAGGACGCGGGCGGCCGGCTCGGGACGGTCGTCGTCGGCGAGCATGAGGTTCTTCACCTTGGCCATGGTGTGCATGGTGTGCACCAGCGGCAGGCCCCAGCGTTCCTTGGCCAGCCAGCCCACCTGGCCGGACAGCCAGTAGTGGGAGTGGATGACGTCGTAGCGGCCCGGCTCGTACATGGCCTCGGCGCGCAGCACGCCGGACAGGAAGGCGCAGAGCTGGCCGGGCAGGTCGCCCTTGTCGAGCTCCTCGTAGGGACCCGCGGTGATGTGGCGTACCGAGACGCCGGGGACGATCTCGACGATCGGCGGCAGGTCCCTGGACGTCTGCCTGGTGAAGATCTCCACCTCCACCCCGAGCTCGGCCAGACGTTTGGCCACCTCGACGATGTAGACGTTCATCCCGCCCGCGTCCCCGGTCCCCGGTTGATCCAGGGGGGACGTGTGCATGCTGATCGTCGCGACTCTGCCGACGCGCCGTCGCCTCACCGACACCACCTCCGAGAGACCTCAACCACCTGGAAATCCGTAACATTCCCGACACATAGTCGCGATTGGGGCTATTCCTGACCCCCCTGGCAGTATGGGGGAGGTGTCCAGACCGAAGCCGATCGGGGAGATCACCCGGGGGACCACCGGCCACAACCGCCTGCGGCGGGCCGACCGGTGGACGATCGCCGCGCACGGCCGCCTGCTGCGCGCCGCCGACCGCCCGCTGGTGGTCGATCTGGGCTACGGGGCCTCGCACGTCACGACGCTGGAGATGTTCCTGCGGCTGCGCCGGATCTGCCCCTCGGTCGAGGTGGTCGGCGTCGAGATCGACCCGGCCCGGGTGGCGGCGGCCAGGCCGTACGAGCGCCCGGGGCTCTCCTTCGCGCTGGGCGGCTTCGAGCTGCCGGTGTCCAGGCCGCCCCTGCTGGTGCGGGCCTTCAACGTGCTGCGGCAGTACGGCGAGGCGCAGGCGTGGACCTACTGGGAGATGCTGTCGGAGCGGCTCGCGCCGGACGGCGTGATCGTCGAGGGCACCTGCTCGGAGGTGGGCCACCGCGCCGTCTGGGCCGGGCTGGACCGCTCGGGGCCGGTGACGCTCACCCTCTCGGCCCGCTTCGACGCCTTCGACCGCCCCTCCGACCTGGCCGACCGGCTGCCCAAGACGCTCATCCACCGCAACGTCCCCGGCGAGCCCGTCCACGCCTTCCTGCGCGATCTCGACCACGCCTGGGCCGTCAGCGCCCCTTTCGGCGCGTACGGCTCCCGCCCGCGCTGGATCGCCGCCGCCGAGGCGCTCGCCGGGACCTGGCCGCTGGCGGGTCACCCGCCTCTCGGCGGCCGGTCACGCTGGCGGCTCGGCGAGATCACCCTCCCCTGGAGCGCGGTCGCACCCCGATGACCCGACCCGGCGGAGAGCGGTCGCACCCCGGTACCCCCCTCCGAGAAGGAGACCGCGAGGACCCGTCGCCCCGGCGCCCTCCGGGGGTGGGAGGGCTGCGGCGCAGGTCACTCGACAACCCGTAGTACTACCCCTCGTGGTGCAGGAGTTAGGCTTGAAGGCGTGAAGGGACTCGGCGAGCTTGAACGCAGCGTCATGGACATCATCTGGGCACAGCCGTCCCCGGTGACGGCGCGGGAGGTCGGCCGTCTGATCGCCGACCGCGACCTCGCGCCGACCACGGTGATGACCGTGCTCGACCGGCTCACCCGCAAGGGCTTCCTGCTCCGCACCCGCGACGGCCGCGCCTGGCGGTACGAGGCCGCGGAGAGCCGCGACGCCTACATCGCGGAGCTTATGCTGGAGGCGCTGGACATGACCGGGGACCGGTCGGCGGCCCTCACCCGGTTCGCCCAGGCCGTCACCGGCAGCGAGGCCGACATCCTGCGCAGGGCCCTGACGGACCTGGAGGAGCTGGAGGAGAGGTAGATGACCGCTGCGGCCCTGGCGACGCTCGCCCTGGTCTGCGCGGTCGGCGCCTGGCGGCTCACCCGGGCGAACTGGACCTACCGCGCCCCCCACGTGGCCATCGTGCTCTGGCAGGCCCTCGGGGTGACCTGGGGTCTGGCCGGCACGGGCGCCCTGCTCGGATACGCCCTGGAGCCCTACGGCCGGGGGGTGCTGCGCGGCCTCGGCGACTTCGGCGCCGCCCTCCTCCTGGACCGGTCGCCCAGACCGTACGACCTGCCGAGGATCCTCGCCCTGATCACGGGGCTGACCGCGCTCGCGGTGCTGATCCTGGTGCTCGTCGCCGCGGGCCTGCAGACCTTCCGCGCCCGCCACCGCCACCGCGCCCTGCTCGCGCTGATCGCCAGGGAGGACCCGGGGGTCCCCGGCGTCCGGGTGCTCGACCATCCCGGCGCCACCGCCTACTGCGTTCCCGGCCTCCGCTCGCAGGTGGTGGTCAGCCAGGGGGCGCTCACGCTGCTCTCCGCCGACGAACTGGCCGCCGTGCTCGCCCACGAGGCGGCCCACGTACGCGAGCGGCACGACCTGGTGCTGCTGCCGTTCGCCGCGCTGCGCCGGGCCCTGCCCTGGTCCCGGGTGGTCAGGGACGCCCAGGGCGAGGTCGCCCTGCTGGTGGAGATGGCCGCCGACGACGCCGCGCGGCGCTGCTGCTCGGCGCGGCGCCTGGCCACCGCCCTGCTGCGCTTCGGCACCGCCGGTGCCGTCCCGGCGCCCCACGGCGCGCTGGGCGCGACGACCTCCTCCGCCGCCGTGATGGCGAGGGTGGAGCGCCTGGTGGACCCGGGGCCCGCGCTTCCCCGCAGGGTCCGCTACGCCATCGTCACCTTCTCGGTCGTCCTGACCTGCTCGGCCCCGCTGCTCTGGCTGATCCCGCGCTGATCCCGGGCCGTCCTCCCGAAAGTGCTTGCAGGAGTTCCCACTGTGTTTGCAATTGCAAGCACGATGATGCAGAATCGAGCCATGGCATTACCGAAGGTCGGCTCGATCGGTGAGTACATCCGCGAGCAGCGCACGCACGCGAAGATCTCACTCCGTCAGCTCGCCACGGCGGCGGGGGTCTCCAACCCCTACCTGAGTCAGATCGAGCGCGGGCTGCGCAAGCCGAGCGCCGAGATCCTCAACCAGATCGCCAAGGGTCTGCACATCTCCTCCCAGGCCCTGTACGTGCAGGCGGGCCTCATCGAGGAGCGCGAGCCCGAGGAGAGCGACGTGCTTGCCGCGATCAGGGCCGACCATCTCATCACCGAGCGCCAGCGTCAGGTGCTGGTCGACATCTACGAGTCGTTCCGCAAGGAGAACCAGGCCGCGGCCGCGGAGGAGGAAGCGGCCTCCGCCGGGACCGCGACGCCCCCGGCCGAGCCGGACGACGCGACCCCGCTGCCCGGGGAGTACCTCACCGCGCTGAAGCCGTACGCGGCGCCCCCGGGCGACGACCACATCACCAGGGAAATCAAGGAAGGCTGATCACATATGCCCATCATCAACAGCGACGTCAAGAAGCTGGCCGACTCCAAGCCGTTCTACGCCGTCGCCGGCGCCGGTGACTTCGCCGTCGAGAAGCTCCTCGGGCTTCCCGAGCGGATCCAGAGGCTGCAGGGCCGCCGCGAGGAGATCCGCGAGGCCGCCAGGGACCTCCCGGTGCTGGCCCGCCAGTTCGCCGGCAAGGCCGAGCTCTACGCCAAGGACTTCCCGGTCAGGGCGCGCGACTACGCCGACCAGGTCGCCGGAAAGGCCACCGAGATCTACGAGGAGTTCGCCGACCGCGGCCGCAAGGTCGTCTCCAAGGCCAGCGGCGAGGCCGCCCTGGAGCTGGAGGAGGTCTCCGAGGCCGCCGAGCCCGCGATCGCCGCCACCGCCACCACCAGGAAGAACACCCGCACCGGCAAGTCCACCACCTCCTGACCCCCTCGTGGGTCACCTCACCCGCGGGGCGGGCCGTACGCGAGTGCGCCGCCCCGCCCCTGCGTCCCGTCCCGGTACGTCCAGGACCCGGGCGGCGCCCGGACCGGCCCGGTACGTGCGGGCCGGGACGACGCGGGGAGCGCTTTCGGCATTAGGCTGAGGGAGACCGGTGAGGCGAGCGTTCTGGAGAGACGATGATCGAAATCCACGGTGCCCTGGACCTGGTCTTCTGGATCCTGGCCGTCGGTGTGTTCGCGCTCTCCGGCTGGGCACTCGTGCACGCCGTGAAGACCCCGGCGCGCGCGTTCGCGGTCACGGGCAAGCAGACCAAGAACCTCTGGCTGGTCATCCTGGGCCTGGCGGCGCTGTTCGGCTTCGCCGCCGCGGTGCAGTACCTCAGCGTGCTCAGCATCTTCACGATCGCCTCCGTCATCGCCTCCGGCATCTACCTGGCCGACGTGCGGCCCGCCGTGCGGGAGATCGGCAAGGGCGGCGGCAACCAGGGGCCGTACGGGCCCTGGTAGGCCCCCGAGAAAGACCGGCGCGCCCGGGGGGTTGCCCTCCGGTGGTTCCGGACTGTAGACAAACCGGATGGTGTTCGCGCACAAACCCGTGCTCCCCGGGGAGCACGTGACCCTCCGGCCGGTCGGCCCGGAGCACGTGGACGGCCTCTGGGAGCTGGTCAACGACCCCGAGACCATCCGGCTGACCGGCTCGCGGGGCAGACCGGAACGCGAGGCCCTGAAGGTCTGGTACGACTCGCGGGGGGCGCAGGGCGACAGGCTCGATCTGGCGATCTGCACCACCGGCGACGACGTCTACGTCGGCGAGATCGTGCTCAACGAGCTCGACGCCGACAACCTCTCCTGCAACCTGCGCATCGCGCTGATCGGCCCCCGCGCCTACGGCAGGGGGTACGGCACCGAGGCGATCCGGCTCACCCTGGACCACGTCTTCACCACCACCCCGCTGCACCGGGTCGGCCTGGAGGTCTACGCCTTCAACGAGCGGGCCGTGCACGTCTACCGGAAGATCGGCTTCGTCCAGGAGGGCGTCTGCCGCGACGCGCTCCTGATGAACGGCGATTGGTATGACTCCGTCATCATGTCGATACTTGCCCCTGACTGGGTTGTCAGGGAAATTTGACAGACATATGGTGATTTTTCGGAAACATCTTTTGACACTTCCGAAACAATGCTACGTTCACTGGGAGCGCTCCCACCTGTGCGGAATCTTGGTGTGGAGGAAGTTATGGCCGATCTACCCACACTTGCCCAGGTCGCAGCGGAGGCAGGGGTCTCCCCCGCCACCGCGTCCCGGGTACTCACTGGTTCAGTCAGAGTCAGCACGTCGACTCGTAGGCAGGTGCATGACGCAATCTCGCGTCTAGGTTATGTAAGGCATCGCGCTCCCCGAGGCGGTTCAGGCCGCCGGACGGATCAGGTGGTGGCGCTGGTCGTCTGCGAGCCGGCTCACCGACTGTTCACCGAGCCCTTCTACGCGCGGATGATCACTGCCGCCGAGGAGGTGCTCACCGGGCACGGTGTACCGCTCGCCGTGATGACCGCCACGGCGGCCACCTCCACCATCGCCACGCCGCCGCTCGTCGCGGGCGGGATCGACGGCGTCCTGCTGATCGGCGCGCGCGATCGGCATCCGCTCGTGGTGACCCTGGCCGCGTCGGGCATACCGGTGCGCAGCGCGGGCCGTCCCCCGGACGGCATCGAGCTGCCCCACGTCGACATGGACAACCGTGACGGCGGACGGCAGGCGGCCGAGCACCTCCTGCTCGGCGGCCGGAAGTCCATCGGCGTCATCGCGGGGCCGCCCGCCCTGCCCGCCGCCCGCGACCGGCTCGACGGGTTCCTGCAGACCCTCGCGCTGGCCGGGATGACGAACGTGCAGGTCGCCTACGGTGACTTCAGCCACGCCTCCGGGGTGCACGGCATGCAGTGGCTGCTGCGCCGGATGCCGCACGTCGACGCGGTCTTCGCCGCGTCCGACGTGATGGCCGCCGCCGCGCTGCAGACCCTGCGCCGCACCGGGCGCCGGGTGCCGGACGACGTGGCCGTCGTCGGGTTCGACGACTCCCCCACCGCCCGGCGGACCTCGCCGACGCTCACCACCGTCCGCCAGCCCGTGGAGGAGTTCGCCGCGCTCGCCACCCGTCTGCTCCTGCTCTCGATGGGCTCGCCCGACACCCCGTGCGACAACCCGGTCCTCCCCACCGAGCTGGTGGTCCGTGAGTCCGCCTGACCCCGGCGGACTCCGCGCGGGGGACGTGCTCACGCGCCGGTACATGTTGCTGGAGCGGATCGCCTGGGGCGGCATGAGCGTCATCTGGCGTGCCTTCGACCAGTCGCTCCAGCGGATGGTCGCGGTCAAGCTGCTGGACGGCGAGCTCGGTAACGACCGGGGGGAGGAGCGCGAGCTCATCCGCAGGGAGGCGCGCGCCACCGCGCGCCTCATCCACCCCGACGCGATCGAGGTCTACGACTACGGGGAGGCCGTGACCGCGCAGGGGCGGCTGGCCGCCTACGTGGTGATGCGCCTGCTCGACGGGCATCCGCTCTCGGACCGGATCGCCGAGGGGCCGCTGCCGTGGGGGGAGGCGGCGATGATCGCCGCCAGGCTGGCCACCGTGCTGGCCGTCGCCCACGAGCGGGGGATCGTCCACCGGGACGTCACCGCCGAGAACGTGCTGCTGACCTCGACCGGGGCCAAGCTGCTCGACTTCGGCATCGCGGCGTTCATCGGGGAGGACCACGACGACCGGGCCTCCGACTACGGCACGCCGCCGTACGTGGCGCCCGAGCGGCTGACCGGCACCGTCGCCGATCCGGCCAGCGACGTCTACGCGCTGGGGGTGCTGTTCTTCGAGATGCTCACCGGCGCCCCCCCGTACCCGGAACGGACCTGGGAGGAGATCGAGAACGTGCGCCGGGAGGGGCCTCCCCCGGTGCCCGAGGTGCCCGGGATGCCCGCCAGGATCGGCGTGCTCTGCCAGTCCTGCCTGCTGGAACGGCCCGAGGCGCGTCCCCGGGCGCACGAGGTGGCCGACGACCTCCGGCAGGCCATGACCCCGCCCCGCCCGGCCTCCGGGGAACGGCTGCTGCGCTGGGCGATGGTCGCCACGGCCGTGGCGCTGCTCGCCGCGGTCACGCTCTGGACGCGGCTCTCCGAACCGCACACCGGCCAGGTCGCCGCTCCTCCGGTGCACGGCACGGCCACCCCCGCCGTCCTCGATCCGGCGAGCCCGACGCCGGTCACCTCCGCCCGTCCCACGGCCGTCCCCTCCCCCTCCCCGAAGGGCGCCGGGCGGGGCGGCCAGGCGCTGGAGGAGGAGCTCCACACCGAGGCGGTCCGCTCCTCCCTGCCGAACCTCGGCCAGAGCGTACGGCGCTTCAACGCCGTGCTGGCCAGGGGCGAGGACGAGGGCAAGATCCGCTCGGACGTGGCCCTCGACCTGCGGCAGGTACTGGCCAACAGCGTCTGCTGCTCCCGCGACCTCACCCTGATCCGGGGAAAGATCGCCGACCGGCACCGGGAGGGGTCGCTGCCCGACGACTTCCGGCACGCGCTGGAGGCGCAGCTGGTGTTCGTCTCGGTCGCGCTGGCCGGCTGAGAGCGGCCGGCCGGTCGAGAACGGCCGGCCGGCCGAGAGCGGCCGGTCGGCGCGTGCCGGTGAAACTTTCAACCGGCGCCGGTCCCGGCGGGAATGCCCCAGCGCGAGCTAGAGGGGGTCGCGGGGACCGGCGGGGCCGAAGCGGCCGGGACCGTGATGTTGACGATTCCGGGGTGGGCCCCGCACCTTTCGATCGCGGGGACTCCTTCCCCGCGACCAGATCCCGTACTCGAAGGGCTCTTGATGAAAGTCCTGCGTTTTCGCAGGTGGTCGGCGGCGCTCGCGGCGCTCGTGACCACCTCCGCGTTGACGGTCGCGCTCGGTTCGGCTCCCGCGGGTGCCGCGGGCGGTACCGGTACCGGCTACCTGCGCACCTCCGGCAACAAGATCGTCGACAGCACCGGCGCGACCGTCCGGCTGACCGGCATCAACTGGTTCGGGATGGAGACCGACAACAAGACGTTCCACGGGCTGTGGTCGAGCAACCCCTGGCGGGGCCAGATCGACACGATGGCCTCGCTCGGCTACAACACGCTGCGCGTGCCGTTCTCCAACGACGCGCTCAAGCCGGGCGCGGTGGCCTCGGGCGTGAACGACTTCGTCAACCCCGACCTGGTCGGGAACAGCCCGCTGCAGATCCTCGACAAGGTCATCGACTACGCCGGCAGCAAGGGCATGCGGATCATCCTCGACCGCCACCGCCCGACCGCGGCAGGCCAGTCGCCCCTGTGGTACGTCGCCTCGACGCCGGAGAGCACCTGGATCAACGACTGGAAGGCGCTGGCCCAGCGGTACGCGGGCAACACCACGGTCATCGGCGCCGACCTGCACAACGAGCCGCACGCCGAGGGCACCAACCCGGCCGCCACCGGGGCCTGCTGGGGCTGCGGCGACACCGCCCGCGACTGGCGGCTGGCCGCCGAGCGCGCGGGCAACGCGGTGCTCTCGGTCAACCCCAACTGGCTGATCTTCGTCGAGGGCGTGAGCTGCCCGAGCGGCGGCCTGTCCAACGTCTGGGACAACGACCCGAGCAACGACGAGGACTGCGGCTGGTGGGGCGGGAACCTCTCCAAGGCCGGAGAGTTCCCGGTGCGGCTGAACGTGGCGAACCGGCTGGTCTACTCCCCGCACGAGTACGCCACCTCGGTCTACCGCCAGGCGTGGTTCGACGCGCCGAACTATCCGGCGAACATGCCCGCCATCTGGGACAAGTACTGGGGATACCTGTACAAGCAGAACATCGCCCCGATCATGATGGGCGAGTTCGGCACCACGCTCCAGGCGGCCGTGGACAAGACCTGGCTGCAGGAGCTGATGAAGTACACGGGCACCGGCGTGAACGGCATGTCCTTCACCTACTGGTCGTGGAACCCCAACTCCGGTGACACCGGCGGCATCGCCAAGGACGACTGGACCACGATCGACCAGGCCAAGCAGAGCATCCTTCAGCCGTACCTGATCCCGCCGGTCGGCGGGGGCGGCGGTCCCACGCCCACGCCGACGCCCACCCCGACGGCCACGACCTGTCAGGCGACCTACGCAGTCACGAACTCCTGGTCGGGCGGCTTCCAGGCCGCGCTGACCGTGAAGAACTCCGGGACGTCGACCTGGAGGAACTGGTCGGCGAGCTGGACCATGCCGTCGGGGGTGACGCTCGGCAGTGGCTGGAACGCCACCGTCACGCAGAGCGGGACCACATTCACCGCCAAGGCGCCCAGCCACGCGGCCGACCTCCCCGCGGGCCAGTCCGTCGTCGTCGGGTTCACCGCCAACGGCCCCTCCACCCCGGGGGCGACCGCCGTCATCTGCTCCTGATCCTCGTCCCACCTTCCCGGCGGGCACCGCCCGCCGGCCCCGCGGGGGGGGGGGGGGGGGGGGCGCCCGCCCCCCCCCGCGGGGCCCCCCCCCCCCCCCCCCCCCCCCCCGCGCCCCCCCCCCCCCCCCCCGCCGCGGCCCCCCCCCCCCCCCCCCC
>NZ_JBNCLF010000028.1:0-108287 GCF_049844535.1 Streptosporangium sp. DT93
GCGGCTGGGACATCTCCGGCATCGAGGAGGCCTGGGCCGAACGCCTGCGCGACAAGGGCTTCGCCGAGGTCGACCCGTGGACGAACGTGGCGAGCCCGGTCTTCGACGGCGCCGGCGAGGAAGAGATCATCGGCCTGCTGGACAGCACCGTCCCCAACCGCGACGGCGACCGGATGGTGGGGCAGAGCGGCAAGGCCCGGCTGTTCGACGGCCGCTCGGGCGAGCCGTTCCCCTCTCCGATCGCGGTCGGCTACATCTACATCCTGAAGCTGCTGCACCTGGTCGACGACAAGATCCACGCGCGGTCGACCGGCCCGTACTCGATGATCACCCAGCAGCCGCTCGGCGGTAAGGCCCAGTTCGGTGGCCAGCGCTTCGGTGAGATGGAGGTCTGGGCGCTGGAGGCCTACGGCGCGGCGTACGCGCTGCAGGAGCTGCTGACCATCAAGTCCGACGACGTGCAGGGCCGGGTGAAGGTCTACGAGGCGATCGTCAAGGGCGAGAACATCCCCGAGCCGGGCATCCCGGAGTCGTTCAAGGTGCTCATCAAGGAAATGCAGTCGCTGTGCCTGAACGTCGAGGTGCTCTCCAGCGACGGTATGTCCATCGAGATGCGCGACACCGACGAGGACGTCTTCCGCGCCGCGGAGGAGCTCGGCATCGACCTGTCCCGGCGCGAGCCGAGCAGCGTCGAGGAGATCTGACGGTTCCCGTACGCGCCGTGCGGGGTGCCGGCCCGCGATCCGAGGGTCCTGCCGGGACACCGGCCGCGCCCTCGGTGACCGGGAGGTTCCGCGTCAGCGCGGGGTGAGGACGCAGAACTCGTTGCCCTCCGGGTCGGCCAGGACCGTCCACGGGACGTCGCCCTGGCCGAGGTCGACGTCGACGGCGCCGAGCGTCCGCAGCCGGGCCACCTCCTCCGCCAGGTCGTCACCGGGGTAGGGGCGAAGGTCGAGGTGGATCCGGTTCTTCACGGTCTTGGTGCCGGGGGTGCGGACGAAGTCCAGATACGGGCCGACGCCCTTGGCCGAGCGCAGCACCGCGTGATCGTCGTCCACCTCGTTCAGGGTCCAGTCCATCGCCTCGTCCCAGAACCGGGCCATGGCCCGCGGGTCGGCGCAGTCGACCACCACCCCGGCGATCGGCCCGGTGTCCAGCCGCATCTCCCGCGTCTCCAGGACGCAGAACTCGTTGCCCTCCGGGTCGGCGAGGCACACCCACGAGACGTCGCCCTGGCCCACGTCGACGGGTGTGGCGCCGAGCTCCTTCAGGCGCGCGACCAGCTCCGCCTGGTGCGCCGCCGAGGTGGTGGCGAGGTCGATGTGCACGCGGTTCTTCACCGTCTTGGGTTCCGGGACGGCGACGACGTCGATGTAGACCGCGGCCGGGTCGGGATAGGTGAGATCCTCGGGCTCGACGTTGGTCACGCCGGGTCCCTCGCCGGAGAGGCCCCAGCCGAGCGCCTCGGCCCAGAACCGGCCGACCGCCGCGTCGTCCCTGGCGTTCATCGCAATCTGAACAAGTCGCAATGCCATGACGCCGATCCTACGCGCGCGCAGATCAAGGAATCGTCCGTTTGCCGCACGTCGGCGTTCTCGGCTCCCCACGGGTGGGTGTCACCTCGGGATCGGCCGCGGTTCTCCGTCGATCACGGGAGATCCAGCCGGAAAGGGCTACACTAAGTGCGCGTCAAAAACAGGTAGCCCATTAGACAGGAGTCTATCAAAGATATGGAGCGTCGTCAACACGCCTCCCCTCTCGCCGAAGCGTTGCGCCTCGAACAGGCCCATGTCGGCAGGCTCTACGAACGTCTCGACACCGTCAGGCGGGAGACCGAGGTCGCGCTGCGCGCGGAGTACGCGCGCGGCGAGGCGGGCGGCCCGCGCCAGGCGAGGATCGAACGGGAGGTCGCCTCGGCCGAGCACGCCCGCCGCCTGGCACGGCTGTCCGCCGTCGAACGCGACCTGTGCTTCGGCAGGATCGACGACACCGGCGGCGAGACCCTCTACATCGGCAGGATCGGCCTGCGCGACGCCGACCGCGAGATCGTCCTCACCGACTGGCGTGCCCCGGCGGCCCGCCCCTTCTACACCGCCACGCCCGCCACCCCCGAGGGCCTGGTCCGCCGCCGTCACCTGCACCTGCGCGGCCGCGACGTGGTGGGACTGGACGACGAGGTGTTCGACCTGGACCGCCTGAGCGACGGCGACCGCCGCACGCTGGTCGGCGAGGCCGCGCTCATGGCCTCCCTGCGCCGGGGGCGCACCGGGCGGATGGGCGACGTGGTGGCCACCATCCAGACCGAGCAGGACCGGGTGATCCGCTCGGACCTGGCCGGCGCGCTGGTCGTCCAGGGCGGTCCCGGGACCGGCAAGACCGTCGCCGCCCTGCACCGGGCCGCCTTCCTGCTGTACGCCCACCGCGACGTCCTGGAACGGCGGGGCGTGCTGGTGGTGAGCCCCACCTCGCTGTTCTCCCGCTACATCGGCCAGGTGCTGCCCTCGCTCGGCGAGACCGACGTGGTGCTCTCCAGCCTGGGCGAGCTCCATCCCGGCGTGCACGCCGTCGCCGCCGACCCCCCGGCCGCCGCGGTCGTCAAGGGCGATCCGCGCATGGCCGGCGTGGTGGCCGCGGCGCTCGCCGACCGCCGGCGCGTGCCCGAGGGCGACCTGGAGGTGAGCATCCCGGTGCGGACCTCCGTACGCGACGGCATCGAGGTGGTGGTGGAGCGGATGACGCTGACGGTGGACCACGACACCTGCGTGCGCGCCCGCGACCGGGCCGCGAACGTGCGCCACCCGCACAACGTGGCCCGCGGGCTGTTCCTGGTCGACATGCTCAGGGCGCTGGCCGTGGACGAGGCCGTCCGGCTCGACGGCCCGCTGGAGGAGGACGACCTGCGCTACGCCCGCAAGGTGCTCTGGTCGCAGCCCGCGGTCCGCGAGGCGCTGGACGCACTGTGGCCGGCGCTCACCCCGGAACGGCTGATCGCCGACCTGCTCGCCTCCCCCGAGGCCCTGCGCTCGGCCGCCCCCGCCCTGTCCGGCGCCGAACGCGCCGCCCTGCTCAGGCCGTACGGCGGGCCCTGGACCGTCGGCGACGTGCCGCTGCTGGACGAGGCGGCCGAACTCCTCGGCGAGGACGACGACGTCGCCGCCGCCGCGGGCCCGGCCCTGCGTGAGGCCGGAGACGACGATGACGGCGCGGACGACGAGGAGCTCTACGCGCTGGGCGTGCTGGAGTTCACCGGCCTGCTGGAGGACGGGATGATGGTGGCCGGCGCGCTGGCCGACCGCCACCGCGCGCCCGCCCCGGCCCGGACCACCGCCGAGCGGGCACGCGCCGACCGGCGCTGGGCGTACGGGCACGTCATCGTCGACGAGGCGCAGGAGCTCTCGGCGATGGCCTGGCGGACCGTGATGCGCCGGATCCCCGCCCGGTCGCTGACCGTGGTGGGGGACATCGCGCAGACCGGCTCCGCGGCCGGGGCCCGCTCCTGGGGGGAGATGCTCGATCCCTACGTCAGGGGCCGCCGGCGGCAGGAGACGCTGACGGTCAACTACCGGACCCCGGTGGAGATCATGCGGGTCGCGGCGGACGTGCTGGCGGCCGTGGCGCCGGACCGGCACCCTCCCGAGTCGGTACGGGAGGGCGGGAGCCCACCCCGTGCCGTACGCCTCGACCTGGACGCCCCCCTCTCCCCCGGTGTCTCCCCCCGAGGACCGGACGACCGGGACGACACCGACACCGACATCGGCACCGGGGCCGGGGCCGGGGCCGGGGCCGGGGCCGGCACCGAAGCCGCTATGGGGGCCGCCGCCGGTCCCGGCGCGCTGGTGGCGCTGGTCGAGGAGGAACTGGCGGAGATCGGCGAGGGCCGCCTGGCCGTCATCGTCCCCGACGCCCGCCACGACCGGATCGCCGCACTCTTCCCCGCCTCCGGTGACGTCCTGGACTCCCCCGTCGCGGTACTGACCGTCACCGCCTCCAAGGGCCTGGAGTTCGACGCCGTGGTGGTCGTCGAACCCGCCGAGATCCTGACCCAGGCCCCCATGGGCGGCAACGACCTCTACGTGGCGATCACCCGGGCGACCCGGAGGCTGACGGTGACGCACCGGGGAGAGGTGCCCCCCATGCTCTCCGGGCTCGCCCGCCACTAGCCTGGGGGCACTTTTTTCACCTCGGGAGGAGCCCTCTGATGTCGCCGGTTCTGGAGAGTACGGCTCGGCTGCTGCTGCACAGGATCGCGGTGGAACAGTCGCGGGGCCGCCTGCCCTCGCTGACCGCCGCGGTGGTGCGCGACGGCGAGATCGCCTGGTTCGGCGCGCGTGGCCGGGTGGACGGGATCGTTCCCACCCCGAACACCCAGTACCGGATCGGCTCGATCACCAAGAGCCTGGTCGCCGCCGTGGTCATGCGCCTGCGTGACGAGGGGCGGGTGGACCTGCTCGACCCGATCGGCGAGCACGTGCCCGGCCCGCGGATCGGCGGGGTGACCGTCGCCCAGGTGCTCTCGCACACCTCCGGGCTGAGCGCCGAGTCGCCGGGCGCGTGGTGGGAGCGCACCCCGGGCGTGCCCGCCGGCGAGCTCCTGGACGGTCTCGGGCCCGAGACCGTCAAGCACCGGCCCGGACGCCGTTTCCACTACTCCAACCTGGGCTTCGCCCTGCTGGGCGAGCTGGTCGCCCGGCACCGGGGCATGAGCTGGGAGCGGGCCGTCCTGGAGGAGATCCTGCGGCCACTGGGCATGAACGACACCACGCCCCGGCCCCGTGCCCCGCACGCCCTCGGCTACGCCGTGCACCCCTGGGCGGACGTGCTGCTGCCCGAGCCCGAGCACGACGCGGTCGCCATGGCCCCGGCCGGGCAGCTGTGGTCCACCCCGGCCGACCTGGCCCGGTGGGCGGCGTTCGTGGCAGGCGACACCGAGGGCGTGCTCGCCCCGGACACGGTGGCGGAGATGCGCGAGCCCGCGACCGTGGACGACGGCGACGCCTGGACCTCCGGATATGGACTGGGCCTGCAACTGGCCCGCGCGGGCGGGCGCCGCCTGGCCGGTCACACCGGTTCCATGCCGGGCTTCCTCGCCACGGTGTGGGCCGACCCGTCCGACAAGGTGGGGGTGCTGTTCACCGCCAACTCCACGGCGGGGATCGGCCGCGGCCTGCTGACCGACCTGCTGGCGATCCTCGACGAGCACGAGCCGCACCTGCCCGAGGAGTGGAAGCCCGTCGCCGACACCGCGGGGCTGCTGGAGCTGACCGGCCCGTGGTACTGGGGTCCCAGCGCGTACGCGCTGCGGCTGCTGCCCGAGGGGGGTGTCTCCCTCAACCCCGTCGCGGGCACGGGCCGGGCCTCCCGGTTCACCGCCCAGGACGACGGGACCTGGCTGGGGCAGGACGGGTACTACGCGGGTGAGACGCTGCGCGTGGTGCGCCGGCACGACGGCTCGCTCAGCCACCTCGACCTCAACACCTTCGTCTTCACCCGTACCCCCTACGACCCGGAGGCGGAGGTGCCCGGCGGGGTGGACGAGGGCGGCTGGCGCGGCTGAGCGAGGGATGGACAAGGGCGGGCAACGGCGGCCGGTGGGGTGATCGCGGGGCACCGTGGCACGCGCGGACGTTTCGGCCGGCACCGAAACGTCCGGCCCCTAGCCTCTGGTCCATGACATCGGATCCCCTGGTGGTGAACCTTCATGCCGAGGTACGGGCCGTGCTGGCCGATCCCCGGTTCACCGTCGACCCCGTACCGCGCCCCCCGCAGGCACCGGAGGCGCCGACCGTGGCGTGGCTGCGCGGCGCCGTCGGCCGTTTCGCCGAGGGAGCCGAGCACGCCGCCCGGCGAGCCGCGGGTGAGGCGGTGCTGGCCGGGCTGGACCCGGGCACGCTGCGCGCCGAGGCCTTCCGGCTCGCCTCCCCGGAGGGAGGGCCTCTCCCCTGCCCCGTGGAACTGATCCCGGTGCTGGTGCTGGCCGTCGCGCTGGGCGTACCGGCCGAGGACGGGCCACGGGCCGTGGAGGCCGTCGCGGCGGTCGCCCCGCTGTACCTGCCGGTACCCGGAGCCGACGACGGCGGGGCGGCCAGGGAGGCGGCCGACGCGGGAGTGGCCCTGCTCTCACGGCTGCTGGGAGAGCCCGCCCCGGAGCGGCTGGCCGTGCTGGCGGGGTTGCTGGCCCAGGCGTGCGGCGCAACCGCGGGACTGGTCCGCGCAGCGCTGGCCGCCGGGAGGGCGGACACGGTGAACACGAGGGGCACGGTGGAGGGCCTGCTGGCCAGGACGCTGCGTGACGATCCTCCGGTCCGTGCCCTGCGCCGCAGGGCACCCGGCGGGCGGGAGGTGGTGCTCGACATCGCGGCGGCCAACCGCGACCCACGGGCGTTCCCCGAGCCGGGCCGGGCACCCGGGGACGAGCACGCCTCCCTGACGTTCGGCGCGGGCCCGCGGGCCTGTCCCGCCCGGCGGGTCGCGCTGGCCCTGGCCGCCGGAACGGTCGAGGCGGTGCTGCGATGACGTTCGCCCGTTTCGAGGCCCTGCACCACGGCGAGGAGCCGCTGCTGCTGCCCTGCGCGTGGGATCACGCCTCGGCGGCGGCGCTGGCGCGGGCGGGGTTCGCCGCGATCGGGACGACGAGCCTGGGGGTGGCCGCGGCGGCCGGCAAACCGGACGCCGTACGGGCGACCCGGGAGGAGACCGTGGCGCTGGCGCGCTCGATCGCCGGTCTGGGGGTGCCGGTGAGCGTGGACGTCGAGGACGGCTTCCACCGGAGCCCCGGCGAGGTGGCCGACCTGGTCGCCGAGCTGGCCGGTCTCGGGATCGCCGGGATCAACCTCGAGGACGGCCGGGGCGCCGGGCTGGCCGGGGTCGAGGCCCAGGCGCGGCTGATCGGCGTGGTCAAGCGGCGGGTGCCCGAGGTGTTCCTCAACGCCCGTACCGACGCGTTCTGGCTCGGCCTTCCCGGTGCCCCTGCGCTGGCGGCGGCGAGGGTCCGCGCCTACGCCGACGCCGGGGCCGACGGGGTGTTCGTGCCGGGCGCGAACACCGAGCGGGACATCGAGACGCTGGTCGCCGGGGCCGGGGTGCCGGTGAACGTGCTCGTCCAGCGGGAGATCCCGCTGCGCAGGCTGGCCGAGCTGGGCGTGGCCAGGATCAGCTACGGTTCGCTGCTGTTCCGCGCGGCGCTGCACGCCGCCGTCACCACGGCGCGGGACATCGCCGCCGGTGAGCCGGTCCCGGACGGCGTCCCCTCCTACGAGCAGGTGGAGGCGCTGCACCGGTACGGGCGAGGCGACCTCAGATCTCCTTGAGGAGTCCCGAGTCGACGGCGAAGTCCGCGCCGGTCGTGCTCGCCGAGCGCGGCGAGGCGAGCAGGGCGATCACGTCGGCGACCTCCTGGGGCTCGACGAGACGCCCGGTGGTCAGCCGCATCATCTCCACCGCGACGCGGTCCAGCACGCTGTCGCGGTCGGTGCCCGCCTGGGCGGCGATGATGTCGGCGGCGCCGCCCTCCTCGGTCCACCACGGCGTCCGCACCGGGCCCGGGGACACGGTGTTCACCCGGATGCCCTGCGGCGCGAACTCCTCCGACAGCGCCTTGGTGAGGTTGTTCAGCCCGGCCTTGGCCGCGCTGTAGTCGACGTTCATCGGGGCGGGCTGCCGGGCGCTGCCGGAGGAGACGTTGACGATCGCTCCCCCGCCCCGCCGGAGCATCGGGGGGACGGCAGCGCGGACGGCCCGTACGACCGAGAACAGGTTGAACTCGAACATCGCCCGCCAGTCGTCGTCGGTGGGGGTCAGGAACGAGAAACGCGGCAGGGAGACGCCGGGGGGCGGGCCTCCGGCGTTGTTGACCAGGATGTCCAGCCCGCCGAACTCCTCCACGGCCCGCGCCACGACCTGGCCGGGCGCCTCGGGGTCCATCAGGTCGGCCGGTACGTGCACGAGGTGGTCGCCGGCGAGCTCGTCCAGTTCGGGGGTGCTCTTGCGGGAGGCGGCCACGACGCGCGCCCCCTCGGCCAGGAGGGTGCGGGTGACGGCCAGGCCGATGCCCTTGGAGGCGCCGGTGACGACCGCGACGCGACCGGAAAGCTGCAGATCCATAGGTGTCCCTTCGCCGAGCCTCGATCGAGGCTCTCCACGTGGAGCCCGATGAGGGGCTTCTCACGCGGACAAAGCTAGGAGGGGGGCGCGATCGCGGGCTGGCGGGATTCAGACGAGCAATGAAGGCTGGATTCGGACCTCGTATCGCCGTACGGCCGACCGGCCCGGAAGGACCCGTGTGCGAGCTTGACATCCTCCCCTTCCTGAAGGGAGGGGATTCCCACGGTCGCCCGTGAGGGTTCCTGCTTCACCGCCGACCGCCCGCCCGAGAGGAGGACTCTCGTTGAGGTCTTACGTCAGCTCCACAGGCGTTTCACCTCTCCGCCGGCCCGGCGGCGAGGATGTTCTTGGCTGCGTTCACATCCCGGTCATGGCAGGCGCCGCAGGCACACACCCACTCCCGGACGTTGAGTGGCATGGAGTGCTGGAGGGCGCCGCACGCCGAGCACAGCTTCGAGGAGGGAAACCAGCGGTCCACCACCAGCAGCTCCCGCCCGTACCACTGCGCCTTGTACTCCAGCATGGTGCGCATCTGACGCCAGGAGGCGTCGGAGACGGCGCGGGCCAGGGTGTGGTTCCTGACCAGGTTGCGCACGGTGAGGTCTTCGATCACGACCGTTTGGTTCTCACGGACGAGACGCGTGGTGACCTTGTGCAGATGATCACGCCTGCGGTCGACGATGCGGGCATGCACCCGCGCCACCTTGAGTGTGGCCTTGGCCCGGTTCGCCGACCCCTTCTCCTTACGGGCCAGGCGCCGCTGAGCCTTGGCCAGTTTCCTGCGGTCGGCCCGCTCATGCCGAGGGTTGACGATCTTCTCCCCGGTGGAGAGCGTCGCCAGCGCCGTGATCCCCACGTCCACGCCGACCACGTTCGCGGTCGCGGGAAGCGGGGAGATGCGGTCCTCACACAGGATGGACACGAACCACCGCCCGGCCGCGTCCTTCGACACGGTCACCGTGGACGGGGCCGCCCCCTCGGGAAGGGGGCGCGACCACACCACGTTCAACGGCGTGTCCATCTTCGCGAGGGTGAGTTGACCGTCCTTCCAGCGGAAGGCGCTACGGGTGTACTCGGCGCTCGCGCGGGACTTCTTCCTGGATTTGAACGTGGGGTACCTGGCCCGTTTGGCGAAGAAGTTCGCGAACGCCGACTGCAGGTGGCGCAGCACCTGCTGGAGGGGGACCGACGACACCTCGTTCAGGAACGCGAGGTCGCCGGTTTTCTTCCACTCGGTCAGCGTGGCCGACGATTCGACGTAGGAGAGCTTCCGGCCTTCTATGGTGTAGGCGTGGGTGCGGTGCTGGAGGGCTTTGTTGTAGACCAGGCGGGCGCAGCCGAACGTGCGAGACAGCTCCGCTGCCTGCTCGTTCGTGGGGTGGAAGCGGAACGTGAAGGCCCGCTTCACGGTCTGTGCCATGCCTCGCACGATATGGCAAGGTCAGTTAGGTGGTGGGTGGAACGGGTGAAGCGGGTCGTGCGGGTCCAGGCACGCCCAGGCGCCGGAGCGCCTTCCCGCTCCCGTTTCCTCCCCGGCCTGAAGGCCGGAGTATCCATGGGAGTTATTCGATGACCGAGGCAGCGCTGAGACCCTCCGGGGCCGAACTCCTGGAGGTCCGCCGGCTCCGTCTCGTCGAGGGCGCCGTGCCGCGGGTGCCGGCCGACGAGCTGGTCGTCATGAACCGCGCGTGGGACGAGGCGGTGCGGGCCAACCCGAGCCTGTTCGACGGGCCGGTGGCGTCGTGCGCGGGGATGGAACGGGAGGGGCCGGACGGGCTGGTCCTGTCCTGGGTGAGGACGACCTACCGGCTCTACGCGCTGCGCCTGGTGCCGGGCGCCACGTCGTGGCTTCCGAACCTGTTCGTCAGCGTCGCGCAGCCGACGGACGACGGGCGCCTCCTGGTGGGGAGGATGTCGCCCTCCACGGCCGATCCCGGTCGCTGGCAGCTTCCGGGAGGGTCCGTCGAGCCGCCCGAGGAGTGCGCGGTCATCGACGAGGCCGTGCTCCGCCGGAACGCGGCCCGGGAGCTGGCCGAGGAGACCGGTGTCGAGACGGCACCCGGCGACCTGACCCGGTGGCTGGTCACGCGCGAGGGCAACGGGAACGTCGGCGTGCTGTTCCTGGCCCCCCGCCGGCCGGAGCGGTTCCTGCGTGAACGGTTCGCGGCCGTGGTGTCCCGCGAGAGGGCCCGGGGGCGTGACCCGGAGCTGGACCGGATCGCCCTCGTCGGCTCCCCCGCCGGCCTCGCGCGCCTCGACGGGCCGCACGCCGACCATCTGGAACCGGTCGTCCGCCGGTACAGGGGACTGCTCTCCGGGGGCCACGCCTGACCGCCCGTCACCGGGAACGGCCGCGGGCGGCCACGAAGATCGGCAGTGGGCCGTCCCGGGGCCCGTGCCCCCGTCGTGGCGAGCGGTCCCGTCCTCCGGAATCCCGGCCGTCACCGGGGCCCGACCGGCACCGCCACCGGGACCCCGCCGTCACGAGGGGTCGATCAGCACGTCCGCGCGCCGCGTGCGCCGGTACAGGACGCGCCGGCCGTCCCGGTGCCTGGCGACGAGCCCGGCACGGTGCAGGGCGCCCAGGTGGTAGGAGACCGTGCTGGCCGCCACCGAGTGCCTGCCCGCCAGTTCCGCGGTCGAGCGGGCGACCCCCAGGTCGGCCAGGAGGGCGGCGCGTGCGGTGCCGACAACCTCGGTGAGCTCGGCGGGGTCGCGGCGGCCGGTGACGCCCGCCCGGCAGGCCGGGTAGTACACGGTCACCTGCGCGGCGTCGTCGAGCTGGAACATGAGCTCGGTCCGGTTCAGGACGGTGGGCGTCAGCACGACGTCGTGGTCGGTCAGGTCGAGCGTGATGTCGTAGCGGCTGTCGATGGTCAGGGCGTCGCCGCTCCAGCCGGCCCTGGGGTGGACCTCGCTCAGCATCCGCCCGACCCCGTGCTCGGCGATGATCTTCGACCGTCCGGCGATGTCGTCGTCGAGGACGGACTGCAGCGACGGCCAGCCGTCGTGGAGCGCCTCGTGCCAGAACCGGTCGAGGCCGGCGGCGAGGCGCGGTTGCAGGCGCCCGGACTCGGCGAGCCGCCGGACCCGCGGGGACAGGGGACGACCCCAGTGCTTCTGGAGGCCGGACAGTACCTGGGCGTCGACGTCGTCCTGGCCGGTCGCCTCGATCTCGGCGATCTGGGTGTGGAGGATCTCCTTCCACGAGCCGGTCCGGGGTTTCGGTGTGAGCAGGTCCGGCGTGTAGTCGCGTCCCGCGGGTGGCAGGAGATCGACGACCAGCGCCACGTCCGGGTGCCGCAGGACGCCTCTGGCGGCGGGTCCGGGATCACCGAACACCGGGTGCCGCCGGCCGTCCGCGACCAGCTTCAGCCATTCCACGGCCTCCGCGACCGGAGAGACCGACAGCCGGGTCCTGCCCAGCGTCCGCACGCCGAACTCCAACCGGATCATGGCCAGACGATAACACCGGCGCCGTTGGATTCGAATCCCCTCGAATCGTTTCCGTGGCGGCGTGCGGGCGTTGTTCACTGGTGTCTCGCACGAGCGGCCATGACCGGCGATCGGATCCACCTCACCGGATCCGGCCGCGTGGTGTTCGTGCGCCGGGGTGTGCCCGCGCGCCGACGCGTGCGCACGCCCGGTGTCGCCCCGGTGGCCATGTGGCTCACCGGGTCGGGGGGGCGGGGGTCGGGGGGGGTGGGCCGGCGTGATCGGGAGGGGGCGGGGGACCCGATCGCGCCGGCCTTCCTCGGCGGGCGCCGGTGTGGTCGTGGACTCACCGCGGGGGCCGAGGACGACGGTGACCGGCGGGAAACCGCGGCGCCTTCTCCTGGAGAGGTGTGATCGCGCGCTCGGACCGCGCCGGGGCCGGTGGAGACCACACACCGGAACCTCCGTCGAGGCCGGAGCGGTTCAGTCCGGGGTCGCTCCGGGTTTCGTGTGGAGGATGTCGCGGGCATGGTCCGCGGCGCGGGCGATGCTCTCGGAGATGAATTCGACGAAGCGGGCGATGTTCTCCAGGCGGGCGCCGGCCGGGGTGCCGGGGCCGATGATGCCGACGCCCTGCCGGGCGATCTCGCCGAGGTGGGCGGTGGCGCGGGCACTGGCCATCGTCGACTGGTACATGACGTCGTCGTCGACGACGTAGCGCTCGCGTCGGCGTTCGTCGCGTTCCCGGCGGATGAGTCCCTGGCCCTCGAGGAACGTGATCGCCTTGGAGACGGACGCCAGGCTGATCTGGAGGCGGCCGGCGAGTTCGGAGGCGCTGAGGCTGCCGCTGTCGGTGGTGTAGAGACCGGCCAGCACCCGGGCCGTCATCCTGGGCAGGCCCGACTGCATGAAGACGGTGGCGAACACCTCCTCGTACTCGCGCACGGCCTCGGCGTCGCGTCCGTGCTCCTGCGGCGGCGTGCCGGGGGCCCGGGGCGCGGCGCCTCTGCGGCGGTGGGTGCGGTGTTCGGTGGCGCGGTGGGCCAGGTCGGCGCGGTAGGCGGTGGGGCCGCCGTTGCGCATCACCTCACGCGTGATCGTCGAGGTCGGGCGGTCGAGGCCCCTGGCGATCTCCGCGTAGGCGAGACCCTCGGCCAGCCCCAGGGCGATCTGACGGCGGTCCTGCTGGGTGAGTCTGCCTCCCGGCATCGCGGTCCCCCTCGTGGTCTCAGGTGTCCTCAGCATAGCGTTCATTCTCACGTCATTGCAACGTTCAGAGCAGTGATCATTGCATTAAATCCAAAGCCATTGCAACAGATTACTGGCTCTGATCTGTATTTATGTCGTGCGAGCGCAACGAGACGATTGCTGTATTCGGAAATGCAACGTAGTGTTTCCATCGTCGGAAAGAACGAACCCCAGGAGCTCACGATGCAGAAGTTCGACACCCCCGCCCCGGTGACCGCCGTCCTCGACATCCCCGCCGGCCGTATCCGGTTCATCGCCGCCGACCGGGCCGACACCGTGGTCGAGGTCCTCCCCGCGAACGCCTCGAAGGGCCGCGACGTGAAGGCGGCCGAGCGGACCGAGGTCGCGTACGGCGACGGCGTCCTGCGGATCAAGGCCCCGGAGGCGAGGAACCAACTCCTCGGCGCCTCCGGATCCGTCGAGGTCACGGTCCGGCTGCCCGCCGGCTCCCGCGTCGAGGCGACGACGTCCGACGCCGAACTCCGCGGCGTCGGACGGCTCGGCGACGTCGTCTTCGAGGGCGCGCAGGGCTCGGTCACGCTCGACGAGACCGCGAGCGCCCGCCTCACCCTGCAGGCCGGCGACCTCTCGGTCGGCCGCCTGGGCGGCCCGGCGGAGATCAGCACCCGCAAGGGCGACCTCCGCGTCACCGAGGCCGTGCGCGGCACGGTCACGCTGCGCACCGAGTCCGGCGAGATCTCCGTCGGCGCCGCCCGCGGGGTCTCCGCCACCCTGGACGCCGGCACCACCCACGGCCGGATCCGCAACGCGCTCAGGAACACCGACGGCGCCGACGCCGCCCTGACCATCCACGCGACCACCGCGTACGGCGACGTCACCGCCCGCAGCCTGTGAGGGGGACGCCCCCGGGCGACCCTGACCGTCCGATCGAATCCCCCACACCTCCCGAGGAGCACACCACCATGTCCGTCACCCTGACCGACCAGGACCGCCCGGAGCTGCGGAAGGTCATCGAGGAGATCGTCGACTCCGGTTTCACCGGGATGACGCTGCGCGTGCACGACGAGCGGGGCACGTGGGCCGGCAGCGCCGGGACGGCCGGGCTGGGCGGGACCGCCCCGCCGCCCCTCGACGGGCACGTCCGGATCGGCAGCAACACCAAGACCTTCACCGCGGCCCTGGTGCTGCGACTGGTCGCCGAGGGCACGATCGAGCTGGACGCCCCGGCGGCGGACTACCTGCCCGACCTCGGGCTGGACGAGCGGATCACGGTGCGGATGCTGCTGCGGCACACCAGCGGGGTGTTCAACTTCACCGGCGAGTACTACGACGACGGGACGTTCACGCCGGGGATCCCCGCCACGACCGCGGGCCGGGAGTGGGTGGACAACCGGTTCGCGACCTACCAGCCGCAGGAGCTGGTGGAACTGGCGCTGTCCAGGCCGGCGCGGTTCGAGCCCGGGACGGCCTGGAGCTACTCCAACACCAACTACGTGCTGGTGAGACTGCTGATCGAGAAGGTCACCGGCCGCCCGGTCGCCGAGGAGATGCGGCGGCTGATCCTGGAGCCGCTCGGGCTGACGGGCACCACGTCGCCGACCACCGGACCGGAGGTCCCCGAGCCGCACGCCCACGCCTACTACCGGTACGAGGAGGCCGGCGAGCACAGGACGGTCGACGTCACCCTCCAGAACCCCTCCTGGATCTCCAGCGGCGGCGACATGATCTCGACCACCCGGGACCTGCACACGTTCCTCTCCGCGCTGCTGGGCGGCAGGCTCCTGCCGGCCCCGCTGCTGGCCGAGATGTGCACCCCGTACCCGACGGGCGCACCGGGCATGGACTACGGCCTGGGGGTGTTCGTGCTGACCACGGAGGACGGCGGCACGCTCGTCTCCCACAACGGAGGCTTCGCGGGCCACGCGGCGCTGATGTACGGAACCCCCGGCGGCGGCAGGATCCTGACCGCCTCGCTGAACTACGTGGACGACGTCGAGGCGTCCCTGGGCGAGGCGTTCCAGAGGGCCACGCGGAGGCTCGTCGAGGAGGTCTTCGGCGGCGGCCATGCCGAGCCGGCCCGGTAGACGGGGCCGGACGGCATGGCCCCGCACGGGAAGCGGGCGAGCGCGAGGCGTCCACGGCGGGGGCGTGGCGGGGTCGTGGGCGGTGACGGGCCGGGGTTCGGCTACGGCCGGCAGGTGGTCGTTCGCGACCGGGCCTCGGCGGCCCAGTGGGGTGCGTTCCAGCGGTCGGCGACGGTGGCCGCCCGGGCGAAGTGGGCGGCGGCCTCGTCGGTGCGGCCGAGGAGGACGGCCAGTTCGCCGAGGGTGTGGGCGACCGGGCGCAGCGCCAGCGACAGGCTCTCGGCGCCCGCCGGGGGGCCGTCGCGATGCGGAAGCAGCGTCGCGTAGACCTCCTCGGCGGCGTCGCGGTCGTTCAGGGCGACGACGGCCGTCGCGCGCAACGTCGCCAGGAAGGTGAAGAAGAAGTCGGGGCGGATCGGGCCGGATGACGCGCGGACCTCGCGGGCCTCGGCGTCCAGGCCGTCGGCGTGCAGGGCGAGCGCGAGCAGGTCGCAGACCATCGGGCCGAGCACGGCGTGAAGGGCGCGAACGTCGTCCAGGTGCGCGCCGAGCGTGCCCTCGTTCAGCCGGACCGTGGCCAGGGCGAGCTGGAGAAAGCCCGTGTGCACCGATCCGATGCGCCGCATGTCCTCGTCGGCCCGGACGTAGAGGAGCTCGGCGTCGGCGAATCGGCCTTCGACGAGCGCCAGGGTCGCCAGCGTGATCTCGGCGACGGCGATCGCCTCGCGCATCCGGTAGGTACGCGCGAGTTCCAGGGCCTCGGTGATCACCCGGCGCATGGTCACCGGGTCGTCGGCGGCGGCGGCGACGGCGGCGTGGTTGAGCAGCCCGGTGACGCGGTAGACCGGCAGGTCGTGCTCGATGCCGATCTCCACGAGCTCCCGGCAGAGCTCGGCGTCGCCGTGGACCTCGGCCAGGATCTCCAGTGCCGCGGCCCGCTGCCGGGGGTCGGTGGCGAGCTCGAGTGCCTCCCGCGCCGCCTCGGCGACCGTCGGGTCGTCCTCGCCGACCAGTTCGCGCGCGTACGCCGTCAGGAGCCGGGACCGCACCGAAGGGGCCGATCCGCGCTTCAGCAGGCGGCTCAGGCGCTCGACGACGGGCCGGTCCACCGTGCCGTACGTACGGGCCTGCCAGGGGGTCGGTTCCGTCCACGCGGTGAACGCGGCGATCATCAGGTCGTCGCGGCCCAGGGACTCCGCGTACTCCACGGCTTCGCGGCGTGTCTCGCGGGCGGCCGCGACGGCTCCGGCCCTGATCTGCGCGCGCAGCAGCCTGCCGAGCAGTTCGACGCGTTCGTCCGGGCCGGTCGAGGTGGTGACGGCGTCGGCGAGGAGGGCGGCCGCCACGTCGTGGGCGTAGCGGGCCTCGGCGAGCTCGGCGGCCCGGACGCAGTGGCCGACGGCCTTCGGTGAGCCGGCGCGCGCGTGGTGGTGGGCCAGCGCCGCGATGTCGCCGCCGCCTTCGAGGGCGGCGGCGATCCGGGCGTGCATCCGGGTGGCACGCAGCCTGCTGACGTCGGCGATGAGCGTGTCCCTGACGAGGGCGTGGACGAAGCGGACGAGGCCCGGGCCGGGCTCGTCGAGGAGCCCGGCGACGACGCCCGCGTCCAGCGCGTCCATCACGCCGTTCTCGTCGGCGTCGGCGGCCTTCACGAGGACGTCCACCGAGCTCTCCCGGCCCGCGACCGCGGCGAGCCGGAGGATGGACACGCCGCCCTCGGGCAGGCGTGCGAACCGGCGGCGAAGGACGTCCCGTACGCCTTCGGGGACCTCGGACAGGGCGACCAGCGCGCCTTCGCCGTTCAGCAGCCGGGCGCTCTCGCGCACGTAGAACGGGTTGCCTCCGGTGCGTTCGGCGATCCCCGCGACGGTCTCCTCGTCGGCCTCGCACTCGGTCCGTACGAGTTCCGCGACGGCCTCGTCGTCCAGCCCCGGCAGCGCCAGGCGCAGCGGCGTGGCGCGCGCGAGGGAGGCCAGCGTCTCGGTGAGGTGCCCGCTCTCGTCCGCGCGGTACGCGGCGACGACCAGGATCGGGGCCCGTGTGCCGAGGCCACCGCCGAGCAGTTCCAGCGTGGCGGCGTCCGCCCGGTGCAGGTCGTCCAGCACGACGGCGACCGGGCGTTCCGCGGCGACCGCGGCGAGCCACCTCCACACGGCCCGGCTCAGCCGGAACCGCCCGGCGGTGGCGTCGTCGCCCGCCGGTCCGGTGTCGGTGAGCAGCGGCGCGAGGTCGTCCGCGAACCCGCCAGGGGACGTGGTCGCGGCTGCGGCTCTCAGCACCTCGGCCCAGGCCCACGCGGGCGGCGCGCCGTCGACGTCGGGGCAGCGGCCGACGGCGACCAGCCACCCGTCACGTTCGAGACGCCTGCCGAGGTGGTACAGCAGCGTCGACTTGCCGAGCCCGGCCTCGCCGGTGACGAGGGCGATCCGGGTTCCGTCGGCGGCGGCCTCGGTGGCGGCCGCGACCAGTGCCGACAGCTGTGCCTCGCGTCCGACGAACGGCGCCCCGGCGATCGGGGCCGCCCCCGGCAGCGGGGCCACCCGCGGCGAGGCGGTCGGCGGGGGCGGGGGCACGGCCTCGCGCAGGACGTCCGTGCGCCGGGTGAGGATCGCCTCCTCCAACGCCGTCAGGTCAGGGCCGGGGTCGAGCCCGAGCTCCTCGGCGAGGATGCCGCGGGCGCGGCGGAGCGTCGCCAACGCGTCGGCCTGGCGGCCACTGCTCCACAGTGCCAGGGCGTGCAGCCGCCAGCCCTCCTCGCGCAGGGGCTCGTCGCGGGTGAGCCGCCCGGCCTCGGGAACCACCGCGGCGGGGTCGCCGCCGCGCAGACCCGCCGCGACGCGCAGCTCGACGGCGACCAGGCGCAGCTCGTTCAGCCGGGCCGTCTCGGCGGCGGCCCACGGCTCGTCGGCGACCTCGGCGAACGCCGGTCCCCGCCACAGCCCCAGCGCCTCGGCGAGCCGGGCCTGCGCGGCACGCGGGTCGGTGTCCGTACGCGCCCGGCCCAGCAGGTCCTCGAACCGCCACGCGTCCACCGCCTCCGGTGGCAGCCGCAGCGCGTAGCCCGGCGCCGCGCTCACCAGCAGCCGGGCCGGCGTGCGCGGCGGACGTCCCGGCTCCAGCAGCCGGCGCAGGTTGGACACGTACACCTGCAGGGACATCAGCGCCCGCGCGGGCGGCTCCCCGCGCCACAGATCCTCGATCATCCGGTCGACCGGCACGACCTGCCCGCGCGCCGCCACCAGCAGCGCCAGCACGCCCCGCTGCCGCGGCCCGCCGAGGTGAACGGCCGCACCGTCCACCTCCGCCGCGAACGCGCCCAGCACCCGGATGAAGACCATGATCTGCACATCGTACGTAGATGTTCCAAATCAGCTCCAAGCAACCTCCAAACACCCGGGAGCAGCCTGAACACATCGCAACCGACGGAGAGCAGGACAGATGAGCGTCGACACCCAGGACATGGAGATCGTCCACCGCGTGCTCCGCCGTGAGTCACGGCTGCTGACGGAACTCGTCGCGGCCGTCGTGCCGGGTGACACCGCTCGCGCCAGGGTGATCGCCGGCCACTTCCGCGTCTACCGCACGGGCCTGCACAACCATCACGAGGGCGAGGACGAGCTGCTGTGGCCGCCGCTCCTGTCCCGGGTGGACCTGGAGGCCGACATCGTCCTGCGCATGCAGGCCCAGCACGAACGCGTCGCGGCCACTCTGACCAGGCTGGACGCCGCGGTTCCCGCCTGGGAGGCCGCAGCGGGCGCGGACGAGCGCGACACCCTCGTGGCCGCCCTCTCCGAGCACCACGCGGTCCTGCTGGAACACCTCGACGACGAGGAGGCCACCCTCCTCCCGCTCGCGGCCGAGCACGTCACCCAACGGGAGTGGGCCTCCCTGGGCGACCACCTGGTGAACAACACTCCCAAGCTCACCCTGCTGACGCTCTTCGGCGCCGTCCTGGAGGACGCGAACCCGGCCGAGCGCGCCGTCGTCCTCGGCGGCCTTCCCATCCCGGTGCGCGTCATCTGGCACGTCGTCGGCCGCCCCCGCTACGCCCGCCATATCCGCCGCGTCCGCCGCGTCCGCGGCATCCGCGGCTGAAAACCCTGCCCGGCCCGAATCCCGCGCGGTCCGAACCCTGCCCGGTCCGATTCCCGCGCGGTCCGAACATCGAAGGAGAACGACCATGTCGCCGAAGAGGCTCAACACCGTCCTGGCCACCGCCGTCGTCCTGTTCACCCTCTACCTCGGGTCGTCCTTCGTCCTTCCTCTGGGGACGTCCTTCCCGGGCCTGCCGGACTGGCCCTCCGACGACAGCGGCTTCCCCGTCGTGAAGGGCAGCCGCGAGATCGCGATGGGCCTGTCCATGGGCGTCCTGCTGGTGACGGGCCACCGCCGTGCCCTGGGCTGGGTCCTGCTGATGACGGCCGTCGCCCCGTTCGGCGACATGGTCAACGTCCTGGCCCACCACGGCTCCACGGTCGCCGCGCTCGGCGTCCACGGCCTGACCTCGGCACTGATCGCGGTCACCGGCCTGCTGATCCTCCGCGAGACCGGCAAGGCCCGCGAGGCCGGCAAGACCCGTGAGGCCCGCGAGGCCCGCGAGGCCCGCGAGGCCCGCGAGGCCACTGCCCCGGCACCCGCCGCGCGGCCCGCCTGACAGACGTCCCGGACGTCCGCGGACGTCCGCGAAGACGTCCCGGACGTCTACAAGGACGTTCAGGACGTCTGCGGGGACGTCCCGGACGGGCGAGACGTCCCCGCCGCGCCGGACCCGGCGGCCCGGCCGGTCGCCCGCAGCGGGCATCCGGTGCCGACGCGCGCGGTGAGCTCGGCCCGCAGGGCGGCGAGTTCGGCCATGCGCGCGTCGACCACCTGGATCTTCTCCTCGAACAACGCGGACAGCGCCCGCGCGGTGTCCGGCGCGTCGTTCAGTTCCTCGCCGTGCCGTGCGATCTCCGCCAGGGTGAACCCGAGCGTCTGCGCCGTGCGGACGTAGTGCAGCCAGGCCACCGTCTCGGGAGGAAAGTCGCGGTAACCGTTGGCCAGCCGCCGGCCCGCGACGAGACCGATCTTCTCGTAGAAGCGGATGGTGTCCGTGGTCATCCCCGCCTGCGCGGCCAGTTCTCCGATGCGCATGACCCTCCGTCGGGATCGCGGGCTTGACCTTGGAGCGTACTCCACCCTTTACCGTGAGCCGTCCGCAGCGACACCAGCAGGAGGCTCATCGTGATCCCCCGTTCCGCCCCCTCGGGACCCGTCTATCGTCGCGTCGTGCGCGCCAGTGCCTGGTACGACCTCGTCGTCACGGCGGGATTCGCGACGCCGTGGACGTACGCGCTGCTGCACGGCGCGCTGTCGTCGCTGGGGGGCGCGCTCGGCCTGGGCGTCCTGCCGCCCCCCGACCCGATGCTGACCCTGTACGCGAACCTGATGGGGTCGGCCGTCGTCGTCTGGGCCCTGCTGCGCATCGTCAGGACACTGCCGGTGCACGGACTGTTCGACGGCGCCGCGCGCACGCTGTTCGCGACCTGGCAGGCGTACGCGCTGGCCGGTGGCGCCACCCCGCTGCTGTGGGCGTTCCTCGTCGCCGAGGTCGCGTTCGGTGTCGTCCAGCTCGTGCCGTGGTGGCGCGGCCGGGATTCTCGCCCTCTCCCCGTTCACCTGACCTGATCGCCGGTTCGCCGGGTCGCCGCCGAACGTCACGGCAGGCGGCGACACCGGGCGAGAGGTGCCGGGGAAAGGACGCCCGGCCGTCGTGGCGGCCTCACCCGGCCAGGCGCCGGACCTTGAGGGTGTTGTCCGTACGGGTGCCCGGCTGCCCGTCGGGGCCGATCTGGGTGCGCGGGTGCTCCTCGCTGACCAGCACCTCCCACCGCCCGGCGGGCAGGCCGAGGGATTCGAACACCTCCTGCGGGGTGGGAAGCGACCCGTACCGGCCGTCGGGCTCCTTCTCCCAGGAGGGGGGTCCGGCGTGCCCGACGATCAGGAGCACCCCGCCCGGCGCGACCGCCGAGGCGGCGGCCCGCAGGATCCTCTCCCTGGGCATGTCGCCCGGGGAGTGCAGGAACTGCGCGGAGACGAGGTCGAAGGCCCCCTCGGGAAAGGACGTCGCCAGGTCGTGCCGCTGCCAGTCGATGCGACCGGCGACGTCCCCGGCGACGGCGGCCGCGTGCCCGGCCGCGCGCTCCAGGGCGACCGGGGAGATGTCGACGGCGGTGACCCGCCAGCCCTGCCGGGCCAGCCAGATCGCGTCCCCTCCCTCACCGCAGCCCAGGTCCAGGGCGCTGCCGGGCTCCAGGCCGGAGACCTCCCCGACCAGGGCCCCGTTGGGGTCGCCGCTCCAGATCCGTTCGCTCTCGCCGTAGCGGCCGTTCCAGAACTCCTCCTCGGCGGTCGTGTCGTAGGAGTCCTGGGCGTCTCGGGTGCCGTGCGTGTCGTGGGTCATGGGTGCGGTCCTTCCTGATGCTCTCGTACGGAAAGGGTTCACGGGCGGGCCGTTCCTCGGGGTCCCGTGTGAATTCCGGGCCGATCCTTGGAACGTTCCCTCGGCATCGTGCCGGTCCGGTTCACCGTCGGAACGTTCCCCGAGGTACCGGACCGGTTCATCGGCCGTCCCTGCGGGCGTCGACGGCCCGGCGGGTGTCCTCGTCGATCAGGTCGCTGTTGATCGCCACGGCGGCCCGCAGCCCCGCGGCGGCGGCTCCGATCACCGTCTCGGTCAGGAGCGTGACGTTTCCGGCCACCCACACCCCCGGCGCCGCGGTCGCCCCCATCGGGTCGGAGGCGACGAAGGTGCCGATCACGTGCCCGCCCATCTCCTGCTCGGTGACCTCCAGCCCCAGGTCCGCCAGGACACCGGAACGGGCGGCGAAGTACGGCGCGACCACCACGGCCCGGCAGGGAACCGTGCGGCCGTCGGCCAGGGTCACACCGGTGAGCCGGTCGTCGCCCACCTCCACGGCGTCGACCTTGCCCTTCACCACCGCGATGTCACGGGCGGCCAGCCGCTCGTACTCCTCGGGGCCGGGCTCGGGCGCGGTGTGCAGCAGCAGCGTCACCCGTGAGCTCCACTGCCGCCACATCAGGGCCTGGTGCACCGCCATCGGCCCGTCGCCCAGGACGGCGATCGGCTGGTCGCGGACCTCCCAGCCGTGGCAGTACGGGCAGTGCAGCACATCCCGTCCCCACCGCTCGGCCAGCCCCGTCACCTGCGGCAGCTCGTCGACCAGGCCGGTGGTCACCAGCAGCCGGTGCGCGGTGACCGGGGGCCGGTCCCGCAGGGTGACGCGGAAGTCCCCCGCGTCCAGGCGCTCGGCCGTGACGACCTCGTCCCGCGCGATCTCGCCCCCGTACCCGGACACCTCCTCGCGGCCCGCGGCCAGCAGCTCCGAGGGGGGCGTTCCCTCGCGGGCCAGGTAGTTGTGCGCGTTCGCGGCCGGGGCGTTGCGCGGGCTGCCGGCGTCGACCACCAGCACCGAGCGCCGCGCGCGGCTCAGGGCCAGGGCCCCGCTCAGCCCGGCGGCTCCGCCGCCCACCACCACCACGTCATAGTGCCGCCCGCCGTCTTCGGCGGTCTCGGCGCGTGTTCTCGTCTTGGTCAAGAGACACACCTCCCGTTCACCGGAGATACTCGTCCCACCCCTTCGTTGCTGGCAACTATTGTTGCCGGAACAGCAAAAGCCCTCTGTCGACGGCCCCAGAGGTAGACGTCGCCCCCGTAGCAGTCGACGATCTTCAGGCCGCTGACCTCGCAATCGCGGATCTCAAGATCGGCAAGATCGCACAGGTGGATACGGGACCACGGAACCGGTCACTCTGGACATACTCGGCAGCCATCGGGGCGGTCTTCCGCACCCGTCCCGCCTGCGCCACCTTCGGCGACCACGTCGTCGTTCGCGGCTAGGGTGAGAGGCCGCCCACCGGGGCGCGGTCAGACCACGGGGAGATCCGAACGATGCCACACCCGCAGGCCAAGGTCCGCCGCATGTTCGAGCTCGTCGAGCCGATCGCCACCGTCACCTTCTCCGAGGTGGCGAACGAGGCGTTCCTGGCCCTGGGCATGCGCAACTACTGGGACGGATACTTCGCGGGCCGGGCCGCGCCGCTGGGGCCGGCACCGGCCGAGGTGGTGCACGCGGTCTTCTACAACTTCGCCGACGGCGAGGTGGCGCGCCACATCCCGTGGGTCTGGGGGAAGACCACCCCGCAGGAGGCGATCGCCGTGCGCGAGCGGGGCAGCGCCGCCGCGCTGCGGCAGACGATCGGAGAGCTCGCCGACTCCCCCGGCCTGGCGCGGGTCGCCGACCTCGCCACCCGGGCAGCGGTCAGCGCGCCGACCCAGGGCCGGGCCCTGTACGCCGGGCTCCGGGCGCTGGAGGTGCCCGAGGAGCCGGTGGCCAGACTCTGGCACGCGGCGACGCTGCTGCGCGAGCACCGCGGGGACGGTCACAACGCCGTCCTCCTCGCCCACGGCATCGGCGGCACCGAGGCCCACGTCCTGCTCGCTCTGTCCCTCGGGATGAAAGCGGAGAGGTTCGGCCGGATCCACCACCTGCCCAAGGCACAGCTGGCCGCTGTCGTCGACGGGCTGCGCGACCGCGGCCTCGTGGACGCCGCCGGTGGGTTCACCGACGCCGGCCGCACGACCAAGGAGCGGATCGAGGCCCTCACCGACGAACTGGCGGCGCCGGCCTACGACGTGCTCAGCGCCGACGAGCTCGACGAGCTGATCGCTGGGCTCAAGCCGATCGCCGGCCTGTTCTCATAGGCCCCCACCCGGGTTCTCATAGGCCCCCACCCGGGTCGGGTCCGGCCCGACGGTAAGACCTCTGTACGGCCAGGGCCGCCGAGGAGCGGCGGGCTGCCCTCCTCGGGCTCCACCTCCCGCCGAGTCAGGGAAGCCACTCCCGCAGCCTGGGGAGATGCCCGAGTTCGGACTCGATGCGCTGCCTGTCCTCGGCGGTGAGCTCCAGGGCGCGCAGGTCGGCGGCCCACGGATCGGCAGGCTCGCCGAGGACGGTGGCCAGGTCGACCAGGTGGCACAGGGCGATGCCCCGCTCGGCCACCGGGGCGTCCGCGCCGTGCCTGCGCACCGCGGACTTGAGCGCGCGGAAGGCCTGCAGATCGTCGTTCTTGAACTCGCGCAGGATCTGGGCGTTGTCGAGTGCCTTGGCCAGACCCGTCAGCTTCTTCGAACCGCCGTACTCCAGCTCGATCGGCTCGTCGCGCTGGATGAAGACGATCGAGTTCCCGGACGGGTCGAACAGCGTGAACCGGGACGCGCCCGGCCGGTAGCGGGTGATCCGCGGAAGGCCGGAGCTCAGCACCTTGCCGTGGACCCGGCGCATCGCCGCGACGAACGCCGCGTGGTAGGGAGCCACGGAGTCGACCATGACCAGGCAGCCCCCGGACGTCTCCAGGGCCGGATCCATCCCCTTGGGCGGTGGGCCGAAGTCCAGCTGGAATCCGCTCCATCGCAGCTTCACATAGACGTAGGGCCTGCTCTGCTTGTAGGTGGCCTCGAATCCCAGCATCTCGTAGAAGGCGAGGGTCTCCTCCACCGAGGCGCACGGCATCATCGGCACCGTCGTCTCGTTCGGCCGAATCGCGCTCTCACCCATGTCGTTCCCCTTCCGGTTCGTCCGACGAGGCTCGCATCCCGCGCTGAAACCCGCATATGGATCGTTCCAGCGCGATGCCCGGCCGGACCGGACGGCCCGCCCGCGTCGCGCCGGACGCCGTTCCGTCCAGGTGTCCGTCCGGGCGCCCAGTCCGGACGCCCGGACTGGGCGCCCGGACGGAGCGTCCGGTCCGGGCGTCCGGCGTGACGCGGGCGAGGCGCCGGGGTCAGCCCTGCTCGGGACCGATCCCGGCGCGGCGCAGGGGCATCCAGGTGGGCGCGGGATCGGTGGTCAGGAAGTCGGTCACCAGGCGGGTGCACAGGTCGGGCTTCTCGTGCAGGAGGATGTGGGACGCGCCCGGCACGACGGCCAGCTGGGCGTCGGGGAGACCCCGGTACAGCTCCAAGGTGTGCTCCAGCGTCACGATGTCGTCGTCGGCGACCATGACCAGCACCGGGCAGGTCACGACACGCAGATCCGCCGGCTCCAGGCCACGTTCCTCGTTCACCGCCTTCACGAGCTTGGCCACCACGACCGGGAGATGCTCGACACCGTCGGGCGACACCTCCGCGTAGGCCTCGACCAGGGGCGGGGGCAGCGGCCCCTCGCCGGAGGGCCGGACGATCATCCCTTCCACGTCGAAGGCGCCGCTGATCAGGACGAGCCGCTCGACCAGGTCGGGGCGGCGCACGGCCACCCACAGGGCCACGATCGCGCCGGCGCTGTAGCCGGCCATCCGCACCGGCCCGCCGGCGACCTTCTCCAGGAACGCGATGGTGTCCTGCGCCATCGCCTCGACCGTGATCGGCCCCGGCACGTCGGCGGTGTGGCCGTGGCCGCGGCGTTCGGGCAGCAGCAGCCGGAAGTGGCCGGCCAGCGCACCGAGGTTGCCGTCGAAGTCCCTGCTGTCGGAGAACCCGCCGTGCAGCAGCACCAGCGGCTCCCCCTCGCCACGCTCGTCGTACCACATGCGTACGCCGTTCACATCCGCGTGGTCCGCCATGGTGTCACCGTCCCTTCGTTCCGCTCCCGGTGACCGCCACCGGGTACGCGAGTAGTACGGAGCGGCGGCCGGAAACTCATCGCTCGCCCGGAAGATCTTCCAGGACGCCCGCCCCGGCCCCGAGGACGGCCGGCAGGCCGAACAGCGGGAACAGCCGGTCGGCGTCGAGGTAGGTCGTCATCTCGGTGATCAGGTCGCCCGGGATCGTGAGGACCACGAGCGCGAACGGCTCCAGCCCGCCCCCGGAGCCGGACGGCCGGTACTGCGCGAACGCGGGTGAGCCGTTGGCCGTGGTCGGCACCAGGCGCGCGCCCGCGCAGGGCCGTCCGGCCGCGAGCAGCGTCCGGCGGATCGCGGCCCGCCCGCGCAGCCACCACAGGAACGGCGGCATGGACGTGACGGCGTCCTCGTGCAGCAACGCCACCATGGCCTCGACGTCGTACCGCTCGAAGGCGTCGCAGTAGCGGGCGAGGAGCCGCCGCCGCGCCTCGTCCATCGGACGGTGCGGCTCCGCGGGTCCGGCAGGACCGTCGGAGGCGGCCGGGACGGTCCTCATCGTCGCCCGCGCGCGTTGCAGCGCGCTGGTGACGGAGGCGACCGTGGTGTCCAGCAGCCGGGCGACCTCCTCGGCCTTCCAGCACAGCACGTCGCGCAGGATCAGCACCGCCCGCTGGCGGGGCGGGAGGTGCTGCAGCGCGGCGACGAACGCCAGGCGGATCGTGTCGCGCTGGGCGGCCAGCTCCGCGGGATCACCGCCGACCGGCAGGACACGGCCGTCCGGGACCGGCTGGACGAAGGCGCTCTCGGGGAGCGGCACGCCGAGATCGGGGCCGGGCCGCGCGGACGGGCTGAGATCGATCACCCGGGCCCGGCGGCGCGCGCCCCGCAGCATGTCGAGGCAGACGTTGGTGGCGATGGCGTGAAGCCACGACCGCAGCGGCGCGCGGCCCTCGTCGAACCGGTCGAGGCTCCGCCAGGCGCGCACCAGGGTCTCCTGCACGGCGTCCTCCGCCTCGAACGGCGAGCCGAGCATCCGGTAGCAGTAACCGGTCAGGGCGATCCGGTGCCGCTCCAGCGCGTCCATCCCCTCGGGCCCGGGCAGTCCCGCACCGCGGGGAACGGCCCGGAGAACCTCGGGACCAGGCGGTGCGGTCACCCCGCCACCGGCTTTCACGTGATCGGCCACGCGGCGAGGCTATCGTCCGGCACCGACAACCGGTCCGGCCCGCCTCCGGCGCGATCACCGGACACCGAACGTCTTCGCAGGCCGGCGGCGCGCCGCAGGTCTCACGGCCGATCCCGCGAGGACCCCCTATCCTCGGCTACAGCGAGATCATCACCCGGGAGGGGGACGGATGGGGAGCCTCGTCCCGGCCGGGCCACGACGCGCCGGGAACCCAGGACCGCCGGTGCCGGCGCCGGTACGGTCCCCGGCGCGCCCGCCCGCCGTGACGACGCGCACGACGACGCTCGTGACCACGCGTACGACGGCACTCGCGACGGCTCGTACGACGGCACCCGTGACCGTGCGCACGAAGGCGCTCGTGACGGTGCTTCTGGCGGCCCTCCTGGCCGTGCTCGTGGTCGTGCTCCCGGCCGGGAGGGCCGGTGCGAGCGCCCCGCAACCGCCGGTGGCGCTCGGCACCGCCGGGAGCTTCGCCGTCCTGGCCGGCCTCTCCGTCGTCAACACCGGTGCCACCGTCGTCACCGGCAACGTCGGGGTGACCCCGGGCGCGGCGATGACCGGGTTCCCGCCCGGGAGCGTGGCCGGGACGGTCCACAGGGACGACCCGGTCGCCGTCCGGGCCCAGAGCGACGCGGCCGCCGCCTACGCCGACATCGCCTCCCGCACCTCCACCGCGACCATCCCCACCGACCTCGGCGCCACCACGCTGACGCCGGGGATCTACGCCTCCGCCTCCGGCACCTTCAGCAACACCGGGGACCTCGTCCTGGACGCCCAGGGGGACCCGGACGCGATCTTCATCTTCCAGGCCGTCTCCACCCTCCTGACCGCGGGCGCCAGCACGGTGGCCCTCACCGGTGGAGCCCAGGCCCGCAACGTCTTCTGGCAGATCGGCACCTCGGCCACACTGGGCGCGGGCTCCACCCTCTCCGGGACGCTCCTCGCGCTGGCCTCGATCACCGTCGGCGCCAACGTGATCATCGACGGCCGCGTCCTGGCCCGCGACGGCACCGTCACCATGGACACCGACATCGTCACCCGCCCCGCCGGCACGCTGTCCATCAGCGTGCCGGAGAGCGCGGACCTGGGGTCCGCGCGGGCGGGCAGCGCAGAGGTCTCGGGCCCGCTCGGCGCGGTCACCGTGACCGACACCCGCTACGACCTCGACGCCGCCTGGACCGCGACCGTCAGCGCGACGGCCTTCACCACCGGTGGCGCCACCGCGTCCGAGACCATCGCCGGAAGTCTCATCGGCTACTCCCCCGGCGAGACCACGGCCACGACCGGGGAGGCGACGTTCACCCCCGGCACCGCCGGCGGCCTCGGGTCCGCGCGCACCGCCTTCTCCGCCTCAGACAGCGCGGGCGAGACCTCCGCCACCTGGAACCCGGCGATCACCGTGACCCTGCCCGCGGGCGTCCGCGTCGGCACCTACACCGCCACCATCACCCACTCGGTCGCCTGAGCCCCGACCGCACCGAACCGCACCGAACCGCACCGAACCAGGTCGCGGTGGCCGGTCACCCCTGCCGGGTTCACCCCAGATCCCGCAGGTACGCCGCCACGCGGTGCCTGCCGCCGTGCTCGGCCCACCCGAGCGGGGTCGCGTCGTGCTCGGTGTCCCTGATCGACGGGTCGGCGCCGAGCTCGACCAGCGTCCTGGCCGTCTCGACGTCGTCGTTCCAGGCCGCCGTGTGCAGCGGGGTCGATCGGCGCAGGTGGTTCACGTCGAAGCCGAGACCCGCGAGCAGCCGTACCGCCGCGGGTCTGCGTCCCCCGGCCGCCTCGCCGATCAGCCCGGGGGATCGTACGAGCGCTCGCGCCAGGGGTTCCGGGCCGAATCCGGCCACCGCGCCGGCGTCGGCGCGCATGCAGGCGGCGATGAACGCCTCCGTCTCGTCCAGTTCCGCGGAGGCGCCCGCCGCGGCGAGAATCTCCGCGATCTCGGTGTGCCCGTTCAGCAGGGCGAGCTCGCGGGGCGTGCGCCCGCCGTACGCCGGATGCCCGCCCAGGCCGTCCACCTCCGCGCCGTGTGCCAGGAGCAGGCGGGCCCGCCGAGGGCCGCCCCGCAGCGCGGCGGTGGCCAGCTCGTCGCGGAGCATCTGCCGGGGGGACGGCAGCGCCGGACCCAGCCGGGCGTGCCACGGCCCGCCCTCGCCGCGCCCCAGGCCGAACTCCAGCAGCAGGCGCAGGTGGACGGTGTCGTCGGAGAAGGAACCGCCGAGCCCGAGGTTGTACAGGGCCTGGCCGTCGTTGGGGTCGGCTCCGGCCTCCAGCAGCAGCCTGGCCAGCTCCAGGCCCCGCGGGTGCGCCGGCTGGTCGCCCTCTCCCCCGCCGAGTGCGCCGGTGAGCGCGGTGAACGGCGAGGGCAGCCCGTCCCACAGGTATCCGGCGTTCGGGTCGGCGCCGTGGGCGAGCAGGAGCCGGGCCGCTCTCACGTACTCGCCGGGGGTGTCGAGGCGCGCGTAGGTCAGGTACAGCAGGGGCTCCCACCCGAAGGGCCCGCCCTGCGCGCGGGCCGCGCCCGGGTCGGCGGCCAGCGCGGCCGCCAGGGCGTCGGCCGATCCGGTGGCCGCCATCGTGAAGACGTTCGCGGTGCGCAGCCACGGCCGGCGGGCCGCGAGCGGGCCGGTCTCCCCGGTCCTGCCCGGGTGGTCCGCGCCGTAGGTGAGGCAGGCGAGCCGCAGGAACTCCTCCGGCTCCTCCGGGCTCGGCCCGACCAGGTGCGGCGAGCGGGAGTACCGCTCGACGGTGGCGAGGTGCTCCCTCAGCCTGGGCCAGCTCGCGAAGCCGTACATGCGGGCGGTGACAAGCTGCGCGTCGGACAGCCTGAGTGCCCGCGGCGGCCGGGGATGGAACTCGGCGACGAGCCCGAGCGCCTCGGGAACCTCCGCCCTCACGTGCCGCAGGAGCGTCTTGGCCCGCTTGCGGAACCGTTCGACGCCGTGGCCGTCGGGCAGGCGGTGGACAGGCATGGAAGCCTCCTTTCCTTCGTGCCTGCCGTCCGCGTGATCAGGCGGGAAAAGAGGTGGGGCCGAGCCGTCGCAGGAGCGTCAGGTGGGGTGGACCCTTCCCGCGGACCGGTGGCGCCCTGAGCGCACGGCCCCAGCCTACGCCGGGGACCGCGCGTCCTCACACCTGCCCGTCACCGTCATACGCCCGCCACCGTGTCCGGCCCGGGGGTGTCCGGCGCGGGGGTGTCCGGCTCGGGAATCGCCGGGGGCGGATCGCTGAGCTCTTCGCGCAGGTAGTTCCACACCACGGCGATCAGGGCCGTGACCGGCACGGCGAGCAGGCTGCCCACGATGCCCGCCAGGCTGCCGCCCAGCGTCACGGCCAGCAGGATCACCGCCGCGTGCAGGCCGAGGCCGCGGCTCTGCACCATCGGCTGGAACACGTTCCCTTCGAGCTGCTGCACGGCGATGATGATGGCGAGCACGATCAGCGCGTCCGTCAGGCCGTTGGACACCAGCGCGATGAGGACCGCGACGAAGCCCGCGAACAGGGCTCCGATGATGGGGATGAACGCCGCGACGAAGGTCAGGACGGCCAGGGGAAGAACCAGCGGCACGCCCACGATCCACAGGCCGAGCCCGATGAAGACGGCGTCGAGCAGGCCCACGAAGGCCTGGGAGAGGACGAACGAGCCGAGGGTGTCCCAGCCGCGCGAGGCCACGGTCGGCACGTCCCTGGCGAGACGGCCGGGGAGCTGGAGAGCCAGCCAGGGCAGGAACCGCGGGCCGTCCTTGAGGAAGAAGAACATCAGGAAGAGCGCCAGGACGGTGGTGACCAGGCCGTTGACCACGGTGCCCACCCCGGTGAGGGTGGCGGTGACGATGCTGCCGACGCTGGACTGGATGCGGGCGACCGCGGTGTTGAACACGTCGCTGACCTGGTTGTCGCCGATGTTGAACGGCGGCCCGGAGGCCCAGTCGCGCAGGCGCTGGATGCCGTCGCCCACGCCGGTGACCAGCTCGCCGGACTGGGAGGCCACCGGGACGGCGATCAGCACCACGATGCCGGCGGCGACCAGGAGGAAGAGCAGGGTCACGACCGAGGCGGCCAGGGTGGGGTGCCAGCCGTGCCTGCGCAGGAAGCGGGCCACGGGCCAGGTCAGGGTGGTCAGGAGCAGCGCGATGACGAGCGGCCAGATGACGGACCACATCTGGCCCAGGATCCACAGGACCACCGCGGTCATCAGCACGACGAGCAGCATCTCCAGGGAGATGCGCGCCGACGTGCGCAGCGCGGAGCGGGTCTTTTCGGCGTTCAGCGTGGCGGGCACGAGAACACCTTAGACATAGTCGCCCGGGTCCGCGTCGGCGCGGGAGCCCGCCGATCGTCCGAGGTCGGCGGCGGAGCGGGGTCTCGCGGCCGCCAGTGGCACCGCTGCCGCCCGGCCGGGCCAGGAACCGGTCAGCACGGCGCCGGTGAGGCCGGTGCCGGCGTCGAGGCGGCGGACGACGTCCAGCTCGACGGTGTCCGTCACGATCAGCGTCGGGTCGCCCTCGACGACGCGCCGGATCGCGCCCGCGGCGGCCGCCTTCACGCCACCGGCCGCGCCACGCACCGTGCCCATGACCATGCCGCCGGCCGTGCCACCCACCGCGCCGCCCGTGCCGGAGGCGATGCTCATGTCGGGCTCGCGGCGTTCGAGCCTGCCGTCCACCCCCGCCACCACCTGCTCGGCCTGGCCGGTGTCGTCGAGGATCGCGCTCGCCAGCGCCGCCGCGTACGCCGGGTCGCCGGGCCCGTCGTAGATCCAGCGCCTGCCCAGCACCGAGTGCTCGGCGGTGCCCAGCAGCCGGTCCTCACCATCGGGCAGGGGCGCGTCGCGGTAGGTGAGCGGCACCTGGTGAACCGGGCCGTCGCCGACCCGGACCAGCATCGTCTCGATCCCGACCGCGTCGGCGGGGTCGTCGAACCGGTAGGACGCCACCCGCAGCACCTCACCGGCCGGCCCGTCGTACCACTCGCGGCCGGGCAGCCAGGCGGCGAGCAGTTCGAGCTTCGTCGGCCGCAGCGTGGCCTTGTGGAGCAGTGCCATGGGCTCATCGTAACGTGATCAAGAAATCCCCTCCGGGCAGGCCGCCCACGCCCGGGCTCGCCCTCCCCCACCGCCTTCCGCGGGCGGTACGGGCCGGGCCCGTCCTCCCTGCCGCTCGTGCGGGCGGTATAGGATCTCGCCCAACAGCGACGACGGAGCCGAGTAGCACCTCGACCACCGGAGTCGGAGAGAGCCGCCGGTAGCTGCGAAGGCGGACTCCGGCCGGGGCGTGAAGACCCTCCCGAGCTGCGGGGAGGAACGGCCTTGCGGCCAAGTAGAGTCCCGCCGCCTCACCCACGTCACGGGTTCACAGAGGCCGTGCCGTCCCCGTGACGGCACGGTGAAGGTGTGGTGGCACCGCGAGGATCCCGCTCGCCCGCACCTCTCAGGGGACGCGTTGCGAACCGGAGGAGGTCACCACCATGCAACGCATCCTGTCCGACGCCCTGCCCGCGCACATCGGCGAGACCGTACGTCTCGCGGGCTGGGTCCATCGCCGACGCTCACTGAAGTCGGTCGCCTTCCTCGTCCTGCGTGACGCCGCCGGTGTCGCCCAGGTCGTCGTGTCAGAACCGGCCACCCGCGCCCGGCTGGAGGAACTGCCGGAGGAGACCGTGGTCTCCGTCGTCGGCACGGTCACCGCCAACCCGTCCGCGCCGGGCGGCGCCGAGGTCACCTCTCCGGTGATCGAGGCGCTGGGGGACCCGGCCGAGCCGCCCCCGTTCGACCTGTACCGGCCCGACCTGAACGTGAGCCTGCCGGTGCTGCTCGACCACGCGCCGGTCGCGCTGCGCCACCCGAGGCTCGCCGCCGTGCACCGGATCGGCGCGGCCGCGGTCGCGGGTTTCCGGGCCGCTCTGGAGGCGAGGTCGTTCGTCGAGATCCACACCCCGAAGATCGTGGGCACGGCCACCGAGAGCGGCGCGAACGTCTTCGAACTCGACTACTTCGGCCGTCCGGCGTACCTGGCGCAGTCGCCCCAGCTCTACAAGCAGATCATGGTCGGGGTCTTCGAGAGGGTCTACGAGGTCGGGCCGGTCTTTCGCGCCGAGCCCAGCGACACCGCCCGTCACCTGGCCTCCTACACCTCCCTCGACGCCGAGATGGGCTTCGTCGACGACCACCGCGACGTCGTCGCCGCCTGTCACGCCACGGTCGGGGGGATGCTGGACGCCATCCGGGAGGCGGCCGGCCCCTCGCTCGACCTGCTCGGCGTCACCATGCCCGCGCTGCCGCCCGAGCCGCTGGTGGTGCACTTCGCCGACGTCCTGGAGATGGTCGGCAGGGAGACCGGGCAGGACCTGAGCGCCGAGCCCGACCTGGCGCCCGCGCACGAGCGCCTGCTCGGGGAGTGGGCGCTGCGCGAGCACGGCTCGGACTTCGTGTTCGTCGAGGGCTACCCGACCGCGCACCGCGCGTTCTACACCCACCCCGACCCGGCGCGCCCCGGGTACTCGCGCGCCATCGACCTGATATTCCGCGGCCTGGAGCTGGTCAGCGGAGGTCAGCGGCTGCACCGGTACGGCGACTACGTGCGGGCGCTGGAGGCGCGCGGCGAGAGCGACCTGTCGGCGTACGCGGGATACCTCGACGCGATGCGTCACGGCATGCCGCCGCACGGGGGGTTCGCGTTCGGGCTGGAGAGGTTCCTGGCGCGCCTGCTCGACGTGCCGAACATCCGCCAGGTCACACTGTTCCCCCGGGACCTGCACCGGCTGTCCCCGTGAGCGATCCCCTTGGAGCCGGCCCGGCGGCTCCAAGGGGATCGCACCGAACCTCGCACCGAACCTCGCACCGAACCTCGCACCGAACCTCGCACCGAACCTCGCACCGAACCTCGTATCGACCCTCTTACCGATCCGGCGCCGCCACGCCGGCGCGGCGGCGATGAACCGTCCCGGCGAGGGACGCCGTTTCCTTATCGGCCCCATACATGCAAACATCTAAAGTACTAGTACACTAGATGTATGGGAGAACCGGTGATCGAGTTCCATCTGGACGCGAAGTCCGGCGTGTCGCCGTACCTGCAGCTGGTCCAGCAGGTACGGCACGCGCTGCGGCTCGGCCTGCTGAGTGAGGGCGATCAGCTACCGACCGTCAAGGAGGTGGTGGCGCGGTTGGCGATCAACCCCAACACCGTCCTGAAGGCCTACCGGGAACTCGAGCACGAGGGCCTGGCCGCCGCCCGTCAGGGGGTGGGGACGTTCGTGACGGCGACCCTCACCGGCACCTCGCTGGCCGCGCACGGCCCGCTGCGGCTGGAGTTGCGGCGCTGGCTGGCCAAGGCACGCCGGGCCGGTCTCGACGACGAGAGCATCGAGGCCCTCTTCACCACCACCTTTCGCACCGTTTCTCAGGAGGACATAGCGTGACCGCTGTCTTGGAGGCCCAGGGGCTGGGCAAGAGGTACGGCAGACGCTGGGCGTTGCGCGAGTGCACCGTCGACATCCCGGCGGGTCACGTCGTCGGGCTGGTGGGTCCCAACGGCGCCGGCAAGACCACGCTGCTGAAGCTGGCCGGTGGCCAGCTGGAGCCCACGACGGGTGACATCGCCGTGCTGGGCGGCCGTCCCGCAGGCGGCCGCGCGCAACTGGCCAGGGTCGGGTTCGTCGCCCAGGACACCCCCGTCTACGCGGCGCTGACCGTCGCCGACCACCTGCGGCTGGGCGCCCGGCTCAACCCCCGCTGGGACGACGGCATGGCACGGGAAAGGATCGCGCAACTGGGTCTCGATCCCGCGCAGCGGGCGGGCAGGCTGTCGGGCGGCCAGCGCGCCCAGCTCGCCCTCACCATCGGCCTGGCCAAGCGGCCCGAGCTGCTGATCCTGGACGAGCCGGTGGCCTCGCTCGACCCGCTGGCCCGCCGGGAGTTCATGCGGGGGCTGATGGAGGCCGTCGCCGAGCACGAGCTGAGCGTGGTGCTCTCCTCCCACCTGGTCTCCGACCTGGAACGGGTCTGCGACTACCTGATCGTGCTGGTCGACTCCCGCGTCGAGGTGGCCGGGGAGACCGACGCGCTGCTGGCCACCCACCACCGGCTCACCGGCCCGCGCCGCGACCCCGACCGGCTCCCCGCCGACCAGCAGGTGATCTTCGCCAGTCACACCGACCGGCAGAGCACGTACGTGGTCCGTACCGACTCCCCGATCCACGACCCCGCCTGGACGGTCACCCCGCTCGGCCTGGAGGACCTCGTGCTGGCCTACATGGAGAAGCGCGTCACCGAGAGCCGGTCCGTGACCGGGAGCCGGCCCGTCAGCCTGGGGGCACAGCGATGATCTGGCTGACCTGGCGCCAGTTCCGCGGCTCGGCCGCGATGATGGCCGCCGTACTCCTCGCCCTCGCCGCCGCCCTGGCGCTGACCGGCCCGGACCTGGCCTCCCGCTATTCCACCGGGCTCGCCGCCTGCACCCTGGACGGCACCTGCGAGCGCTTCTACGACCGCTTCTTCGACCAGTACCATCTGCCCTTCGTGGCCGCCGGTCTGGTCGTGCTGCTCCTGCCGGCGCTGGTCGGGCTCTTCTGGGGGGCGCCGCTGGTCACCCGGGAGCTGGAGGCGGGCACGCATCTGCTGGTGTGGAACCAGAGCGTCACCCGGGGCCGCTGGCTGGCGGTCAAGCTGGGGCTCGTCGGTGTGACGGCCATGGCCGCCGCCGGGGTGTGCGGGCTCGCGGTGACCTGGTGGTCCGCTCCGCTGGACCGGTCGGCGGTGCCGGAGCTGGCGCAGATGGCGCCCCTGGTGTTCGGCGCGCGCGGCATCGCCCCGATGGGGTACGCGGCCTTCGCGTTCGTCCTGGGGGTGACCGTGGGCATGCTTTTGCGCCGTACGCTGCCGGCGATGGCCCTCACGCTGGCCGTGTTCGTCGCGATCCAGCTCGCCGTGCCGCTGCTGGTCCGTCCCCACCTGATGCCCCCGGTCACCGGAACCTTCGAGATCAGCGAGGCGAACACGAGCGGCATCGGCGTGAGGGGGGACACGGGATCCGCGAGCATCATGCTGAAAGCGTCCGTTCCCGGCCACGCCGGCGCCTGGAACCTGTCCAACGATCTCCTCGACCCATCCGGACGTGTGATCACCGGCGTCGACGAGAGGGGCCCCGTCAGGGTCTCCACCACGTCCGGTCCCTGCGCACCGTCGGGCGGACCACCGAACATGGGCGCGTGCCTGGCCGAGATCAGCGGCCTCGGCTACCGGCAGCGGGCCAGTTACCAGCCTCTTGAGCGCTTCTGGCCCTTCCAGTGGATCGAGACCGGCATCTACGCGCTGCTCACGGCCGGCCTGACCGGCTTCTGCTTCTGGTGGCTCCGAAGGCGCCTGTCGTGACCGCAACCAGGGCCGCCGCCGCCGTCGTCACCGTCAGGGCGGCGGCCGCCGGGCTCGTTCTCCTGCTGACGGCGGCCTGTACGGCGCCGGAGCCGCCGCGCGCGCAGGCGGGCACGGCGGCCGCCACGGTCTGCGCGCCGCCCCAGGGTCCTCCCCGGGCCGAGACGACCACCACGATCGACGTCATCGAGCAGGCCTACCTGTGCATCCTCGGCAACCACCACGGCGGCGCCACCCTGGACGCCCGTACGCTGCTGGCCGCCGGATTCGCCGCCCTGACCCGGGAGCTGGACCGCAGAGGACGCGATCTGCCGCAGGCGACCATGCCCGCCCTGACCGGCGACCGGAAAGGCGACTGGGCCGCCTTCGAGGCCACCTACCGCACCGTCACCGACCGGGTGCCCGACCTGCGCGACACGCTGGCCGTCATCACCCTGGAGGCCGTCGTGGCCGCCCTCGACGACAACCACGCCCGCTGGGCGCACGACACCCGGCGACCGCCGGACTTCTACGACGGCGACGGCTACGGCCTGGGCCTGCAGGCCAGCATCACCGGCCCGCAGGTGACCGGCGGCGGCGGTGTCGCCCCGTTGTTCGTCACCGCCGTGCAGGGCGGCGCCGCGCACGCCGCCGGCCTGCGACCGGGTGACGTCATCGAGGCGATCAACGGCTCGGCGCCCTTCGTCGACCAGCGGGCCACCCCCGCGATCGCCGCCCTCTACCCGCGCTACCCCGAAGCGCGCCCGGTGCGGCTGCGGCTGCTACGACAGGCCACCGGCCGGCGCTGGAGCGTGAGGCTCGTCCCCGGCCTCTACCCGCGCGACCCGGCCACCCTGCGGGTGGTGCAGTCGAAACTGCTGAACGGCGACAACGGCGACGGCGTGGCCTATGTGCGGGTGGCCGGATTCACCTCCGACGCCGCGAACCGGGTCTTCAAGGCCGTCTCCCGGTTGCGCGCCGGCCGGACGCTGTCGGGCCTGGTGCTGGACCTGCGCGGCAACGGCGGAGGCAGCCCCGCGGAGGCGACCCGGCTGGTGAGCGCCTTCGCCCGCGACAGGAACACCGCCTACCAGTGCACCGCGGACGGCACCTGCCAGGCCATGCCGACCGACGACACCGTCGAGCCGCTGGGCCTGCCGCTGGTGGTGCTCATCGACCGGGGCTGCGCCTCGGCGTGTGAGCACTTCAGTTCCGCGATCAAGGACCTGCGTGCCGGCCTGCTGGTCGGCACCAGGACCGCCGGTGTCGTCTCCGGCCCGGCCCGGTCCTACCTGCTGGCCGACAACACCTTGCTGAGCCTGCCCGCCAGGCACCACCTCGGGCCCGGCCGCGAGGTGATCGACCGGATCGGCGTGCCGCCCGACCACCAGGTGCCCCTGACCCCGAAGGACGCGGCCACCGGACACGACCCCGCCCTGGCCAAGGCCCTGACCCTGCTGCGCACGTGAAGGACCTCGCCATGAGACAGATTCCGGCGATCGCCGCGGGACTGGCCGCCCTGGCCGTTCTCGTCACCTCCGGTTGCTCCGCACCCGCACCCCCCAGAGCCGACGCCCCACCGGTCACACCCCCCGGCCCCGTCACCCTGCCCGCCCCCACCGGCCCCCACCCGGTCGGCACCACCGTCCTCCATCTGACCGACACCTCCCGCCCCGACCCCTGGAACCCCGACGCCGACACCCGGGAACTCAAGGTCACCCTGTGGTACCCCACCGGGCAGCGCGACGGAAAACCCGCGCCGTACATGACACCGCAGGAGTCGGAACTGCTTCTGAAGGCCTCCAGGATCGCCCGCGTGTCGTACGACATCCTCAGCACGACGCGCACGAACGCGGTCAGGGACGCCGTCCCCTCCGGGCACGGGTTTCCGCTGGTGGTGCTCTCCCCCGGCTTCACCAAACCGGTGAGCACCCTGACCTCCCTGGCCGAGGACCTGGCCAGTCGCGGGTACGTCGTGGCCGGGATCGACCACACCCACGAGAACCACGGCACGGTCCTCCCCGGCGGGCGGGTCGCCGAATGCCTGGCCTGCGACAGCGACAGCGACCCGGGTTTCGGCACGGGAGTGGTCCAGGGCCGGGCCGCCGACGTCTCCTTCGTCCTGGACCGGCTGACCACCACGTGGAAGCACTCCCGCCTGATCGACCGCGGGAAAATCGCGATGGCGGGCCAGTCGATCGGCGGGGCCGCCGCCGTGGCGACCATGGTCAAGGACCCCCGCGTACGCGCCGGGATCGACATGGACGGCACCACCTACGCCCGCATCCCCAAGGACGGCCTCTCCCGGCCGTTCATGTTCCTGGGCTCGAAAGACCACGTCCCGGGCGGCCTCGACACCTCCTGGGACCGCGACTGGAAACTACTGACCGGATGGAAACGCTGGCTGGTGCTGTCGAAAGCCGAGCACCAGTCCTTCACCGACCTGCCGCTGCTGGCGGGTGCCCTCGCCGTCAGGCCCGTCCCCGGCGTCCTGCCGGCGGCGCGCTCCTCCGAGCTCACCCGCGCCTACGTGGCGGCCTTCCTCGACCAGCACCTGAAATCACGACGACAGCCCCTCCTGGACAAACCGTCGCCGCGCCACCCCGAGGCCACATTCTGCCCCGAGGCGTGCGCCCGCCCCTGAGGAGAGAGCTCCGGGATACGAGCGAAAGGGGCAGTGAGCTCCCGAAGCCGCTGGTCAGGGCGGTTGTCCAGCCAGGTTCCCCGGGGAGCAGGTGATCGGCTCGGTGTAGCAAAACCCGCGCATCGTCGGACCGCCCGTGCTGGACAGGCTCCGATGCGTCACATCGGCTGGCGCGGTTGTCGCGGCTGGATGCGTGCGGGCGGGTTCTCGTCCGGCGATGTGGGCGCCCCAGGGTGGTGACGGCCAGAAGCAGGTCCTGGAACTCGGCACGCTCCGGGTGTCGAGAACCCGCGCGCGGCTCCGTCCCCGGAGTGAACACGGCCACAATGGGCCGTACCGCACTGAGGAGAACACGATGGCCAAGTACCTGTTGCTCAAGCACTACCGGGGCGGGCCGGCATCGGTCAACGACGTGCCGATGGACCAGTGGGAGCCGGAGGAGGTCTCGGCCCACGTGCAGTACATGCGTGACTTCGCCGCTCGGCTCGAGGGCACCGGCGAGTTCGTCGACAGTCAGGCGCTCTCCCCGCAGGGCACGTTCGTCCGCTACGACGGCGAGGGGCGGCCGCCGGTCACCGACGGCCCGTTCGCGGAGACCAAGGACCTGATCGCCGGCTGGATGGTGATCGACGTCGAGACCTACGAGCGGGCGCTCGAACTGGCCGCCGAACTGTCCGCGGCCCCGGGCGCGGGGGGCAAGCCGCTCCACGAGTGGCTCGAGGTGCGCCCGTTCTACGGTGAGCGGCCCACGGTGACCGAGTGAAGGAGTCGCTGCTGCGGGAGCTGGTGCCCGCGGTGATCGGTGTCCTCGTCCGTCGCGGGACCGACTTCGCGGCGGCCGAGGACGCCGTGCAGGACGCCCTGGTCGAGGCCGTGCGCGTGTGGCCGGACGACCCGCCGCGGGACCCCAAGGGCTGGCTGGTCACCGTGGCCTGGCGTAAGTTCCTCGACGCCTCCCGCGCCGACACCTCCCGGCGGCACCGCGAGGCACGCGTCGAGGGCGAGCCCCCGCCCGGCCCGGGCGAGGTGGCCGACGACACGCTCCGGCTGTACTTCCTGTGCGCGCACCCGTCCCTGACACCGGCCTCGGCCGTCGCGCTCACGCTGCGCGCGGTCGGCGGCCTGACCACGCGTCAGATCGCGCAGGCCTACCTCGTGCCGGAGACGACCATGGCCCAGCGGATCAGCAGGGCCAAGCGGACCGTCTCGGACGTCCGGTTCAACCAGCCCGGTGACGTCGCCACCGTGCTGCGCGTGCTCTACCTGGTCTTCAACGAGGGCTACTCGGGCGACATCGACCTCGCCGGCGAGGCGATCCGGCTCACCCGCCGGCTGGCGGCCGAGATCGACCACGAGGAGGTCGCGGGCCTGCTCGCGCTCATGCTGCTCCACCACGCCCGGCGCCCGGCACGGACCGGCCCCGACGGCAGGCTCGTGCCGCTCGCCGAGCAGGACCGCGGCCTGTGGGACACCCGCCTGATCACCGAGGGCGTCGACGTGCTCCAGGCGGCCCTCGCCCGCGACCGCCTGGGCGAGTTCCAGGCCCAGGCCGCCGTCGCCGCGCTCCACGCCGACGCCCGCACGGCCGGGGAGACCGACTGGGTACAGATCGTCGAGTGGTACGACGAACTGGTGCGCCTCACCGACAGCCCGGTGGCCCGCCTCAACCGGGCCGTCGCGGTCGGTGAGGCCGACGGCCCGCGGGGCGGCCTGGCCGCCCTGGCGCGGCTCGACCCCGCCCTGCCCCGTCACACCGCCGTCGCCGCGTACCTGCACGAGCGTGACGGCGACCCGGTCACCGCGGCGCGGCTCTACGCCGAAGCCGCCCGATCGGCGCCCAACCTCCCCGAACGCGACCATCTCATGCGGCAGGCCGCACGGCTCAACGCGCGACTGCGCGGTTGAGGGCCTTCGCCCGGGTCGGCGCGACCTTCCTCCGCGGTGGCCTCGTCGAGGGGTCACCGCGATCGGGCGGCGCGATGACGGCGTGGTGACGAGGCCGCGACGGCGCCGGGAACGTCGAGCAGGAACACCGATCCCCACCAGAAGCGTTCCAGCGGCAGCCCGCCCGGAACGGGGCCGAGGGTGAAGCCCGCCACCGGCAGGCCGCTCCGGATCGCGCTCGTCTACTCCTTCCCGGTGGCGCCCAGCAGCTCGGGGCCCAGAGCGTCGAGCCAGCGGGAGGTGCCCTCCTCACGCCAGGCGGGCTCCTCGCGGCCGTCGAGGAACGTCGCCTGCTCGGTGAGCAGCATCCGGGTGCCGTCGCCGGCCGGGCCGAACTCCACGGTGGTGATCGAGACGGTCGACAGGTCCTCCCCGGCGTGCAGGGTGGAGGCGTAGACGATCCGCTCGTCGGTGACGATGTCGTGGTAGAGCGAGGTGAACGTCAGCGCCGGCCCCTCCCCCTCGTGTCCACGGTTGACCTCCCGGCCTCCGACGCGGAAGTCGAGCTCGTGCTCGGCGGAGGCGCCGGCGAACCAGCGGGCCTTGGTGGCGGGGTCTGCCCAGGCGGCGAACACGCGTGCCGGCGGGGCCGGGTAGAGACGCTCGAGGCTGAAGGTGGCCTGGGTGACGGAACGATCGGTCATGACGTGCTCCCCTGGTCGGGTGTTCCGGGATGTTCGGTCAGGTGGTCGCCGAGCCGGTCGAGGCGCTTCTCCCAGGGCGTGCGCTGGCGCGCGATCCAGTCCTCGGCGGCTCGCAGCACCTCCGGCTCGACGTGGCAGGTGCGGACCCGGCCGACCTTCTCCGACCGGACCAGGCCGCACGCCTCGAGCACCTGAAGGTGCTGCATGACCGCCGGCAGGGACATGGGCAGGGGGTGAGCGAGATCGCTGACCGAGGCCGGCCCGCGGACCAGCCGCTCGACCATGGCGCGCCGGGTCGTGTCCGCCAACGCGTGGAAGACCCGGTCCAGCGAAGCACCATTGTTAGGCATGTACTTAACTATGTCGCCGATCGGCCGAATGGTCAAGCATTCCCTTAACCATCTCGGTGGACCAGGATCGCCGGGAGATGACCTTTCAGGGCCGTCACCGGCCTCCCGGCGGCCCCTTCGGGAGCCGGGCTCCCGCCTCCCGTCCGCCCTGCCGGCGCCGGCGCGGCCCGTGCCGCGCTCCCGGCTCACGGCCGGCGCCCGCTCCGATCCGGCCGCGTGCGGGGTACGGCCTCCAGCAGCGAGCGCAGCAGTCGCGCGGCGGTGCCGGCGGACACCTCGCCGGGGGTGTTCACGATCTGGGAGGCGAGCCCGTCGACGAACGTGTGCAGGAGCGCCGCCCAGAGCTCGACCTGGGCGTCGGGGTGCGGGACCGCGGCCCGGTCCGGCTCCCGGACCGACTCGTGCCCGCACAGGACGGCGACGCACTGGCGGTACAGGGCCCGCTGGTCGTTCCATGTCGCGGAGCCCTCCCGCGGAGGGTGCCGGCGCTCCCAGTCCACGACCGCCGACCACAGCACGTACTCCTCGCGCCGCTCGGCGTCGAGGGGCAGCATCTCCTCCACGATCGTGGCGATCCGCTCGACCACCGACCCGTGGGCGCGGGGCCTCTGGACGCGCGGGAGGACCCGCCGGCGGATGGTGTCGGTGGTGGCCTGGACGACGTAGGCCTGCAGCTCGTGCTGGTTGCCGAAGTAGTGCCGCAGGGATCCGGTGGACCAGCCGGCCTCGGCGGCGACCCCGCGGACGGTCACACCGGCGAGGCCTTCGCGCAGGATCACCCGGATGGCCGCCTCGCCGAGCTCGGCCCGCCGCTGTTCATGATCGACGAGTCGCGGCACGTTCACATGCTAACACCTGTGTGCTACTTTAACTGACACGGCCGTGTTATTACGGTTCGCCGACTCCCCTGAGGAGGCAGGTTTGCCGATCGAGACGATCGGGGCGGTTCTCGGGCTCGCCCTGCTCGACACGCTGAGCCCCACCGTGGTCGGGGTGACCCTCTACCTGCTGCTGTCCAGGCCGCGCCGACTGGCCGCGCTGCTCGGCGTCTACCTCGGATCGGTCGCGATCGCCTACTTCGCCCTGGGCGTCCTGCTCATGCTCGGCCTGGGCGCCGTCATGCCGGTCATCGACGACACCGTGTGGGCCTGGGGGCAGGCCGCCGTGGGCGTGGCGCTCATCGCGGGGAGCTACTTCATCCCCGACAGGAAGTCCGAACCGCCCTCCCCCCGGGCGCGGTCCTTCACCGCAGGCGCGATGCTGCTGCTGGGGCTGGGGACCTGGCTGTTCGAGTTCGCCACCGCCGTGCCGTACTTCGCGGCGATCGGCGTCATGACCGCGGCCGGCCTGACCGCCGCCCAGTGGTCACCGCTCCTGGGCGTGTACGTGACCGTCATGGTGGCCCCCGGCATCCTGCTCCTCGCCGCCTGGAGCGCCCTGGGCGAACGGACGCGCGAACGGTTCGAGCGGTGGGAGAAGAAGCTCTCCTCCGGATCCCGCTCGACACTGCGCTGGATCGTCGGGATAGCCGGCGTCCTGATCCTCCTGGACGCCGCACCGGACCAGATCACCTTCTCGACGACCCCCTGACCCTCCGCTCAGCCGCCGTCCCCCTCCACCGTGGCCAGCACGGCCCGCTCACGCTCGGGGTCCAGGCCCACCGGGGGCCGGTCGGCCCGGTGCTCCGGCTCCCCCTCGACGCGCAGCCAGTCCCAGGTGTCGTGGACGGTCTCCCTCACCGACCGGCAGGTCAGACCCGCCCCGGCCGCCGCGGTGACGTCGCCGGCGTGCAGCCCGGCCATCTCCCCCGTGGGAGGTGTCCAGATCGGCAGTTCGGTCCAGGGCGCGATGCCGGCCGCCTCGATCACCGCCGGGTCCGTCCAGACCAGCCGGGCCACCGAGCCCGTCGCGGCGCGGACCTCCTCCAGCAGCCGTCCCATCGTGGTGTGCCCGGGAGGGCTGACCGTGTTGAAGATCCCGCCCAGGCCACGTTCGGCGGCGGCGAGCATCCACTCCGCCAGATCGCGGCCGTCGAGGTACTGCAGCGGCCGGTCGGCCGGTCCGGGCGCGAGGGCAGGGCCGCCCCGGGACAGCCGTCGCAGCCACCACGGCAACCGGCCGACGTCCTCGTACGGTCCGAGGATGAGGCCGGCGCGAGCCAGGAGGGCTCGCTCCCCGAAGACCCGCGAGATCGCGATCTCCGCGCCGCGCTTGGCCGCCGGGTAGAACTTCTCGTCGGTGCCGTCCTGGTCGCCGTCGACCACCGGCGCGGACTCGTCGAAACCGGGTGCCGGCGGCCAGCGGTAGACCGAGCGGCTGGAGACGTAGCCGTAGTGGCCCGTGCGGTCCCGCAGCAGCCGGGCCGCGTCCCGCGCCACCCACGGCGCACCGGCCCAGGTGTCGATGACGGCATCCCACCGGTCGTCGCCGAGTGCGTCCGCCAGCGCGCCTGGCCGGGTCCGATCGGCCTCGCGCGCGTCGACGCTCGCGGGCGGACGGCCACTGAGGCCGCGGTTCACGATCGTCACCGTGTCGCCACGACGGGCCGCGGCTTCGATGATCGAACGCCCCATATGGCGCGTACCACCGAGGATGAGAAGATCCATCGCCACATGATAGGCAGCCGCCGACGCCGTTCCACCGATCGTTCTCCGGCGGCGTCGTGCGGCGCCATGGACGTGACGTCACCGGGAAGTCCCGGGCGTCACGCCGGTGGCCGGGTGAGTCTGGCGGCCACGGCGTCCAGGACCCAGTCCAGGCCGGTCGCGAAGGACACCTCGGCGTCCACCTCCGTGCCGTCGTGCACGGCCCTGGCCAGCGCCGGGAAGCGGCCCGTGTCCAGCATCGCCCTCATGTGCGGGCCGTGGGCGCGCTGCCAGTCGCGCTTGGACAGGCCCGTGGCGCGCTCGGCCCGCAGGTTCGCGATCTCACGCCTGATCGCGCCGGTGAGGTAGGAACCGACGGTCTCCACGGCGCGCAGGACGGTGTCGAGGTCGGCGAGGCCGTCGAGGGCGGCCAGCGTGCCCTCGGTCACGGCGAGGGCGTTCGGGCCCAGGGTGGGACGGCCGCCGAGCAGGTCGGCCAGCCATTCGTGACGGAGGGCGGCCTGCCTGGTGCGGTGGGCATGGACGCGCAGCGCCTCCCGCCAGTCACCGGGCCGCTCCTCGGGGAGGATCTCGGCGTGGACCTCGTCCACCATGAGGTCGAACAACTCCTCCTTGGTGGCGATGTACCCGTACAGCCGCATCGGGCCGGCGTCCAGCCGGGCGGCGACCTTGCGCAACGACACCGCCTCCAGCCCGCCTTCGTCGGCCAGCGCGACGGCGGCGGCGACGATCCGCTCCCGGTCGAGCGGCACAGGACGAGTCGGCGGCTCCGGCCGATCCCAGACGGTCATGGATACATCGTACTATTGCGATACAATATATTTCTAAAATACAGTGTATCGACATGAGACATCGCATCGCCGTGGTCGGGGGCGGCCCCGCCGGGCTCACCTTCGCCCGCGTCCTGCACCGCCACGGCCACCCCGTCACCGTCCTCGAACGCGACGCCTCCCCCGACGCCCGTCCTCCGGGCGGCACGCTGGACCTGCACGAGGGGATGGGCCAGCTCGCGCTGAACAGGGCGGGACTGCTGGCGGAGTTCCAGGCGCTGTCGCGTCCCGAGGGGCAGGCCATGCGCATCCTGGACACGGACGGGACCGTCCTTCGCGACTGGCGCCCCCGCCCGGGTGACCGGGCCAATCCCGAGATCGACCGGGGGCAGCTCCGCGACCTGCTGCTCGGCCCCCTCGACGTTCGGTGGGGCCGGGGCGTGACGGAGGTGGTGCCGGGGACCCGGGACGGCGCGCTGGTCCGTTTCGCGGACGGGCGGCAGGAGACCTTCGACCTCGTGGTCGGCGCGGACGGCGCCTGGTCCCGGGTCCGCCGGGCGATCTCGTCCGCGACACCGCACTACACCGGCGTCACCCTGGTCGAGACCTCCCTGGACGACGTCGACACCCGCCACCCCGGCCTCGCCCGGCTCGTCGGCGACGGTTCCGTGGCCGTGTACGGCGTGAACCGCGCCCTCGTCGCCCAGCGCAACAGCGGCGGCCACGTCAAGGTGTACGCCCAGTTCCGCACGCCCCCGGACCGGCTCTCGGGCCTGGACCCGGCCGACGTCGAGGCCGTGCGGTCAGGCCTGCTGGATCTGTTCGACGGCTGGGCCGCTCCCGTCCTCGACCTTCTCCGCCACGGCACCGCCTTCGTCCAGCGCCCCCTGCACGTCCTGCCCGTGTCCCACACCTGGGAGCACGTCCCCGGGGTGACGCTCCTGGGCGACGCCGCCCACCTGATGCCCCCGTTGGGGGTGGGCGCGAATCTCGCGATGCTGGAGGGCTCCGAACTGGCCGAGTCCGTCGCCGCGGCCTCCGATCCCGGCGATCTGGACGAGGCCGTCCGCGTCTTCGAGGAACGGATGTGGGAACGGGCCGGCAGGTGGGCGGAGATCACGGCGGCCGGCCTGGAACGTCTCGTGAGCCCGGACCCCGCCGAGGCCATCGCCCTCTTCGACGCCGTTCAGCCGTCCTGACCGCCGGAGAGCACACGGCTCCTCACCGGCGGCGTGCGGGGCCACGCCCAGGCCGCCGCGTCCATCCCCGCGCCGACATCTCCGGTGCCCGGCGGTGGTGGATCGACCCGGCCGGCGTCGGCCTGGCCGAGGGGACGGCCTGGTCCCGGTGGTGATCGGCGGCGACAAGGTGAGCGTGGTTCGGCCCGACGGCGGATTCCCCCTCGGCCCGCACGAACCCGCAGGAGAGAGGGCACTCCTACGGCCGCTCAGCCCTCGGTGTGCCAGCTGACGAGACGTCGACGAGTGCGTCGGTGAACTCCGGGGTCGGGCTCTGGCCGGTGACGAGGACGCGGCAGTAGATAGGCCCGACGATCTGGTCGACGGCGAGGTCGACGTCGACGCCGGGGTCGAGTGCGCCGCGGGCGACCGCGCGTTCGAAGGGCAGCCGGTCGTGGCCGCGTTGCCTGCCGAGATGCTCGAAGCGCAATCGGGCGGCGAGTGCGGGGTCGTGCTGAGCCTGCGCGGTGAGCGCGCGGAAGACCGCGCCGGCGTCGGACCCGGTCAGGAAGCGGGTGATCTCGCGGGCGTGGGCACGCAGATCCCGCCGGAGGTCCGCGGTGTCTGCTCCTGGCTCCGCCGCGGTCGCCGACAACGGCGTCAAGGGCCTGGTCGTCGTAGCCGCCGATCTCTGCGATGCGGTTGTCCGCGGAGGATGCGCAGCGCGGTGTCGTCGTTCACGTCGAGGATCAGGGCGGGCGCCTGGGCCAGCCCTGGCCTTGGCGCCGCGCCGGCGGTGCTCACCGGCGATGATCCGCATCCGGGACGCCTGGACCAAGATCGTGCCGTAGAAGCCGTTCTTCTCGATCGACGCGGCGATCACGTCCACATCGCCCTGGTGCGGGTTGCCGGCGTGTGGTTCGAGGTCAGTGACCCGGACCATGCGGTAGGTCTGGGAGACGATGGCGGGCATGGAGGCGCCTGCCCGCCTTCTTGGGGTCGCGGCTGGTAGCCGTACGTGGTCCGCATCCACGGCATATTCGCAATACGCGTCGAGTAAGCGGCGTGGCATTACCGGCGACAGCATGGAAAATGTCCAAAAGCGGACAGGAAAGGTCTGGGTGGCCCGAGCTGACATACGCTCGGATGGATCTCACCTGTTTCCTGCCGTGCGTCCACTTCATGGCCCTCACGGAGGAGGTGTATGCACAGGGGCGTAGGACGGGAACATCCAGCGACTCCTCAGCAGGCAGCCGCATGTTTGGCTGCCACTTATGCGTCAGCAGGTTTCAAATCTCTGGCCAATGCCAGGAATGGCCCCGCCAAGATCAGTTCATTCGATGACCTGGGCAGCGTTCTGGTCAGACTGGACCGAGCACGGTCGATTCCGTTGTCCTTTCATCCCAGCAAGAACGCGGGAGTGGCGACATGAGGCTTGCAGGAGACCGTGCGGTAACCACCCTCTATGCGAAGGAGCCTCGTAATGGTCACTCAACGCTACGGCGATCTGGGAGTCGCGATCTCCCCTAACCTCTCAGTGGGCTGGCCACGGAGACCCCAGGGCGCCCCGAACCCTCATCATATGATCATCAGTGGCCTGAGATCCGCAGCCATGCCTCCCGGGGATTGGCGGAGGGTAGTACACCAATTCGGGCAGGGCGGAACGCGAGGGGATACGTGGTCGCAGTCAGGGGAACGGACGGGTGTGGCGTCATTGATGCTGCTGGACCTCTCCGCGGCCCAGGATATGTTACGGCCCCCTGTCAGGTGGGAGCTAATCGGCGATCTCCCAAGGGACGGGCACTCCGAGGGGCTTTGCCGTCTCTGGCGGCCGATCCCTCCGGAGGGCTACGTCGCCCTGAGCGACGTCGCCACGACGAGGTCCACCGAGCCGCCCACTCAGTACGAGATGAATTGCATTAAACGGGTGCATAATGGGCGTGAATATGTGCGTCAGGGCGAATGCGGCGAGCAGTTGTTCGAATTCAACGGAATACGGTTATGGTCGGTGGTGACTCCCTCGTACCCGAGTGTGGACACCGAAGAACGCTTACTCCTTCCCACGGGCGGGTTCACGGCCGTGACCGTCGCCGGGCGGCCCGCGCCGACGCCCACCACCTGGATCCTGGACCTGCCCGCTGTCGTGGAACGCCGCAATGGCCCTGATATCCCGGTTCTGACGTCGCACGAAAGGCCACCGACGCAGACGAGGGTGACCGACCGCACCGTCACCGTCCCCTACTACATGATCGACGATCCCGCCCGCGACGTGGACTGGCAGATCCACAACTCGCCGTTCTACCGGGTCCGTCGCCATCGGAACTTCACCCTCATCCTCTACCGCGACAACCGCAACGGAACCGAGCCCCAGACTGAGAAGGAAACCGTCACCACGGGCGTCACCCAGCAGGACGGCACCTCCTTCAGTCGGACCACGGGCATCAGCGTCGGTGCGTCGGTCGGCGTGGAGGTGTCCGCCAAGCCCTTCGGCATGGGCGTCAGCACATCGGTCTCCGCGTCCTTCTCCACCTCGACCGAAATGGGGTACGAAAGGCGCCGCGACGTGTCGATCATGGCCGAGAGTTCCAAAGAACGCGGTCTCACGATTCCACCGCGCAGCTCCGGTTGCCTGTGGATGGAGCGGCACGAACTCGAACCCATCCGTGCCGATGGCAGCATGCTCAGCAATCAGGCGAGCCTCGACTTCCGTACGGATTACTACGTGACCGGCGAATTCCCCGGCGGAGCCGGTGTCCTGCCCTGGGTGGCCGATGCCCCCGGCGCCCGCACCCACACCACACTCCCCGCCAGCAACCTCCCCCCCGATCTCTCCCCGGTCATCGATACACCGCAACCTGCCACCGTCATTGATGCCGACAGGCCAGAGGAGGATTAGCGGGAACGGCAGCACCTCAAGTCACGTATGTCGTTATGTCGGATGATCAGCGGAAACGTCTCGGAGCAGCGCTAACAAGATCGTCTTAAGGGTCCCCGTGAGTGCGGGCGAGCGCCGCGATCGAGGCGCCCTGATCGGTGTACGTCGACCGCACCACCTCCGCCTCGCCGCCGGTGAGCGCGGGCGGGCGGCCGCGGTAGCGGCCCTGGGCCTCGGCGGCGGCGATCCCCTCGCCGGTGAGCTCGTTTTGGATGTCGCGCTGGAACTGGCCCACGGCCGTGATCACATTGATGATCACGGCGGTGGTGGCGTCATTGGCGGCCAGATCGTGGAAGTTCGACAGCGGCCCGGATAGGACCCGCAGGACGACGCCGCGGGCCTGGCACCAGTTGCGGACGGCGTGGATGTCGAGCAGGTCGCGGCACAGCCGGAACAGCTCCGAGACCGTCAAGGTGTCGCCCGGGTGAGTCTTGGCGGCGATCTTGCCGAACGCGGGACGCTCCAGAGCGGGAATCGTGGAGGTGGTGGCCGGATCCTCGAAGAGGAGAACCCCGTCAGCTGGCCGGAATCCTTCGGCGACGCCTTCGGTCCGCACGAGAAGGCCGGCCTCGGTGAGGATGTGCCGCTGTCACAGCAGCGACTGCGTCGCAGTGGAGACACGGGAGTAGACGATCTGCACCGGCGCTCCTCGGAAAGGGATGAGGAGCCCCGTTCTATCTGTCGGAAAATACTGTCGTCAATTCTGCCTCCGAACCGGCTGCTCAACGTCATGCTTTGTCACTTGATGTTCGGCTTTCCGGAGGTTCGCGACGCTGGTTGAGCGCCTGTCGGAAAATCGTCTGCTGCCGGCACCCAACCTGCCGGTGGCGACCCCCGTCCGAACCGTCAGTGGCGGTGACGCGCGCTGCGAGGACTCGCTAACGCCACTGACGGTTCGGTTGCTGCTCAACCCCCGCGACATGGGCGTCGATCACGATCCATCCTCTGCCGCACGTGATCCGCCTGGCCGCCTTCCTGCCCGTGGAACGTGCGCTTCCGCCGCGGGGCCGACCCCGCCGACCCTGCCGATCCCGCCGATCCCGCCGATCCCGCTGCGGGCCTCGCCGTCCCGGACGCCGCCGTCAGCCGGGGCCGGCCCGCAGTTCCGCGGTGACCGCGCGCTCCCGCAGCAGCGCGGCCTCGGCGCGCAGCGTCTCCATCTGCTCCCGCAGGTCCGACAGGCGCATCTGCTCCATGGCCAGCCGCATCCGCGCCTCGTCGCGTTCGGCGAGCGCCTCGGCCGCCGTGGCCGTCGCACGCTCCTGGGCCTGGGCGACCTTCTCCGCGGCCCGTTCCTCGGCCTTGGCCAGCCGTCGCGTGGTGCGTTTCTCCACCTCGGAGGCGTGTTTCTCCAGCCGCTCGGCCCGGGTGCCCGCCTGCGCGGCCTCGGCCACGGCCTGGGCGCGGGCGTCGGCCTCGGCGTCGGCACGGGTCAGTGCCCGATCGCGTTCGGCCTCGGCGGCCTCGGCCCGCGCCACCGCGGCGGCGACCGCCCGCTCGGCCTGCCCGACCGCCTTGGTGGCGGTCGCGGCCTCGCGCAGCGCCCGCTCGCGTTCGGCCAGCGCCCGTTCGGCCTGCTCGCGTTCGGCCAGCGCCCGCTCCCGGGCTTGGCGGGTCTCGCTCTCGGCCGCCTCCACCCGCTCGGCCATCTCGCGCAGCGCCGCGTCCCGGGCCGCCTCGGCCCGCTGCGCCCTGCCGGTGGCCTCCTGCTCGGCCTGCCTGGCCCGGCGTTCGGTGCTGGCGGCCTCGTGCAACGCGGCCAGCGCCTGCTGCCTGGCGGTCTCGGCGTCGGCCAGCGCGGTGTCGCGCTCGGCATCGGCCTCCCGTACGCGCTCCGCCATCGCGTCACGCTCGCGGCGGGCGTGCTCGGAGGCCTCCCGCGCCAGCCGTACCTGCTCGAAGGCCTGCTCGCGCTCGGTACGCGCGATCGCCACCCGGGTGTGCGCCTCGGCCTGCACGGCGCTGACCTTGGCCTCCACCCCGGCCGGGCTCAGCTCCTGGGCGAGCACCTGGGCCAGCGGTTCTATCGCCGCGATCATGCCCTTCTCCATGCGGTCGTAGAACTCCTCGGCCCTGGCGAGCGACCCCTCCAGGCCCGGCGTCGCCCGCCGCATCTCGCGTTCCCGCTTGGCCACCGCCTGGCAGTCCCCCTGCGCGCAGTAGGCGCGCGGCCTGCCGCGGCCCTGCCGCTGCTCGATCGGCGTCCCGCAGTGCCTGCACGGCGTCATCGTTCCCGTCTCCCGCATGCGCCCAGCCTACAGGATTGATTTTCTGGAAATTAGAAATCAATAAAGGCGATCCGTTGCGCGTACGGCGCATATCGGCAACTACCGGGAATGTAAATTCCCGCAAGTTACCCGGAACTTGTGCCGAACGACACCCCCCTGTTCTGTTGTCCTGTGTTGCGAACTGCCACGAAGTTGTCCTGGCGTAATGCCAGTTGATGTCAGCGGTTTTGCCACTTGGTGTCAGCAAGATCACTAAGTCTTACTTGATCCACCTGCTGAAGGTCCCGTAGCGCAGGTAGTTTTCCCAGCTAAGAGCCACATTTTCTGGAACGCTCATCGCCCTGACGTGCGCCACCCGTCGTGTACACGCCGATGCTCTTCCTCCGCACGAGCAGCGTCTCCTCCGGTCTGCTGAAGACCCTCCGGGGCATTTCGATACCGCTTTTGGCCACCCTCGACTGACAGGTTGTGGCACTTTGCCACGTACTGACAGTCCTCATTAGTGCTCTGACCTGCATTTTTGTCATCAAGTGTCAGCGCTGCTGCCATCTAAATGTCAGCAGCTGTCGTGGCAGCCTCTCCCAGTGCCGGGGAACGAGGGGGTGAAGATCAGTACTGCGCGTGGTGCGTTACGACGGCGGCTCGCCCTCGCTGTCGAGCGGCGTCCGCCATCGCGAGATCGGCAGGACCCTCCCTTGGGATCACCCGCTCCTACCTCGACGCCCAGCTCCTCCGCCGACGACTGGTCTCCCCAAACGGGGCCGAAGCGGCGTCGAGGGAGACGTTTTCCGGCGTCGGCGGCCGCCGCAGCGCAGAAGCGTGTGCGTCTCAGGGGCGCTCAGGGAAGTCCTCGCTACGGGCGGCATTGTCGGTTCCCTCGGCCGATACGGTCTCTGCGGCCGGATGGAGGGCCAGGAGGCGGTTGATCGTCTGCTGGGCGATCTGTTCGCGGTGCTCGGCGGTCTGGGCGCGGTGTTCGGCGTTGTGCAGTGCCTGCTGGTGGGCCTGCCGCAGGGCCTCCATTCGGGCGTCGACCACCGCGGTGGCGGTTCGTGCCTCGTCGCGTTCTGTTCGGGTTCGCCACGTCTCGCCGCGTTCGGTGGCGAGCTCTTCTTTCAGCCGGGTGATGTGCGCGCTGAGTTCCTCGCGGACCCGGCCGGTCTGAGCGCGGGCGGTTTCGGCGTCCTGGTGGGCTTTGTGCCGGGCGGTCTCAGCGCGTTCAAGACGACTACCGGCGGTCCCCAGGTCGCTTCGGGCCTGGTCGAGGTCGGCGGTGCGATCGGCCAGCGCGTTGTGCAAGGCGGCGATCTGCCGGTCGTGCTCATCGGCCGCAGCGGCGGCTTGGCGGCGTTCGGCCTCCAGGACGCCCTGCAGGGCGTCGCGCTCAGAGGTGATGCGCCGGGTGGCGCGCTCGGCGGCCGCGCAGCGTTCCTCGGCCGCGGCGGCGGCCTGCACCGCGCGGGCGCGTTCGGATTCGTGTTCGCCGGCCGCGCGCCAGGCCGCGCGTTCGGACTCCTCGGCGCGTTGCTGTGCCGCGGTGGCCTGCTGGACGGCCTGGTCGGCTCCGGTGATCGCGGCCTGGGCTTTGTGCTGGGCGGCGGTGGCGCGCTCACCTGGCGGCGTTCAGCGCCTCGGTGAAGGCCGCCAGGTGAGCGCTCCACTGCTCGCCCGCGCTCAACAGGTCGCCGCTCAGCGCGCCGGCGCGGCGCAGCGCGTCGGTGACCGCCGGGGTGCGGGCGCGGTGCGCGGCGGCGCGGCAGGCGTCTCCGCAGTACAGAGCCGGACGGCCGCTGCGGCGGCCTGCGCGGCCCGGTGACTCGAGCCGGTTGGCGCACCCCGAGCGGGCGCACATTCGCCCCGTATCGGGATCTTTGGGATGCGTCATTTCGCTGACATGGGGTTTCGTCGCTTGGTGTCCGCGAAATCGTCACTTCGTGTCAGCAACCTAAAGACTCCCCCCTTCCTTGTCGTTTTTGTCTAGGTTCGCCCTAACTGCTGAAGCCCCTTACATGTCCCTCCGGCGGACGTTCCGCAACCCGGCGACCTGACCTGCGGGGTTTATAAGCCCTCCTGAGCAGGCGCAACGGTGTTCCCCAGCCGACATCCGGTGATGTTTCCCGTGATGTTCTGGTGGTGTCACACTCCGCTGACCTGCGGTTTCGTCACTTTCTGTCAGCAGGAATCGCCACCGTGATGTCAGTGGTGGTCATACACGATCGACAGAGTCTGGCCTGGTCATCTGAGGCTTACCGGTGAACGTTCTCTGGCTGATCGTCGTAGGTTCCCCATACCCGGGAGACGGCTCTTCGGCTCTCCTGTCTTGACCATCGACATCGCGCCTCATAGGCAGGCCGACATCGCCGTCTGGGGAAATATCGGCCGGGTACAGCTTCACCGCTTCCGTTCGGGCTCTGAGGCGTCAGGTGCGGGGTGCGCCCGAGTTCGTGCGATCTCGGCTCGCAGCTCCCCCACCTCGGCGTACAGAGCGTCATAGCGGGCTGTGAGATCCTCCCGCTGGCCGCGCAGCTCGGCGAGCAGGTCCTGGGCGGCCTCGTGCAGCGTCTGCACCCGGATCAGTTCGGCGGTGCGGGTCTCGGCCTGCTGGCGGGCGGCCTCCAGATCGACGCGCAGACGCTGGGATTGCTCGTCGTGACGCTGGCGCACTTTCTCCAGGTCAGCGTGGGTGGCCAGGGCCTCCTCGCGCGCTGTGGCGGCCTCAGCGGTGGCGGTGGCCAGTTGCAGCGCCAAGGCTGCGGCCCGGTCGCTGTGTTCGGCCAGCTGGGTACGGAGCTGGGCGTTGGTGTGCTGGCTGTCGTGGAGCTGGCGGCCACGTTCGGCGAGCTCGTCCTCCAATGCCGTGCGTGCGGCCTGCAACTCGCGGTTTTCGGTGCGCAGCGCGCGTAGCTGGTTGGCCTGGTCGGCGCTCACGCCTTCGGCAAGCTCGAGGGCCTTCTTGGCGTCACCGAGCTTTTCGCCGAGTTCGAGCACGTGAGCGCGGGTCTTTTCCCCGATGCGTTCCAGGTCGGCGCGGGCGGTGCGCTCGCGCTCCTCGGCCAGTCGCTGGGCCTGTTCGGCCTCACGCATCCGCCGTTCGGCGTTGATGCGGGCGCGATCGGCGGCCGCGGCATGCTCGCGGGCGATCGCGGCGTCCGAGCGGTCCTCGGCGGCTTCGGCTTCGACGGCGCTGATCCGGGCCAGCGCGCCGGTTTCGGCCAGATCGACCTTTTCGGCGAAGCGGTCAAGAAGCGTGCGCAGTGCCTCCTGCAGCGGGCGCGCTTCGGCCAGAACCACGCTGGACTCGGTCACCGCAGTGGTCACCGCGGTGAGCTGTTCCTTGCGGCGGGCGCGGGAGGCGGCGGTTTTGCAGGCGTCGCTGCAGTACTGGCGGGGCCGGCGGCCAGTGGAGCGGGGCAGTGGCTGGCCGTCCCAGGCACATCGGCCGTGCGGGGCCCCAGTGTCGGCGGTGGGCGCCAGGGGCGGTTCGGCCGGCACGCCCTCCGCGCCGTCGGAGCGGCCCAGGCCGGGCGAGCCGCCGTCGAGCAGATCCTCCGCCGGGTCGACCGAAAGGCCTCGTTGAGGTCGAAGGCCGAAATCGGCGCTATGTGGTGCATCCGCGGCGCGAGGCGTTGCGTTGTCGGTCACTCAAGTACTCTACCAAAACATATCTGCATGACACGACAGGAAACAGGTATGTCACGTTACGTTTTTTGGGTCAATGGTCAACATAACGACAATCAACATTATCGACATGCGATCTGCCTACAGATATCCGGGCACGGCGAGGGGATGAAGAGGTGATGCGCTGGGGAGCGGTGCCCTGCGACTGGATGGAGGTACCGCGCGCCCACCGATCTGACCGATCCAAAGCCGCCCAGAATGCCGCTGAACGCATCGCTGCCGCGACCGGCGCGTAGCGGCGCTCAGAGCGTCCTTGAGGCGAACAAGAAGGCGATTGAAAAAGCCGCCGCCGCGCAGGACTGCGCTGAGGAATCCGAACGAACGGTTTGGCGCGGTCGGCAAGCACCAGACGAACGCGATCGCGCCAAACAGGTCGCCACCACCGCCAAGAGCAACCGTTATATGCTGCCCCTTTTCGCGCAGGTCAGCTGGTCGAAGCCATCCTCGTCCTTCAGATGCGCGAGGAGGATGAAAAATGTTCATTGATCACGCTCAGCGGAACCTGAATTGCGCGGCCGTGTTTCTAGGTCGCAAACGCGCTTCAAAGCGCGCTGAGTACCCCCGTATGCGCTGGATACTGGATGCCGAGAGTGAGTCTGGAGGTTTCGTATGCCGCTGCCAGGTGGGGCCGCCGACAAGTTGGGTAATCGGTACGAAGATTGGTGGACCGCGCTCCGCGCGGCCGACCTTCTCCGCGGTCGGGCGTCTCGCATGCGGCTGGAGCCGCCCGGACCGGCGGGCATGGGCGTCGAGTTCGAGATCGAGGGACCCGATGGTGTTTGGTGCGAGCAGGTCAAGGACGCCCCCGCTGGCGGTCGGTGGACGCTAAAACGCCTAAAAGACATCCTTATGGCGATTGGCGATCACCTGGCCGGAAGCAAAAACGTCCGGTTGGTCCTGTCGACCGATGCCGGCGAACTGCGTGAGTTGTGCTCCCGGGCCCGCGCTGCTGAGAGCCTGACAGAACTCGAGGGCATCCTCACTCCGGAGCAGCGATCGGACTTCGCCGCCCTGGCGGGCTGGTGGTCAGTGGACAAGGAAATTGGGTGGCACTATCTGCGCCTTATCCACGTTGAACATCACTCTCCGGAGTCGCTGCGCCGCTTGGTCTCCGTGACCTACGAAACACTTGTGGAGGGCGACCCGGGCAATGCGCTCGGTGTCTTGCGTGGCTTCTTTCTCGATCAGATTCATCAGTCGCTGAACGGACTGCAGATCTGGGACCATCTGGTTGAAAAAGGCATCCGCCGACGCCTACTTCCGGGCGACTCCAACACGCTTACGGCCTTGGCTGCGACAGTTAAGCGGTTCTCGCAACGCGTCGAGCGAGCCGTCCCCGGCTTCGGCACGGTCCCACGCCCATACACTGCGCAGCTCCGGGAACTGCTGGAGCTTGAGGGCGGCCCACAGATAGTGATCTGTGAAGGCGACGCCGGGATGGGCAAGACCACGGTCGCAGCTGACGTCCTGTCGCAGCTCGCCACGCGGGGTTGGCATACCGCCGTCGTGCGGATGGACTCGGTGGAGGCGAGCACACAGACCGCCGCCGCGCTGGGCAGACATATGGACCTGGCTGATTCACCGGCCATCCTGCTCGCGGGCGTCGCCGACGGAGGTCCCGGGATCCTCGTGATCGACCAATTGGATGCGGTCAGCCACTACGCCGGGCGAATGTCAGAGGCCTACGAATCTGTCGCCGACGTGCTGGAGCAACTGCTGACCGCGCCGAACATCAAGGTGCTCTTAGTCGTGCGGACCGTCGACATCGACAGGGACCCCCGCCTGGCCGCGCTGACACGCGAGCCTAGGGCCAGGCGCTTCCCACTGAAAAAGCTGGAGAAGCAGGCGGTCAGAACGATCCTGCTGGACGACGGAATTGACCCTGACAGCCTCACACCCGCGACCATCGAACTATTAACGATCCCGCTGCACCTATCGGTCTTCAGCCGCCTGGACCGCGACAGCCGTGCCACGGCCTATGGCACCTTGCAGGAACTGTATGAGCAGTACACGCAGGAGCGTCGGAGAGAGGTCGCCCGCCGTGTCCCCGGTTTGGACTGGTTCGGCATCACGCGCGCTCTCATCGACCACATGAGCAACCTGGAGACGCTGACGGCTCCCATCGAAGTCCTGCTCGCCTTTTTGCCAGAGCACATCGATGCGTTGGTCTCCGACGGCGCTCTGGTCCGCGACGGACACCGGATCGGCTTCTTTCACGAGTCTTACTTCGACTTCTTGTTCGCCCAAGCATTCGTCGCGAGTAGCCGCGATCTCCACGGGTTCTTGGTGGAGTCCGGGCAGTTCCTGTTCCGGAGGGCGCAGACGCGGCAGATCCTCGAATACTTGCATGCAAGAGATCTGGTCCGCTTCCGAGCAACGGTGGCCCAGCTTGTCGGATCGCCGGAGATTCGCCCCCACCTGAAGGATGTAGTCGTCGCCGTTCTGCGGCAGATCCAGCCGACGGCCGAGGACTGGCGGGCGATCGAAGCGGTCGCGTGGAGCGATGCTCGTGCGGCGGCCAAGGTGCGGGCGCTTCTGGGCTCCCCGGGGTGGTTTGACGCCGCCGACCATGAAAACCGGTGGGAGCGATGGCTAGCTGACCCGGGGACCGTCGATCTCGCCTTTCAACAGCTCATCCCCGCCGCGCGGCATCGCGCCCGCCGCATCGAACAACTCGTCCGGCCATATGTCAGCGACGACCCGAAATGGCGAGGACGGTTGAGCAGGTTGGTTGAGTGGTCACTGACCGAGGAACTGGCCGACCTCACCGTGGACCTTATCGAGGGCGGTCATCTGGACGATGTTCAAGGGCCGATCGCCGTCAACAGCGACTTTTGGAGCCTGCTGTACGAGATCGCCGGATCGGCTCCCGCCGCAACAACCCGGATCATGGGCGCGTTCCTGCGGCGGAATCTGGAGTTGGCACACGCCGATGGTTCCGGTGACCCATTCGCGTCGGGCCAACTGAGCGCCTACTCGCAGACCGCGTCCACAGTGATCTCGCAGATCGCCGCCGGTTCGCCGCGCGTCTTCGCCAACGAGGTCCTTCCCTTCGTGGCAGAGGTGGTCCGGTCAAGTGCACAGCCCTCGACCGGACACTTCTTCCCCGGTGGCCATTGGGCCTACAACCATATGGGCAGGGAGACGGTCGCCGCCGCGTTGTTCGAAGGACTCGACCAGGCGCTGCGAGCTCTGGCCATCCTCGATCCTCTGGCAGCGGAAAACACGCTCTCCCAGCTCGCCGACGCGCCCGTCCAAGAGCTACGTTTCCTCGCGTGTCGTATGTACGCCGTGATTGACCAGCCCGATCGGGCGCTGCGGTGGCTGCTATCCGACGAGGGCAACCTGTGCCTGGGCTGGGTGGGCAGCCGCCGCTGGGCCACCAGAGAGCTCATTGAGGCCGCCACTCCCGGATGCGCGGCGGACACAATGCAGCGCCTCACCAACATGCTGCTCGCGCATTACCCGACATGGGAACTCCGACGACAAAAGGGACATCCAACCGCGTGGGGCTGGTCCCAGTACGAGTTGCTGTCGGCCATCGCGATCTCCCGACGTGATGAGGTCGTCGGCCGCAGACTCGCGGAATGGCAGCGCAAGTTCCCCGGTCAGCTTCCCATCGGCCCGGAGCCGGTAATCACAAGCATTGTCCGCTCGCCGATCGACGACGCCGCAGCCGCGCGAATGACCGATGAGCAGTGGCGACGTGCACTGACCAAGTACATGCAGGCGCGCAACGAGCGCCGGCTCGGGATGGGCGGCGCGTACGAACTGGCCCAGACCCTGGCACGTCGTGCCGAACAGGATCCCGAACGCTTCGCCGCGCTCGCCCTCACGCTCGACTCCGGCCTGCCGCCCGACTACATCATGGCGATTCTCGACAAGATCACTCCTTATCTCAACGAGGAACATCTGACGGTTCTCATCCAGCGAGCCTTCCAACTCGCCGGGCCGCCGGCCGCCGGATCCATCTGCCGGGCGATCCAGGCGGCGCCCTCGCGCATCCACCCCGCATTGACGAACCTTCTCAGTCATCTCGCGGCCGATCCCCACCCGCAGACCGACACCACGCTCGGCCGAGAGGACGAAGAAGCCACCCTCACGGCCGGAATGAACTCAACGCGCGGACAGGCCGCACTAGCAGTCGCGGCTCTGCTGTTCCACGGTGACCGCCACCTGTCCGCGGTCACACCGATTGTCACTTCGCTGGCCGCCGATCCCATCCTCGCCGTGCGCGCCTGTACGGCTGAGGCCGTCCGAGCCATGATGAACCACGACCAGGACACTGCACTGGATCTCGCCGAACTGCTGTTCTCGCACCCCAACGTGCAGGTTCACAATGCGGGGACCGCCAACCAGCTGCTCATCGACGCTCTCATCCGCGCGCCCGAACGTTTCGCTCCCGAGCTATCTCGCGCGCTCCAAGCGCCCGCACCTGTGGCCCGATACGCAGGTAGGGCCTGGGCGATCGCATGGATCCGAGGAATCCTCAGTCCCAATCTCCCCACGACCGTTCACACCTTGCCCACCGAGGCCCGCCGGGAAGCGGCCAGAACCTTCGCCTCCCGGCCCGCTTACGCGTTCCAGTCGGTGATTGAACTCCTCGACGATCCCGACGAGATTGTGCGCACCGAAGCGTTGACCGCACTGCGCAGCATCACCGAGCTCGGCTCAGACGACGCGAATATGCTCATTACAACCGTTCTCCACAGCCCAGCCTTTCCAGAAAGCATCAGGGACCTGATGACCGCCCTTGACGGGCACCACGGAATCCTCCCAGCGGCAGCGATCGACGTATGTACGCTTGTCGCCGAGCTTGCCAGCAACGAGATGGGCAATATCAGGACCAGCTATGCCGCGACTGGGCATCAACTGGTCTCGATCGTGCCACGCCTCTACCGGCAAGGCACACCCGACGAGCGGCGCCGCTGTTTGGACATCATCGACGCTCTGTCCGAGGCGGGTGCCTTTGGTCTAACCGACGCACTTGAGACCGAACAGCGAGACCTCAGGTGATCTTCAGAATCATGGTCGATTGGAGTCGCCCCCGTTTAGTGGACGTCTGATTCCGGGAAACCACTACGGATGTTCGGCTGAGAGGGACGCGTTCCAGCAGGTGGCGCAGGTGCGACACGTACGCCTGCAACGATGCCAGGGCACGCGACGGCGGTTCTCCGCGCCAGAGATCCTCGGCCATCCGGTCGACCGACATGACCTGCCCGCGCCGCCACCAGCAGGGGCAGCACGCCGCGCTGCTGCGGTCCACCGAGGGGAACGGGTTCGCCGCCGACCTCGGCCGCGAACGAGCTCAACACCCGGATCAACGCCATGATGTGACACGTCGTACGCGCGGCCACCTCACGCGCGCCTTCCAAGTCGACTCCAAGTGCCTTCCAAACCCCGTGAGCAGGCTTGGGCACATCGAACAGATGAAGGACAGGAATAGATGTGTAACCGGCCACGATGAGTTTCGCCAGGAGAGGGTCTTGACCACGTCCGACCGATCAGCTCATAGCGTTGACAGTCTCTGTGTCACCTGCTGCCGATCGCGACGGATCCATGAGAGGGTTCCCTGTGACGGCCATCGGCAGCCGCTAACGTTTCAACCTGTTGCGGGCGCCGGCCACGTCTGGTGTGGCCGGCGTTTTCCGCTCTTTCATCCAGTCCTGCCACTGGCTCCGTCGTATCGTCAGAAAGCACTTCATGAGCCTCCATGATGTCCCCTCCCGCCCTGTCGGCGACGAACCCGCCGCGCAACCGGCTCGGCCGACCGTGTCGAGCGCGCTCGCGCCGCTGGCGATCTCCGGTGTCATCGTGCTGGACCGGCCCCGTGACCTCGACGCCGATGCGGAGGAAGCCGCCGAAGTCCAGCTGTATGCACTGCTGGGACAGCACACCTCCCCCCTGACGCTGCCGGCCAAGGGCAGCCCGCCGCCCGCCCGTAACGCCTATGAGCTGGCCGCGCTGTTGCGTACCGTGCAAGTCCCCGAGCAGGCCCTGGCAGCCACTGCGGGCTGGCTGTCATCGGAACGGCGCTCCTCACCGGCCACCCAACGCAATTACATCCGCGACATCTCTTGGTGGCTGTGGTGGATCCAAGCCCGCGGCCTGCACATCGGTGACGTGCCCTCCATAGAGACAGACCTGTACTCCGCGGCCATGCGCACCGCCGGACTGTCGGCCAACACCCGCCGCGCCCGCATCTCCGCCGCGAAATCCTGGTACACCTACCTGCGCCGCGCCGACCTGGCGACCGCCAACCCGTTCGACGGGATGGAACCTCCTCGGCGCAGCGCCTCCACCACCCGGTTCATCAGCGGCGAGCAGCTGGACGACATGCTCGTGCACGCCGTACTCCATGAGAGCGCCCGCGTCCAAGCGATCCTGGCCGTGCTGATCGGCACCGCCTGCCGCATCAGCTCCCTGCTCAACGTCGAGGTCGACCACCTCACCCACCAGGGTCGCCTCAGGGTCGTGAACCTGCCGGTCAAGGGCAACCGCACCCACCCGGTCGACGTACGCCCCTTCATCGGCGAAATCCTCGACGGCTACCTGGCCGAACGCGGAAACTCACCCGGCCCCCTCTTCCGATCACGCAACGGACGCCCCCTGCAGCGCACCTACATCCGCGAACTCATCCAACGCATCGCCAAAGCCATCGGAGTCGCCGACCACGACAAACTCTCCATCCACGGCATCCGCCACAGCGTGGCCACCGCCCTGCTGGAGGCAGGCGAAGAGCTGTCAGCGGTACAAGCCCTGCTCGGCCACGCCTCCCCTGACACCACCCAGATCTACGCCCACCCCAAGTCACTCAACCTCTCCCCCACCCAGCGCATCGACCAACGCCTGGCCACCGCCGTCGAACGCCACACCCGGCACGTCGTCCGGCCAAGCCCACACAGCACGGCCCCGACATTCTCTCCGTCACCTCAGAAGCCCTCACCCACATGATCAGATGGGTGCATTCTCCTGAAATTGCCATCGTCGAATTACGCCATTCTGTCAAGCCTGGGATGGGTTGACGTTGGCGACCTGGCTTTCGCCCGTCTTAGACGCAAAGGTCAATTGACCGAATTCGACAGGGATCGAGCCGTCGAACACCGAGAGTCGCACATTGCCCGACCGCTCCACCACGTCGGTATGGGAAAACTCCAGCGGCCCGCCGGATCGTCCAATTCAAGCCACGAGCTACTGCTGTTGCTGTGTCACCTCTAGCGGAAGATGCGGCTCCTCCGTAAACGCGGCTTCGTTCTCTATTCGGAGATGCCCGGCAAGGTGCAAAAAATACCTCTTGCGTCAGTTCTCATACCGTCCGCGCTATACGACATGGTTGAGTCCGGGAAGGTACGCTACCTCGGCGCCTCGGCGCTTCGTCGAAAGGCGAGGGCGTGCAAAGCGGCAGCCAGGGCGTGGATTATGATGTCGTCGACGTCGGCCGACAGCAGGGAGCGTACGATCAACGGTGCCTGCTCATGGGTGATGTTGCCGCGGTCGGCGGCCGCCCAGATCTGCGCGCCTTTGGCCCCAGCCAGCCGATCGAGACGGGGAGCGTCACCACGACGTCATCGCCCCGCAGCGCCCTGGCCGCCTTCACTACGGCTTTCAAGACCGCGGGATCGTCGGCCTTGATATAGCGGGTCGGGGTGATGGCGAAGGAGGCGCCGTTGCCGAGCTGCTCCTACAGCGCGCTGTCCAGGTCGCCCCCGAACAGGGCATCCTACGGCAAGTGGAACGGCGCGTCGGTGGTGGCGACCTCTTTTCGTAGGCGGCGCAGTCTTCGGCCAGGACTCCGGTGATGGTCCGCTGCAGTATGTTCAGCCGCGCCGAGCAGCCGGTGCCGCACACCACCAGGCCGCCGTGGTCGGGCGGCGAGGTGAGCAGGGAACTCGCGACGGTACGAGACGGTGCGCTGGTGCGGTCGTCCATGTACTCACCTCGTGAGACATAACCGGTGTCAGGCGGGGTTGGGGTCCAGGGAGCCGAGGTGGAACAGCAGCAGGCGGGCGAACTTCTCAGCGAGCAGTCCTGCGATCTCGGCGGCGTGGTCGAGTCCGTGCTGAGCGACGAGGCGTTGCGCCGTGGCGGGCACGGTCTGGGGGAGTTCGCGCGGAATTTCGCCGGGCTCGTGGGTGCGGTTCGCTAATGGCGGCCAGGGTGAGGACCTTGCGGGACACGGCGGCCATCGACACGCCACATCGTCGCTTCAGCAGCTGCAGACGCGGCAGGTCCATGCCTGCGCTCAACTTGTCGCCGATGTCCGCAGCGGGCATCAGGAACTCGCTGGCGAATTCGTCGGCCTGCCGCTCCTGTTGGGGGGTGGCGCCGGGTTCGGGATGCATGATCACGTGCCCGAGCTGGTGGGCGAAGCTGAACCGGAAGCGGTCGGCCGCAGCGTGCGCGCCCAGCAGGGACAGCGGGCGCTCCGCTCCGTTCCACTGGCTGACCGCGTCCAGGTCACGGCTTTCGAGGTCGCGGACGAGGATCAGCCCGTCGGCGCCTTCGATCATCGCGACCAGGTGGGTGATTGGCTCGGCGGGGACCTCCCACAGCTTGTGCAGGGTTTGGGCCGCCTCGGTGGGGGTGTCGAAGTCGTTCATGGCCATGTGCTCGAAGCAGTGCAGGGTCGGATCGGTGGGCAGGGCCCGCAGGAGACGGTGTGCCTGCAGGCGGCCCAGGGCAAGTTGGGCGTGGATGCGGCGCAGCGCGTGGGCTCCCAGCGTGGCCTTCTTGCGGTGGTGCACCATCCCGATACCGACCTCGGTCACCTCAGCGTCCAGACCAGGCAGCGCAGGCGGGTAGCCCAGAGCGCGGACGTAGCTGGCCAGACGCTCTCCCTCGACGGCGAGGTGGCCCGCTTCGGCCTTGCTCACGTAGCCCTGGCTGATCGGCTCTTCTGCCAGGGCCCAGATTGTCGGGTGGATCTCGCCCCTTCAACCGGAGCGGGTAGCCCTCTTGGCCATGCGCAATACCGCCTCCGCCGGTTCGCTAAGCTGTTCGACCTGGCTCGCGGGAGCCCTCCATCCAAGCCGGCTCACAAGGGAGTGGCTGTGCGGGTCGATGCTTCTGTACACGTCGAGCGTGCCGGCGTAGCCGCCTTGGCCAAGGCCGCCCACGAACGTCTCGGCTGGCTGTGCCGGGAACAACCGGTCGTCGATTTCGGGGTCGATGCCATCCTGGAGCTCGTCGAGAACGGCCACACCGCTGGGCGCCTGCTCGGTGCGCAGATCAAGTCTGGCACGAGCTGGTTCGATGAGCCGACTCGCGATGGCTGGACCTTTCGTTTCAACGACGAGCACGCCCAATACTGGTTCGACTACGACATCCCCGTCGTGATCGTCCTGCACGACCCCGTCTCCGGAACGCTCTACTGGCAGTCGCTCTCGCACAACACAGCCGAGTCCACGGGCAAGGACTGGAAGGTGACCGTCCCGGCCGAGCAGCAGATCAACGAGATCAGTATTGCGGCGCTTACCAGGCTGGCGCGCCCGGCGCGCGAGGGCGGCGACCCGGCCGAGCAGCGTTTCGTCCGATGGCTGGACCGCTTGCCGGGTGAGGCGCGCGATCGACTCGAACGCACCCGGCGCCGCGCTCTGCAAGATGGCGACGCCGTTGCAGCACGTGCCATCGAACGGCTGGCGGATCTGCTGCAGGGTGACCTGCCGACCGAGACGGTCTCCGCCCTTCTGACGAAAGCCCCCGCATGGTGGCCAGCCGACGAATGGGGGTGGCAGCTATGGGCGTCGGTGGCCGACTACGCCAATGAGCATCTGCTGGAGCCTCAGGCGGCGGCATGCTTCAACCGTGCGGTGGCTGCGGGAGCCACCCCGGCCTCGCGGTGGCGAGCCTTCGCCGGGCTGTCTTTGATCCACTCCGACCCAGCACAGGCGACATCGATCTTGATTGAGGCGGCCACGTCGCCGGACGGCCGGCTCCTGGCCGACCTCGGCCTTGCTCTGCTCGAGCGCGAAAAGATCGGCGGCAGAGGACCTCTCGCCCTTCCCGCCAGCCTCGCCGAGGCCATCGAAGATGGCCGTGTCCGTTCGGAAGGGACAGCTCTGCGCTTTCTCGCCGATCAAGCCAAGGCCCATCACGATCTTGACCTGGCCGTCGCCTGGCTCGAGACGCTCGTGTCCGTCTTCCCCCGCAGCAACTCCGGCCGGATCGCGCTGGCCAGGGCTCTGGCTCAGCGGGCTAGCCAAGGCACGAGCCCGCTGCACGAGGGCGACCTCGCCCGGGCGCGCAAGCTTGCCGACAGCGCCCGGGCCGAGCAGCGACGCTGGGGCGGGCCAAGTGAACACCCGGCCTACGTCCTGTTCCATGTTCACCTGCTCACCGGCGATCTCGACGCCGCAATCACCGTCGCGCTGCCGGAACCGCACGGGCAAGCCAACGCCCGGGAGGCCGCCGCTGAGCAGCTGGCACAGGCCGCCGCCCGGGTCGCCCTCCAACTCGGCCACCCTCAGGCTGACGACCTGGTCGCCAAGGTGAGCAGTCCCGTCGGCGTGGCCGTGCTCAACGCCTGCCGCGCCGACGTCCAAGCCGCCGAACCGAGCGACCTCATCGCCTTGTGGAACCACGTCGTGGAGTTGGCCGATGGCGATGCCCTTGAAGAACGCATGATCGCCTTCAGGGCGCTGGCGGAACTCGGCGTCTGGCCACTACCTGGCCTCGAAGACCTCCTTGCCCGCAAGGTCGTCACCGACGAGGAGTCCTCGACCCTGCACGCACGAGCCGACATCGCTCAAGGTCACCACCAAGCCGGCCTGATGCGCCTGCGGCAACTCGCCGATCGTTCCCTGTCCGGCGCGGCCGCCCTGGCGCAATCCCTGGTCGAGCTGGAACGCCACACCGAGGCCGTGCACGCGTGCGACCGCGCCGCCGCCCGCTTCGGCGACATCGAATTCCTGCAGCGAGCGCTGCGGATCCTGCAACGCACGGGCCAGCACAACGAGTGGAGACACCGCGCCCTGCTGGTGCTGAGCCGGCCCAGCCTGCCGCAGGCCGTACGGGGGCCGCTGCGTCGTGAACTCCTGGATGACGCCTTCAACCGCCAGGACTGGACGACCGTCGAGCAGCATGCTGTCGCCGCTCTCACCGAAAGCGACACTCCGGGCGCGCCAGAAGAGACCGTACTGGAGGCGGGCACGCGCACCAGACCGCTGACGATTGAGCAGGTGGGGTACGCCTGGAGCCTGATCGGCGCGCGCTGGTTCGCACGCCAGCCCGATGTTGCGCTCCGGGCCTACACAGCGCTGCTTCCGCCGGTGCTCACCCTGGTGCAGGCGCAGCTCAAAGCGGCCGTGCTGCCGCGGATGGGGTGGTCATCCGATACCGTCCAGGAACTGCTCGACCTAGTGGAACGCTTCGCGCAGCACACACGTTTCACGGGCCAGGTACTCAGCGCGATCCTGCTCGCCACCGGTGAGCCTCCTCATGAGGATGAGGCACCCCCCAATACACCGCTCTCGGCGCTCGCCCTGCCGCCCGTCCTGAGCACCCGGCTCCAGGCCGCTCTCGAGACACAGCTGCGCCTGAACCCGGACGGGCCGCTGCGCCCGGTCGATCCGCAGAAGATCACCGATCCAGAGACGCTGAGCCGGATGCTGGAGCCGCGCGCCCGTCTCGCCCAACACCTGCGTGGCCAGGTCCTGGCCAGCGTCATCCCGCTCGGGCTTCTCGCCAGCCAGCTCAACCGGCCCTATGCACTGGCGCTGCTGCAGCGTGCGGCAGGCTGCATTCCCGCAGGTGAGGCCGATCCTGAACGCTTCGACGCCGAGGTAGCAGCCGTCCAGGCTGCGCTGGACCAGGTCGTGGTGCTCGACACCAGCACGCTATACATGGCCACCCTCACCAGCGCCGGCTTCGCCGAACTTCGTGCGCGCTTCGCCTCGGTCCACCTGCCGTCCCCGTGTCACGACGATCTCATGATGACCACGACTGCTATCGAGCAGGTGCGGAAATCGTCGATGAACATCGGCGTCGAACCCGGCTTCGGCCTGCGCGTGTCTCAGCTTACGCAACAAGACAGGGACCATCTGAATGACCGGATGCAACACCTGGTGAAGGCGGCCGAGCTCACGGACATCGTCCCGGTGGCGGATCTGACCCTCGTGACGGAACTCATGACCGGCGGCCTCGACCCCAACCTGGTGACACAGAGCCCGACCTTCACTGCGCAGCGCGAAGGTGCGTGGCTGGCGGCGGTCCAGCTCGCCCTGGAGACAGGCGCTCCTCTCTGGAGTGACGATGTCGTCCTGCGCGCCTTGACCGCTGGGGCGGATATCCCGACGTTCGGCACGTTGGCGTTGCTGCATGTTCTCTACGACCAGGGATTGGCCGACACCACGGATGACGATCACCGGCGTTTCCTGGCCGATTATGTGGTCGATCTGCCCCTCCATCAGGAACTACTGCGGCGGCAAGCACAAGCCGACGGCTGGCAGCCGCGTAGCGCAGCTGTTCCGTTCACCCGCCCCGCTGCCTGGCGGGAACCCCACGAAACGCTGGACACCTTTCTCACCCTCATCCGAGAGGTTCACCGGCATGAGCCGCAGGCCGTTGCAGGATGGCTGCTGTGCGGGATATGCGGCTTCGCCGGGGCGGTGCACCCGCATGAGGTGCCCGTCCGTGCGGCACGCCTGACCTGTCTGGTCGCCGAGCAAACCGTGGGGCTGACCCGGCAAGGGCTCAGCGAACTGGTGCAGTCAGCCGAGGCCGGATTGCGCCAAGCGCGCGAACTCGGCGAGATCCGCGCCAGCCTGGCTGAAGAAACAACGCAGGCCGACGATTCAGACGATCCTGAGGCACTGCGCGTCCACATCACTGCGGTCCTGGTGGAAACTCACCAAGGGCAGGCTCAGGTTGAGAACGAGGCAGACTCCATCACCAGGAAGGCGGAAGACTTCGTCAAAAGCGCCTACGCTCTGGCCGAAACCCGCCAGGAAAATCACCACCACACTGCGTAGGGACCCGGCCCTCCCCTGCCCCGAATCAGAGCATGGGGGCGAACCCAGCAACATCATCACCGACAACCAGAGGTACCTTCCCTGGCTCCAGACGACATGGCAGACCTTGAGCGCGCTGACCAGTCTGGTCTGCTCCACATCCAAGGACTCGCCGATGAAAGCGCACGGGCCGCTGCCCGTCTGGTCACTGGAAAGCCTGTATGACATCTTTGGCCGCGACGTGTTCCGCCGCCGTCCTGGCCGTTATCGCCGAGCAAACAGAAACCACCCGCACCCAGCTCCACGACCAGACCCACCCCCGCACGCGGCGCCCCCGGCCCCTTCTCTGGCGAGCTGGGCGCCGCGGCCGTCGAGTCGCTCGCCCGGCTCGGGGGCGGCCACGCCGAACAGCTCCAGCTGCTCGTCGCCGGGTTCCTGGGTGGTTAGCTTCAAGCAGTGGCGGCAGTGACCGCGCTCCGGTCGGGATGGGCCGCGCCTGGATCCCAGCCGCTCATCCCGACCATGCACGCCGGGCCTGGCATGCGCCCCCCTGCAGGGATGGGCCGCCTCCGCCCACGGCGACCTCTCTTCCACCCCGGGAAAGGGCGTCTCTTGTTTGTGGGTGTTGGGTCTTTAGTCCATTGTAAATGATCTTGAGCTATAAGCCAGCCCCTTTACATTGTAGATTTATTATTATGCTTCTCAGCTAGCTGACACGTTGCGCAAGGACGCCAGTCCCGCAGTTGAGCACACCGCCTACGCGACCTGTGAAGTCCCCCTTCCCTCCCTGAATTCAGTGGCGTACTACTCCCCCGGTCGGCGACCCGCTGGAGAGGTTCAAAGCGCGATACTCATCGTCTGCGACGGTGACTGCGGCCGGCGGGCGGTGATGAGACCCAGGGCGCAACGGACAGGTGGCCGACCGCGCCGATCTGCTGGAACCAGCGTAGTTCCTGAGCTGCCGCGCGCTTGAGGTACAGGCGCAGCAGGTGGGCGCAGGTTCGTGCGTCGCTTTCGGCGCTGTGTGCCCGGTCGGGGTCGATTCCCTCGGCGGTGGCGCAGTCAGTGAGCCGGTGGGAGGCCAATGGTGGGCCGAAGCGTCGTGCCAGGGCAAGGGTGCACAGGGACAGCAGGTCGTCGGGGGCGGCTCCGAGGCGGGCGAACTCGGCGCTGAGCACTTCGGTGTCGTAGCGGGCGTTGTGGGCGACGATCACGGCGCCGTCGAGCATGGCTGCGATGTCACCGGCGATCTCCGCGAAACGCGGGGCTCCCGCCAGGTCCGCGGCGGTGAGGCCATGGATGTGCGTAGGACCCGGATCCGTTCCGGAGTCGACGATCGTGGAATAGAGGCGGTCGTCACTGCCGTCGGGGTGCAGGCGGATGATCGCGATCTCGACGATGCGGGCCTTGCGGGCGTCGGTCGAGGTGGTCTCGACGTCCACGACGGCGTAGGGAAGAGATCCCAGCCTGTGACGACGCGGCGCCGTAACCGCGACGACAGGAGGTTCGGCATGTGCCGCTTGCACAGGAGCGGCCTGGCCGGCGAGGACGGCGATCGCCTGCTCGGTGCCGGGGACGTCGAGTTTGCGGGCGGCATAAGAGCGGGTCAGCAGGCTTTCGCCGATGACGTCGTCGTACTTGTCGACTCTCTTGTCGGGAATCAGGCTCGCCAGGTCAACGGCGTCGGGGAGACCGGAGGCGGCCAGATCGGCCAGTAGATCCGCGGCCGCCCGGGGTGGGGTGGCACAGAGCAGTAGGGCGACGCCGTAAGGGGCGACGTCAACGCCTCGGGCGTGCAGGGCCAGGGCGGTCGTGGTCATGATGGCATCTCCCCGGAACGGGAACAGCAGGCTGTCAGCGCCGTAGCCGAGGAGCGGGCTGTTGTGCAGGCCGAAACGGCGGTAGGCGGCGCGGCCTTCGGCAAGGAGATGCTGGCCGGTCGCGTCCAGGTAGGGCGGGACGGCGGAGTCTTCGTAGATGTGGCGCATCTGGGTGCGAATCCGGTCGTGGACGTCCGGGCCGGGGCCGGCGAAACGCGGCGGGCGACCACCGGAAGCACGTGCGACATCGATGACCTTGGCGTGGGTGTCGATGGTCAGGATCCGCCAGCGGCGGCCGGCGAAGATGAGCAGCGCTCCCTCAGGCGGGGAGTTCTCCAGGGGAAGGCTGCCGAGGGTTCGTCCTGCGGTGACGATGCGGTATTCGGTGGGGGCGGCGAAGGCGGCGTAGAAGGTGTAGTGGTTGACCAGCCGCTCCCCCACCTCCGCGTGCAGCAGCAGGCCGTCGCTTTCCTGGCGGATGAGCCGTCCGGCGCCGAGGTCGCGCAGCAGAGCGGCGAACATCGGCGCGTCGATCGTGCGGAACGGTCCTTGGGTACACAGGGTGCGGTAGGCGTCGGCCGGGATGATGCCGCCGTGCTGGGCGATGAGAGACAGAAGCTGCTGTACCAGCGTCGACAGGTGCAAAGCCGCGCCGTGAGGAGGTTCGTACCAGCGTTGCAGAAGCAGTTCGATGGTCGCGACGGCCTGAACGAGCTGGGTGCGGAGTTCGTCGGCGGGGTGGATGGCAGGGGTCGGTTCGGGTTCGCTGATATAGAGCCGCAAGACGGCCGGGCCGCCACGTCGCCCGGAGCGACCGAGTCGCTGGCGCAGGGCGGCCACGCTCGGGGGCGCGCCGACCTGGGCGATGGAGGAGACAGAGCCAATATCGATGCCCATCTCCAGGGTGGAGGTGCAGACGGCGGTGGTCGGCCGGCTGCGATCCTTGAGACGCGACTCGGTGTGCTCGCGGATGTCTGTGGACAGGTTGCCGTGGTGGGGCAGGAACTCGTTCGGCACTCCCGCGGTGTCGCATCGGCGGCTGAGCAGGTCGGTGTAGTCCTCCACCATGCTGCGGGAGTTGGCGAAGATAAGGTTGTGTGACCCGCGCAGGGTGGCGAACAGGTGGTCGGCGATCGCGAGGCGGTCACCGGAGGTGATGTCGTCGGTGCTGACATCGGCGCCCAGCGCCTCGTGCGCGGCCTGGGCGCGCGGGTCGAGCGTGGGTGCGGTCTCGACGTAGCCGCGTACCTGCAGACGCAGCTCCTGTGCGTCGGAGGTCGAGACGATCGAGGTGACCCGCTCCCCCGCTCCCGGGCGCAGGAAGTCAGCGGCTTGGCGCATGTCCCCGAGGGTCGCCGACAGGCCGATACGAGGAACGCGACGGCGCGCGGCCAGGTCCAGCCGGTGCATGAGCGACTGCAGTTGAGCACCACGTTCGGCGCCGATGAAGGAGTGCAGCTCGTCGATGACGATGTAGCGCAGCGAGGCGGTGAGGTCGCCCATCTTCCAGCCGCGCAGGACGAACAATGCCTCCAGCGATTCGGGGGTGATCAGCAGGATGCCGCGGGGCCGGTCGATCAGTTTGCTTTTGAGGTGGGAGCCGACGTCGCCGTGCCAGCGGGCGACCGGGAGGTCCAGGTAGGCGCAGAGCTCGTCCAGCCTGCCGTACTGGTCGTTGATGAGAGCTTTGAGGGGGCTGATGTAGATCGCGGCGAATCCAGCGGTTGCCGGTGGCTGGTCGGTCAGAGCCGAGCAGATCGGCAGGAAGGCCGCCTCGGTCTTACCGGAAGCGGTCGCGGCGGCGATCAGGACGTCACCGTCGCCCGCCAGGATGGGGGCGACAGCGGCTTCCTGGGCAGGGCGCAGTTCCGGCCAGTCCTGCTGCCAGATCCATCGCTGAATGGCCGGATGAAGCCGCTCAAAGGCCTCAGAGCCGGAAGGAGGCGAGGTCGTCATCGCCTGCCCTTCCCCCTTGGGTAACCCACGCGGGTGTCGCGGCGCTGTGGTCTTCCTCGAGCGGCGCCAGGTCGGGGTTGGCCTCTAAGGCCAGTTCGACCGAAGGCAGGATCTGCCGCCAGTCGACGCCGGGGTTCTGCTCCAGGACGGCCAGCAGGTCGCAGAACGCCTTGATGGTGGTGCGGGGCGTGCGGAAGTATGCCTCGCCGATGCGGCCCGAGCAGTGGTGCATGAAGGCGGGCAGCGCCTCGTCGCCGAGCAGATAGCGGGTGGGGTCTCCGCCGGCGTGGACGTGGCGCAGCTTGGCCAGCAGCACGTACAGGTCTTCCTGGGTCAGTGCGGCCAGGCGCAGTACCGGCCCGGAGTAGTCGACCAGGCCGCCGGTGGCGAAGGTGTTCTCGGTCAGCCGTGACTGCAGGGCGGCGTAGCTGTAGAGACCGCGGCGGGTGTCGGCGAGGAATTCCGGGGTGCCGCCGAAGACGAAGCCCAGGTGGGCGGCGCTGCCTTGGAGGGTGTCGTTGAGGATGCGCAGGATCTGCTCGTAGTTGGCGTTACGCGCCTGGGTGGAGGCCAGTTTGTAGAGGTTGACCATCTCATCCAGGCACACCAAGAGGCCGTCGTAGCCGGCCAGCCGGACGAATCGGCTCATCAGCTTCAGGTGGTCATGGAAGGTGGAGTCGTCGATGATGGTGCGCACCCCGAGCGCGGAGCGCGCCTCGGTCTTGGTGGAGTATTCCGCTCGCAGCCAGCGTACGGCCGCGGACTTGAGCTGCTCGTCGCCGCTGTCGTGGCCGCGCCAGTAGGCGCCGACGACCTCGGCGAAGTCATAGCCGCCGGTCATCTCCGACAGATGAGCCAGCCGCTGCCGGATGACGTGGCCGGGATCGATTCCGCTGTGCTGGGCTTCGGCCAGGGCGGTGGAGACGAACCGCTCCACCACGCTGGTCAGCGCTCCCCCATCCGGCTTGGCCCGGGTGGCGAGGTTGCGCATCAGCTCGGCGTACAGGCTGCGTGCCTGCCCACTGCTGGAGTGCAGGCGCCGGTCGGGGTTGAGGTCGGCGTGTACGGTGACGAGCTTCTTCTCCATCGCGATGGAGCGCACCAGGTGCAGGAAGAACGTCTTGCCCGCCCCGAAGTCGCCGATGACGAACCGTACCGCCGACCCCCCGCTGGCGATCCGGTCGATGTCGCTGACCATGGCTGTCACCTCGGGCTCTCGCCCTACCTGCACATGGCGCTGGCCGGCGCGCGGGACCACGCCCGCGCGCAGCGACTGCAGCAGGGCGTCGCGCTCGCGGGGACGGATAGCGGTGAAGCTCACGTCAGCATCTCTCCCAGTAGATGTCGGTCGACCCGGATCGGGTCGTCTCCGTCGAGTAGCGGCTCGCCCGCCATTTCGTAGGCGGCTTCGTTGATACGGTCCAGTGCCCCGTCGGGTAGCAGGTTCCAGCGTGCTGCCAGTTGCTCGAACTGCGCGCGCGAGATCTGCTCGGCGGCGGTGAGCGCGCGCACCAGCCCGGAATGGGAGTTGTCGAGCCCGGCGACCGGGTCGGCCGCCGGAGGCGGGGGTGGGGGCGGAGGTGTTGGGTCCTCGCTGGTGAAGATGGATCCCAGCAGGGCGCCGACCCTCGCCGACTCGGCGAGCTTCGCCGCGATCACCTCTTGGTCGAGGCGTACCGAGGACGACGGGGCCGGTGGAGCCGATGGGGTCGGCGGGGGGATGGTGTATCCCCGCTCGGGGTGTCCGGGACGGACGACGACCGGTGCGGACGCCGGAGCCGGGGCGTCGGGAGGGGGAAGGACCCTTTGCGCGAGGGCGGGGTCCAGGCCCAGCAGACGGTAGATCTTGGTGAGGGTCTTGATCTCGGCCGGGGAGATGTGGCCGTCGGCAGCGGCCACCGCGGTGAGGAATTCCGCGACGTAGGAGCGCTGGGCCTCGTCGATGGCCGCGATGCGCCGGGTCAGGCCGCTGAGTTTGACCGGTGTGGCGATGAGCCAGCGCAGGTGGGCGTGCAGGCGCCGGCGCTCATCAGAGGTCAGGTGCAGGGCGCGCTCGAGGTGGTCACTGAGGTGGTGCTGTTCTGCTTCGGAGGTCTCTCCGTCGGCGGCGCTGACCGCCGCGGCCAGGTGCAGCAGTACGGTGGCGGCTTGGTAGGCGTCCGAGGCCGCCGCGGTGGGGCCGGCGGGGGCGGCGAACAGCACCATGGGGCCGGTCGATGGTGGTGGCCCGCCCAGTCGCGGGTCGGGTTCGATGCCGATGCCGGCAGAGCCCAGCAGCCGGGCCAGAGCAATGACGTCCTTCTTGGTCGGCTTGGTGTCCGGGCCGGAGATCAGGGCGGTGAATTCCTCAGCCGCGACAAGGGCGGTCTCGGCTCCTCCCAGCCGGTTTCGCGCCCAGGTCACGGCCTGCCCGGCGCCGCCGGCGGTCAGGTCGAGCAGTTCGATCGGGAGGAGTGCTTGGGCCTGCACGCTGGCGTGGCCGTCGGGGACGCGGCCGATGAAGCGGCTGTAGGCCTCCAGGTCTGAGGTGCACTCATCGGCCAGCGCCACCAGTTTGCGGGTCGGCGCGGCCAGGGTGAGCACCTCCGGGATGCCGGCGAGTGTCAGTTCGGCGACTCCGTGAAAGCCTGCGCTGGCGGGCCGGTAGTCGAGTGCGATCTCTGTGCGGCCGGGTCGCACGACCAGGCCTTGACCGTGGCGTGCGGTGTAGCGCAGTTGGAACAGGGCGTCGAACTCGGTTGCGCAGCGAGTCGCCGCGGTGCGCGGGTAATAGTCGGGGTGGGAGCGGATCCAGGTCAACGCCCACTGCGCGGGGATCGGTCGCCCTTGGATGGCGAAGGATCCCAGGCCTGCGCGTAGCCGCAGCGGGGGTGGCGTCTCACGAGCCGGGGCCGGTGGTGCGGCGGCGCTGAATTGGGCTCCGGCCAGGGTGAGGATCTCCAGCGCGTGCTTGAACTGTCCGGCATAGCGTTGAAAAGCGCCGTGTCCGCCGTAGATGCCGAGTAGGCGCCGGACTTCTGCGTGGATGATGGGCAGTTCGTGCACGGCGGTGGAGCGATCCAGTGTCAGGTCGTGCAGGGCTCGGCGTTCCAGGCCGTAGAGGTAGAGGAACACGTATCCGATGGGCACCTGCGGGTAGCGCCGCCCGTCGGCGAGCCAGGCGAGGTAGGCGGCTCTGGACTGCGGCGGGATCGTGGCGTACGAGGGCCAGTAGGCCAGGCCTTGCCCGCTCCAGTCGGGCCGGCGTGCGTCGACCGGTAACCGGGGGTCGATCAGCGCGGGTTCCACCATGGCGCCGGAGACGGAGGCCAGCCCGGAGCCGATATAGAGCAGACCGCCGACGATGTTGTGGCCGGCAAGGGTGATACCCATTCCTGGCGATAGCCAGGAGGCAACTGGAGCAGGAGGCGCGGGGGTGGCGGGAGTCGGCGGGGCGAAGAGGGTGTGTCGGTTGGCCATCCGCTGGGAGACGTTAACGGGGTGCGGAGGGGTGGGCGGCGGTGGGGGCTGGTGGTCTGTGCTTCGGCGAAAGCGATCAAGGAATCCCACTCGCCCACCTCGTCATCGTGTTCCGATCACCTGTGACGGTTCTGGCCGCGATGTTCCGCGAGACATCAGCCAGGCGTGATCACTTCGCCACGGACTGCACCCTAACCCCCACTGCGTTCGCTCACACAACTGGGCAGGGATCTCGTTATCATCTTGAATCCCATCAGGAGCAGACCTAAACGCCTATTTAAAGCGTCCAATTTACTACTACGCAGCACCTCCTGAGGCCCTCGTTGCCCAAAATGGACATACAGGTCTTTTGTCTCAAAACACCCTTGGGTAGATTGGAACGCGCCACGGATTTCCCCATAAGCCCCACCAGTGCTTTTCCTGCGCGTCATCATCAGAGACCTGAAACGGTTTTCACGATGCGAGGGAACCCGGGTGAAGCTGCTGCACGCCGCCGATCTTCACATTGACAGCCCGTTGCGTGGCCTGTCCTCCTACGAAGGCGCTCCGTCCCAGGAGCTGCGCACCGCGTCCCGGCGCGCGCTGGAAAACCTCGTTGCCCTGGCCATCGCCGAAGAGGTGACCGCGGTGCTGCTGGCGGGTGACATCTACGACGGGGACTGGCCCGACTTCCAGACCGGTCTGTTCTTCACCCGGCAGATGTCGCGTCTGGACGACGCCGGCATCCCCGTCTACATGGTCTCCGGCAACCATGACGCGGAAAGCCAGATGACCAGGCAACTGCGCCTACCGAAGAACGTGCACGTGCTCGATTCCCGGGCGCCGGAGACGATCCGCGACGAGGGCAGAGGGCTGGCCGTACACGGCCAGGGATTCGCCGAACGCGACATCACCGCGAACCTGAGCCTGTCCTATCCCGATCCGTGCCGCGACCTGTTCAACGTGGGTCTGCTGCACACCGCGCTGACCGGACGAGACGGCCACGCTCCGTACGCCCCCTGCTCGATGAGCGACCTGCAGGCCAAGAACTACGACTACTGGGCCCTGGGACACGTGCACACCCGCGAAGTCGTCTCACAAGACCCGTGGATTGTTTTCCCTGGAAACCTCCAGGGACGTAGCGCCCGCGAGACCGGCCCCAAGGGCTGCACGCTGGTCACCATCGAGAACTTGCGCGTGAAATCGGCCGTTCACCACGATCTGGACGTGGCCCGTTGGCACCACCTGCGGGTCGACGTCTCCAGCGCCACCGACGCCGATTCGGCCCTCGACCTGGTTCGCACGCAGCTGGCGTCCCTACCGGGCGGACGGCTTCGGGCAGCCCGCGTCAGTCTCACCGGTCGCAGCTCCGCGCACCTGCAGCTGTGGAACGACCGCCCCCGGTTCGTCAACGAGATCCGTTCTCTGGCCAACGAATTCGGCGAGCTGTGGGTGGAGAAGGTACGCATTGAGACCCGTACGCCGGATGCCCCGGATGAAGGGGCGACAGGACTGCTCACCGAACTGCGGCGAACCGCGGACGCGCTGCGGGCCGATGAGGACGCGTTGCGGCGGTTGATCACCGCCACTCCCCTGTACGCCTCCTTGCCTGGTGACGCGCGTGGCCAGGACGGTATCCGCCCGCAGGATCCCCAATGGCTGAGCCGGCTTGGCGAAGACGCCATGGACCTGTTGGAGGCCATGCTCACCGAAGGCAGGACTCGATGAGAATCGATCGGCTGGACCTCACCGCTTTCGGTCCCTTCACCCAGCTGACGCTGGATCTGTCGGCTCCGGGAGTTCACCTGATCTCCGGACTGAACGAGGCAGGTAAGTCGACCGCGCTGCGTGCCCTTGACCAGTTGTTGTTCGGCTTCGATGTGCAGTCTCCGTACGACTTCGTCCATGCCAGGACCTCTTTGCGGCTCGGCGCGCTCCTGCGCGGCAGCGACGGGACCGGCGTGGAAGTCACCAGGACGAGAGCCAAGCAGCCCACCCTGCGCGCCGATGACGGCTCGGTGCTGGAAGCAGCCCTGTTGGACGCGCTTCGCCATCGCATCGACCGCACCACCTTCACCTCCGTGTTCGCCCTGGACGGCGTGGAGCTTCGCAAGGGCGGCCAGAGCCTGACGAGCGGAGGAGGAGACTTCGGCCACGCCCTTACCGCGACGCGGTTGGGAAACCGCCTGACCGAGACCCTGCGAACACTCGACCGGCACATCGAGGACCTGTACAAGCACCGGGGTAGCAAACCGGTGATCAACGCCCGACTCGCCGAGTTCAAGAACGCCCGAGCCCTCATGCGAGAAGCGTCGCTGCACCCCCGGGACTACACCGAACGACACCAGGCGGTCAGTGCAGCCGAGCAGTCCCTCGCCGGCCTGGAAATCGAGTTGAAGGAGGCCAGAGAAGAGTACGCCCGCCTCAAGTTGCTCAGCGACGTTCTGCCCTCCCTGCACCGCCGCCAGGAGTTCTTGGACCAGATCGACGCGCTGAACGCCGAAGGCCCGCTGGCCACCCAGGATGCGGTCGCCCGTCTTGAACCTCTCCTGCACGAGCTACGGGCGGCGGACGACAGCCTGGCCGACAACCGACGACGCCTGGAGGAGACAGCTCACAAGTTGGATGAGCTGATCGTCAACGACGACCTTCTGGGTGCCGAGGACGCGATCGAAAACCTCTTCCAAGATCGTAAGGCCGCGGCGGAGGCCGCCCAACGACTCGCCAAATTCGCCGGTACGGCGACCGAACTACGGGCCGAAGCCGAAGCCTTGCTCCAGCGGGTCTACCCCGGCGCACAGCTCACCGAGACCACCCGCTACAGCGTGCCCGCCTCTCTGCGCAGCCGGGTCGCGGAACTCCACGAAGAACGCACTAAGGCAGAGGCCGCACTGAAACAGAGCCGCAAAGCGCTCGGGCAGCGACGCCGCGCTCTCGAAGACGCCGACAAACGGCTCAGCGAACTTCCCGCAGCCGAAGACAGCGGGCCGCTTCGGGCCATTCTCGACGCCATCCCCCACGACCTGCTCGGCCAGATAGCCGGCATCGACGAAGACGCACAACGTATCCGAAGCAGCGTCGAGCACATCCTGCATGACCTGCGGCTGCAACCGCTGACCGTGCAAGAGGTATCAACCATCACCGTCCCCTCCAGAGCCCAGGTCGAGGCGCACATCGTCGCCTTGAGTGATCTCAAGCACGAGCGCGGTGATCTGACCAAACGCACCAAAAGCCTCACTAAGCAGCTGGCGGCCAACCGGCTGAGCCTGGCGACCCTGCTGAACAACGACCCACCGCCCAGCGAGGACAACCTGCTCGAGGTTCGATCCCAGCGCGACGCCCTCTGGCGGGAGATCAACGCTGGTCAGCCGGAGCGGTTCGCGGACTTCGAGCAGGCGATCGTACGCGCCGACCGGCTCGCCGACCAGATGCGCAAAGACGCCCACCGAATCGCCGAACGCTACCGGATAGAGCTCCAAATCGGCAGCGACGAGCGCGAACTGAACGAACTGGACGAAGAGCGAGCCAATCTTCAGCGGCACACCGAGAAGCTGGATGCCGAATGGAGTGGCCTGTGGCAGGACTTTCCCGGCCCCCTCCCCCTGCCTGCCGCAGCCTTGACCACCCTCGACGACGTCAGAAGACTCCGAGAAGCCCTCAGCGACCTGAGCACGGTGCAGGCCAAGCTTGCCTCCTTCACCGGGCAGGCTCATCAGCACATCGAGCGGCTGCGGGAAGGGCTGCGTGAACCGCACGGCTCGACCTTGCTGGGCACGCACAATGCCCTGGTCGAACTGCCCGAACTCCGCGAGATCGCCGCGGCCCGGCTGAGCCTGCAGGAAAAGGCCGCAGGGGAGCTCACCACGATGCAGGAACGTCTGGCCTCGGCACAGGCCGAACTCGCCGCTGTCGAGACTCAGATCGCCGAACATGAGCAGGACCTGGCCGACTGGCAGGCCGAGTGGGACACCTGGCTTACCCGCGCCGATCTGCCCGCCGACCACGACACCGCTGACGCGCTGGCCGACCTGGAACGGCTCCACCGGGTCGCGGCCTTGATGACCGACGCCCTCACCAGCGAACAAGAGTCGCAATACGCCACCGCCGTCATCGAGCGTTTCCACACCCTGCTGCAAACGACTGCCGCCGCATGTGGCCGCTGCTTCCCCGACAACACCCCTGAACGCGATCAGCTCGTCGCCGCCCTCTACGACGAGGCCAAGGCCAACCGCTTGCGTTTCGAACAACGCGCCATCCTGCGCACCACGCACGACGAACTTCTCAGCGCCGTCGCGGGTTTCCGTCAAACCAGCCAGCGACTGACGACCGAGCTGACCAGCCTGGTACAAGCATCGAAGGTGGATGGCCAAAGCGCTCTTGCCGAGGCCGTACTGCGACGGCAACGCCACACCCTCCTCAGCGCCAACCTCGAACAGGTGATCCAGGCGATCCCCGCCAGAGGCGACAAGCTCCAAGCCCTCATCAACGAGACCGCCACCGCCGACGGCAGCCAGCTCGAAGCCCAACTGGCCGCACTCACCGACCGCCGCCGACGGCAGCCAGCTCGAAGCCCAACTGGCCGCACTCACCGACCGCATCACCGACCTCGACAGACAACGAACCCACCAAGCCGAGCTCACCGGCAGCAAGAAAACCGAACTGGCACAACTTGACGGATCGTCTGCGGCCGCCCGGGCAGCGGCCGAAGCGGAGATCTCTGTCGCAGCCTTGATAGAGGAGAGCGAGGAATACCTGCGTCTGCAGGTCGCCCGCACCATCGTCGTGCGATGCATGGAGGATTATCTGCAGGCACAGCAAGATCCGATCCTGCTGCGGGCAAGTGACCTGTTCACCCGCCTGACCTTGGGGCGGTTCTCCGGCCTGGAACTCGACCACGAACACGACGCTCCCCTGGTGCTGGCCCGCCGAGGATCGGAGCTGCTGAGCGTCAGCCAGCTCAGCGAAGGCACCACCGACCAGCTCTACCTCGCCCTGCGCCTGGCCTCCCTGGAGCGCTACGCCGAAGAGGACCGCACACTCCCCTTCACCGTCGACGACATCTTCATCACCTTCGACGACCACCGCACCCGCGCGGCCCTGGCGATTTTGAACGAGATGGCCGATCGCTTCCAGATGATCGTGTTCACCCATCATCCCCATCTGATCGACCTCGCCCGGCAAGAGCTTCCCGCCGGTCGACTGCACGTCCATTCCCTGCCGGTCTTCACTCCCGGCCGCAGCGACGCCTCACCCGCCCAGAATGCCGAACGTCTCTGCCGTGTCTGCCAGCAACCCCTGACCTATTCGGGCAGAGGCAGACCTCCGGTAGAGTGCGAGACCTGCAGCCGCCTTCAGCGCTGAAGGAGGGGGTAAACCAGGTCTGTCCAACAAAAGTTTCTGTCTCTCTTTTAGTGGTGGCAGAGCCCGAAATACCGCTATCCGATTATTTTGTGGCAGCACTGTTTTGGGTGTGCGGGAGTGTTGCGAGGTCGAAGTCCCGTTTGAGTTTGTTTCCTTCTCGTCGAGATCGTCCCGGGCGTGGCGCGGTGAGCGAGCCGTTCAGCGGCATGCTGGAGGAGATCCGGATCTGGCGTACGACACGCACCACCGAGCAGGTGCTCGACAACCTGTTCACCCGGCTCAAGGGTGACAAGCAAGATCTGGTCGCCTACTGGCCCTTCGACCGCGACTCCACCGCGATCACGGTCACGCAGGTGCACGATGAGGAACTGCGGGGCAATGACCTGAAGTTCCCCGCGGCGCGTCCGCGGCCGATGCTCTCCAGCGCTCCCATCACCACCGACACTGCCCAGGTGCGCTCCGCGCTGGCCGCGATCCGCACCCCCTTCCACGACACGATCGGCGCGGCTCCGGCGGTCGCGGAGTACGCGGACATGCAGCACACGGCCAAGGGCGAGCCGTTCGGCGTGCTCAAACGCTGTTACAGCTTCCTGCGTCAGGGCCGCTGGCACCTGGTGACCGGCTACAAGGTCGGCAACCTGGTGTCGGAGTGGGTGGGGCAGGCCCAGTTCGACCCGCAGCTCATCGGCTACATCGAAAGCGCCCCACCGGTGCCGTCGGAGAACCTGACCGGCGCCGACTCCTTCGCCGGTGCCTCCTCGGTGGAGTTCACCGAGGCCGACCAGGTCACCTACAGCATGTCCTCCAGCCGCACCAGCAGCATCGACTCCTCCTTCGAGGCGAAGATCGGCCAGGACCAGAACCTGCTGATGATCTCCGCGCCGATGGGCGTCGGTACGGCCAAGCCGATCGTGGAGGTGGACTACAAGCTCACGGGCGTCAGGAAGCTGGAGTTCTCCAACGTCTGGTCGGACGAGACCAAGCTCTCGCAGGGCCTGAACACCACGCGCGCCGCCAAGTTGCGCCCTCCGCCCTCCCAGGCGGCGTGCGCGTATCGAGTCCAACCCCACCCTGACCACCGCCCAGCGTGGCTCCCGGCCAGCTCTGGCCCATACCGAAGCGAGCCACGTCGGCTCGACAACGCGGCCGACGCCGACGCTTAGCGCGTACGGCGGCCTGTTCTTTGTCGGCTATTTTTAGTCTACTTTGTACTTTTTGTCTGTTTTAAAAAACGATCTCCTTTACAATGTAGATTCATAGCAGTAGGTACTATCTAGTATCGCTTGATGTCCGCCCCCGCTCTCGGAAAGGGAAAGAGGGTGTTCTATGGCTCGTGCACGGTCTTCAGCACTACACCGCCGCGCGACCTCCTCAGCAGCGTAATCCTGGACTGGCGCCAACTCGGTGCGACCTGGAGGGCTTGGCTACACCGTAGAGGTGGTGACACCTCTTGTTAAGCCATTAGCGCGTCTTACGCGAGCCCACTTGCCCTACTCCCCCACCGAGTGGTCAATGCACATCCCTCGTAGTCAGGACCAAGAGGACTGGGCGGTCCCGGAGGGGACCGCCCAGATGTCATCGGCCGGTACGGCCGTGGAGCTCAGCGATGTAAGGCAGTGACCGAAACACTTCGTCATGCGGTACGCCGAAGTCGATAAGGCAGGCAATCTCGTCCACTCCGATCTCGCGCAACCGTTCCACGGTCTCGACGCCGTCGTCCACGGTCCCGAACAGCCCACTGGTCGTGAAGTAGCGGTCGACGGCGTGCGTGATAAGAAACTGCTTGTCGCGATCCGGTAGGCGGTCCAGGTCGAGGCCCGGCGGAAGCAGCGCGGCCGCGGCCTTGACGATCAGGTCGGCCGAGCTGCGCAGGTAGGTGCCGAACGGCTCTCGCACCAGCTCACGTACCCGCTCACGGTCGGTACCGATCATGGTGTGGAGCATCAGGGCGACGTGCCCGCGGGCGCTCTCACCATGTGTCTGCGCCAGTTCCTGCCGGTAGGTGGCGATGTTCCGCGTTAGCGCCTCGCGATCCTGTCCGAGCAGGTGGGTCAGCACTCCCGCGTTCAACCTGCCGGCGGCCCGGAAGGTCTCGGGCGAGCCGGCGCTAGTGATCCACACGGGAAGCTCGGGCTGCACGGGAGCGGGGAAGATGCGTACCGTCTGCTTCTCGCCTGTTCCGTCGGAGAACTCGATCTCGTCGCCGCGCCACAGTCGCCGGACCGTTTCGACCGTCTCCACCATAGAGCTCTTGCGGTCGGGGTAGTTCTCTGGCCGGAGCACGAAATCCACCGCGTGCCAGCCGGAGGCGAACGAGACGCCGACCCGACCCATCGACAGGTTGTCGACGACCGACCATTCCTCGGCGATGCGGGCCGGGTGGTGCAACGGCGCGACCACGCTACCGGCCCTGATGCCCACCCGTTCGGTCACCGAGGCGACGGCTGCGCCGGTGACGGCGGGGTTCGGGTACAGGCCGCCGAACGAGTGAAAGTGCCGTTCGGGCGTCCACACCGCCGACAGGCCGTTGGCGTCCGCGAACCGGGCGCTCTCCAGCAGCAACCGATACCCGTCGACGCCGGCCGCGCCGCTGTCGGCGAAGAAGAAGAGACTGAACTCCATCGGTCCCCCTACAGCCGGTTCAACAGGTCGTCGAGCTGGCCCTGGTCCACCTTCGCCAGCGGGAAGTCGGAGGGGGTGTACACGGATGTGACGTGCCGGTCGAGGTCGACCATCGCCTGCAGCTCGCCAAGGTGCAGGTCGGCCAGGCGCTCCACGGTGCTCCGGTGATGCAGGCTCTCGCTGTATCGCCAGCGGACGACCAGCGCACCGCCGACGACCGACGCGCGCACCTCGATCGGGTACGGCCGCCGTGCACGCGGGCTCTCCTCGGATCCGGCCTGTTCCGCCAGTACCGTGAAGGCGTCCGACGCCGGCGGATCCACCCGATCCAGGTAGCTGAAGACAAGGCCGACAGCCGCCTCTGGCACCGGCTCGCGGTCCTGGCGCAGCAGTGACCAGCTGATGCCGGCCGAAGGAACGGTCCGCAGCGATTCCTTGACCGTCTTCAGGGTCCCCTCCGGGGAGGTGCCGGGTTCGCACGTCAGGGCGACCGGATGGGTGACGCTGAACCGGCCGACCGTTCTGGACAGGTCCACGTCCTCGGCGAGCGGTTCTCGATCGTGCCGCTCAAGGTCCACCAGGTGCCGGGCGGCACCGGTCCAGCCGGTCAGGGTCCGGCCGAGCCCGGCCAGCAGTAGCTCCTCGGTCCGGCAGCTCAGCTTCTCGGATGCGGCGCGCATCAGTTCGGCGGTCTCCGTGACGCTCAGCGATACCTCTACCGTGCGGGCGGTCGCCACGGTGTTGGCCGCCGGTTCCGCCGGGGTGTCGAAGGGCAGTTCACCGGCCGGTGCCGCGACCAGCTCCGACCAGTACTCGCGCTGTGACCGTACCGCCTCCGTCGCGCCGTGGGCGGTGAGCCGGCGCACCCACGACTGCCACGACGTGGTCTTGGCCGGTAGTCTCACCTCTCGCCCGGAGGTCAGCTGATCCAGCACGGTTCCAAGGTCCTCGAGGAGTACGCGCATCGAGGGCGGGTCCACCACGAGCCGGTGTGCGATGAGGGCCAGCCGGGCCGGTCGCCGTCCGCCGAGCAGGAACAGGCCGGCACGGACCACAGGGCCGACCGCCAGGTTGAGACCACACTGTAGTTCGTCGGCGAGCTCGGCCATCCGCCGGTCCTGCCCGTCCTCGTCCAGGTCGGACAGGTCGTACACCTGCAGAGGTGTCACGTCTCCTCGCGGCGCGATCCGTACCCGCGTCCGTTCACCGGCCAGCAGCAGCCGCTGGCGTAGGCCGTCGTGGTGGGCGAGCAGATGCTCCACGGCCTCGCCGACCAGGCGGGGGTCTGCCGGGTCGCGCAGCTCCAGCAGAACAGAGGTGTTCCAGTGGTGCGGCTCCTCGACGCCCGCGGTGCAGAACCGCCGCTGGGTCGGGGCGAGCGGTACCGGACCGGTCACATCGCCCTGCTCGGCGTCGATGGTGGGCCCGGCGGCGGCGATCTCTGCCAGTGACGCGATCGTCGGGTGTGTGAACAGGTCGTAGGGCGAGAGCCGCAGCCCTGCCTCCTGTGCCCGGGCGACGACCTGAATGGCCAGGATCGAGTCGCCGCCGATCTCGAAGAAGTTGTGGTGGATGCCGACCCGGCCGAGTCCGACGACGCCGGCCATCACATCGGCCAGCTTCTGCTGTACGGGCGTCTGCGGTTCGACGTACTCCTCCTCCGACTCGGGCAGCATCCCTTCCGGTGTCGGCAGCCGGTCCCGGTCGACCTTGCCGTTGGCGTTGAGCGGGAGCGCCTCGAGCTCGACGAACGCCGAAGGCACCATGTAGGCGGGCAACTCGTGTTCGAGGAACCGGCGCAGCTCCGCGATGGCGGCCTTGGCCCCGGGACGCGGGACGACGTATGCCGCCAGCCTCCGGTCACCGGGCACCGGTTCGTACATGACGACGACCGACTCGGCGATCTGCGGGTGCCGGCTGAGCGTCGACTCGATCTCCATCGGTTCGACCCGGAACCCACGGATCTTGATCTGGGTGTCCACCCGGGAGATGAACTCCAGGTTCCCGTCGGGACGCTGGCGGACCAGATCACCGGTCCGATACAGCCGCCGACCGGCCTGCCCGGGGTCCGGATCCGCGACGAAACGCTGCGCCGTCAGGCCCGGACGCGCGAGGTAGCCGCGGGCCAGGCTGATGCCACCGATGTACAGTTCGCCGGTGCCGCCCACGGGCACCGGCCGGAGCCGGTCGTCGAGGATGCGCAGGTCGGCTAAAGGCAGCGCGGTGCCGATCGGCAGGTTCGGCCAGTCCCACACCGGGTCGGCCGGGTCGAGGCGGAAGAAGGTCGAGCTGACCGTGGTCTCGGTCAGGCCGTACACGTGCATCAACGGCACGTTGAGCCGCCGCCACATGGCCAACCGATCGGGCAGCACACGCTCCCCGCCGATGATCACGAGCCGCAGGCAGCTCGGCAGCTCCCGGCTCAGCCGGTCGAGCTCTCGCGTCCACTCGTGCCAGTAGGCGGTGGGCAGTTCCATCACGGTCAGCCGGTCCCGCTCGACCAGGTCGGCGAGGTCGACCTCGCCGCTGATGATGTGCTGCGTGGGGATGACCACCGCACCGCCGGCCAGCCAGGTCGGGAACAGCTCCTCGACCAGCACGTCGAAACTCGGTGAGGCGAACTGGAGGAACCGGTCGCCGGCGCCGAGCCCGAGCCGGTCCACCACGTCGCGAGCGTACACGGCCAGGGAGCGGTGCTCGATCATCGCGCCTTTGGGCCGGCCGGTCGAGCCGGAGGTGTACACCACATACGCCAGCGACGCCGGGTCGGGCACGTCCGGCAGATCACCGTCGGCGCCGGTGTCCGGCGCCGGGGAGGGGGTGTCGAGGAGCACGGCCTGGTCCGGTATCCGTACGCCGGCCTCGGACAGAAGGGCTGCGAGCCGCTCCTGGGTGACCAGTACCCGCGCGCCCGAGTCGGCGAGTATGAAGGCGATCCGGTCGGGCGGATAGGCGGGGTCCAGGGGCACGTAGACGCCACCGGCCTTGAGCACGCCGAGGATCGCCATGGGCAACCTGGCCGAGCGGTCCACCAGGATGCCCACCGGAGTCTCCCGGCCGACCCCCAGGTCGCGCAGGCGGCGGGCCAGCAGATTCGCCTCCCGGTTGAGTTCGGCGTAGCTGGTCGGGGTGCCGTCGCAGATCACCGCGGGTGCGTGTGGCGCGAGCTTGACGTGGCGCTGGAACAGTTCGACGAAGCCGGTGTCGGTGCCGCTCGACGCGGCGGCCGATGCCGGCGTCGCCGGTGTCACGGCCAGCTCCACCTCCCCCACCGTGGTGTCGGGGGCGGTGACGAGCTGGCGCAAGATCGTGTTGAACTGCTCGGCGAAGAGCACGACCGTGTCCGGATCGAACATGTCGGTCATGTAGACCCACTGCAGCTGCAGTCGCTCACCGTTCGGGTTGGCGTCCAGGGTGAGCGGGGCCGCCGACATGTTGACCTCGATGGGTTCCCGGCTGATCCGCAGGCCGGGTACCTCCAGGGTGCTCTCCGGCGTGCGGACGTCGAGCCACATGTGGGTCATGGACGTCTGTGAGGCCTCGCGTCCGAGGTTCAGCTCGTCGATGAGGCGCTCGATGGGCAGGTCCTGGTGGTCGTACGCGGTCATCACGGTGCGCTGCGCCTGTTCCACGACCTCACGCAGGGTGTGCCCGTCGGCCAGTCGCATGCGCAAGGGGAGCGCGGTGACGAAGCAGCCGATGAGTCGCTCCACCTCCACCCGACCGCGTCCGGACACGATCTCGCCGATGACCAGGTCGTCTCGTCCGAGGTAGCGGTACAGCAGCACTGAGAGGGTGGCGAGCAGGACGACGACGGGTGAGGCCTTTTCGCGTTCGGTGAACCGGCGCATCTCGGCGGTGAACTCGGCGGGGAGGTCCACGATGTGCGCCGCGCCGGCGAACGTCGGCCGGGCGGGGAAGGGCCGGTCGCTGGGGAGGGTCAGCACTCCGGGGATGCCTTCGAGCGTCTGCCGCCAGTGGTTCACCTCGGCGGCCATCTGTTTCTCCCCGAATTCGCGCTGCCAGGAGGCGAAGTCGGCGTACTGGATCTCCAGTGCGGGAAGGCCGGGACCTCCGTTGAGATGCATGGCGTACAGCGCCGCGAACTCCTGTACGAGGATCGCCATCGACACCAGGTCCGCCGCGGTGTGGTCGGTGGTGATCAGCACGACGTGGTTGTCCTCGGTCATGCGCAGGATCGTGGTCCGCAGACGCAGAGGCTGCTCCCGGTCGAACGGTTGCATCACCTCGGCCTTCCATCGTCGCAGTACCTCCGCACGCTGCTGCTCGGGCGTGTGGTCCGACAGGTCGACGAGCGGGGTCGGCACCGGCGTGAGCGGGTGCGCCATCAGCACCCGGGTGCCGTCCTGCTGAAGCTGCACGGTGGAGCGCAGGATCTCGTGCCGATCCACGACCTCGGTAAGGACGCGGCTGAGCACCGCCAGGTCGAGATGGCCCTCGACGCGGAAGGCGCCGGGGATGTTGTTGGCCGACCGGAACTGCGTGATGGCCCACTCCCGTTCCTGCTGGAACGCCAGTGGGATCGGCTGTGCGGGGTCACGGGGCGTGATCCGCTCCTCCGGCGCGGACCCGCGCGCGGCGGCCATGTCCGCGAGCCGGCGTTCCAGGATCGCCCGCTGCTGCGGCGACAGCGCCGCGATACGACTCTGCAGGTCAGTCATCGGCCACCTCTCACGTCTTCGCGCAGTACCCGTTCCAGAAGGGAGAGCCCGGCGGTCAGCTCGGCGGTCGTGCCGCCGAAACCCAGCCGCGCGTAGTCGCGGTAGGCGTCGCCGAAGCAGGCGCCGGGGACGAGCAGGACCCGATGCTGCTCGGCCAGGCGGCGGCAGGACCCGACCACGTCCGGCTGGCCGGGGAACTCGACGAAGGTGGACACGCCGCCGTCAGGCGGAGTGAACCGCACCAGCTCCGGCAGGCCGTCCGCCCAGTCGCGAAGCAGCCGTAGGTTCGCGCCGGCGTGCTCCCGCTGAGAGGCGACGATCCGGTCGGCGTGCCGCACCGCCTGTTCGGCGAAGAACTCCAGGATGGGCGAGACGTACAGCGCGATGTAGTCGCGCAGCAGCGCCATCCGGGCCAGCAGGTCGGGCTGTGCGACGCACCAGCCGACCCGCAGGCCGGCCAGTCCGTAGCTTTTGGAGAACGTCCCGAACGCGATGCACCGGTCGTACCAGGAGGTCGGCAGCGGCAGGGGGTCGGCGGTGTAGGTGAGCTCGCCGAACGCGTGATCCCACACCAGCAGGGCTCCCGCCTCCGCGGCGATGGCGACCAGTTCCTTCTGCTCGGCCACGGTGATGGAGACACCGGTGGGATTGTGCGGGAAGTTCACCACGATCATCCGGGGGCGGGACCTGGCGAGCTCGCGCAGGAGTGCCAGGTCGGCGGCGAACCCGCCGCGCGCGTCCAGTGGCCATCGGGTGATCCGGCAGCCGCGTGCCGCGGCGATGTCGTGGAGCTGCTGGTAGGCGGGATCCACCACGATCACCTCGTCGCCCGGCTGCAGCGCCAGGTGCATGACCAGATAGATCGCTTCACTGGAGCCGTGCGTGACCATCATCCGGTCGACGTCGCCACCGGTCCAGCGGTCGGCCAGCGCGGCACGCAGGCCCTTGCTCCCGTAACTCTCGCTGTCATGGAAGATCATCGTGTCGAGTTCCGAGAACTCGAATCCGCACAGCGCGCGCAGTTCCGCGATGGTCAGGTCACGTACGCCGCTGCTGCCGATGTCGTAGTTGACGTTGTGATAGTAGTCGCGCATCCACTGTTCGAGCCGAGCGATCGCAATGTCCACACCGTAACGCTATGGTGCGTCCTGCTCGTCGTGATGTCACGTGAAGTCGGGACAGTTCCGGTCGACCACGCCGGCATACAGAGCCTTTAAGAGCTCCGGCGGCGCGTCGACGAACCTGTTGTGGCGGCCGGTGAAGACCTCGAAGGCGGTGTCGCCGCAGACCGGCCAGCCGGCCATCTGGCCGGGGCGGACCTCGCTGTCCTCTGTCCAGCCGATCGCCGTGATCGGGCAGGTGAGCCGAAGCGGGTCGGGGACGACGTATCGCCGGCTCATCTCGACGTCGGCGCGCAGCACCTTGAGGTAGATGGCCACCAGCTCGGGGTGCGGCCTGCTGCCCTGGTCGCGGATCATCGTCTCCAGCTCCGCGGCGAGTTCCGCCTCGTCCATGCCGAGCATCCGCCCCACCGGCCCGTCCTGCGGGGCAAGTTGGGAGGAGACGAACAGTCGCGTCGCCGCCGGCCCACCGGCGCGTTGGAGCTGGGCGGTCACCTCGTAGGCGACGAGCGCCGACCAGCAGTGACCGAAGAAGGCGAACGGCACGTCCAGGTGGCGTCCGAGGCCGGTGATCATGTCATGGGCCAGCTCTTCGAAGGTCGCCGGCATCGTCTCACCGAAGCGGCTCAACCGGCCGGGCAGCTCCACGGGCAGGAACTCGACGAAGCCCTGTTCCTCGGGCCAGTTGCGGAACACTCCGGTGCCGCAGCCGGCATGGGGAATGCAGAACACCCTCGCGGCCGCCGTCGGCGACGGTTCACGCTGCAACCAGCCGGTCTTCGCCTGGGATCCCCTCATGGCACTGCCTCCTCGGGGAACGTGCGGGTCGGGGGCGCCATGTCCTCGACGATCCTGCGCTCGGGGTACACGATTCGCAGTAGGACACCGGTCATGGCGGTCGTGACCAGAGCCATCACCATCATCAGGGAGTACAGCTTTGGCGTCAGCACGCCGAGTTGGAGCCCGACGGCCAGCACGATCAACTCGGTGAGGCCGCGGGTGTTGATCAGGATGCCCAGGACCGCCGAGTGGCGAGGGCGCACGCCGGTGAGCCGCCCGCCCAGGTACGCCCCCCCGAACTTGCCACCGATCGCCACCAGCAGGATCAGCGCCAGCTCGCCGAACGCGACCACATCCAGCCTGGACAGATCGACCTTGAGGCCGGCGACCATGAAGAAGACCGGCAGCAGCAGGACGGTGCAGGTCCACTCGATCCGTGGCAGCACCCGCTCGCGCAGCATCGAGGCGCCCTCGCGCGGCATGGCGGCGCCGAAGAGGAAGGCGCCGAAGATGGCGTGCAGGCCCATCCAGGTGGTCGCCTGCACCGACAGCAGCAGCCCGGCCGTCACCGCGGCCAGCACGCCGACGCCGGCCAGCGGGCCGGTCACCTCCCGGCGCGCGGCCAGCCGGGCCAGCAGCGGTCGTAGCACCCGCAGCAGGAGGATGGCGAAGGGCACCACCAACAGGACGCGCCACGGATGGCCGCCGCCACCGGCCAGTGCCGCCACGACGGCGAGGAGCGCCCACGCGAGCACGTCACCCACCGCGGCGCAGGCCAGCGCCAGCCCGCCGATGGGCGTGTTGAGCAGGCCGTTGTCGGTCAGGATGCGGGCCAGGACGGGGAACGCGGTGACCGCCATCGCAGCGCCCATGAACAGTGCGAAAGCGAGCCGGTTGCCGGCGCCCTGGCCGTCGGCGAGGTGGAGCGCCAGCAGGACGCCGAGACCGAACGGCAGCAGGATCGCGCCGAGCGACACGGCGACGGCCGTCCGGCTCTGGCCGCGTAGCAGCTTGTGGTCCAGATGCAGGCCGATGAAAAACATGAACAGGCAGACGCCGACGTCGGCCAGCATGGTCAGCGGCGGCCGCACCTCACCGGGAAAGAGTGTCCTGGATATCCCGCCGCCGAACAGCGTCGGCCCGAGCAGGATGCCGCCCAGGATCTCTCCGATCACCGCGGGCTGGCCGAGCCGGCGGGCGAGCATGCCGAGCAGCCGCGCCAGTCCCACGATGATCACAAGATCGAGAAGTAGCAACGCGATGGTGCGCACGCTCATCTGAGCGTGCCCTTTCGTGTGTCGATCTCGTCGTCGAGCACGGTCATGTGGTCCTCGTCCCGCAGTACGGCCGTGCCGAGTACCCGGACTCGGGCCCCTGCGTCCTCCACCTCGAGGCGGCCGCCGCGTTCGGAGAGCTGCAGCGCCTTGAGCCGGCCCTTGCCCAGCCGCGGCGCCCAGTACGGCGCGAGTTTGCAGTGCGCGGTGACGCACACCTGGTCTTCGTTCACGCCGAGTGAGGGGAAGAACGTGCGCGAGACGAAGTCGGCGTCCGAGGCCGCTCGCGCGGTGACGATGTGGCCCCGGAACGGCTGTCTGGCCAGTGCCGTGAAATCCGGGCGGACGGCCGCGACGGCCGCGGCCGACTCGACCTCGATGAGGATGTCGTCGCTCGACACCGCGCAGGCCACCGCGTCCGTGCCGAGGGCCTCGAGCAACCCGGGTGGCGGTTCGGCGAGGGCGATCTCGGCCTTGGGCAGGTCGATGGCGATCAGTTCACCGACCCGCTCGGTGTGCAGGACGCCGTTGTCCGACACGAACGTGAGCTTGCTGTGGCCGGCGTTTCCCGCCGCCGCGAACAGGTGGCGCGCGCTGGCGATCGTGGCGTGCCCGCACAGGTTGATCTCCTTGTACGGGGTGAACCAGCGCACCCGGTACTGGGCGGGTGCGATCGGCTCGACGAACGCCGACGTCGGAAGGCCGATCAGGTACGCGGTGCGCTGCATCACGCTGACGGGCGGGAAGCGCGGTACCTCGACGACGGCGGCCGGATTGCCGGCGAACCGTTTGTCGGTGAAGGTGTCAACGATTCGAAAGCGCATCCTCGCGGTTCTCCCCCCGGCCTGACAAGGTGTGGAACATCTGATCGATCGCCGCGCCCATGCCCCAGACCTCCCGGTATGGCGGTCCCTCCGGCCCGGTGTCGATGTCCTGCTGGCGCGCGTAGGCGGCCATGGTCCACTCCGAAGTGGACGGATACCGGTGGTGGTAGTCGTGGTTGGGCAGGTCCCCCACCACGACGAGGAGCCGCGAGGGCAGGTGGTAGCACACGGTGAGCGCGATCCAGCGGATCCACGCCGGCAGCCGCGTACCGATAGGCAGGCCGGCGGGCGGGACCGGAGCCCCGCAGTATCTGGCCGAGGTGTTGGCCACCGTGTAGAAGCGGTGGCCGAACGCGGGGTTGCGCGGTGCCAGCCACTCGTGCTCCCCCAGCCGGTCCAGCAACGCGCTCAGCTGCGCGAACAGCACGACCGGTACCACGAACGCGAGCACCACCACGAGCACGCCGTTCGGCATCCAGAACGGCAGGGAGAGCCACCATCCCATCCATGTCGCGAATCCGACGATCCGCCAGCCGCGGCCCTTGAGGTTGCTTCTGGTCCGGCCGAGGAAGCCGTTCCAGTAGAAGAGCGGCGAGAAGAAAACGACCCATGCGCGACGCCACAGCGCCGTCCGGCTGAGCCCGGGCCGGAACCCGAGATCGATCAGGAACTGCACCGGCGGGTCGGCCTCCGTCGCGAAGACCTCCCGCCTGTGGTGGTTGTCGAAGTGCTCCTCTTTGAAATCGCGGAAGGTGTGGAAGACGGAGAGCACCGTCACGACCTCACCCCAGAACGCGTCCCCGCGTGAGCTGCCCGAAAAGCGCCGATGCAGCGCCTGGTGCGCGATGACCAGGACCATCAACCGCTCTCCGTTGACCGTGAGCAGCCACCCCACCGGCAGCGCCAGGTACCACAGCGGGAACATGAGCGCCACGGCGAGCGTCGAGACGGTCAGGCCCGCGAAGAACACGGCGAGCGTCACGGCCAGGTAGGACGCCCAGGTGTGCCGGATCATCGGCTTCTGCCCGGGCAGGGCCTTCCCGGTCTGCCAGGTCCAGAAGTGTTGCGTCCAGGAGGGGAAGCGCAGATAGGTGCTCCGTACGTCTTCCACGGCTCACCTCGCCGGTGCGGGCAGTGTGATGCCGGTCTCCACGACGAGTCGGTCGAAGAACGCCGTCCACAGCTTCCACATCTCGTTGGCCGCCCGCAGGACGGCGTCCTCCTGCTCGGCGCTGAAGTTCGAGAGCAGCGCGTGGTTGGCCTCCTCGACGTGGTCCGGTTCCTGCTCGATGTGGATGGTGACCCACTCGTTGTCGGTGATGCCGGTGGTCCGCTCGATCGCCTTACCGATGCTGGACACCATGAGCAGGTCGGTGGTCTCGGTGGCGAAGATGAACCCGAGTGCGCTCTCCCGGCCGTCCGACGCGTTCCGGTACCCCTCGACGAGGGCCGCGGTCTCCGCGTACGGCTCGGTCCCGGTGACCCGTTCCCGGTCGAATCCGCATTTCTCCATCGAGTCGCCGTAGATGACCTCGTGTGCCTGGGAGACCACGCCGCCCCCGGCCTCCTGGTTGAGGATGCGGGTGATCGCGCTCTTCGAGGCGATGTCGGGCAGGACCGCCACGCAGCGGGCGAGAAAGGTCGGGAAGTAGTGCAGCGGGTGCCACCACTGCTCGATGAGGATGGCGACCTGCTCCTTGGTCAGGTCGGCGGTGTCGACGGCCGCGAAGAACGGGTGGTCCTGGAACTTCCGGTGCACCGGGCTCCCGGCCAGACGGTCGCCGAACGACAGCGTTGTGGTCATGCTCGTCACTCCTTACTACCGGATCGATCCAGGGTGTAGTAGCGCAACAGCTCGCTGGTGTGCGGCAGGACGGCCGGGTGCTTGCAGGCGCGGGCGAGCTCGAGCATCGTGTCCCAGGCGAAGTTCTCGCCGCCGTCCCACCGGAAGTGCGTCTTGATGACGATGCTGAAGATCTCGCGGAAGTTGTCCATGGTGAGCACGTCCGCCAGGCGCAGCAGGTTGGCGCGCTCGGCGTCGGGCAGCGGTGGCCGCTCCACCCGGCGGTCAGCCGGAATACCGTCGCCTTCCCCCTCCGGTTCCCCCATGACCAGGGGCCCGGCGCCGGGCCGGTCGGCGAAGTCGAAGATGAGGTGGATCCGTGGCGCGCTGGAAAGCGACGCCACCGAGTGGATCCGGGCCGCGTCGAAGTACCAGATCTCACCCGCGCGCATCCGGTAGACGATGTTGTCCTCGCTGAAGAAGCAGTTCTCGTGCGTGATGAGCGGGATGTGCAGACGGTGGGCCGACCGCGCGTCCTCGGGCACGTCGGACAGCTCGAGGAAGTCGCGGTGCGGGACGATCACACTGTCGGAGAACACGGCCAACCGGACGAACTGCAGCCGGCTCAGATCGGCCACGTTCGTGATGAGCTCTTGGATGTACGGGAGCTGGCCGCCGTACTCGGTGAAGGTGGAGTGCTGTTCGTAGGCGTAGTTGGTGAGCACCCCGGTACCGCTGTCCCCGCCGGTGGCCCACAACATGGCACTCTTCCATGGGCCGCCGATGAGGTAGTTGCTGTATGCCTCGGAGTAGTGGAACGACGCGCTCTGTTCGAGGTCCTTCGCGAGCCGGTCCTCGTCGAGCGCGGTGGTGGTCACGTATCGGGTTCGCATCTGGTCACGCCCTTTCGAGAGTGGTGAACCGCTCGCCCCACGCGTTCTCACCCGCCACCCGGTTGAGCCGGTAGTCGTCCTTACCGGCGACGAGCACGCAGCCGTGCCGGTCGAGATCGAAGTGGTGGCCGAACTCGTCGAACTCGGTCATCCCGCCGTAGACCCGCACGTGGGTGGGTACCACCCGGATCGCGAAGCCCATGCGCTGGCGCCGGCTGGTGTTGGGGTTCGAGCCGTGGATGCAGCGGGCGGTGAAGATGAAGAACTGGCCGGCGCGCATCTCCAGGTGGCGGACGTTCTCCTGGTCCGGGCTCCAGTCTTTGTCGATCTTGATGTCGTCGTAGTTGTAGCCGAAGAAGGAGTTGTCACGCGCCGTGCCGTTCCACTTCATCGGCGCGCGCTCGTCATAGCGCCACTGGCGATGGCTGCCCGGGATGACCTTCATGCAGGCGTTCTCCTTGGCCGCCTCGGTGAACGCCACCCAGCAGGTCAGCTCCATCGGGTTGGTCGGCGAGTGCTCCGTGGCCTCCAGCATCCCCTGGCTCGTCTCGCCGATCGCATACGTTTCCACCTGGTGCCATCCGGTGCCGGAGTCACCGGGGTTCTTGGGGAAGAACTCGGTGCGCCAGCACAGGACGTCCGGGCCGATGAGGGCCTGCATCCGCCGGACGATCTCCGGTTCGCTGATGAGTTTGCCGAGCCCGGACACGTCCAGGTGCCGGTCGTAGTTCACCGGATTGTCGAACACCTTGCGCGCGTCGTTGGCCGGGTCGAGCAGTGCTCTTCGCTGCTCCTTCCACCAGGCCTTCATCTCCTCCGGCTCCCAGAGGGTGAACGGTCCGATGTATCCCTGCTCGGCGAAGGTCTTCGCATCGGTTTCAAGATCCACGTTATGCACTCCCTGCTCCACCGACACGCTCCAGCGCGCCATCCAGTTCCGCTGCCGTCTCGATGACGTGTTCTCCTCTGATGAAGGTCCAGTGGTCGCCGTCGATCGGGATGACGGTCAGGGGCCCCGTGCAGAGTTCCCGAAGGGCCGCGGCCAGTTCGGCCCGGCGTGCCGGGCCGGTGGCGGCGGCCTGGAAGAGGTGGACCGGCCCGGGGTACGGCCGAGGCCGATAGCGCATCGCCGCGTTCATACAGGTCCGGGCGGTCTCCAGTACGGCCCGCAGGTAGGCGCTGGACGCGCCGGCCGCGATCGGCGCCCCCATGAGCTGGACCCAGGTCTCGGTCGACGTCAGCTCGACGAGGTCCGCGTCGGTCGTGGCCCGGTCGTCGAGTCGCGCCACCACGGTGTCGAGCAGGCCCAGGAACGGTGTCTGCGCCATCGGCAGGCCGGTGAGGGGATCGATGACCGGGTTCGCGTCGAACAATCCCAGGAAGTCCACGGTGGCTCCATCGGCGACGAGCTGCTGTGCCATCTCGTAGGCCAGCACGCCGCCGAACGACCAGCCGCCCAGCCGGTAGGGGCCGTCCGGCTCGATCGTGCGCAACTGCTCAACGTGCCGGCGGGCGATCTTTTCGAGCGTGCTGCCGAACGGGGGCGGCTCCCCCGTCCAGCCGATGCCGAGTAACCGCAGCGGCGCGTTCGAGGCCTGGGCCAGTTCCCGGTAGCCGAGAAGCTCGCCGCCGAGCGGGTGCACCAGGTACAGGCTGCGGTTGGAGGGACCGGGGCGAAGCGTGACGATCTGTGATGAGCCGTGCTGTGGCCGGGGCGCCGATGCGACCGAACCCAGTGCGCCCGCCAGGTCGTCGACCGTGCCGTGTTCCAGGAACAGCGACAGCTCGACCGGCCGGTTCAGGGCTTGGCCGAGCTCGGCGACCACCCAGGTGGCGAGCAGCGAGTCTCCGCCGACTTCGAAGAAGTCGTCGTCTCCCGCGAATTCGTCGTGGCCGAGCACCCGGGTCCAGATGGCGGTGACGACGTCGGTGAGCGACGGCGCGGCCGGGGCGGGCTCGTCCGGCGCAAGGCCCGGCGCGGCCGGCAGCTCGAGCTCGGCCAGCGCCCTCGCGTCGATCTTCCCTGTGGTCGTCCGCGGCATCGTGGCGACGTCGACGTACCGCGATGGCAGCATGTAGGCGGGCAGTATGCCGCGCACGTGGTCCGTGAGCTCCCGGTGGGAGACCGGGCCGTCGGTCTGGAGGTACCCGACGAGCACGGACACGCCGTCCGCGACCTCGCGCAACCCGACCGCGGCCGCCTCGACCCGGGGGTGGCGCAGCAACGCGTCCTCCACCTCGGCCGGCTCCACCCGGAAGCCGCGCACCTTGAGCTGCCTGTCGGCACGGCCGATGAACTCGTAGTTCCCGTCGTCGCGAACACGGGCCAGGTCGCCGGTGCGGTACAGGCGCTCGCCCGGCGCGAACGGGCTGGCCACGAATCGTTCCGCGGTGCGGGCCGCATCGTGCTGGTACCCCCGGGCCAGGCCGGTCCCGCCGACGTAGAGCTCGCCGACGTCCCCGTCCGGGACGGCGTGGAGTCGATCGTCGAGCACCCGGCAGGAGACCTCCTCCACCGGAGCGCCGATGGACGGTATCGCCGGCCAGGAGGCCGGGTCCTCGGGGAGGGTGAGGCTGGTGACGAGATGCGCCTCGGTGGGCCCGTAGTGGTTGTCCAACCGGCAGTCCGGGATCGTGGCGAAGAGGTCGCGGATCGCCGGGGTGATGATCAGGCGCTCACCGGCGGTGATCACGTGCTGGAGGGAGTGGGGGGTCACCGAAAGCCGTCCGGCCGTGACGGCCATCAACTGCAGTGCCACGTATGGCAGGAACAACCGCTGGATCCGCTGACCCGTGATCGTGTCGAGCAGCGCGGCGGGGTCGCGGCGCACCTCCTCGGAGGCCACGACCAGGCATCCGCCGGTCGCCAGCGTCGAGAGCACCTCCTGGAACGTCACGTCGAAGGAGGTCGCGGTGAACTGCAGCGTGCGCAGCCCGGGCGTCCCGCTGGCGAGCTGCCAGTGGATCAGCCGGGAGAGCCCGCGATGGGTCATCGCGACCCCCTTGGGCACGCCGGTCGAGCCGGAGGTGTGCAGGACGTACGCAAGCGTGTCCGGGGTGGGAGGGGCGGCCGCGAAGGGCTCCTGCGGGGCCTCCGCGTCCGGAGGCACCACGACGACTCCGGCTCCCAGCCGGTCGGCGTTCGCGTGGTCGGCGATCACCATCCGGGCACCGAGATGCCGCACGGTCGCCGCGACGCGCGCATCGGGCGCGGTCACGTCCAGCGGGCTGTACGCGCCGCCGGCCGCGAGCACCGCCAGCATCGCGACGATCGTGTCGACGGAGCGGTCGAGCAGAACGGCCACCGGTTGCTCCGGACCGGCACCGCAGGCACGCAGCCGGTGGGCCAGCGCGTCCACCCGGCCGACCAGCCCCGCGTAGCTCAGCGGCACCGTGCCGGCGAGGTCGACCAGCGCGTCGTGATCGCCGTCCACGCGCGCCCGCGCGCGAATCAGGTCCAGGACGCAGGCTCCCGGCCCGGCGGCCGGTGGCCGCATCATGGTCTCGATGTCGCTCACGGCAGGCGTCCATCAGTCCGAAGCACGATTCCCGCCCCGCCTTTCCGGTCGCGAGTCGCCGGGGTGGCGGCCGCGGCTCGTATCCCGACGCTAGGCGCGGGTGGCGCGGCGGGTGGAGTCCCATGAACGGGCGACTGGGCGGCTCCGCTGTCCTGCGAACTTGGGACGGACCCTCGGGTTGACCGGCTCGAGAACCGCTCGATTAACTGAGGAGCAGGATAGATCCAGACCATTGGAGCATCCGTGACCAGCAGCCGCCACTCAGCCGAACGCGCAGTCGCTGCGCCGGTACCCATTCCCTTGGCGACGAACGAGCCGGCCGTCCGAGGCCTCCCGGAGACGGACGGCGAGAGGAAGACATCGATGCCGCCGGAATGTGTCGGCCCCGTGATGATCCCGCCCGCCTTCGCACGGGCGCTGCACGCCCTGGCGTCGGCCGTCGAGGTCGACGACCTCGTACCGCTGTCGATCTGCGCCGCGGTGCTGGCGCGGCGGCTGTCGCGGCCCGGTGGGTCGCGCCGGGCTCAGGTGTTCCAGGGAGCGCGGGAGATCATCACGCCGGCCTCGGCCGCGCCGGTCGATCCGGCCGACACCTTCCGCACCGCGCTGCGGCGGGCCTCGGAGCGATGGGTCGCCGCGGTACCGGACGCGGCCACCGGCCAAGGGACCGATGTCACGATCGTGGTCTCGCAGGACAGCCGGCGCCTGTACGCCGAGAGCATGACGAGCGCGGCCGACGCGCCGACCGCCCAGTGCTGGGCCCGGTCGTTCGTGCAGCTCCTCACCTGCCTGGTGAACGACCCCGACACGCCCATGACGGCACATCCCCTCATCGATGACGCCGAGCGCGACCGCATCCTGCGCGGGCTCAACGCATACGGCGTACCCGAGGTAGGGCACGCCACGATGACCGCGCCGTTCGAGGCACAGGTGGGCCTCACCCCCGACGCCGTCGCCCTGGTCGACGAGCAGGGCACCACGCTCACCTACCGTGAGCTGAACGAGCGGGCGAACCGGCTGGCGCACTTCCTCATCGGCCAGGGCGCCGGTCCCGGCAGCCGCGTCGGGATCTGCATGCAGCGCGGCGTCCACCAGGTCGTCGCCATCTACGCCGTCGTCAAGACCGGTGCCGTGTATGTTCCCCTCGAGGCCGAGCTGCCCGACTCCCGGCTCGCGTACATGCTGGAAGACGTCGCACCGGGACAGGTGCTCACCGACCCGGTCTGTCGCGGCCGTGTTCCGGACGGTGGCTGGCGCACGGTGGACGTCGAGTCCGAGCGGGATTCCTGGGAGGTCTGTCCGGCGAACGATCCGGCGGTGGACGGGGAGCCTGACGGGCTGCTCAACATTCTCTATACCTCCGGTACCACGGGCCGTCCCAAAGGGGTCGCCTACCCGACCTCCGGCGCGCTGGCGCACCTGGCCTGGATGCAGAGCCGGTACCCGTTCGGCCCTGATGACTGCGCGGTGTTCAAGACCTCCCCCGGCTTCGACGTCTCCATCTGGGAGCTCTTCTGGCCCCTCTATCACGGCGCACGTCTCGTGATCTGCGAGCCGGGCGGGCACCGCGACCCGCAGCGCCTCGCGCGGCTGGTCGAGGAGCACAACGTATCGATGATCTTCTTGCCGCCGACCGTGATGGCCCCGTTCCTGGAGAAGGTGACGGCCGATCGGGCCGGCGCGTTGCGCTGGGCGATGTGCGGCGGTGAGCCGGTCACCCCTCGCGTCCGCGACACGTTCTACACCACACTGCCTGCGGCGAAACTGGTGAACTGCTACGGCCCGACCGAGGCGGGCAATGTCACCGACATGATCCTTCCAGTCGAACAGGGCGTCCCGGTGCCGCTGGGACGGCCCGCGGCCAACTTCCGGATCACCCTGCTGGATGAGAACCTCGACCTGGTGCCCGTCGGCATGCCGGGTGAGGCGTACATCGGTGGTGACGTCGGCCTCGCACAGGCGTACTGGCGCGCACCGGGCCGCACCGCCGAACGGTTCGTCGCCGACCCCTACGGGGCGCCGGGGTCGCGCACGTACCGCACCGGCGACCTGTGCCGGTATCGGGACGACGGCGTGCTGGAGCACCTCGGCCGTATCGACAGGCAGATCAAGATCCGAGGGCTGCGCATCGAACCCGGGGAGATCGAGTCGGTGCTCGCCGCGCACCCGGCCGTCGCCGACTGCGCGGTCATCGCGCACGGCACCCCGATCCGTCTCCTCGCCTTCGTGGTACCCGCCGGCCGGGTCGGCGTCGACGACCTGGACGTCGTGGCGCTCAGCGATTACGTGGCCACCGTCGTGGCCGACCACATGAGACCCGAGCGGATCGTGCCGGTACTGCGCATCCCGGCGACCGTGAACGGAAAGATCGACAAGGAAGCGCTGGTCGCTGTCTGGCAGACGCTGGTCGACAGCGAACGGAAGATTGTGCCGCCCGCAGACGAGGTGGAGGCGGCCCTGGTCGACATCTACCGCCGGGTCCTGGAGACCGGGCCCGTCAGCGTACTGGACACCTTCGCCGAGCTCGGCGGCCACTCCCTGCTCGCTTTCCAGCTGCTCGACGAGTGCCTGGAGAAGCTGCGCGTACGGCCCGCCGTGACCGATCTGCTCGGTGGTACCGTCCGCGATGTGGCGGCGTCGGTCCGGGCGGCGCGACAGGCGCCTGACACGACCGATTCCGGGCACGCCACGTCCGCCGAGTGACCGCATCAGAGGCCGTGGCGAGGCCCCGCTCGCTCAGCGTGCGGCCCGCCCGGGTGAGAACTACGCGAGCGGGCACGCCGGGTGTGTCACAGCCGTAGCCCTCCGGTCAGCGGGGCCAGCGGCGTGGTGTCCGACGCGGACAGGAATTCCGGCCGGCGGTTCGGCATCTCCCGCGGAACGTTGTCGACACTGTTGTAGGTGATGATGACGAGCTGCCGGTCGTGGGGGGACATGTTGGTGCCCGAGCCGTGGACCAGCCGGGGATCGAACAGCAGCAGGCTTCCCGCGGCACCCGTCGCGGCCCGTATCCCGAGCCGGGCGATCAGTGAGGCCAGTTGCTCGGCGGTCAATGCGTAGTCCAGGTCGGCCGCGAGGTTCGACTTCCAGCTCTTCTGGCCGCCGTCCCGCCGCCGCTCGGTGGGTACGGTGCCCATCCGGTGGGAGCCGGGCACGAACAGCAACGGCCCGTTGTAGGGCGTCGCGTCATCAAGGAAGAGCGCGACGTTCGTGACCGACGGCGCGGGCATGCCGTCCTCGCGTTCCCAGAAGATGTAGTCCTGGTGCCATGGCCACACGTCGCCGTGCAACGCCCGCTTGGCGTTGACCTTGCTCTGGTAGACGTACACCTTGCCGTTCAGCAGTTGTTCGGCGGGTCCCAGCAGGTCGGGCAACCGGACCAGGCGGGAGAAGAGCTCGCTCGACTGGTGGCAGCCGTGGACGCCGCGGATGGTCCGGCCGTCCTTCTCCAGGACCCGGCCCGGATGATCCTCCCCGTAGAGCCGCTCGACCTCGTTCCGGATCCGGGCCACGTCGCGCGGCGTCAGCACGTCCGGTACGACAACGAAGCCGTCTTCGTGGTATTCGCGGAGCTGGGCGTCCTCGAGCACGGCGTGCCCTCCTCACAAGATGGTGTCGCTTTGCCATGGTGGCTCGTGCGCGCGCAGGTCGCGCCTCCCCGCTTTTGGGGACGGATGGCGGGGGCGACTCGGTCTGCCGGGCTCAGGGCCCTTTCCCGACGGCTTCCACGCCGGCGGAGGAGCCTGGCTCTGTGGTCTCGACCGGGTCGGTGCCCCCTTCGGACGTCACATCCTCAGGTGTGACGTCGGGGAGTTCGTCCTCCAGATGTCGCAGCCGGGGATACAGGTAGGCCACTACGACGCACAAGGCGAGCAGGAGACCCATCACCATCATCAACAGGGCGAACCCGCGGCCTGGGCCGTCGCCGATCACCGCTGCCAGGAGCGGCGAGCGGACCTGGTCCCGGCCGACCAGAGGCAGGAACACGTGATCGGCGGCCAGGCCCGCCAAGGCGAACGCGAGCAATCGCGGAACCGATGCGATCATGTTCCGTAGTGCGATGACCCGGCCGAGCAGATGGGGTTCCACCTTGGACTGCCACAGACTCTGGTTGCTGCCGATGACGATCGCCAGGTCGGCGAAGAAGACGAAGGCGGCGACGGCTATCAGCGCGACGCTCGGTCGCAGGGAGCCGGCGATGATGGCCACCGCGAGCACCAGCGAACACCCGAGTATGCCTCGTACGCGTCGCCGGGGGCCGCCCCATGCGGTCATCGCCAGGCTGGCAGCGACCATGCCGATGCCGCCGATCGTCAAGACGGTGCCGAGGGCGCCTGACGATGCGAACGCGAGGACGAGAGGGGCGATCAGCACATCGACGAAACCGGCGCAGAACTCCAGCGCCGCGATGAAGGCCAGCAGGGCCAGCAACCCGCGCCGGACCGCGACATACCGCCACGCCACCGAGAAGTCCCTCAGCAGCGTCGCCATCCCGGCGCGCGTCGCCTCAGCGGCTTGACGGGCCATTGGGATCCGGACGTAGAGCAGGGTGAGAATCGCCGCGCCGAACGAGACGCAGTCCATCAAGATGATCCCGTCGATGCCGATGGCCAGGAGCAGGAACCCACCGGCCGCCGGCGCCAGGACCTGGCTCGACGCCAACGCGATCAATCTCATCCCGTTCGCCCGGCCGATGTGCCGTTTCGGTACGAGGAGCGGCACCGAGGCCTCGAACGCGGGCACCTGCAGCGCGGCGAGCACCGAGAGGGCGGCGACGACCAGGCACACCGGCCACACGGCGGTGGCGTCGGCGGACAGCACGGCTGTCAGGACCAGCATGACGAGCAAGGAGCCGATGTTGGCCACCAGTAGTGCGCGTCTGGCGCCGAAGCGGTCCGCGAACGAGCCTGTGAAGGGGGAAGCGAGGACGAACGGCAGGGAGGAGAGCGCGTAGATGAAGCCGAGCGTCGTGGCCGAACCGGTCATCTGGTAGACGTAGACGCCCAGGGCGAAACCCGAAAGCGCCGATCCGGTCAGCGAGACGAACTGTCCGCACCACAGGACGGTGAACGTGCGGAACCCGGAGGCGGGCGGTGCCATGTCTTCTCCTTCACCGCCGCGCCGACTCGGCCGCCAGATCCTCGGGTGTCACGTCAGGCAGGGTCTCCTCCAGCCGGCTCAGCCGCCGGTGCCGGTACGCGTACACCGTGCAGAGCGCGAGCAGCACGCCGATCACCATCATGAGCAGGGCCAACCCTCGGTTCGGTCCGTCGCCGACCAGGACCGCCACGAAGCGCGACTTGACCTGGTCCTCGCCGATCAGTGGCTGGAAAACACCGCTGAGGACTCCCGCCATGACGTTGCCGAGCATGAGCAGGCCGGCGTAGATGACGTTCTTCAGGGCCATCACCCGGCCCAGCCGCTGGGGTTCCACCTTGATGTTCAAGACGGTATGGATGTTGCCGACGATGATCGACGTGGTGCCCAGGAAGAGGAAGGCGGCGACGGCGATCAACGTGACGTTCGGCCGCAGCGAACCCAGGACGATCGCCACCGCGAACAGCAGCGAGTATCCGAGCATGCCGTTGACCCGGCGGCGAGGCCCGCCCCACACCGTCATCGCCACGCCGGTGGCGACCATGCCGAGTGTTCCGATCCCGAAAACGACGCCGAGCGCGCCCTCCGAGGCGAAGGCGAGGACGAGGTCGGGAAGCAGCACCTCGACGAAGCCGATACCGAAGCTGATGACACCGAAGAACACCAGCAGCGCCACCAGTCCGTGCCGGGTCCGGACATGGTGCCAGGCCTCCCTGAACTCGGCCAGCAACATCAGCGCGCCGGTGGCCGCCGTATGCTCCTGCCGGGCTCGCGGGATCCGTACCGCCACCAGGGTCAGCACGGCCAGGGCCAGGCACACGGCCACCAGCAGCCCGACTCCTTCGATGGCGATGGCATCGAGCAGGAGTCCGGCGGCGATCGGCCCCAGCACCGCGCCGATCCCGTTCACGAGCATCCGCGTCCCGTTCGCACGGCCGATGTGCCGCTTCGGCACCAGCAGCGACACCGACGTCTCGAAAGCGGGCAGCAGCAGCGCCTTCAGAATGGGAACGATCATGATGATGGCGAACGCGTGCCACGTCGAGAAGGTGTGCGTGAACAGCGGCACGGCCAAGGTGGCCGCGAGCAGGATGCCGCCGATGTTGCTCACCAGGAGTGCGCGCCTCGGCCCCCAACGGTCGATCAGCGAGCCGGCGAAGGGAGAGGCCACCAGAAAGGGAACGAAGGGAAGGGCGAACATGATGCCGAGGAACGGCAACGCGTACTGCTCGTAGAAGTAGAAGGCCGCCGCGAAGTTGAGCACCGTCAGACTCGTCACCGCGACGAACTGGCCGCACCAGACGATCGTGAACGTGCGGACCCCGTTGGCGGGCACCGCCACCTCTGCTCCGCCGTCGTCGGGATTGTTGCGGGTATCAGCGTGGGAAGTGCTCATTGTCGACCCCAAAGATCAGTTGTCCCGATGACTGGACGTGTTCGCTTTCACCGGCGCGTCTTCGGCCGGTGGGTCACCGCGCACGGCAGGGAGGCGAACCCGCGCTGGTGCGGGGAGTGCACACGCCGGGTGTTGGTCATGTCGATCTCGTACTCCGACACCAGCGCGCCGATCTCCTCAAGGGCGATCCGCATCTCGAGCCGGGCGAGCGCGGCGCCGAGGCAGTGGTGCGGGCCATGGCCGAAGCTGATCAGCTTGCTGGTGTCGCGGTCCAGGTCGTATCGCTCCGGGTCCGCGAACACCCGCCTGTCGCGGTTGCCGGCGGCGGGCAGGATCGCGATGCGTGCGCCCTCCGTCAGCTCGACGTCATGGATGACCGTGTCCTTGGTGAGGGTACGGGCGGTCATCTGGCTCGCCGAGTCGTAACGTAGCGTCTCGGTGGCCCAGTCGTCGGCGCGTCCGTTCAGCCCCGCCCGCTGGACCTCCGGGTGCACCCAGCCGTGGTACCAGGCATTGCCGATGGTCTTACCGGTGGACTCGTTGCCGGCGCTGATCACCAGGAACAGGAACGCGACGATCTGCGTGTCGGTGTGCCTGACGCCGTTGACCTCGGCTTGGATCATGGCCGACGTCAGGTCGGCCCCGGGGCGGCGGCGCAGGTCGGCGACCAGCTCGACGAAGTAGTTGGCCAGCCGCAGGGCCGCGGCCACGGAACCCGGGCCCCGGTCCTCCGACCCGTCCTCGCGCTGGTTGAGCTGGTCCGTGTCGGCGCGGATCTGGTCCCAGTCAGCTTCCGGAACCCCGAGCATCTCGCAGACCACGTCGTTGGGCAGCGCGGCGGCGTAGTCGGCGGCGAAGTCGAATCTCGCCTGGTCACGCAGCAGCTCCAGCCGTTCCCGGGCGAGCTGGCGGATCCGCGACTCCAGGGCCGCCACCTTGCGCGGTGCGAACGCGGCCCCCACGAGGCTACGGTACGCACCGTGCTCGGGCGGATCCATGGCGAGGAAGAAGCTGGTCTGCACCGCGTGCGGGCCCCACAGCTCCGACTCCAGGGAGATGCCGTTACGGTTGGAGAACAGCTTGGGATTGCGCAACGCCGCCACCACGTCGGCATGCCGGGACAAGGCCCAGAAGTCGCGTTGCTCATTGCGGTACAGCGGCGCGTGCTCTCGCATCCAGGCGTAGACGGGGTAGGGATCCTCGTGAATCCGGTAGTCGAACGGGTCGTAGCCGAGGGCCGCCTGATCATCCTCGTGCAGCGCCAGAGCATCTGTACTCATCGATCCACAACTCCCGTCCAGTGATCGCGATGTCAGGTGGCGTCCACGGACAGGTCGCGATACGCCTGGGCCAGCGTCCGCGCCCCGCGCTCGACGACCTCGAACGGCCGCGCCAGCGAGATGCGGATGAAACGCAGACCGCCCTCCGGGTCGGCCCAGTGGAACGGCGTGCACGGCAGCACGTGGACGCCGCGGGTGACCATTTCCTTGTACAGCACCGAAGAGTCGGGGCCACCCGCGGGAAGCCCGATCCGGGCGACACTGATCTGGGAATCGGGATCGGCCAGCCGCAGCCCGGCCGACCTGATCGTCTCCTGGACCACCGCACGGTTCCGCTCCACCAGCGCCCGGGCTCGCTCGTAGCCGCCGTTCACCCAGTCGCCGGCCAGGGCCGTGACGAACTTCAGGACGACCGGTGAGGCGGCCAGCAACGACTCCGAGAACGCGCGCTCGATGGGAAGCCTGGTCCGCTCGCTGTACGCCAGCAGTCCGATCTTGAGCTCGTGCACGGGCCAGAGCTTGCCGGTGTCCTCGATGACGATCCAGCTCGCGCCTGCCGCCTCCAGAATCGCGTACGTGTCGTACTGGGCCTCACGTACCTGGCCGCGGAAGCTGGCGTCGATGATGACCGTCTGCCCGTGGCGGACGGCGTGCTCCGCGAGCGAGCGCAGATGATCCTCGGGCACGATGAGGCCGGTCGGGTTGTTCGGGTGGGTCACCACGATCGCGCGCACCGGAGGCTCGGGCCACTCCTGTGCGAGCAGGGCCGACTCGAACAGGGGAACGAGTGACAGGCCCCTGGTGATGAAAAGGTCGGCGATGTTGTCGAAGGTGGGGTGCAGCACCGCGATGACCGCGCCGGCGGGCAGCGCGCGAGCCACGATGTCGGTGGCCAGCGTGGAGGAGTAACAGCTCAGGATCCGGCCGGTGCCGATCGGCGCGCTGTGCTGTCCGATCGCGCCGAGGAACGCGGCGTGCGCCTCCCGTTCGATGTCCGGGAAGGGGCGGTTGGACGCCTCGGTGAACATGTCGGGGATACGCTCGACGATGGCCGCCTGCTGTGCAGACAGGACGAGCCGGGCGTGTCCGTCGGTGAGGTTGAGGCCGCCGCCCAGATCGGTCAGCGCCTCAACCTCCATGATGGTCAGGTTGGCAAGCTCGCTCATCTCTTAGTCCTTCGGACGTCGCGCCCGTACGTTGCCGCATGCGTGTGCCACGGCGGGCGTGGACCGGCAAACAGTAAGTAATTTGCCTATCCAGGACACTAAGTTGCTGGTGTCACTGTGTACCTGTCCCCTCTAATAGGGACCGAGGTGAATACCTCGGTCCCTATGCCCATAGGGACGTCCGAATCGATCCGCACCTGGCGCGTCGAGCCCGCCGACGAACGCCGGCCCCGCCACCGGTCGATCGTCGTGCGGAAAACGCGCACTGCCACTGCGGGCAGGCCGAGGTGAACCCGCTTGGTGATCGACCGCGGCCCTGACACGACACCGGTCAATCGGCGCATCGGCGAAAGGGCTTTGTCAGCGCCGCTCCCGTACCGCCTCGAGACAGTCGCGCAGCACGCCGGCGAGTTCGTTCAGATGAGGCGGTTGCAACATGCTGTAGTGGTCGCCCGATACGGTTCGATGCTCGAAGGCCGGCGAAAGCGCTCTCCACCTGGCGAGGTCCGCAGCGGCGTGACCGGCCGCGCTGATCAGCACCAGCCGTCCGGGGTACTCCCGCTGCCGGTACGAGAGCGCCGCCCTCGTGTTGGTGCCGAACACCCGCATGCGCGTCCGGAGCTCGTCACGCGTGCCCGAGAGGAGCAGGCCCGCATCGTCGAGCACCGCCAGCGCTCGCTCCTCCAGCGCGTCCCAGGCCAGGTGCCGGAACGGCTCGGGATCGACGTCCGGCGGTCGTACCCCGGCGATGCCGGCGAGGTCGCCTACGAAGCCGGAGAGCACCTCCAGATCGTCGGGAACGTACGGATCACCGGGTAGGCCGCTGTCCAGCGCGACGACGATCGCGACATCCTCACCGGCGTCGACCAGTTGCCCGGCCATCTCCAGGGCGACAACACCGCCGAGCGACCAGCCGCCGAGGTGGTACGGCCCGCTCGGCCGTACCCGGCGAATGATCTCGATATATTCGGAGGCGCGCCCGGCCAGGTCGTCGGAGCTCGGAGCACCGCGTAGTCCGGGATCCTCGATCGCGTAAAAGGGCTGGTCGTCACCGAGCAACGGTGCCAGCCGCACGTACTGGGCCACCGACCCGCCGACCGGGTGCACGAAGAACAACGGTGGCCGACTACCTCCGGGCTGCAGCACGGTGACGTCGTCGGCGACGGCCGCATGGTCGGCGTCGCTTCCGTCGAGCCGGGTGGCGAACTGTTCCAGGACGGGGCTGGTGAACAGATGGCGTAGGTCGAGGTTGATGTTCAGGTGTTCGCGGATGCGGGCGGCGAGCTGAATGCCGTGCAGGGAGTTGCCGCCGAGGGTGAAGAAGTTGTCGTCGGCGCCGACCTGTTCCACTCCCAGTAGTTCCTGCCAG
>NZ_JBNCLF010000029.1:0-89833 GCF_049844535.1 Streptosporangium sp. DT93
ACTCCACCTCCGGGGCTCGATCATGTGGCTGAAACTCCTCACCTCAACCACATGATCCGAACCTCGAACAGTTCCTAACCCGCTTCGGTCGTGCTGCCCGAAGGCGTGCGTGACTGGCGGCGCATCGCCAGCACGATGTCCCCGATGACGACCACGGCCAGTACGCCCGCGACGACCGTCAGCCAGGGGATGCCCGCCACGACCCCGAGCACTCCGAGTGCGATCACCGCGACCAGCGCGAACGACCCGAATCGGATGTGCGCGACATCGCGCGGGGTGCCCCTGACCATCGGCTTGCCGGACGCCGAGGTCGTCTCGGGCATCTGTCCTTCGGAAGTCATATGTCCCCTCCTTGCTTTTGAATGCACCCTTTACCCGGATGTGCCCCTCTCATGTGTCCGGTTCACACCTGGCGTGCCCGTTCGAGGGCCTCGGCCAGTTCTTCGGGAGCCGACACCGTCAGGGTTGCGCCCGGATGCGTCAGGAAACCACCGGGGACCAGAGCGGGCACCGGGGTACGGAACCGGACGCACAAGCCCTTCCTGGCGTTGGTCCCGAACGTCACGCCCCGGTCGGCCAGCGACAGGTGCGGCCCGATGACCTTCCAGGACGTGTACGGGCCGGTCACGGTGGTGTCCAGGACGTTGGACAGCGGCGTCCGCAGCGACCAGTGGCCGAAGCGGACCACGAACGCGTCCTCGTGGATCTCGGCGAAGGCCCTGTCGGGGGTGATCCCGATCAACGAGAGCGGGGTCCGCCAGGCCGGGTCGAAGTCGAAGCCGAAGCGTGTCATCGCCGTCAGCGTTCCCAGGGGGCGGTCTCGCCCATCTTTGCGTAGTACTTGGCCAGGTGCGCCTTGATCCTGCCGAGTTCCTCCTCGGGCACGTTCACCCCGCCGCGCGCGCCCTGCAGGACGCCCCCCGCCGCCCGTACGGCATGCGGGACGACCTTGAGTTCTCCGCCGATCACGTCGGCGATGGGCAACTTGTAGCTGCCGAACTCCTCGGGCTGGTCGCCGTCGTACCAGAGGTGCGCCTCCCGGTAGCGGGCGTTGGGCTCCTCCTCGGCGTCGGCCCAGGAACGGACGCGCTTCTCGGCAGCGTCGCCGTCCCACGCCCTGTCGCCGTCGGCCAGCGGCAGGTCCTGAAAACGGGTGACCGTCATGTCCTCGCTCCTTTCGTCGGTGATTCCCTACCCGATCAACCGGTCCCATGCCTGGCGGCGACATATTTAGGGTTTGCCGGGGGAGGGGGTCGCCATGACCGAGAACCCTGAGATCAGCGAAGACCCGACCCGGCGCGACGTCCCGGAGGAGCAGGTTCACGAGGGCGACGTGCCGGACGGGGCGCCCGAGGGGGAGCCTCGGGCGGGGGCAGCGGAGCGGGCATCCGAGGAGGAGGCATCCGAGGGGGCCACACCGGAGCGGGCATCCGAGGGGGAGACGCCGGAGCGGACGCCGCCTCCCGCGGGACCGCGAGGCCCCGACGGGGAGAGCCGGGTCGTGGCGGAGCGGTCGGGCTCGGACACCACCTTCCCGGCGCGCCCGCTGCTGGCGGATCCGGACGACGCGCGCCGCCTCCCCGGGGAGGAAGGCCCCGAGATCGAGGACGACTCCGAGGACGCCTCCGCCGAGCGGGAGCCCGGCGAGCACAGCGAGCAGGAGTCGGGCGGGACGGACGGTGCGACAGCCGGGGACGGCGGGGACGGCGGGGACGGCGGGGACGACGCGGAGAGCGCGCCCGAGGGCGGCAAGGGTGCCGGTGGCGCCGACGGCTCCGGTGGGACGGCCGAACCAGAGGTGGGCCCGGCCTCCTGAGGGTTCTCGGCGCGGGTCTGGGCACCGGAAGCTCCCCGGGGGCTCCGGGGGCCGTGTTCCTTCAGGGGCTGGGCCGGTGGTCCCGGGAACGTCTGTCATGTCCCCCGCAGGACGGTGTCCCTGGAACGCATGTCACCGGCTCCCGGAGCACGGTGTCCAGGGAACGTCCGTCACGGCCCCCGCGACCCGGTGTCCGTGGAGAACGGCGCGATCGTCGCCGGCACCGCCGAGGGGAATGTCCGTCACGGCCCCCCGCGACCCGGACACGGCGACGGGGGTCCCGGAGTCTCCGGGACCCCCGTCACGGGGCTGGCTCAGGTCAGCTCTTGAAGGCGTCCTTGACCTTCTCCGCGCCGTCCTTCAGCTTCTCGCCCGCCTGCTTGAGGTGGCTCTCGCTCTGGTCGGTGCGGCCCTCGGCCTCGAGGCGCTCGTCACCGGTGGCGCGACCCGCGCCCTCCTTGAGCTTGCCCCCGATTTCCTCGGCCTTGTTGGAGATCTTGTCGTCGGCACCCATGGTGTCATTCCTCCCGTTTGTGGAACTTCGTCCATGCACCTGTAACCCCTGTCCTGCATCGAGGGAGGTAAACATGCCCGGTCGCGACCCCCGCCGCGACAGGGCCTGAGCGACGAGATTCAGGACGGCCTGACGGCCGGGGGGTGGGGCCGAGAGGCGGAAGACGGGGTCGGGAGAGCAGGGGAGTGACGGGGAGACCGAGGAGGGACCGGAGGAGGCGCGGGGAGACGAGAGGAGAGGGAGGCGGCCGGACGAGGATGAGCGAGGACGGGGAGACAGGGTGACGCCGGGACGGAATCGACGCGTTCCCCTCCTCCGCCGAACGATCCCGGCCGGACCGGAAGGCGACCCCGTGAAAACGGGACAACGGCGCTGCGCTTTCGGCGAAAAGCGCTCACAGCGAACGAGCGGAAATCACCGCCCCGGCCGGGACTATGGTCGCGGGTGTTCGTTGTTCCGCAGACCATGGGTCCGGAGTGGGTGGAAGACATGAGTGGTCCACAGATCGTCCCCGAAGATCAGCTTTACCAGCGGTTGCTGCGCAAGCGGATCGTCGTGCTCGGCAGCGAGGTCGACGACGAGGTCGCCAACAGGATCTGCGGCGAGCTGCTCCTGCTGGCCGCCGACGACGACCGGCGTGACATCTGGCTCTACATCAACTCGCCCGGCGGTTCCGTCTCGGCGGGCATGGCCATCTACGACGTGATGCAGTACGTGCCCAACGACGTCGCCACCGTGGCCATGGGCATCGCGGGATCGATGGGACAGTTCCTGCTCTGCTCGGGCGCGCCCGGCAAGCGCTTCATCCTGCCGCACGCCCGGGTGATCATGCATCAGCCCTCGGGAGGGCTCGGCGGCACGGCCGCCGACATCGCCATCCAGGCCGAGCAGATGCTCCACACCAAGCAGACGATGCGCGAGCGGATCGCCTTCCACACCGGGCAGCCGCTGGAGCAGATCGAGCTGGACTGGGACCGCGACCGCTGGTTCACCGCCACCGAGGCCAGGGACTACGGCCTCGTCGACCAGGTCATCCAGAACACCAACGAGGTCGTCCCGAACGGCTGACACGCTTTTCCGGGGTGATTTCCCGCCGGAACGACTTCCGGCGGAGACCGACGTCGCCGGGGCGATTCCGCGTCCCGCGACATCACTTTCGAAATGCGATGGCGGTCATTTCCGATATCGGCCTGGAATGACCGCCACGCCATGGGACGTCCTCGGCGGGGCGCCCCGCGGCCGTCTCAGTGGTGGCAGAGCAGGCAGCGCACGGCGTGTTCGAGCGATCCGGCGTCCACGATGGGCGAGGGCCAGGGCAGGCGGATCAGCGTCGGATCGTCGATGCCGCACCGGACGGTCGCGCCGAAGCGGTCGAGCTCCCACAGCCATGCCCCGGGCACCGGAGAGGCCAGCAGCGAGCTCAGGGCGGTCTCGAGCTGCCTGCGGTGCGCGCCGTTGACGTGGTGGAGCATGCGTTCGGCCTCGCCCATCAGCGGGTCGGGGGTCGCGCCGAGGTACTCCTCGGCGTCCAGCACGCCCGACTCCGGCCCGGTCAGGTAGATCACCCGGCCGACGTCGACGCGGAGCAGCCGGGGTCCCGCCGTCCCCTCCAGCACCTCGAACAGCGCCTCGTCGGGGCAGCGTTCGGCGATCTCCACCGCCGTCTCCCGTACCTCGTCGGCGGGCACCGCCTGCACCCAGCCCTGCACCTTGAGCAGGCCGCGCGAGAGCTCGTGCTCTCCCAGGGAGCGCGTCGACGTCAGGTCCACGGTCACCACCGGCTCGTCCCGCGCGTCGTAGATCGGGTCCCCCGGCAGGACGAGCAGCACCGGACGGCCCGCGCCGTCGACCCCTCCGCGGGCGGGCGTCGCGGGGCCGTCGGCCCCGGAGATGGAGACATGGGTGGGGGCGGCGGTGGCGGCGAGGGTGCGGACCCGCTCGGGGACGGGCGGGGCGGTGACGGGCTGCATGGACAGGCTCTCCTTGAGGTGAGGGAGATACTTCTGTATAAGATAAGCCTTGCCTAACTAAGGCAAACCTAACCACACAGGAGTGAGCATGCGCTACACCGGACCCAAGGTGCGCCTGTCCCGCAGGGCCGGCGTCCCCCTCACCCGCAAGGCGGTCCGATACTTCGAGCAGCGCCCCTACCCGCCGGGCGAGCACGGACGTAAGACCAACCGCCGGCAGACGGGCGACTACGGGCTCCGGTTGATGGAGAAGCAGAAGCTCCGCTGGTACTACGACGTCTCCGAGCGGCAGATGCGCCGTTACTGGGACCTGGCGCTGCGCAGCCCCGGCCGCTCCGGCGCCGAGCTGGTGGTGCTGCTGGAGACGCGCCTGGCCTCGCTGGTCCTGCGCTCCGGGCTCGCCCCGTCCATCTACGCCGCCCGCCAGTACATCGCCCACGGGCACATCACCGTGGACGGCCGCAAGGTCGACATCCCCAGCTACCTCGTCAAGCCCGGCCAGGTCATCGCGGTCCGCGAGAAGTCACGCAGGATGCAGCCCTTCGTCGCCGCCTCCGAGGGGACCTACGCCGACGACCGGATCGCCCCCTATCTCGACGTCGACCACGCCGAGCTGCGCTTCACGCTGTTCAGCCGCCCGCTGCGCGAGCAGATCGCGGTACCCGTGGACGAGCAGATGGTGGTCGAGTTCTACTCGCGCTGACCCGCCGCCGACCCGCGACGCCGGCCCGCTGCCCTCCGGGCGGCGGGCTCACCGGTGCGACCTCCCGCCTCCGCGCCCGTCGCGGGCAGCCGGTCCCGTAGTTCCCGTACCTCGGCCCGCAGCGCGGCCAGCTCGGTGAGCACGGCCCGCCCCACGTCCTCGGTCGCCTGTACGGACTCCTCGGCGTGCTCCTCCTCCATGGCGCTGACCACCACGGCGATGAACAGGTTCAGCACCACGAAGGTGCAGACCAGCATGAAGGCCACGAAGAACACCCAGGCCCAGGGGTGGGTGTTCATGACCTGGCGGGTGATGTCGGACCAGGCGTCGCCGGTCATCATCTGGAACAGCGTGAACAGCGAGGTGGGCAGGTCGCCGAAGTAGGCCGGCGCGGTGACGTGGTAGAGCTTCGTGCCCATCACGGCCGCGACGTAGAGCACGAGTGCCAGCAGCAGCACGATCGAGGTCATCCCCGGCATCGCCGTCAGCAGCGCGGTCACCACCCGGCGCAGGCTCGGCACCACCGAGATCAGCCGTAGCGCCCGCAGGATGCGTAACGCCCGCAGCACCGAGAGCCCGCCCGCCGTGGGCAGCAGCGAGACCGTCACGATCGCGGTGTCGAACAGGTTCCAGGGGTTGCGGAAGAACCTCGGGCCGTAGGCGTACAGCTTGCAGCCCAGTTCGGCGACGAAGACGTAGAGCGCCAGGTGGTCGACGACCGTGAGCGCCGTTCCGTACCGCCGCACGGCCCCGGCCGAGGTCTCCAGCCCCAGCGTGGCCGCGTTGATCACGATGACCGCGACGATGAACCGCTGGAAACCGGGCGTTTCAAGGGTGGCGCGGAGACGCTCGCGCACCGGCACGAAGGCTCCCGGGGGTCGGAACGGCCGAGGACAAGCCAAGATCATAACGGTTCGGTGCAGACCCGGATCCGCCACCCGGGCGCGTTACCCGGATCCATCGCCGGAACGGCGCCGTCCTGACACGTGACCCGAACAGAGCCATCCGGACACGTCACCCGGACGCGTCACTCGGACACGTCGTCTGGGACCGTCACCCGATCTCGTCACTCGGATTCGCCGTCGGGACGCGCCGCCGAAGCCGGGACCGGAGAGCCGGGGTGCCGGGCGCCGTAGTCGCCGATGCCCGACTCCAGCATCTCGAAGGCGCGTTCGGCCTGCCGGCGCAGGCCGGGGGCGATGGCGTCCACGGTCTCGCCCGCCAGCATGCGCTCGACGGCGTGGGTCACCAGCCGGTCGACCACCGCGCTGACCTGCGCGGCGACGAGCGCCGGGGTGAGGTCGCCGGGGCCCGCGCCGACCTCGTCGGCGAGCGTCGCGGCCAGGGCCCGTTCCCGGGCCTCGTTCATCTCCCGCAGCCGCGCGTTGAGCGAGGGGCTCCGGGACGTCATGAGCATGCGCGCGAAGGCGTCGCCCCCCTCGTGGAACCCGTAGCGGTGGTGGCGGGTGTCGATCGCGTCCAGGAAGTCGCGGCGCAGCGCCTGCAGCGCGCTCTCTCCGGGGTGGCGCTCCCGGACGACCCCGCTCAGCAGGTTCTCGACCTCCCCCTGGCGGTCCAGGAGCAGGTCCTCCTTGGTGCGGAAGTAGTTGAAGACCGTGTTGACCGACACGTCGGCGGTCCTGGCCACCTCCGCCACCGTCACGTTGTCGAAGCCCTTCGTCACGAAGAGCCACGTGGCGATGTCGGAGATGCGCTGCCTGGTCTCTCGCTTCTTGCGCTCCCGCAGGCCCTCGCTCATGAACTCATCCTAGGTGCCGAACAAATTTTGTAGTGACACCAAGTTTGGTGTTACTTTACTTACGGAGGCGATCACATGATCAGGACATCAGCTCTGAGCAAGACCTTCCCCGGGGGCGTCGAGGCCGTCCGGGGCATCGACCTGGCCGTGGAGGCGGGGGAGATCGTCGGGTTCCTCGGCCCGAACGGAGCGGGGAAGACGACCACGATGCGCATGCTGACCACGCTGCTGCGCCCCACCGGTGGCGGCGCCACGGTCGCCGGGCACGACCTGCTCGCCGACCCCGCCGGGGTGCGGCGGCACATCGGCTACGTGTCCCAGAAGGGCGGGATCGCCCCGGCGAACCCCGTGGGGGAGGAGCTCGAACTGCACGCGACGCTGTACGGCATGCGCCCGGCACGGGCGCGCGAGCGGGTCGCGGAGGTGCTCGACCGGTTCGGGCTCACCGGCCTGCGGGACCGGCCGGGCGGGGCCCTGTCCGGTGGCCAGCGCCGCCGGTTCGACCTCGCCTTCGGGCTGGTCCACGACCCGGCCCTGCTCTTCCTCGACGAACCCACCACCGGCCTGGACCCGCAGACCAGGGCGGGCCTGTGGGACCACATCAGGGCCCTGCGCGACGGAACGGGACTGACGGTCTTCCTGACCACGCACTACCTCGACGAGGCGGACCTGCTGGCCGACCGGCTCCTCGTCATCGACCACGGCGTCATCGTCGCCGAGGGCACCCCGGCCGAGCTCAAGGGCGACACCGGAGGCACCCTCGACGACGTCTTCCTCGCCATCACCGGCCGTTCCATGAGGGACGACCCGCCGGAAGGCGATCCGCCCGCCACCGACCCGTCCGCCACCGACCCGTCCGCCACCGACCCGTCCGCCGCCGGTCCGTCCGGTGACCGGCGCGTGGCACAGGTGGCCGGTGAGGAGCGGTGAACGGGGCGATGAGCGTCTTCAGGGAGACCTGGCTGATCTTCCGGCACAACGTCCGGATATCCCTGCGGCAGAAGGCCGGGATCGTCTTCGGGGTCCTGCAGCCCATGCTCTACCTGGTGCTGTTCGGCCCGCTGTTCGCCACGATCGGGACCTGGGAGACGCTCATCCCCGGCCTGCTGGTCCAGGTGGGACTGTTCAGCGCGGGCCTGGCCGGTTTCGGCATCGTCTTCGACCTCCAGTCGGGCGTGCTGGAACGGCTGCGGGTCACCCCGGCGCACCGGATCTCCCTGCTCCTCGGCCGGGTGCTGTCCAACTCGCTCACCCTGCTGATCCAGTCGACACTCCTGATCGCGGTGGGCTACGCCTTCGGGCTGCGCGCGGCGCTTCCCGGCGTGCTGCTCGCGCTGGCCATGATGACCCTGCTCGGCGTGAGCCTGGCCGCCCTGTCCAACGCGATCGCGCTCACCATGAACCCCGACGCCTTCGCGCCGGTCATGAGCACGGCGATCGTCCCGCTGCTCCTGCTCTCCGGCGCGTTCCTGCCGATGTCGATGGCGCCCGGCTGGCTGGACGCGCTCTCGCGCGTCACCCCCTTCCGGTACGTGCTGGAGGCCATGCGCGAGCTGTTCGCCGGTCACTACGCGACGTGGACCGTGGGGGTGGGGGTCGCCGTGACCGTGGCCCTGTCGGTGGCCTGCGTGACGGTCGGGACCCGCGTCTTCAGCCAGGAGAACGCCTGACCGTCCGAACGCCCGGCGCTCCGGGCACCTGAGGAGCCGGGCGTTCACCCGCCCGCCGCGCCGGGATCGGCACGGCGGGCGGCCCCTTCCACGTCCTGCCGAGCGGGCCCCACGGCCCTCTTCCGTTTCCCGACGAGGGGGCGTCTGCCGTGTCCCGATGAGCGGCCCCTCCTGCACCTCTCTTCCACGTCTTCCACGTCTTCCACGTTCCGATGAGTGACCCTTCTCGCGGGCCTCTGCCATGTCCTGATGAGCGGCCCCTTCACCCCCACCCGCTCACCGGGCCGCGACCGCTCATCGGGACGGGGGGCTCACCGGGACGCGCCTACCCCTTCCGGTTCGGCCGGAGCCCGGACCGCGGTCCTCACGAGCGCCAGGACGATCAGACCGGCCACGACGCCCAGCACGCCGGCCGCCAGCAGGGTGACGTTCAGCCCGTGCGCGAAGGCCTCCCGCACGACCTGGCCGTGCCCCTGGCCGACCGGCGCGTGGGCCCGGCCGCTGATCAGGGCACCGGCGGCGGCTCCGGCGCCCGGCGTCCCGCCGTCCAGGCCGTCCGCCACGCCGGAGTGGAAGACCCCTCCCAGGATCGCGACGCCGAAGGCGAACCCGAGCTGCCGGAACGTGTTCACGGCACCCGCCGCCATGCCGCCGCGCTCCTGCGGGACCGCCGCCATCGCCGCCGCCGACAGGGACGGGCTCGCCACTCCCACGCCCAGGCCCACGATCGCCAGGCCGGGAAGGAGGGCGGCCCATCCGGAGCCGGCCGTGAGCACCGCCTGGGCGAACGCGCCCGCACCGATGATCAGCAGGCCGACGCCGACGACCCTGCCGGGCGGGGCGTCGTGGAGGAGCCGCCCGGCGGCGGCCGCGACGACGAAGGCGGTGACGCTCATCGGGAGCATGACCAGGCCCGCCTGGATCGCGTTCAGCTCCAGGACCGTCTGCAACCAGAGCGAGACGTAGGCCAGGTAGGCGAAGGCCGCCGCGGTGAGCAGGGCCGCGCCGATCATGATCCCGGTGAACACGCCTCCCCGGAACAGCGACAGGTCGAGCATCGGGTCGTCGCTCCTGAGCTCCACCGCGACGAACAGGGCCAGGGCCGCGAGACCCGCCGCCAGCAGGCCGAGGACCGCTCCCGAGCCCCAGCCGTCCTCGGTGGCCCGGATGAGCGCGTAGACGATCGCGGCCGTGGCGGCGGTGAACGTCAGCATGCCGGGAACGTCCAGCCCGCGGGCGCGAGGGTTGCGGGACTCACGGAAGACCCTCAGCGTCAGGACGATCGCCACGAGGCTGATCGGCAGGTTCACCAGGAAGATCGAACGCCAGCCGAAGTTCTGGGTCAGCAGCCCTCCGGCGATCGGGCCCGCGGCCGCGGCCGCGCCGTTGACCGCGCCCCAGACGCCGAAGGCGACACCCCGGTCCCTGCCCTGGTAGGTCGTGTTCAGCAGGGCCATGGTGGTCGCGAACATGGCCGCCGCGCCGAGACCCTGCAGGCCGCGCGCCGCGATGAGCGTGCCGATGTTCGGCGCCAGGCCGCAGGCCAGGGACGCGAGCGCGAACAGTGCCAGGCCCGCGACGTAGATCCTGCGCCGTCCGGTCAGGTCGGCCAGCGAGCCCGCCCCCAGCAGGAGCGCCGCCAGGACCAGCGCGTAGACGTCCATCACCCACTGCAGGGCCGAGAACGAGGTACCGAGATCCCCGGCGATGTCGGGCAGGGCGACCATCACGATCGTGACGTCCACCAGCAGCATGAAGGCGCCCGTGCAGACCGCCACCAGCGGCCACCATTTACGCATGACTTCTCTCCTTGGTTCGGCCACCAGGATCGAGCGCGGTGGCGGTTGAAGGAAGCCGGACGCGATATCGCGACGGATACCGACATCTGATACGTCTTGACGATGGAATCCGTCAGGGCCGACGCGCTCGACCGGCAGCTGGTGCACGCGCTGGGGCTGGACGGGCGGGCCTCGTTCAGCCGGATCGGCGAGGTCCTCGGCGTCTCGGACCAGACCGTCGCCCGGCGCTACCGGCGGCTGCGCTCGCGGGGCACCGTCCGGGTCATCGGATCGCTCGACCGCAGGGTGGTGGGCGGGACCCGCTGGTGGCTGCGGCTGCAGTGCGTCCTGGGAGCGGGACCCGCCGTCGCCACGGCCCTGGCCAAGCGGCCCGACACGTCCTGGGTGCAGTTGCTGTCGGGCGGGACCGAGGTGCTCTGCGCGGCCGACCCGAGGTCGGACCAGGAGCGCGACGTCCTGATGCTCGACAGGCTCCAGCGCACCGACCGCGTCGTCGCGGTCTCGGCGTACTCGTTGCTGCACATGTTCGCCGGAGGCCCGACCGGCTGCGGCATGTTCGAGGTGCTCACCGAGGAACAGATCGCCGCGCTGCGCCCGCCGTCCCCGCCGAGCTCCCCGCCCCCACTCCCGTCCCCGTCCCCGTCCCCGTCCCCGTTGCCGTCGTCGGCGTCGGCGTCGGCGTCGGCGCCGTTCGCGCGCGGCCGGGTGGAGCTGTCGGACCGGGACCGCCTCCTGCTCGCCGGGCTCTCCGTGGACGGCCGGACCTCGCACGCCGACCTGGCCGCGGCCACGGGCTGGTCGGAGTCGACCGTCCGGCGCCGGCTCGACCAGCTCCGCGAGTGCGGCGCGCTCTACTACGACCTGGAGGTCGACTGTCCCTACTTCGGCCTGCACACCGTGGCCTGGCTCTGGATGGCGGTGTCGCCCTCCCACCTGGCCGCCGTCGGCGAGGCCCTCGCCACCCACCCGGAGGTCACCTTCGCCGCGGCCACCACCGGCCCGACGAACCTCGCGGTCAACGTCCTCTGCCGGGACGACGAGGCGCTGTACTCCTACCTCAGCGGCCGGATCGCGGGCCTACCCGGGATCCAGAAGCTGGAGACCGCCCCGATCATCCGCAACGTCAAGCAGTCGGGTGCCTTCCTGCCCGTCTGACGCCCGGCCCGCCCGGCCGGTCCGAGCAGCACGGCCCGCCCGGGCTCACTCCGGGGGGCCGTAGGGCTCTATGCGCGGGTCGGCGTAGGGACCCCCGTCCGGCGCGAGGCCGGTGCGGTCGGCGGCGCCCTCGCTCACCCGCAGGCCGTACAGGCCCTGGCCGGGGGCGACGGAGTCGATGAGCACCAGGCCGTACCCGATGTCGACCTCCTCCTCCGGCAGCGCCAGGTGGCGCAGGGCCTGCGCGAGCGTCGCGCCGGAGGGGAGCCGCACCGTGATGAGAACCATCACCTCACGGTACGCGCACCGCCCGGCGCCGCAATGAGGCGAGTACCCCGGAGGGATCCACCACCCCGTAGCCGTAGTCGTCGTCGAACCCGACGTCGCTGCGGTCGTCGGCGGTCCGGCGCAGCAGGGTGCGCAGCTGGGCCGGGGACAGGCGGGAGGCGGGCCAGAGGGTGCGCACGGCCGCCACCAGGCCCGCCGTGACCGGGCACGCGGCCGAGGTGCCCGAGTCGGGCTCGTCGTCGCCGAACGCCCGCGAGCCCGAGAAGTGGGTGTAGGCGCACAGGTCCGGCTTGCGGGCGAACAGGCGGCCGGGCCCCTGGGAGGAGTAGCCGACCCGCTCGCCGCGGGTGTCGACGCCGCCGACCGACAGCACGGCGGAGTGGGAGTTGGCGCCCGTGATCGGCCGCTCGGGGTAGGCGCAGCGGCCGTCCGGGCAGTCGCGGCCGCAGTTGCCCGCGGCGAAGAGCACGTCCGCGCCGGCCCGCTCCAGGCTGGAGACGACGATGTTGAACGGGTGGGCGGGGTTGTCGGAGTAGTTGCCGGGATGGCCCGCGGGGAAGTCCCACTCGGGGGAGAAGGACCCCCAGCTGTTGCTGATCACCAGGGAGCGCGAGGCGGCGGGCTGGGCCTCCAGGACGGTGCGCAGGTGGGCGAAGGCCGCCACCGCGTCCGACAGCAGGCCGTCCAGCGCCGAACCGCCCTGGCGGCGGGAGAGCAGCACGGGCACGTCGACGATCGACGCCCTCGGGGCGGCGATGAGCGCGTCGAAGGCGCACATCGTGCCGTGGTCGACGGGGAACTCGCCCGCCCTGCCCGACACCCCCTGGGGCTTCCAGCTGCGCCCGACGTCGACGATCACCTCCCGGCCCAGGTGACGGGCGACGTGCGCGCGGTTGACGCCGCTGTCGAGGATCGCGAGCGCTACCCCCGACCCGTCGAGGCCCTCGGCGGCCAGGTCGGCGACGCCGAGCAGCCGCTCCACGTCGTGCCAGTCGCCGACCGGGGGCGTGCCGCCGCAGGTCACGCCGGGCTGGATCGCCGGGTCGGCGAAGACCCCCACCACCTCGCGCCGGAGCGCGGGCAGCAGGGTGATCCGGGTGGACACCTCGTCGTCGGAGATCTCCCCGCGTACCAGGACGGAGGCCTCGTCGTCGGCGAAGGAGAACGCCAGCGGCTGGTTCAGCGACAGCGGGTCGCCGCCCCCGGCGGCGGGCACCGGGCGGGGCGCCACGACCGGCGCGAAGGAGGGGTCCAGGACCACCCCGGGCAGCGCGTCGGTGACGTCGGAGGCCGCCGTGCTCACCGCGGGGTCGGCCACGGCCGCGACGACGTCGGGGGAGGGGCGGAGCTGGAGCAGGACCCGCATGACGCACCACCGGGAGTCGAGGGGATCAGGTCCCCCCACATTCCTTCATCCACCCCGGCCGCGTCCAGCCGTCGAAACACGCCCCTAACAGGAGTCGGGTCGCATAAGACCGCAAACAACCGGCGTGGATTTCCTTCCCTGCGCCGGTGCCGATCACTACGTTGGGCGGCATGACCGCAGCGGCGGAGACGACGCCAATCCCTCGCCCCGAAGTCCGGCACACGCACTGGATGCCCACCCGGCCCAGACTGATCGTGGCCAGCGGCTTCATGCTCTTCCTGGAGCTGGCCCTGATCCGGTGGACCGGATCGAACATCGTTCACCTGAGTTACTTCACCAATTTCGTGCTCCTGGGGTCGTTCCTCGGCATCGGGCTCGGCTTCCTGCGGGTGGGCCGCAGCACCCGCCAGCCGTACTACTCGCCGATCGTGCTGGCCGTGCTGGTCCTGGTCGTGCTGTTCTTCCCGGTGACGGTGGACCGCCAGACCGAGGGCGTCCTGTACTGGACGAGCCTCAGCACCAGCGGGCCGCCGCCCTGGCTGATCCTTCCCGTGATCTTCGCCGCGGCGGCGATCGTGCTGATGGGCCCGGCCGAGCTGGTCGGGCGCTGCTTCCCCGAGCTCGACCGGCTGGAGGCATACCGCTACGACCTGATCGGCAGCCTCAGCGGCATCGGGCTGTTCACCGCGCTGTCGTTCCTCAGCGCGCCGCCGGTGGTGTGGGGGACGATCGCCGCGGTCGCCTACGCGGTGCTGCTGTGGCCCCGCAGGGTCTGGGCCCGCGTGGCGCTGATCGTGCCGTCGCTCGTCATCGTCGGCGCCCTCGCCACCGAGACGCTGACGGCCGGGGCGCTGTGGTCGCCGTACTACAAGGTGACCTACGTGCGCGGGCAGTGGGAGGGCGTGCCGCTGATGGACATCAAGGTCAACGGCATCCCGCACCAGCAGGCCTCCCCGGCCAAGAGCCGCCTGGAGTGGGAGCGCCAGTACGCCCTGCCCTACGAGCGGGCCGCCTCCGGCAGGCTGGACGACGTGCTGATCGTGGGCGCGGGCAGCGGCACCGACGTGTCGATCGCCCTGTCCAAGGGGGCCGGGCACGTGGACGCCGTGGAGATCGACCCCAAGCTGCTGGAGCTCGGCCGCTCCTACCACCCGGACCTGCCCTACGGCGACCCCCGGGTCACCGCCCACGTCACCGACGGCCGCGCCTTCCTGGAGGGGACCTCCAAGAAGTACGACCTGATCCTGTTCGCGCTGCCCGACTCGCTCACCCTGGTCTCCGGGGCCAGCTCGCTGCGGCTGGAGAGCTACCTGTTCACCCAGCAGGCGATGGAGGCGGCCAGGGACCACCTCAAGCCCGGCGGCGCCTTCTCGATGTACAACTACTACCGGGAGAGCTGGCTGGTCGACCGGCTCGGCGCCACCATGCAGGCCGCGTTCGGGCACAAGCCGTGCGTCGACATCGTCAGCCAGACCGGCCAGCAGGCGGTCATCACCGCGGGCCTCACCCCGCAGGGACAGCGGTGCGGCGCCGAGTGGGCGGGAGCCACCGCCCAGACCCCGCCGCCCGCCAGTGACGACCTGCCCTTCCTGTACCTGAAGGACCGGACGATCCCGCAGATCTACATCATCACGCTCGGCCTGATCCTGCTGGTCAGCCTGCTCGCCGTCCGGGTCGTGGCCGGTCCGTACCGCAGGATGCGGCCGTACGCGGACCTGTTCCTGCTCGGGGTGGCGTTCCTGCTGCTGGAGACCAAGAGCGTCACCGGCTTCGCGCTGCTGTTCGGCACCACCTGGGTGGTGAACGCGATCGTGTTCGCCGGGGTGCTGGTCGCCGTGCTCGCCGCGGTGGAGGTGACCCGCCGCTTCCGGGTGCCGTCCCTGCCGGTCATGTACGGGGTACTGCTGGCCGGGCTGGTCCTGGCCTGGCTGGTGCCCAACTCCTGGCTGCTGGGGCTGCCGCTGCCGCTGCGCGCGGTGACGGCCGTGGTCGTGGCGTTCCTGCCGATCTTCGCGGCCAACGTGGTGTTCGCCAAGCGCTTCGCCGACTCCGCCGACGCGACCGTGTCCTTCGGCGCGAACCTGCTGGGCGCCATGGTCGGCGGCTGCCTGGAGTACCTGGCGCTGGTCATCGGCTACCAGGCGCTGCTGATCGTGGCGGGCCTGATCTACCTGGGCGCCTTCGCGCTGCTGCCCAGGAGCGCGAAGGTCGCCTGAGGCCGGGGCCTCGATCCTCGGGGCCCCGGCCTCGCTTCCGGTGTCCCGGGACCTTGGTCTCGCTCCCCGTGTTCCGGGCCCCGGTCCCGATTCCCGGCCCCGGGGCAGCCGGGGTTCGACGGGACGGGCCCCGGGATTCCTCGGAGGAACCCCGGGGCCCGTCCCGTCAGGTCAGAATCCGCAGAGCTCGCTGAGGGACTCGCCCGCGGGCTTGCCGTTCGGGGTGGGTGTCCGGCTCGGGCGTACCGCCGTGCTCGCCAAGGGGGTGGGCGTGGCGGCCGGCGTCGCGCCGCTCGCGCCGGGGGAGGCGCTTACCCCGGCGGCCTGCGGCCGGCGGGCGGGCAGCTCCGAGCGGCGCAGCGCCCTGGCGGCGGCGGTGCGGATCTTCTGCCAGTCGGGCGAGCCGGTGTAGAACTCCGGCGGCACGAACTGCAGGCTGGTGATCCTGGCGTCCTTGACCTGCACCGCCAGGTTGGTGAGGTGCTCCACCAGCTCGCGGGGGATGTCGGTCTTGGCCATCTTCTTGGCCACACCCGCGATCTTGGTGAAGTTGAGGAGCACGACCGACGGGGTGGCCTGCTGGGCGAAGGCACCGATGACGCAGCGCTGGCGGGCCATCCGGGAGAAGTCGTCGCTGCCGACGCGGGAGCGCCCGTACCAGAGCGCCTCCTCGCCCGAGAGCGTGCGGTACCCGGCCTTGATCGTCCCGGCCGTGCCGTACAGGCCGCCCCAGGGGATGTCGCGCTCGACCCTGATCTTCAGGCCACCGATCGCGTCCACCATCCTGGCGAAGCCGAACATGTTGACCAGGGCGTAGTAGTCGACCTTCAGGTTGAGCGTGTGGCCGATCGCGTCCATCAGCGCCGCGGGGCCCCGCTCCCCGGCCTTCTTGCCCGGCACGACCTCCGGGTGGTCCTCGGCGTACTGCCAGACCTCGTTGAGCAGGCCGCCGTTGGGCAGCTCGCGCATGAAGCCGTCGGGGAACCGCTTGCCGAGCGCGCTGCCGGGCGAGAAGTGGACGTGCTGGAGGTTGCGCGGGAGGCTGAACATGACCGTGTTGCCGGTCGCGACGTGCACGCTGGCCACGTTCATGCTGTCGGTCCGCACGCCCTCCCGGTTCCCGGCGCCGTCGCCGCCGACGAGCAGGAAGTTCACCCGCTTGCGGCCGGACCAGGGGTCCTCGTGCTTGACGGGGACGGCCGTCGGATCGGTCGAGGCGGGTTTGAAGATGTCGAGGGTCTCCTTGGCGGTCAGCACCGTGCTGGCGGTCAGCGCGAACGGCGCCATCACCGACACGCAGAGCACGCCCACCACGATGCCCGAGACGATCTGCCCCCTGCCGCTGAGCCGGTTCGGCTTCAGCGTGACGTAGGAGAAGAGCAGCAGCAGGAACCAGGCGATCGCCCCGGCCACGGCCAGGACCACCCCGGTCATCAGCGTGTTGTCGCGGGCGAAGAAGCCGGTGTTGCCGCTGAGGTAGGCGATGGCGGCGGTGATCGCGCCGCCCAGCAGCGGCACGCCGAAGACCGCGAGCAGGATGAAGCCGAGACGGCGTTTCCCCGCCCGCAGGTGCGCCGCGCCGGGCAGGATCGCCGAGAGCGCGGTCCAGCCGATGAGGGCGCCGGTCGTCAGCGGCTTGGCGAACCGAGGTCGTCCCCCGGGCGCCTCGGCGGCTCCCGCGGGAGGGCCGCCCGCCGGTGGCGCTCCGAAGGCCGGTGCGCCGGTGGGCGATGCTCCGACGGGCGGTGCTCCCGTGGGGGGTGTACCGGTGGGCGGTGCTCCCGTGGCGCCGGCGGGGGCCGCCGGATCCGCGGGGCCGCCGTTCCCGGCGGTCCGGCCGTCACCCGTCGCGCGGCCGTCACCCACCGGGCCGGACCCCGCCGCCCGGCCGGTCCCCGCGTCCGCCGGTCCTCGCGGGGAGGGGGGCCGCTGCCCGCTCCCCGCCGGGAGGGTGCCCTGCTCGTGGTAGGAGACACCCGCCGGAGGGAGGGTGCCCTGCTCCCGGTAGCCGTTCCCGGCGGTGGGCTGCTCGTGTCCGTGCCGGCCGTCTCGCGCCGCGGGAGCCTCCGGCGCACCGGAGACCTCCTGCGCGCGGGTGGCCTCCGGCCCGCCGGTGGGTCCCTGGGCCTGCGGCGGAGTGGGTACGACGGGCCCCTGTCCGGGTCCGGCCTGATCCGGGCTTCCGCCTTGGCGCGCGCCGGGGCCCCCACCACGACGCCGGGTGCGCCGTTTACCGCTTTCGCCGGCGAGATCCCCCGAATCTTGCCCAAGGCGCATCGTCACACCGCTTCCTGCTGCGTTTTGCCCGGCTTAGCCCTGAGTACATGGCAGGCGTCGGGGTTGAACAGAATTTGCCAGGATTCTAGTCCCCATACCTGGACATGACAGACAGATAGCCAATCTGTGGTGAACGACCCCTTAACCTGCATCATCAGTCAGGAGGCCGGGTGGGCGGGGTGGGGTGGCCGCTGTCCCGGAGCTCTTGACCGACCTCCTGGAACGCCTGATCGTCACGCCGGACGCCGGGGGCTTGACCGTCGCGCCGGGTGCGGGGCCGTCAGCCGGGTGCGGAGTCGTCGGCCGGGTGCGGGGTCGTCGGCCGGACGCCCGGCCCGTGCCGGAACGCCTGTCCCTCGTGCCGGAACGCCCGGCCGCTCCTCGTCGTCCCGGGGGAACCGCCGGTGTCGTCCCGGAGGAGCCGCCGTCCGTCGGGGAGTCGCGGTCGCGGATGTGCCCCGGAGGGCCCCCGTAACCCCCTCCGTGGATTCGGACATCCGGCATGAACGACAAGATCGGACTTTTGTGGAATTTAGGGCGTAAGGATACTGATTTATCATCCGTCACGGATGTCGCTGCATTCGATTACATTCCGAAATCATCCGAGGTGATCTCCGCGATGTACCGGACCGATCCGGCACCCGTGACCTAGCTTCAAGGCATGAATCTGCAGCAGCTCCGCTATGTGGTCGCGACGGCGGAGCATCGCACCATGACCGACGCGGCCAGGTCGCTGTACATCGCGCAACCCGCTCTCTCCCGTGCGATCAGGGACCTGGAACGAGAGCTCGGGATGACGTTGTTCGCCCGTTCCGGACGTGGCGTGGTCGTCACGGCGCAGGGGCGCCGGGTGGTCAAGCTGGCCCGGGAGGCGCTCGACGCCGTCCGCGAGATCGAGTCACTGTCCACACACGGCCAGACGTCCGAGGCGGAGCTCCGCATCGCCTCGATCCCCAGCCTCGAACCGGGGCTGGCAGGGCGTCTCCTTCCCGCGTACACCGCCGAGCACCCGGGAGTACGCATCCACATCGTCCGCTGTGACGGACGGGACGGCGTGGTGAGCGCCATCAGGGACCAGCGGGCCGACCTCGGCCTCACGGACCTGCCCGTCCCCACCGATCTGATCAGCCACCCGCTGGAGCGCCAGGAGATCGTGCTGATCTCCCCGCCCGGCGTGGACCTGCCCGACCCGGTGCCGATGAGGAGACTCCACGGCATGCGGCTGGTGCTGCCGGTGCCCGGCAGCTCCCGGCGCAGGGAGTTCGACGCGCTCTTCGCCAAGCACGGTGTGGCCCCCGTGGTGGCGACGCAGCTCGACGAGCGCGGCAACTGGCTGAACACCGTCCGTTCGGGCACGGCCTCGATGCTCTGGTACCGGGGGATGGCCGAGCAGGCCGCCCGCGCCGGACTGGTGGTCCGTACCCTCGACCCCTCGGTACGCCGGGTGATCGCCCTCGTGCACGCGCGACGGCGGCTGCCCGCTCTCGCCCAGGAGTTCCTGTCCGTGGCCGAAAGTGGGTCGGCCGCGTAGGGACGCCCAGGCTCCTTCGTTCTCCCCCAGAGGTTCGGCGCAGGTGGGAGCGCCGTCCTCTCCGACACCGGGCTATAGGCTCGGTCTCGATGACTATCCTGCGCCTGCGTGGCCGTGAGTTCCGGCCCGGCGAGTTCGCGATCATGGCGGTGGTCAACCGCACCCCCGACTCCTTCTTCGACAGGGGAAGGACGTACGGCTTCACGGCCGCCCTGGAGGCGGTGGACGGTGCCGTGGCCGGTGGCGCGGACATCGTCGACATCGGCGGCGTCAAGGCGGGTCCCGGCGACGAGGTGGACCCCGCCGAGGAGATCCGCCGCGTCTCCGACCTGGTGGACGCGGTCAGAAGGCGCCACCCCCGGCTCGTCGTCAGTGTCGACACCTGGCGCGCCGAGGTCGGCGAGGTCGTCGCCCAGGCCGGGGCCGACCTGCTCAACGACACCTGGGGCGGTGTCGACCCGGATCTGGCCGGGGTCGCCGCCCGGCACGGCATCGGCCTGGTCTGCGCGCACGCGGGCCGCGTCGCCCCGCGCACCCGCCCGCACCGCGTCGCCTACGACGACGTGGTCGCCGACGTCGTCGGCTACACCGTCGGCCTCGCCGAACGCGCGGTGGCCGCCGGGGTGAACAGGGAGTCGATCCTCATCGACCCCGCGCACGACTTCGGCAAGAACACCCGGCACTCCCTGGAGGTCGGCCGCCGCCTGGACGAGATGGTCGCCACCGGCTGGCCGGTGCTCGTCGCGGTCTCCAACAAGGACTTCGTCGGCGAGACCCTGGGCGGCCTCCCCGTGGACGAGCGCCACGCCGGCAGCATGGCCACGCTGGCGGTCTCCGCCTGGCAGGGGGCCCGGGTCTTCCGCGTCCACGACGCCGCCTCGGCCCGCGCCGCGCTGGCCACCGTCACCGCCCTGAGAGGCCGCGACGCGGGAGCGGACGCGCGCTGAGACGCCGTGGCCCGGCAAGGGACGCGCCGGGACACCGTGCTCCAGGAAGGGGCGGGCGCCGGGACGACCGTCGATCCAAGGAGGGACGCGCGCCGTCACCCGGGGACGGCGCGCGCCGCGACGCGGTGTCTCAGGAGTAGATGACGGACAGGAAGCGGATCAGGATCGCCTCCCGCCGGTCGGCGGGCAGGGCGTCCAGGACCGCGTTGACCACGGCCATCTCCGGCTGCCCCGAACCGCCCAGGTCCACCCCGACCGAGGCCGCCAGCTCGCCGAAGGCGGCGTCGTCCAGCGCGTCCAGATCCAGGTCCGCGATCAGCTCCACCAGCCCCTCGGGGAGCCGCGCCGGGCCGCGCTCGCGGGCCGCGTCGGCGGACTCGGCGATCACCTCCAGCATCGCCTCGACGCCGTGCAGGGTCACCCCGGTCACCGTGACGTGGATGTTGGCCGGGATGCCCGCGTACGACAGCTGCGGTTGCAGGAACCACCCGCGCCGCCTGGCCTCGTCCGAGAGCACGAACACGTCCACCTCGTCGGACCCGAAGGCGACCAGTGCCGAGTCCGGGTCGCCCAGCACCCGCAGGCCCGGGATCTTCGCGACCCCCTCGCGGAGCGCGCGGGCCGCCGCGAGGGTGTCGCGGCCGAGTTCCAGGTAGCCCTCCCGGCCCAGGGCCTGGAAGGTGGCCCAGGCGCCCCCCAGCGGGCCCGCGGACTTCGAGCTCTGCACGGTCGCGTTGATCACCGTGTAGCCGGGCCACGACGCCGAGGCGAAGTAGGCCCTGCGCCGCAGCGCCGGGTCGGCGAAGAGCACGACCGAGGCGCCCTTGGGGGCGTAGCCGAACTTGTGCAGGTCGCACGAGAGCGAGGTGACCCCGGGGACCGACAGGTCGAAGGGCGGCACGTCGGCCCCGGCCTCGCGCAGCCACGGCAGCAGCCACCCGCCCACGCAGGCGTCCACGTGGCACAGCACGCCGCGCGCGGCGGCGAGGGCGGCGATCTCGGCGACGGGGTCGATCACGCCCTGCGGGTACGACGGCGCCGAGGCGACCACCAGCACGGTGTCGTCGGTGAGGGCCGCCTCCACCCCCGCCGCCGGGGCCCGGAACGTCACCGGGTCCACCGCGACGGCGTCCACCACGACCCCGAGGTAGTGCGCGGCCTTGTGGAAGGCCGGGTGCGCGGTCACCGGGACCGCCATCCTGGGACGCCCCGCGGTCGGGCGGGAGTCCCGCGCCGCCTTCACCGCCAGCATGATCGACTCGGTGCCGCCGCTGGTGAAGATGCCCGACCCCCCGCCGAGCAGGCCGGCGACCGCGCCGACCACCTGCTTCTCCATCTCCACGATGCTGGGGAACGCCGTGGGGTCCAGGGTGTTGACCTCCAGCATCTCGAAGTAGGCCCGGGCGGCGGCCTCGTGCACCTCGGGCCGCCCGGTGTCGTACACGTACGCGGTCACCTTGCCGCCGCGGACCGGCAGGTCGTCCCGCCTGAGGTGGGCGATCTCGGCGAGCAGCTCGGAGGTGCTGCGGCCCTTGTCGGGCAGGCTCATCGGTCTCCTCGGGGGTACGGCCCGCGCGGGCCGGTGGTACGCGCGACCCTCAGGGCCGCCGGGGGACTGCCAGGATCACACGGATCGCGCCGGTCGTGAGCGGGGGAACGCCGTGGATTCGCGCCAAAGGTGAAAAAATCTCTCATAAAGGGGATCCGGCGGTGCCGGGGACGACCCTCAGGGCGGCGAACAGCCTGGTCGCCACCCGCAGGATCAGCTCCCGGCGGCCGTCGTCACCGGACGTCGTGCATGTGGCGCCGGGTGCCCGCCCGACACCGGCCGAGCAGGCCACGGGCAAGCCCCGGTCAGGACAGGGGAAGCCGGACGACCGCCCGCAGGCCCGGCGAGGCGTCCTCCAGGTGGACCGCGCCGCCGTGCGCGTGCACGGTCTCGCGGACGATCGCCAGCCCCAGCCCGGCTCCGCCCTCGTCGCGGCTGCGCGCGCTGTCCAGCCGGGTGAAGCGGTCGAACACCCGCTCCCGGTCGGGCTCGGGGATGCCCGGCCCGTCGTCGGTGACGGTCAGCACGGCGTCGGCCCCCTCGGCCCGCAGCTCGACCAGCACCGGGGCGCGGGTGTGCCGCAGCGCGTTGTCGACCAGGTTGACCAGCACCCGCCCCAGGTCCAGCGCGTCCCCGGTGACCGTGACCGGAGCGCCGGGGACCCTCACCGCGACGCCCGTGCCGTACCGCTCGGCGGCCTGGGGGACCAGCCGGTCCAGCTCCACCGGCTCCCTGCGCGCCGGAGCGCCGCCCCGCTCGTCCAGCCGGGCCAGCGCGAGCAGGTCCTCGGCCAGGCGGGACAGGCGCATGGTGTCCTCCAGCACGCCCTCGGCCGTCTCCCGCCAGTCCTGCCCCCCGGGGTGGCCCAGCGCCACCTCCAGCTGCAGCCGGATGCTCGCCAGCGGGCTGCGCAGCTCGTGCGCCGCGTCCGAGACCAGGGCCCGCTGCCGGCCGTCGGCCTTCTCCAGCCGGGCCAGCATCGCGTTGAGGGTGGTGGCCAGGCTGTGCACCTCGTCGCGCGCCTCGGGCACCGGCAGGCGGCGCGACCGGGCGGTGTCGGTGATCTCCTCCGCGCCCCGGCGCAGCGCCGCGATCGGCCGCAGCGTCCTGCCGATGATCATCCAGCTCGCCCCCGCGAGCAGCACCAGCAGCAGCGGGGTGCCGACCAGCAGTACGTGCCCGGCCGTGGACAGGCTGGTCTGCACCTCGCTGAAGGGCCTGGCCGCGATCACCTCCAGCCCGTGGTCGGCGCTGAGCACCCGCACCCGCAGCAGGTGCGGGATGCCGTACGGCTCGCCGTCCAGGAAGCGGGCCTCACCGGCGCCGATCGCCGCGGCCCGCGCCGGCCCGTCCAGCAGGGGGACCAGCCGGTCCGTGCCGGGGGTGGCGTGGGTGATCCGCCCCTCGGCGTCGATCACCTGGAGGAGCGTGCCGTCAGGAGAGGTCATCTGGTCGGGCAGCCGCCCGGCGTCGGCCAGCGAGACCGCGTCCCGGGCCCGCTGGTAGATCGACCCGTCGATGGTGCCGATCAGGGCGCTGCCCAGCACGCCGATCATCACGTACGCCGAGACCGCCAGCGCGACCGCCAGCACGGCCGAGGCCGCGGCCGTCAGCCGGAAGCGCAGGCTCCTGCGCCGCCACAGGACGGCAGCGCGGCCTCCCGCGTGCGCGCCCGCGCCGTCGGGCTCATCCGTCACGGTCGCCCACCGGCCCACCCGTCACGCGCACCCGCCCGCCGGGCCATCGTGTCCGGTCGCCGCGTCCGGCCGGCCGCCCGGTCCCGTACGCCGCCGCCCGCTCAGCCACCGTCGCCGGCCAGCCGGTATCCGGCCCCCCGCACCGTCTGCAGCGCGTTCCTGGAGAACGGCACGTCGATCTTGCGCCGCAGGTAGCCGACGTAGACCTCGACCACGTTGGGATCGGTGTCGAAGGTGTCCCACACGTGCTCCAGGATCTCCGTCTTGGAGACCACCTCGTCGTGGTGGCGGATGAGGAACTCCAGCAGCGCGAACTCCCGGGGGGTCAGCTCCACCGGCGTCTCCCCCCGGGTGACCCGCCGCCGCGCCGGGTCCAGGGTCAGGTCCCCGGCCCTCAGCACGGCCGGGCGCCGGTTCGCGCCGCGCCGCAGCAGCGCCCTCAACCTGGCCACCAGCACCACGTAGGAGAACGGCTTGGTCAGGTAGTCGTCGGCCCCCAGGTCCAGGCCGTCGGCCATGTCGTACTCGCCGTCCTTGGCCGAGAGCATCAGCACCGGCACCCAGTTCTCCTCCGCCCGCAGTTGCTTGCAGACGTTGTAGCCGGAGATCTTCGGCAGCATGATGTCCAGCACCACCACGTCGTACCCGCCGTGCCTGGCCTGGTGCAGGCCGTCCTCGCCGTCGTGCGCGAGGTCGACGGCGAACCCCTCGGCCTGCAACCCGCGCTGCAGGGCCGCCGCCATCCGCCGTTCGTCCTCCACGACGAGAATCCGCATCCCTCTCCCCTCCACCACCCGTGACGTCCCGCCCCGGTCGTCCGGGCCGGGGCCGGGACGTCCGCGAGTGCCCCCGGCACCCGCGCCGACGAGGGGAACGTCCCCATCCTGGGTCATCGGAGCTGAGAGACGGCTGAGAATCCTGTGAGTCCTCTCAGTCTGTCTCAGCGTCGGCACAGCGACCGTCACGCAGGCTGCTTCTCGACAGGGTCGACGGCATACCGTGGAGGAATGAGATGTCCGAGCAAGGAAGACGGGGCCGCGCGATGAGGTGGGCCGTGCCGGTCGTCGCGATCGCGGCGGTCGCCGGGGCCATCGGGGCGGGTCCGGTCATCGCCGCCGTCCAGGGGGACCCCGTGCTGCCCGAGCGCACCGCCGAGCAGTTGCTCGCGAGCGCCGCCCAGGCGGCCCGGGCCGGGGTGAGACCCATGTCGGGCACGGTCATGCAGACCGCCTCGCTCGGACTGCCCGGCCTGCCCGAGGTGTCGGGCGTGAGCGGCACCTCGCCCACCGCCCTGCTCGCGGGCTCGCACGAGCTGAAGGTCTGGTACGGCGGCGCCGGCAAGGTCCGCCTCGCCATGCCCGGCCGGATGAGCGAGACCGACCTGATCGTCAACGGCGACCAGGCCTGGCTGTGGCAGAGCGACGTGAACAAGGCCACCCGCGTCAAGGCCGACGGCACCGGGAAGATCGGCGAGCACGGTCCCGGGCGGCGGGCCCAGGATGCGCTGCCCACGGCGACCACGCCCCAGCAGCTCGCCCGGACGCTGCTGGACCGGGTCGTCCGGGACACGGCGGTCGGCGTGAGCAGCGCCGAGAAGGTGGCCGGCCGCGCCGCCTACCAGCTCGTGCTCGCCCCCAGGGACCCCTCCTCCCTGATCAGGGAGGTCAAGCTGGCCCTGGACGGGGAGACGCTGGTCCCGCTGCGGGTCCAGGTGTACGCCAGGAGCGCGGCCGAGCCCGCCTTCGAGGTCGGTTTCACCTCGGTCACGTTCACCCCGCCCGCCGCCGAGAACTTCACCTTCACCCCGCCCGCCGGTGCCAAGGTCGACGAGACCTCGTTCGGCGAGCTCACCGAGAGGAGCAGGGCCGGCCACGAGGGGTTCGAGAGCCGGAAGGAGTTCGACGACAAGGTCAGGGTCGTCGGCGGAGGCTGGACCACGGTCGCGGTGCTGCGCGCGCCCGAGGACCTCAAGGACCTGGCGGCACCGGAGCACAGGCAGGGCACGGAACAGGGGCGGGCCACGGGGCAGGGCGCGGCGGAGCGGGACGCCACCACGATCGCCGACGCGCTGCGAAGGTCGGCCACGCCGATCAGCGGGCCGTGGGGCAGCGGCCAGGTCGTCCGGACCAAGCTGGTCTCCGCGCTGCTGACCGACGACGGCCGCCTGCTGGTCGGCGCCGTCACGCCGGAGAAACTCTCCGAGGCGGCCGGGCAGAAGTGAGGCCGGCCCGGGAGCGGAGACGGTGACGGACGCGGAGACGGGGATGCGTATGAACGCCGGAACGGACACGCGCGGACACGGGAGCGGGGGCGCCGTGACCGCCGTGACGGACGCGCCGGGGGCCGGGGGCACGCGGACCCCCGACGACGACGAGGGGTTCTCCATCGTCACCGCCGGGCTGACCAAGCGGTTCAGGAGCGGCCAGGTGGCGGTGGACTCCCTCGACCTCGCCGTACCCGCCGGATCGGTCTTCGGTTTCCTGGGCCCCAACGGGTCGGGCAAGACCACCACCATCCGCATGCTGCTCGGCCTGGTGACGCCGACGGCCGGGAGCTGGCGGCTGCTGGGCACGCCGATGCCCGGTCCGATGGGCGGCGTGCTGCCCCGGGTGGGGGCGCTGGTCGAGGGGCCCGCCTTCTACCCCTACCTGTCGGGTGAGGCCAACCTGCGCCGCTACGACGCCGCCGACCCCTCGGCCGACCGGCGTACCGTCTCGGCCAGGATCGGGCTCGCGCTGGAGCGGGTGGGCCTGGCCGCGGCGGCCGGGAAGCGCTACCGGGCGTACTCGCTCGGCATGCGCCAGCGGCTGGCCATCGCCGCCACGCTGCTCGGCCCCAGGGAACTGCTGGTCCTCGACGAGCCGACCAACGGCCTGGACCCCCAGGGCACCCGGGAGGTACGCGCGCTCGTCAAGGAGATCGCCGCCGCCGGGACGACCGTGTTCGTCTCCTCCCACCTGCTGGCCGAGGTGGAGCAGGTCTGCTCCCACGCGGCGATCATGCGGGCGGGCCGGCTGGTCGTCCAGGGGACCATCGCCGAGCTGCTGGCGGGGGAGGCGGTACGGATCCGGGTCCTGACCCCCGACACGGCGAGGGCCGCGGCCGTGCTGGCCGCGCTCGGGCTGGCGGGGGTCCGCTCCGGTGACGGAGAGGTCGGCGCCGCGCTGGGGGCCGCCGCACCCGAGGAGGTGTGCGCCGCCCTGGTCGCCGGCGGCGTGGCCGTGCGCGGCCTGGCCGTGCAGCGGCCCAGCCTGGAGGACGTGTTCGTGGGCCTGACCGGGGAGGGATTCGATGTCGACGGTTGACGCGGACAGGACGACGGTGCCCGGCACGGCGGAGCCGACGCCGGGATCGACGCCGGGATCGACGCGAGGACGGGTGCCGGAACCGCCGGTGACTCCGATGACTCCGGCGACTCCGGTGCCCCGGGCGGCGGGGGCGGCGGGGGTGGGCGCCTTCCGGGCGTGGTCGCGGCTGTTCGGGTCCGAGCTGGGCCTGATCTTCCGGCGGCCGAGGAACCTCGCCATGCTCGCGGTGCTCGCCGTGATCCCGGTGCTGGTCGGCGTGGCGCTGCGGACGTTCGGCGGTTCCGGCCAGGGCGAGGGGCCGGGGATCTTCGAGCAGGTCGCCGGGAACGGGCTGTTCCTCACCTTCGCCGCGCTCTACGTGCTGGTGCAACTGCTCCTGCCGGTCGTCGTCGCGATCGTCGCCGGTGACGCGATCGCCGGGGAGGCGGGCATCGGCACGCTGCGCTACCTGCTCACCGCCCCGGCCGGCCGGAGCAGGCTGCTGGCCGTCAAGTACGCCGGAGCGGTCGTCTTCTGCCTGGCCGCGGTCGGCGTGGTGGCGCTGAGCGCCCTGCTCAGCGGCCTGGTGCTGTTCCCGGTGGGGCCGATCACGCTGCTGTCGGGAGGGACGATCCCCTTCGTGGACGGCCTGCTGCGGATCGGCGTCGTCGTGCTGTACGTCACCGCGGGCATGGCGGCCCTGGCCGCCGTGGCGCTGGCCCTGTCGACCCTGACCGAGGTCGCCATCGGGGCCGTCGCCGGGACCGTGGTCCTCGTCATCGTGACCCAGGTGCTGGGGAACCTCCCGCAGCTCGCCGCGATCCGGCCGTACCTGCTCACCGAATGGTGGGGCGGTTTCGACGCGGTGCTGCGCGACCCGGTGGCGGCCGGGGACCTCGGTCAGGGGCTGCTGGTCTTCGCCGTCCACGCCGTCGTGTTCGGCTCCGTCGCCTGGGCCCGTTTCACCGGCAAGGACATCACCGCCTGATCCGCCCTTTTCCGGGGACCTCCGTTCCCGAAGGACCCCGCCTCTTCCAGGGCACCCCGGCCGGCGAGCCGTCGTCCGCCGCCGGGGGCCGTTCAGGGCGGGCCGTCGTCAGGGCCTGGCGACGCGCAGCACCACCAGGTCCGTCGCGGGCACCTCGACCCACCCCCCGGCCGCGTACTCGGTGCCGGTGAGCAGGTCGGTGCCGCCCGCGCGCAGCCACGCCGGGGCCGCGGAGTGGTTGAGGGCGAACAGGAAGTCGTGCTCCGGGCCCCGGCGGCGCACCACCTCCAGGCCGGGCGTGGTCTCGGCGGCCGGGAGCACGCCGGCCTCGGCCCGGACGCGGCCGAGCAGCGCGGCCACGGCCTCCGGGTCGAGCCGGGTGGCGACGTACCAGGCCCGGCCCGCGCCGTGGGAGTTGACCGTGACCGCGGGCACCCCGGCGAGCGGGCCGTCGGCGTAGCGGGCCACGGCCGTGGCGGTGGAGGTCTCCAGCAGCTCGGTCCACTCGGTCGCCGTCCACGCGGGCCCGGCGACGTCGGTGTGCACGGTGGCCGTGACGCCCGGCAGCAGCGGGAAGAACTCCTCCGTCCGCACGCCCAGCAGGTCGCGGAAGGCGCCGGGGTAGCCGCCGAGCCGGACGTGGTCGTTCTCGTCGACGATCCCGGAGAAGTACGTCGTGAGCAGGTGGCCGCCCGCCTCGACGTAGCCGGCCAGACGGCGGTTGGTCTCGTCGGTGGTCAGGTGCAGGGTCGGCGCCAGCACCAGCCGGTAGCCGTCCAGATCGGTGCCGACGGGCACCACGTCGACGGGCACGCCCGCCCGCCACAGCGCCTCGTACCAGCCCAGGGCGAGCTCGCGGTAGCGCAGCCGGTCGCTGGGATGGGAGTCCAGCTCGGAGGCCCACCACGACTCCCAGTCGAAGAGGAGGGCGACCTCGCCGACCACGCGGGAGCCGGCGATCTCGGCGAGCGCGGCCAGGTCGCGGCCCAGCCCCGTCACCTCGCGCCAGATCTTGGACCGGGTGCCGGCGTGCGGCACCATGCCCGAGTGGTACTTCTCCGCGCCCGCGCGGGAGGCGCGCCACTGGAAGAAGCAGGCGCCGTCCGCGCCGCGCGCCACGTGCGCCAGGCTGCCCAGCCGCATCGCGCCGGCCGGCCTGGCGACGTTCACCGGCTGCCAGTTCACCGCGCCGGTCGCGTGCTCCATCAGCAGCCACGGCGCGCCGCCCGCCACGCCCCGGGTCAGGTCGGCGGAGAAGGCCAGCTCGATCTCGGGCCGCTCCCTGGCCCTGACGGGATAGTGGTCGTTGGAGACCAGGTCCACGTCGCCCGCCCATGAGGCGTAGTCCATGTTCCTGCTCTCGCCCATGATCATGAAGTTGGTGGTCACCGGGACGTCGGGGGTGATCCGGCGAAGCACGTCGCGCTCGGCGCGGAGCTGGTCGCGCAGCGCGTCCGAGCAGAACCGGGCGAAGTCGAGCTGCTGGGTCGGGTTGACGTACGAGGCGGCCAGGCGCGGGGGCAGGATCTCCTCCCAGTCGGAGTAGACCTGGCTCCAGAAGTCGGTGCCCCAGGCCGCGTTGAGGCCCTCCAGGCTCCTGTGCCGCTCGCGCAGCCAGACCCGGAACGCCGCCGCGGAGACGTCGCAGTGGCAGCGGGCGTTGTGGCAGCCCAGCTCGTTGGAGACGTGCCACAGGGCCAGGGCGGGGTGGTCCCCGTAGCGCAGGGCCATCTCCTCGGTCAGCCGCAGCGCGTGCTCGCGGTAGACCGGCGAGCTGGGACACCACGCCTGGCGCCCGCCGTGGTGCAGGCGCCGCCCCTCGTGGTCCACCGGCAGGACCTCGGGGTGGGCGTGGGTCAGCCACGGCGGGGGAGAGGCGGTGGCCGTCGCCAGGTCGACGGCGACACCGCCCTCGTGGAGCAGGTCCAGGACCCGGTCCAGCCAGCCGAAGTCCCACCGGTCCGGTGCGGGCTGGAGCCGGGCCCAGGAGAAGATCGCGACGCTGACCAGGTTGACCCCGGCCTCCCGCATCAGGCGGACGTCCTCGTGCCAGACCTCCTCGGGCCACTGCTCGGGGTTGTAGTCGGCCCCGTAGGCCAGGCCGGTGGGCCGGGGCCAGCGGATCCAGCGCTGCGGCATGTCCATCCTTCTGATGATATTTCTGGATTCCCGGGGGTGGGCCGGGACGCGGGAACGGGGTGCGGGGTCAGGAACCGGAGACCGTGAAGCCCTGCTGCTGAGCGTAGGTGGAGATCTGCCGCTGCCACGCGGTCAGGGCCGCGCCCAGGTCGGTGCCGCCGGCGATCGCCTGGCCCACGCTGTCCTTGAAGACGCTGTTGGCGTACACCTGGAACGGCAGGTACTGCCAGCCCGTGCCCACCTGGGCGGCACCCTCGGCGAACACCTTGTTGGCCTGCTGGTCACCCAGGACCGGGATCTTCGCGTCGAGGAACTCGGGGCTCTCCAGCAGCTCCCTGGTCGCGGGGAACAGGCCGGAGGCGGTGTTCAGCGACCTGATCGCCTCGGGGTCGCTGTTCAGCCACCGGGCGAAGCCCACGGCCGCGAGCGGCTTCTTGCTCTGCGCGAGCACGGACACGCCCGAGCCGCCGTTCTCGGCGTTCGCCGGCGCGGAGGCGTCCCAGACGGGCATGGGCGCGGCGCGCCACTTGCCCTTGGACTGCGGGATCGTGCTCTCGATGGCGCCGGGCGCCCAGGCCCCCGCCATCCACATCGCGTACTTGCCGCTCGCCATGTCCTTCCACCACGCGTCGTTCCAGCCGGCCACCGGGTCGACGAGCTTGTCCCTGGTCAGCCTCGACCACATCTCGGCCCAGCGCTTGCCGCCCTCGTCCAGGAAGTTGATCCGGGTGGTGGTGGCGTTCTCGATGGCGAACGGCCGCCCGCCCGCCTGCCAGATCAGGCTGTCGACGCCGCCCGCGTCACTGGGGTCGAGGCTGGTGATGAAGTTGGCGGGATCGTCCTTCTTGATCTTCTCGGCGGCGGCGACGAACTCGTCCCAGGTCTTCGGCGGCTCCAGCTTCAGCCGGTCGAAGACGTCGGTGCGGTAGAACATCGCCATCGGGCCGGTGTCCTGCGGGATCGCGTAGACGCCGCCGTTGACGTTGACCTGTTCCCAGGCCGAGGGGCTGAACTTCTCCTTGAGGCCGGCCGCGCCGTAGGCGTTGAGGTCGACCACGGCCTTGGAGAGCGCGAACTGCGGCAGCGCGAAGTACTCGAGCTGCGCCACGTCCGGCGCCCCGCTGCCGGCCTTCACCGCCGACTGGAGCTTGGTGTAGTGGGTGGCGCCCTGCCCGGCGTTGACCAGTTCGATCTTGACCTTGGGGTACTTCTGCTGGAACAGCGCCACCGTCTTGTCGATGTTGGGCACCCACGACCAGAACGTCAGCGTGGTGTCGGTCTGCAGGGCCTTGTCGATGTCGGCGGCGCCGGTGCTCGCCCCGGCCGCCGGAGCGCCGGAGGGCGGGACGGGCGAGCCGCCGCAGGCGGCCAGGGTGAGCAGGGAGAGGCAGAGCGCGGTGGCCGAGGCCGCCCGCGTGGTGGGACGCACGATGAAACCTCCGGAGGCGGTGATGAGGGGTGCTACTTGACGGCGCCGGCCGACAGGCCGGACTGCCAGTAACGCTGGAGGAGGAGGAAGGACACGACGAGCGGGACGATCGCGACGAGCGACCCGGTGAGCACCAGGTTGTAGACGGCCTGACCGCCCGCAGCGCTGCCCGCCTGGCTGTTCCACTGGTTCAGCCCGACGGTCAGCGGGTACCAGGCCGGATCGCTCAGCACGATCAACGGCAGGAAGTAGTTGTTCCAGGTGGCGACGAGGGTGAACAGCAGCACGGTCACCAGGCCCGGCCGCAGCAGGCGCAGCGAGATGGACAGGAAGATGCGCAGCTCCCCGGCCCCGTCCAGCCGGGCCGCCTCCATCATCGAGGTCGGCACCGCGTCGGCGGCGTAGACGCGCATCAGGTAGAGGCCGAACGGGCTGGCCAGCGCCGGGATCAGCACCGCCCACGGCGTGTTCACCAGGCCCAGCCGGGTGAACAGCAGGAACGTCGGAACGGCGAGCGCGGTGGTGGGCACCGTGATCGCGCCCAGCACGACGGCGAACAGCACCCGCGACCCGGGGAAGTCGTACTTGGCCAGGGCGTAGCCGCCCAGGGCCGCGATCACGGTGGCGCCGCCCGCCCCGGCGACCGCGTAGAGCACGGTGTTGAGGAACCAGCGGCCGTAGACGCCGTCCTGGTAGGCGAAGACCTGGCGGACGTTGTCGACGAGGGCGAAGTCGTCGGCGAACCACAGGCCGAAGCTGTCGAACAACCCGGCGTTGGTCTTGGTCGCGCTGAAGAACAACCAGACCAGCGGGAGCAGGCAGTACAGCAGCATCGCCAGCATCGGGACCGTGAGCACGGCGCGCTTCACGACAGGCGCTCCCTTCGGGCGGTGACCAGTTGCACGGCGTAGGCCACGACGATGGTCACGCCGCCGAGCACCACGGCGACCGCGGCGGAGTAGTTGTACTGCTGGCCGTTGAAGGCCAGGTTGTAGGCGTACATGTTGGGCGTGTAGTACGTGGTGATCTCCGCCGGGGCCAGCGTGGTCAGCACGTTCGGCTCGTTGAAGAGCTGGAAGCTGCCGATGATCGAGAAGATCGAGGCGAGCAGCAGGGCCGGGCGCAGCGCGGGCAGCTTGATGCTGACCGCCTTGCGGATCTCGCCGGCGCCGTCGATCGCCGCCGCCTCGTACAGCTCGACGGGGACCGCGCGCAGCGCGGCGTAGAGGATCAGCACGTTGTAGCCGGTCCACTCCCAGGTGACGATGTTGCCGATCGAGGCGAGGATCCACGAGCCCGACAGCGCCTGGCCGCCCAGCAGGCCGAACTCGTCGCCGTAGAGGTAGCCCCACATCAGGGCGGCGACCACGCTCGGGACCGCGTACGGCACGAAGACCCCGAGGCGGTAGGCGCCGGCGAAGCGGAGCCACCCGCTGTCCAGCGCGAGCGCCACCAGCAGGGCGAGCGCGAGCATGACCGGGACCTGCACCGCCAGGAACAGCGCCACCCGCAGCAGGCCGACGTGGAAGAGCCGGTCCTGGAAGGCGGCGGCGTAGTTGGCCAGGCCGACGAAGACGTTCCCGCCGACCAGCCGGTCCTGGAAGAGGCTCAGGTAGAGGGCGTAGAACAGCGGCGTCACGATCGCGAACAGGAAGACGACGCAGAACGGGGCGACGAAGGCCCAGCCCACCCAGGGGCGTCGTACGGAGCTGTGGCGCCGGCGCGTCCGGGGGGTCGCGGGCCGTGCCGCCCTCGCGCCGAGGGGCGTGTCTGTCATATGACGTCTGCCCTCCTTGTCCATGTTAGCGCTGCCATGGCTGCACGGCATGAGCATCACAGTGAGCGATCGGGCGCGTCAAGAGATTGCCGACGTGAGCAGGAAACGTTTCCGTAACACGAACTCGCCGCTGTCGGGCACCGGGGCGCTAGTGTGTTAGCGCTGCCACAGCTCGGTCGGGGAACCGCGGCGACGTGACACCATTCTGCGGGGAGAGGGGAGGTCGGGTGACGGCGGTCGACGACGGATCACGGGCCGGCAGGGGACGCGGCCACGGCGCTCCGTCCATGGCGGACGTGGCCCGGCTGGCCGGGGTGTCGCCCCAGACGGTCTCCCGGGTGGCCAACAACCGCACCAACGTGGAGGACGCCACCAGGGAGCGGGTCCTGAGCGCGATGCGGGCGCTGGGGTACCAGCCCAACAGCGCCGCCCGCGCGCTGGCCACCGGCAGGTTCGGCACCATCGGGGTGATCAGCTTCACGCTCAGCCGGTACGGCAACGTCCGCACCCTGGACGGCATCGCCACCGCGGCCCGCGCCGCCGGCTTCTCCATCAACCTCGTCGGGGTCACCGCCCCCACCCACCAGGAGTTCCGGGACGCCTTCACCAGGCTCAGCACCCAGGCGATCGACGGAGTGGTGATCATCGAGTCCGAGGTGCTCGACATGCGGACGCTGCGTCTGCCGCCGGGCGTGCCCGTCGTGCTGTCGGACGGCTACGGCGGCCACAGCTACCCCGTGGTCGACTCCGACCAGGCGGCCGGAGCGCGCCTGGCCACCGAGCACCTGCTCGGCCTCGGCCACCCCACCGTCTGGCACGTGGCCGGCCCGCACGACTCCAACTCCGCCCGGCACCGCCACGCCTCCTGGCGCCAGACCCTGGAACGTGCCGGGCGGCCGGTCCCCCAGGTGCTCTTCGGCGACTGGACCGCCGACTCGGGCCACCTGGTCGGCGGCTATCTGGCCCGGCGGCCCGAGGTGAGCGCCGTCTTCGCCGCCAACGACCAGATGGCCCTGGGTGTGATGCGCGCCATGCACGAGGCGGGCCGCGCGGTCCCCGGCGACGTCAGCGTGGTCGGCTTCGACGACATGCCGGAGTCCGCCTACTTCTGGCCCGGCCTGACCTCGATCCGGCAGGACTTCGACCGCAACGGCCAGCTCTGCGTGGACATCCTGCTGGAGCAGATCCGCACCCGGGCCGAGGCCCCGGGCCAGACGCACCTGGTCCCGGTGGAACTGGTCGTCCGCGGCAGCTCCGGCCCCTGGCGGGGCCGCTGACGTGAGCCGCCGCGGGCGACCGGGGGAGCGGGCAGGGGGCGGTCCGGGACCCGATCACGCGAGGTGATCGGGACGGCCGGGGCGGGCGGGAGGCGAGGGGCGGCTCAGGAGGCGCGGCCGCGGCGCAGGCCGAGCGCCCCGATCGCGACCCCGGCCAGCCCGAGCACCAGGCCGGCCCCGCCGAGCAGGCGGGCGGTGCCGTCCTCCCCCTGGGAGGAGGCGGCGGGCGCCACCGAGGGGGCGGCCACGGCGGCCGAGGGCACCGCCGACGACGAGGGTGCCGTCGTGGGGGAGGCGTCCTCGGCGGCGGGCGTGAGGGTGAGCACCGGGGCGGGGTGCTCGGGCTCGGAGCCGTCGGTCGTGGGCTCGTCGTCCCACCGGACGACCTCGCCGCCGCTGTAGGTCTGCACCGCGGGGAAGGTCAGCCGGTCGGTGTCGGTGGGCAGCGCGCCCATCGAGACCTCGAACTCCTGGAACTGGCCGGGGGCGATCTTCCCGCCCGACCAGGTGACCCTGGTGACCGCCTCGGTGAGCTCTCCGTACTCGGTGGTGACCGGCTTGGGCAGCTTGCCCTCGACCACCTTGACGTCCCAGCCGGGGACCGGCTTGACCGAGACGAACGCCAGCGGGTGGTCGGAGGGGAAGATCACCTCCAGTTTGGTCGTGGAGGCGTCGTCGCGCTCGTTCGGCACCCGGAAGGCGACCTTGGTGAAACCGCCCTGCTGGGCACTGGAGGGGTTGATGGTGACGTGCGCCAGGGCGGGCAGGGCGAGCCCCAGGGTCAGGGCGGTGGCACCGGCGGTGACGGCGGCCAGGCGGCGGCAGGCACGGGAAAACGACATGGTGGATCTCCACTTCGGCGACGCGGGAGACCGGAAGGGGATCCGGTCGCGGACGAACTTCTGGGCCGGTTCAGCCGGTGGGCAGTGGAGGACCACGCCGGCTGACACAGTGACGCAGGACGGTTCGTACGACACGGGAGGCGTCGTGAGGACGCGCGCGCGGGGTCCCGTCCCCCGCCGGGGGACGGGGCGCGGAGAGCGTCGCGAGCCCGAGCAGCGCGCCGAGGCGGTGGGCGGCCGAGCGCAGCAGCGCCCACAGCACGGTCTCGCCGCGGGCCAGCCACCAGCCGGTGATCAGCGTCGCGGTGAGGTGCGCCAGGAGCATGCCCAGGCTCTCGCCCAGCCCGCCGCCGTGCGCGTGCCAGTGCGGCGGCGCGGCGGGGTCGCTCAGCGCGAACAGCTCGTGCGACGACAGCTGGAGCACCGACAGGCCGACGCTGATCGTCGGAGTGGACCGCTCGCGCCCGGCGAGCGGCACGGCCACCGCCATGACCGCCGACCCGCCGGCGGCCACCGCCCACACGGCGGGTATGGAACCGCCCGCGACCGCGTGGCCGAGGACGGCGAGCGTCGTGCAGACGGCCGAGAAGGCGGCCGCGCGCAGGAGTCGCAGGGGTGGCCGGGCACGCATGGTGAGCCATATGTTCTCACGTCCCCGGCCCCCTGCCACCGGTGGGTTTTTGCCGCTATCGTGGCCGCGACCGCGACTCGTCCCTCAGGACCGGGGTGGTAGGCATGCGGCACGTGCTTGGACTTCTCACCGGCCTGGTCGTGACGGCGGTGCTGCTGCCGGGAGCCGGCTGGGCCGTGACGGAGGCGGGCACCGCCCTCTTCCTCCCGGGTGCGGACCCGCCTTCCGCCTGGCCGGAGAGCGGGCCGTCGACCTGGGTCACCCTGGGGGTGATGGCCGGGATCGGGCTGGTGGTCGGGCTGGTGGTCGCCGGTCGCGCCTCACCGCTGGCCACCTTCGTCCCCTCGATGGTCCTGCTCGCCTGGAGCGTGGTCTACGCCCTGGACGCGCGCCGCGCCATCGCCCTCGCCCCCGCGGACCCGGCCCTGCCCGAGGTGATCGTGCAGGCCGGGCGCGGCATGGGGGTGCTGCTGGCCACCGGGGTCTACACCCTGCTCGGGGTCATGCTCTTCCTGCCGGCGCTGATGCCCTCCCGCTGGTCGTCCCGGCCGCACGACGAGGAGGAGTACGCCGACGAGGAGTACTGACCGGGGCGGCGTCCCCGCACGGGCCCGGTCACTCCCGCGCGGGGACGCCGGCCGCCGATCCGCCGGAGCGCCGCTCCAGGTCGGCGCGCGCCCATGACGTCCTGCGCGGCGCGCTTAATGGAATGATCGGTCGCCCCGTGCCCGATCCGTCGCGCGGAGAGCACGTCGGTGAACGCTCGCCGGTTCCGGCGGGGTCGTCAGTGACCGGTTACCGGTTCCGGCGGGCCGGAGCCGGCGTAGAGGCGGGCGACCACGTCCTCCATGGACTCCGCCCCGGGGGCGGTGGCGCGCAGGGCGTCGAGGGTGCCGTCGAAGGCCAGGGTGCCGTGGTCGATCAGTATCACCCGGCGGCAGAGCTTCTCGATGTCACCCAGGTCGTGGGTGGTGAGCAGGACGGTGGTGCCGCGCTCGGCGTTGAGACGGCGCAGGAAGTCGCGCATGGCGACCTTGCTGACCACGTCCAGCCCGATCGTGGGCTCGTCGAGCACCAGGACGGCCGGGTCGTGCAGGAGTGCGGCGGTGATGTCGCCGCGCATCCGCTGGCCCAGGCTGAGCTGGCGGACCGGCGTGGTCAGGAACCCGCCCAGCCCGAGCAGCCCGGTGAGCTCGTCCAGCCTGCGCTGGAAATCCTGTTGATCTACTTTGTAAAGGTGACGGATCAGCTGAAAGCTGTCCCGTAGCGGCAGGTCCCACCACAGGGTGGTCCGCTGGCCGAACACCACCCCGATCCTGCGGGCCAGTGCGACCCGGCGGTGCGCCGGGTCGAGCCCGGCCACCCGGATGCTCCCCGAGGTGGGCGCCAGGATCCCGGTGAGCATCTTGATCGTCGTGGACTTGCCGGCGCCGTTGGGGCCGAGGTAGCCGACGAACTCCCCGGCCCCGACGGTGAACGACAGCTCCCGTACGGCGTGCACGGTCTTCCTGCTCCCGCGGCGGCCCACGGTGAACGAGCGGCCGACCCGGTCGAGTTCGATCATGTGTCAACTTCCCGTCGAGCGGTAGCGGCGGATGCCCGCCCGCCAGGCGAGGGCGGCGACGGCGGACAGGGCGACGGCCGCCAGGGGCGAGGCGAAGCGGAGCCAGTGGGGCAGGCCGAGGGGGTCGGCGCGATCCAGCACGAACAGCGCGGGCTGCCAGTTCACGAACGCCAGCGGCACCGTGAAGGTGACGGCCCGCACGAGCTCGGAGCCGTACACGCTCAGCGGGTACTGGGTGAGGGTGACGCCGCCGTAGGTGAAGGCGTTGGCCACCTCGGGGGCGTCGGTCAGCAGGAACTGCACGGCTCCGCCGAGGGTGAAGACCGCGGTGAAGATGACGGTCCCGCACACGACCATCGGCGGGATCATCCAGGCCCGCTCCCAGGGCGGGCCGAGCGCGGACACCGCCATGCCCAGGACGACGGCGGCCTGGAGCGTCCTGCCGAAGCGGTGCACGCCGAAGCGGTCGACGGCCATCTGCACGAACGCGCTCGCCGGGCGGATCAGCATGGTGTCGAAGTCGCCGGTCCTGATGTGCCTGCTGAGCCGGTCGACGTTGCCGAAGAGCATGTCGGCCAGGGCGAAGGACAGGCCGGCGGTGCCGTACAGGAACATCACCTCGGCCAGGTCGAAGCCGCCCAGCGAGGCGGTGTGCTCGAAGATCACCCAGATCGCCACCACGTCGAGCGCGTTGACCACGAGCGAGCCCAGCATCATCATGACCAGCGGCCCCGGGTACTGCGCCGAGGCCCTCAGCCAGGTCCAGGCCAGCAGGAGGTAGATCCTCACCATCGGGGGCCCCCGGCAGGTGTCCCGGCGGACGTCCCGGGACGGTCGTGGTCAGCCACCCTGGATCACCACCTTCCTGCGGGCGGCGGCGGTGGCCAGGGCCCCCAGGAGCATCAGGGCCACCACCCAGGCGGCCTGGAACGCCAGCGCGTCCAGGACGTCCCGCTTGCCCAGGTAGAGGTCGGCGGGAACCTGCACCATGGCGGACCAGGGGAGGACGGCGGCCACGGTCCCGAGCCAGCCGGGGAAGAGGTTCAGCGGCAGGATCATGCCGCTGAAGAAGAGCGTCATGACCAGCGAGATGGACTGCACGCCCCGGTCGTCGAGCACCCAGCAGGACGACAGCGCGACCAGGTAGCGCAGGGAGAAGCTGACGAGCACCCCGAGCAGGCACCCGGCCGTGAAGGCCGCCCAGGTCGCCGGGGCGGCCGGGACCACGAACCCGAACAGGGCCGCGCCGACGAACGTCGGGGGCAGGCTGCGCAGCAGGACGAGGTAGGCGGCCCGGCCGAGGTCGTCGGCGAGGCACCACAGCTGCAGGGACGCCGGGCGGACCAGGTCGAGGGCGACGTCCCCGCTGCGCACGCGCTCGGACAGCTCCAGGCCGCCCCCGAAGACCTGCATCGGGCCGATGAAGGCCTGGCTGAGGAAGCAGAAGGTGACGGCGTCGAGGACGTCGTACCCGGCGAGGCCCGGCCGGGCCTGCCAGAGGGCGATCAGGACGTAGGCGCGGAGGATGCCGAAGACCGTGTTGGTGAAGGCTCCGGCGACGGCGGCGGCACGGTAGGCGGAGTGGCGGCGGAAGCCGTACCCGGCGATGCGCGCGTAGAGCAGGAAGACTGCCTCCCGGTGGGGCGTGAACAACCGTCCCATCTTCCTGGGTGCCCTGGTCGCGGGCAACGGGTTTTCGATCCCCGGCGCCGTGGGCGAGGGGCCGGCGGCGCCTCCCAGGATGCTCGGGCGTCTCTCCCGGCATCCTCGGGCGTCCTTCCCGGCGTTCCCCGAAGCCTTGCCCGGCATACCTCCGGAGCCTCGACCGGCATACCTACTGGCCGGTAGAAAAACCTCTGGCGGGGAATATCTCCTCAAGGAGGTCCCCATGCGCGACGAGATCGATGTGGACGTCACCCCGGCCTACCCCTTCAGCTGGCAGGCGGCGGCCCTCAACGCGATCATGCGCGGTACCTTCAAACCCGCCTCCGGCCTGCTGCTCAGGACCGACCTGGGGTTCCTCGCGGCCTCCCGGATCACCGCGCTGGCGGGCCGGGTCCCGCTCCGGCTCCCCGTCCACGTCCGGGTGACGCCCGCCGCCGTTCCCTGCCCGGGTGAGTGGGTACGCGCGGGACAGGAGCTCGACGAGAGCAAGGTCCTGCTCTACTTCCACGGCGGCGGGTACTTCTCCTGCTCCCCGGCCACCCACCGGCCGATCACCTGGCGGCTGTCGGCCGCGACACGGCGCCCGGTGCTGGCCGTCGACTACCGCCAGGGCCCGGTGCACCGGCCCGCCGAGGCCCTGCAGGACGCGATCGCCGCCTACCTGTGCCTGCTGGAGAACGGCCACCGGCCGGCCGATGTGGTCCTCGCCGGGGACTCCGCCGGCGGCCACCTCACCCTGGTCACGCTCCTGGCGCTCCGCGACCGGGGGCTGCCGGTGCCGGCCGCCGCCGTGTGCCTGTCGCCGTGGGCCGATCTCACCGGCGACCCCCGCACGGTCAACCGGCTGCTGGACCCGATGATCTCGGCCGGCCGCGTCGAGTGGCTCGCCCGCCGCTGGACCTCCGGCCGCGACCCCCGCGACCCCCTGCTCTCGCCGGTGCTCGGCGACTACACCGGTCTGCCCCCGCTGATGGTCGTCACCGGCTCCACCGAGGTCCTGCGCGACGAGGGCCGCCGGGTGGCGGAGCGGGCCCGCGCGGCCGGGGTGCCGGTCACGTACGAGGAGTGGGCCCGCATGCCGCACGTCTTCGCGATCCTGGCCGACCTCGTCCCGGAGGCGCGCCAGGTCTACGCGCACATCGCCAGGTTCGTCACCGCCGCCCAGAACCTGTCGTCGATCCCGAAGGTCGCCCAGGACCCACCGCCGGAGGGCTCACGGGCGGAGCCCTCCGCCGGTGAGTTCCCGTCCCCGGTGTCCTCCGCCCGGCGCGACTCCGCCGCCTAGGGTCTGTCTCGAAGACGGGTGAGCCGGTCGTCGACGGCGGCGTGGCGGACGGTCGTTCCGTGGCGGACGGCGAGTCCGCCGAAGCGGGTCGCGATGCCGCGGTGACGCCTGACGGGGCGCCCGCCCTGCTCGCCCAGGCCCTGCGCCGAGACGTCCCTTGGACGGGCACCGGAGAAGTGAGTACCGTGAGGCCGGTGCCCCGAACCTCTCTTCTGGCCGCCGCGCTCACGCTGTCGGCCTGCCTCGCGAACGCCTCCGTGGTGAACGCGTCCTCATCGTCGACCCAGGCGTCGGCGGGTCCCGCCCACGCATCGACGTCAGCCGGAACGGGCCTGCTACAGGGCCCGCAAACCCTGGTCACGTCCAAGCAGACGGCCATCAACAAGATCAAAACCCTGCTGACGACATTCTTCACCGATCAGCAACTGTCCAGGATCCTGGATGAACTGGCGGAGGACGTCTACGCCGGCAAGCCTTTCAAGGAATCCTTCGGCACCCTCGTCGCCCCGGGTGGTCTCACCCAAGGTCAACTGGCGATCCTGGTGAAACTGGGCGGCTCGCAGACCGGGTCGGCCTCCGGGGTTCCGCTGACAAAGGCCCTCGCAGTTCTTTCCCGTAAATTCGAACCACATTACAATGACATGAGCAAGAAGATTTTTGCGATGAAGAGCAGTCCGAAGACGAAAGCGGACTGTTTCAATCAGGTTTACGTGATGGTGACCGGCCATCTCACCAAAGCCAATGTCGCGCCGGTTCTGACCGGCATCAAGAGCGGCCTGACGTCGAAGGAATGGCAGTCCATGAGGACTCATGGCGCGACGCTGTTCCTTTGGAGCAGGTACGGGTTGTAGGCCGCCCGGTCCGCGCCGGCCGAAGTGACGGTCGTCCAGGCGCGCCGGAGGAGCCGGCGAGGCGGTTCGGTGCTCCACGGAGCGGCCGAGCCGCTCCGGCGACCTCGTCGCCGATCCGCACCTACGGCGTTCCTGGACCCGTACACCCCTCATCCACCGCGGCACCGCGACCCGCTCCGGCGAACTCGCCGTCCGCCACGAAGCGACCGTCCACCTCGCAGCCGTCGACGACCGGTTCACCCGCCTTCGAGACAGGTCCCCGCGCCGTGACCGTTGACGTCGTCGGCCGAGTCCACGCCGGTCGAGTCCACACCGGCCGCCTGCCACACCCACCGGGCCGAGCGGGCACCGCTCCCCGGTGCGGGGCCGGGCGACTTCCCGCCGGTCACGGCCTTCCGTCCTGTCCCAGGGGGCATCCTCCGCCCCGGGGATGCCTTACCCGGAGGGATCATTGGCCTTACCTCTTCATATCCCTTCTGGCCTGTCGGGAGCGAACGACACCGGGATCCCGTCACAGTGTGCTTGCAGTGGCCCGCGCACGAGAGGCTCAACGAGGATGGCACGTGGGGGAACAGGTCCCGTGAACGGCATGCCGCCCGGTGTGCGGCCGCTGACGGTCGGGGACCCGGTCGTCATCGGCAGTTACCTGCTGCTCGGCCGGCTCGGCGTGGGCGGCATGGGCGTCGTCTACCTGGCCGAGCATCCGCAGGGCGGGGTGGTGGCGCTCAAGACGCCACATCCCGTACATCTCAACGATGCCACGCTTCGCGCTCGTTTCGCCGAGGAAGTGAGATTCTCCCGGCGGGTGGTGCCCTTCTGCACCGCGGCGGTGGTCGAGGACGGCACCGACGGGGACCGCCCCTACCTGGTGTCGGAGTACGTGCCGGGACCCGCGCTCTCCCAGGTGGTCTCCACGCACGGCCCGCTCACCCCCGACCTGGCCTACGGCGTCGCCCTGGGGGTCGCGGGCGCGCTGGTGGCGGTGCACGAGGCGGGGCTGGTCCACCGCGACCTGAAGCCGGCCAACGTGCTGCTGTCGCACACCGGCCCCCGGGTGATCGACTTCGGGATCGCCAGGGACGTCGACGTCCACGGCGCGCACACCCAGGCGGGACAGGTCATGGGCAGCCCCGGCTGGGTCGCGCCGGAGCGGCTCACCGGAGGGCTCGCGCTGCCCGCCTCCGACGTCTTCGCCTGGGGCTGCCTGATCGCCTACGCGGCCACCGGCCACCATCCCTTCGGCGCCGGCGAGACGGACGTGCTGACCCGGCGCATCCTGGTCGAGCCGCCCCGGACGGCCTCGGTCCCCGCGCTGCTGCGCCCGGCGGTGGAGGCGTCCCTGGCCAAGGACCCGGCCGACCGGCCCGCGGCCGCCGACCTGCTCGGCGCGCTGCTCGCCGCGGGCGGGGTGGGCGACCCGTGGGACCCGCGCGAGGCGGTCGCCGAGGTGCTGGCGGAGATCTGGACGCCGGTGCCGTACACGCCGGTGAGGGGGCGGCTCGCGGCCGGAGCCGCGCCGCCCGCGCCGTCCTGGTCGTCGGAACCGTCCATGCCGTCCCTGTCGTCGCCGTCGTCCCTGTCGTCGCCGTCGCTGTCGGCGTGGTCCTCACCGGTGCACCCCTCGCCGGCCGGGCGCCCGTCCTCGGTGCACGACGAGCCCTCGGTCCCGGCGGAGATCGCCCGGCGTCCTCGCCGGGCCACCTCGCGCGGGGTCGCGTACCTTCCGCAGGCCGGGTTCGCGGCCCTGGCCACGATCTCCATGGCGGCGGTGACCGTGGTGGCGGCGACCGGCGGCGGTGGTGGGACGGGCTCCTTCGGCGGCTTCGGGGCCCCCGGGCGGGTGCCGGTGGTCGTCCCGGCCGAGACGCCCTCCGGCCCCGCGCTCCCCGGCCGCACCCGGCCGCCCGACGGCACCGACGGCACCGACGGCAGGGTGCGGACGCCCTCCCCGGCCACCCCCTCCACCGTGCGGGTCACCACCACCCGGACCGTTCCACCGCCCGGCGAGGACGGAGTGGACGGCGGGAACGGCGAGGACGGCGGGAACGGCGAGGACGGCGGGAACGGCGCGGAGAGCGAGGAGCGTCCCTCGGAGCGTCCGCGCGGCCCCGGCGACCCGCGCGGCGACGGCGATCCGCCGCGCGACTGCGCGGACACCACCGCCAGAGGCAGGGGCGGGCCCGGCGGCTGCCCCACGGGAACGAGCGGGCCCCGGCCCTCGTTCACCCAGATCCCCCAGACCGGCGACGGGGAGAGCCCGTCCCCGACACCGACCGCCCCCGCCCCGTCGGGGACGACCATCACCCCCGACCCGAGCCCCGGCCCCTCGCTGCAGATCGGCTGACCGGCCCGCTCCGGGTGCCTCACGGCCGGTGCCGGCGCATCGGTTACAGTGAGCGCCGCGGATCGAGGCGGAGGGGGATCGATGGGCGAGCCCATGCCGGGTGCGGTGGAGCTGGAGGGCGTCGGTGTCCGGGTGGTCGGCCGGACCCTGCTGGACGGCATCGACTGGCGGGTCGCGTACGGGGAGCACTGGGCGGTGCTCGGCCCCAACGGGGCGGGCAAGACCACGCTGCTCTCGCTGACCGCCGCCGTGCGGCATCCCACCGAGGGGACCGTCACCGTGCTGGGCCAGAGGCTGGGCCGGGTCGACCTGCGGGAGCTGCGCCGCCACATCGGTCTCGTCGCGGCCAGCCAGCGGCTCGTCGACGAGGAACTGCTGGAGGAGGAGGGCGCCACCGCGCACACCGTCGTCCTGACCGGCCACACCGGGACCAGCGCCCCGCTGTGGGACCGCTACGGTCCCGGCGAGCACGAACGCGCCCACCGGCTGCTGGCGGACATGGGATGCAAGGACCTCGCCGACCGGCCCTTCCGCGTCTGCTCCCAGGGAGAGCGGGCCCGCGTCCGGATCGCCAGGGCGCTGATGGCCGACCCGGTGATCCTGCTGCTGGACGAGCCGTTCGCCGGGCTCGACCTGCCCGCCCGCGAGGATCTCATCACGGCCGTGGAGGACCTGGCGGAGACCCGTCCGGCGCTGACGACGATCACCGTCACCCATCATCTGGAGGAGGTCCCGGCCACCACGACCCACGCGCTGCTGATGCGCGACGCCCGCGTGCGGGCGGCCGGGCCGGTGGGGGAGATCCTCACCGCGGAGAACCTGTCGGAGTGCTTCGGCCGCCCGCTGCGCGTCGACCGTGCCGACGGCCGCTGGTCCGCCCGCGCCGTCCGAGGCTGAACGTCTTCGGCAGGACGCCCGAAAGCCACCCGGCACGTCTTCTGGCGAGTCTTCGCCTACGCGGAGCCGTCCCGCGGGTCCGGAGCCTTCACCCCGCTGAAGATCCGAACCCCGTACGGACCCCGGGACCGCCTTCCCTCAGCGATGCGTGCCGTGCGTGCGGTGGGCGCCGGGGGTGTGGCCGAAGGCGCGGCGGAAGACGTCGATGAAGGCGCTGCTGGAGGCCCAGCCGCACCGGGACGCGACGGTCGTGACCGGAACTTCCTCGGCCAGCAGCCGCAGGGCGTGGTGCAGGCGCACCTGGGTGCGCCACTGCGGGAAGCTCATCCCGAGCTCGGCCCTGCAGAGCCGGCTCAGGGTACGGTCGCTGACGCCGACCACGGCGCCGAGTCGCGCCAAGGTCCGGCCGTCGGCCGGATCGTCACGGAGGATGGCGCACACCGCGGCCAGACGCGGGTCCTCGGCGGCGGGCACATGGACGGGTCGCTGTGTGGAGCGGCGGAGCCGGTCGAGCAGGACGGCCCGCAGGCGGAGTCGTTCGGCCGTCAGGCCGTCAGGCCGCTCGGCGGGTCGCCCGGTGCGTTGCTCCGCGGGCCGCTCGCCGGGGTGCTCCGAGGGCCGCTCGGTGTAGGCGATGATCAGCTCGCGCAACAGCGGGTCGACGCCGATGACCGCGGGCCGGTCCAGGCGCAGCGGGTTGTCCTCCACCGGCAGTCCCACCAGGTGCAGGACGGTGTCCCCGTAGGCGCGATGCTCGTGGACGGCCCCGGCGGGAACCCAGATGGCCCGGGTGGCGGGGGCGATCCAGCTCCCCGCGTCGGTGGTGACGGACAGTACGCCGCGACCGGCGTAGACGATCTGGTTCTCGTCGTGGCGATGAGCATCGATCCCGGCGCCGGCGGGCAAGGGGCGCAAACCCGTCATCGCAACCGGCGTATGGCGGATTTCCGACATCAATTGTCATTTTATCGGAAGCGGGACGCCGGCCGTGGCGCCGATCATCGAAAGGGCGGATCCAGGAAGGCCCGCACCTGAAAACCCGCCCCCGAAAATCCGCCCCCGGGAGACCCCTCCCCGGAAAGCCGATCAGGAGCCCTCATCATGGACGATCTCTCGATCCCCTCCCTGGCGGAGCTGCGAAAGCGTCGCAGCGCGAAATGGCGGACCTTCCCCGGTGACGTCCTGCCCCTCACGGTGGCGGAGATGGACCTCCCGCTGGCGGAGCCGATCGCCAGGGCCCTGCACGAGGCGGTCGACCGGTCCGACACCGGCTACGCGGCACCGACCCGTGACCTCGCGGACGCGGTCAGCGGCTATGCCCGGCGTACCTGGGACTGGAAGATCGACGCCGACGGCGTGCGCACCGTCGCGGATGTCGGGATCGGCATCGTCGAGATCCTGCGTCGCGTCGCCGGCCCCGGAGACCGTGTGGTGATCAGCCCGCCGGTGTACGAGCCGTTCGCCTGGTGGGCGCGCGAGGCCGGGGCCCAGGTCGTCGAGGCGCCGCTGGCCGAAGGGCCGCGGGGATGGCGGCTCGACCTGGAGGCCCTGGAACGCGCCTTCGCCGACCGCGCCACGGCGTATCTGCTGTGCAATCCGCACAACCCCGTCGGCCTCGTCCACCGCCGCGAGGACCTGGTCGCGCTCGCCGAGCTGGCCGACCGGTACGGCGTCCACGTGTTGTCCGACGAGATCCACGCCCCCCTCGTCCTCCGGGAAGCCGAGTTCGTCCCCTTCCTGGAGGTGTCGGACGCGGCCAGGCGCCGGGGGTTCTCGTTCCTGTCCGCCAGCAAGGGCTGGAACCTGGCCGGGCTCAAGGCGGCCGTCGTCATCACCGCGGACCCGGCCCCCAGGCGGTACGCCGACCGCCTGCCCTCGCACTCCCTCTACCGCACCGGCCATCTCGGGGTGATCGCCACGGTGGCCGCGTTCAACGACGGTGAGCGATGGCTCGCCGGAGCCCTCGACATCCTCGACCGCAACCGGAGACTGCTGGGCGAGCTGCTGGCGGAGTCGCTCCCCGAAGCCCGCTACGGACGGCCGGAGGCGGGCTTCCTGGCCTGGATCGACTTCCGCGCCCTCGGCTGGGGCGACGACCCCGCCGGGCACATTCTCGACGCCGCTCGGGTCGCCCTGAACGCGGGGCACCGCTACGGCGCCGCCGGCGTCGGATTCGCCAGGCTGAACTTCGGCTGCTCCCCGCAGACCCTCACCGAGGCCGTCGCCCGTATCGCCGCGATTCGCTGAGAGGCATCGCGAGATCAGGGAAACGCGGGCCGCGTCATCCCGGCGGCGGCGCGCCGTCCCGGGAAGCACGACCTCGAAGGAGTGAACGGCCGGCCTGTCGTAAAAGTGGTGTAATGCAGGTGATCTTCCCGGTACGGTGTCACGCATGGCGACCAAGCTGAACCAGATCCTCGCCGTCGAGAAGGGCGTCAAGTCCGACACCCAGCGCAAGGTGACCGACGCGTACCACACGATCCAGAAGAACGCCCTGCTGTCGGGCATCTCCCGGACCTACCAGCCCATCGACGACGAGGGCGAACGGCTGCCCCCGGAGTCGACCCGGGTGCAGGTGCAGGGGGAGGACCTGCTCAAGCAGGTCGGCGCGGCGCTGGTCCGCCTGTTCGACGTCACGGCCACCAAGGACTGGGCCAACTGCTCGGCGCGGGCCGACGTGAAGGTCGACGGCTCGACCCTCCTGGAGGACGTGCCCGTCACCTACCTGCTCTTCCTGGAGAAGCAGCTCGTCGACCTGCAGACCTTCGTCGCCAAGCTGCCCGTCCTGGACGCGGCCGAGACCTGGGCGCCGGACCAGTCGACCGACTGCTGGCGGACCGAGCCGGTCAAGACGACCCGCACCAAGAAGGTGCCCCGCAACCACGTCAAGGCCGAGGCCACCGAGAAGCACCCGGCCCAGGTCGAGGTCTACCACGAGGACGTCGTGGTGGGTTTCTGGACGAAGGTCACCTTCTCCGGAGCCGTTCCGCAGAAGCGGGTCAACGAGCTCCTGGAGCGCATCGGCAGGCTGCAGAACGCCGTGAAGTTCGCCCGGGAGGAGGCCAACGGCACCGAGATCACCTACCAGCGCGTCGGTGAGAAGGTGCTGGGCTACCTGCTCGGGTAGACTCCAAGAACTCCCCGTTCGAGCGCGGGGACGCGTGAATGCGCGAAAAACTGAAACTGAAACGTCAGACTGACACGCGGTCCAGTGGGGGTTCGATTCCCTCTCCCGGCACCATCGCGCCGGGATGGCCCAATCGGTAGAGGCGCCGCTCAAGCTCAGGCTCTCGCTCCAGATTCAGTATTCGCCGCCGGGCGCCGGATCGACCGGGTGCGGGCGAAGATCGTCGAGTGCGGGTTCGAGTCCCGCTGGATGCTCCACATGCGTCCATAACTTAATGGCAGAGTGCGACATCCTCATGAATGACCCGCATCCTTAAACGCGCCGGTGCCGCGACATGGCGGCACTCCAGGCCCTCGGGGAATGGATACTTCCCCGGGGGCCGCCGCCTTTCCCGGCCCGTGCCCTCGCGAACCCGCACGTGTTCTCGCGCGGGTCAGTCCTTCTTGCGCTGGCGGATGAGGCCCATGAACCCCGGGCTGGGCTTGAACTTCGCCGTCCAGGTCTCCGCGATCTCCAGCGGCTCGCCGGTCTGCGGGTTGCGCCCGGTGCGTGCGGGCTTGTGCACGATCTCGAAGGCTCCGAAGCCCGGGATCGCCACCTTCTCCTCGGCCGCCACGGCCGCCTGGATCGTCTCCAGGATCGCATCGAGAGCCGCGGCCGTCTGCCGCCGGGTCAGCCCGGCCTCGGCGGCGGCCTTCTCGATCAGCTCGCGCTTGTTCATGGGGACAGTTAACGCCATTCGGGCCCGTCACATCGAGCCCCGGCCCGGCACACGGGTCAGGGCGGGTGCCCGCCGGTCCCGGATCAGGTGACGGGCACCCGCCCTCGCTCAGCGGTCGGGCCGGGCGGCCAGCCGTTCCGCTTCGGTGTGCAGTGCCTCGACGAGGATGAGCTCCAGACGGAGGTCTTCGTCAACGAGGCCGATCAGGACATCCATCGAGCCTCCCTGGTACAGGGACGCCCCGGCGGTCACGGAAGTTGACAGTCGTGACCGACAGAACCCGGCCGTGACGCAAACTTGATCGTTCGAGGAGGGTCGCCAGGGCGCCGGGAAGGATCCTCAGGTGCGTCGAGGAGGTGCGCCAGGTGGGCCGGGGAGGATCGCCAGGTGCGATCGACCGCGTGTGCCGGTGTTCTGCGCGCGTGGTCCGCGCGGACGATCCGCCCGGACGGTCTACGCGGGGACCAGTTCGGCCAGGTCGACGTGCTCGCCCACCTCGCGGATGTTCATGCAGTACGCCACCAGGACCCGCCGCCCGCCGACACGGCGGGTGACCAGCAGGCAGGGACCACCGGACGCGACGATCGCCTCGACCTCGATGCCCTGGGGCCCTCGCCAGATACCCATGAGCTCGAGGCTACGGAGCAGGGGGTAAGGGCGGGGTAACTAAACGGGCATATCGTGATGCACGGTGTGAGGCCGGGATCTATCCCGCAGGCTCGTTGATGATTAATCCAATCGCTATGGGTAACAGGACGCTGGAATTACCGTCATCAGGGAGATAACACCATGGCTTTGCCCAAGCTCACCCCCGAACAGCGTCAGGCCGCACTGGTCAAGGCCGCCGAGACCCGGACGGCACGCGCCAAGTTGCTCGCCGAGGTCAAGGCCGGCGCGCTCAGCCTGGAGCAGCTCCTTGGCCGCGAGGACGACATCGCCAAGCGCATCAAGGTCTCGCAGGCACTGCGGGCCCTTCCCGGCGTCGGCACGGTCAAGGCCGCGCAGCTCATGGCCCAGGCGGACGTGGACGAGGCACGCCGCCTGGGCGGCCTCGGCGCGCAGCAGCGCCGTAAGCTCATCGAGGCCGTCGGCCGCTGATATGGGCCGCGTCGTCCCCGCGGTCCCGCTCCCGGAACGAAACCGGGAACGGGGCCGCGGGCGGGCGGGCCCCGCCGCACGGACCCGGGGGAGATCCGTGCGGCGGGGCCCCTCGTCGACGACCTGGTCGTCGGGCTCGCGCGGGGAACCGTCCCATGCCCTGGACGTCGTCCTCGCGAGCCCGGTCCGGAGAGTCAGTGAGCCTCTGCGAACTGCTCCTCCTCCGTCGACCCCCTCAGGGCCGTGGTGGAGGAGTCCGGCGCGATGGCCGTGCTGACCAGGTCGAAGTATCCGGTGCCGACCTCGCGCTGGTGGCGGGTGGCGGTGTAGCCGCGCGCCTCGGCGGCGAACTCGGCCTCCTGGAGCTCGACGTAGGAGGTCATGCCGTCCTCGGCGTACCCGCGGGCGAGGCTGAACATCGAGTGGTTCAGCGAGTGGAAGCCCGCCAGCGTGATGAACTGGAACTTGTACCCCATGTGGCCGAGCTCGCGCTGGAACTTGGCGATGGTGGAGTCGTCCAGGTGCTTCTTCCAGTTGAACGAGGGCGAGCAGTTGTAGGAGAGCATCTGGTCGGGGTACTCGGCCTTGACGGCCTCGGCGAACGCGCGGGCCACGTCCAGGTCGGGGGTGGAGGTCTCCATCCACAGCAGGTCGGCGTGGGGGGCGTAGGCCAGCCCGCGCGCGATGCAGGCGTCCACGCCATTGCGGACCCGGTAGAAGCCCTCGGCCGTACGGTCGCCGGTGGCGAAGGCCCGGTCGCGGGGGTCGACGTCGGTGGTCAGCAGGGTCGCGGCCTGTGCGTCGGTCCGCGCGATGACCAGGGTCGGCACGCCCAGCACGTCCGCGGCGAGCCGCGCGGCGCTGAGGGTCTTGACGTGCTGGGAGGTGGGGACGAGCACCTTGCCGCCCAGGTGGCCGCACTTCTTCTCGGAGGCGAGCTGGTCCTCCCAGTGCACCCCGGCCGCACCGGCGGCGATCATGCCCTTCATCAGCTCGAAGGCGTTCAGCACTCCGCCGAAACCCGCCTCGGCGTCGGCCACGATGGGCGCCAGCCAGTGCGGCGCGTTCGCGTCGCCCTCCGACCAGGTGATCTGGTCGGCGCGCAGCAGCGCGTTGTTGATGCGGCGCACCACGGCCGGGACCGAGTTGGCCGGGTACAGGCTCTGGTCGGGGTAGGTCTGGCCGCCGAGGTTGGCGTCGGCGGCGACCTGCCAGCCGGACAGGTAGATGGCCTTCAGCCCGGCCTTGACCTGCTGCACGGCCTGGTTGCCGGTGAGGGCGCCCAGCGCGTGCACGTAGTCCTCGGTGTTCAGCAGCTGCCACAACCGCTCGGCGCCGAGCCTGGCCAGGGTGTGCTCCTCCTGGACCGAGCCCCGTAGCCGGATCACGTCCTCGGCCGTGTAGGTGCGCTCGGTGTCCTTCCAGCGAGGGTCGGTCTCCCACTCGCGCCGCAGCTCGTCTGCGGCTCCCTTGAGGCGATCATTCATCGGTTAACTCCTTTTCGTCCCCTGGGTGCCTTGCTTCGAGTCTGTGCGCCGTACGAACACCTGAACAGGTGGATATGTCCGAAAAAATCACTATTTTTCTTCCTGTGGCAATACCGACGGGTATTCGAGTGAGAATAAAGTCGGAGTTTTCTCGATGGACTAGACCAATCAATGGACTAGACCACTGACCGGTGCCCTCGGGGACGGAAGCCCGTAAGAGTGAAATTTCATGGAAAATTTCGTTTACCATCGTGGTATGGCATCTTTGGTGGGTGAAGAACCGCTGTCCTTGACGCAGGAGCTCGATCTCATCGCCTTCGGCCAGCGGCTGAGGCACCTGCGCAAGCAGCGCGGCCTCACCCTCGCCGACCTCGGCGGGCGGGTGAGCCGCGCTCCCAGCCAGCTCTCGCTGCTGGAGAACGGCAAGCGCGAGCCCAAGCTCTCGCTGCTGAAGTCGCTGGCCGCCGCGCTCAACGTGCCGGTCGAGGAGCTGCTGCGCCGGCAGGCCCCCAACCGGCGGGCCCAGCTGGAGATGGCCCTGGAGGAGGCGCAGCGCGACCCGCTCTACGCCGGGCTCGGCCTGGCCCGGCTGAAACTGTCCGCCCGCGTCCCCAACGACGTGCTCGAACACATCCTCGGCCTGTACGAGGAACTGCGCTCACGTCAGGCCAGGGGCACCGCCACCCCCGAGGAGGCGCGCGCGGCCAACGCCGAGCTCCGCCGCAAGCAGCGCGAGCAGGGCAACTACTTCGCCGAGATCGAGCAGGCCGCCGCCGAGGCGCTCGCCGCGGTCGGCTACCGCTCCGGGGCGCTCTCGCAGAGCACCGTCCAGGCGCTGGTCGGCCACTTCGGCTACACCGTGCAGACGGTCCAGGACCTGCCGCGTACCGTGCGGTCCATCTCCGACCTGCGCAACCGGCGCATCTACGTCAAGCACGAGCAGGTCGGCATGCACACCCCGCGCACGATCCTGCTGCAGACCCTCGGCCACCTGTCACTCGGCCACCACAAGCCGCGCGACTTCGCCGACTTCCTGCGCCAGCGGACCGAGGCCAACTACTTCGCCGCCGCCGTCCTGGTGCCCGAGGCCGCGGCCGTGCCGTACCTGCGCGACGCCAAGAAGGACCGGGCGCTGAGCGTGGAGGACCTGCGCGACGTCTTCGCCGTCTCCTACGAGATGGCCGCGCACCGCTTCACCAACCTGGCCACCCACTTCCTCGACCTGACCTGCCACTTCGTCCGCAACGACGCGGGCGGGATCATCTACAAGGCGTACGAGAACGACGGCATCGTCTTCCCCGCCGACGAGCAGGGCGCGATCGAGGGCCAGCGCATGTGCCTGCAGTGGTCCGGGCGTCAGGTCTTCGCCCTGCCCGACCGCTTCTCCGTGCACTACCAGTACTCGGACTCGCCCACCGGGACCTATTTCTGCGTCGCCCACGTGGACCCGTCGCGCGAGCGCGACTTCGCCATCACCCTGGGCGTCCCCTACCGGGAGTCGCGCTGGTTCCGGGGGCGCGAGACCACCATCCGGACCAGGTCGGACTGCCCCGCCGGGGACTGCTGCCGCCGTCCCCCCGCCGAGCTGACCCAGCGCTGGGAGGGCTACGCCTGGCCCTCGGCGCGCGGCAACTCCCACGTCCTGGCCGCGCTGCCGCCGGGCTCCTTCCCGGGCGTCGACGAGGCCGACGTCTACACCTTCCTGGAGCGCCACGCCGCCGGCTGATCCCGGGGCGCCAGTCCACCGCCCGGGAAAACCCGTCGGCCCGCGTCCCGGGCCGGGAGAGCGGCCGGGGGCAGGAGCGCCTCACACCGGGGCGGGGCCTTCTGGCGGCGGGGGCGGGGCCGTCCGGTGCAGCCGCAGGCCGGGGTGGCCGTGGAGACGGTAGGCGCCCGCCTCGTCCGGCGAGCGCCCGCGCATCGACCGCAGCACCTCGGCGACGGGCTCACCGGCGAAACAGCGCCCGTAGAACTCACGGGCCAGGCCGTCACCGTCGACGGGCCAGAGCGGGGCGACCACCGCGCAGGCTCCCGCGAGCAGGAAGGCCTGCGCGTCCCCCGGTTCCTCCAGGAAGACGAACGGAGCACCGGCCAGGTCGCGGGCCGGCACCTCGGACGCGGAACCGCCGGCCGCGAAGTGGACGATGTCGGCGCCCTGTTCGAGCACGCCCAGGACCTCACCCAGCGCGGGCGACACCCGCAGGGCGCCGTACTCCGTCAACAGCGGGTGCGCCCGGCCCTCCTCGCACACCACCGCGACGCGGTCGGCGCGGGCGCCCGTCGGAGGGGGAAGCTCGGGACGCCGGCCGCCGAACGGCCAGCGCCCGGTCACCGCCTGGCAGCTCAGATGGCTCGGGAGCGACGGGTCGTAGGGCTGCTCCAGCGCGGCCAGCTCCCAGGGCACGTGCGGCTCCTGGGAGAGGAACAGCACGCTGGGACGCCGCGGCGCCACCCGGGCGGCCACCGCGTTCAGCAGCTCCCAGAACCCCCACGGCACGCGCGAGCCGATCTCCCGCCCCAGGTCCTCCGACAGGTGCCCCCGCCCGGTCAGCCGCCGGCCGAACTCCGAGGTCCGCGTGCCGAGGTCGCAGAGCTCCGCCCGGTCGGGGGTGACGAAGTGCGGCGACCGGTAGGTCCACCAGAGCCGCCCCGGCTCGTCGCCGTGCACGATGACCGCCGTGACGTCCGCGGCCTCCCCCATCAGGGCCGGGCGGATCCGGGTGCCCGCGACCGTTCCAGACGTCTCCTGCCCGCCGAGCCTGCCCGGTGAGTCGTGAACCGTGATCGCGTGCAGGCCGAACCCGGTCACCTGACCGCCCACCGAGTAGATCGCCTGGACCTGCCGGGTGATCTCCGGCTCCTCCTGGGCCGGCGCGACCAGGTTGATCGTCGCCCGCGGGTACGGTGACGCCGCGTCGGCGCGCAGCCGCACCCGCCACCCGCCGGGCGCGTCGAACCCCTCGGCGACGACCTGAACCTCCAGCTCCACCGGTTCGGCCGGTGCCGTGGTGCCGCCCGCTCCCTGGCCGGGGTCGACGCCGATCGCGATCCCGACCCCCCAGCCCGCGACCGCCTCGGCGGGCGCCTCGATCAGCGGGACCGCCTCCCACGGCGGCCCCGGCGGTCCCGGTGGCCCGGAGGGCGTCTCCTTGCGCCGCTTGCGGAACGCCCCGGTCAGGCGTCCCAGCACCGAGGGCCCCCGGTCCCCGGCAGGCGCCGGGGGAGGGCCGGAGGGGCCTGGCGTTCCGGGCTGCCCGTGTTGCCCGGACGGCTCGTGTGCCCCGAAGACCACGTGCTGCCCGGACGATCCGTGCTGTCCGGACGGCTCGTGCGGCGCGGACGAGAGGTGTTGTCCGGAGGGTGCGCTCTGTTCGGACGGTGCGGGCGCCCCGTGGGATCCGGGTGTGTCGGAGGGGCCGGAGTGGCCGGAGTGGCCGGACGGCATCCCGGGCGACCGATCGGCCTCCGCTCCCAGCGGCTCCCAGTGCGCCGTTCCCGACGGCGAGGTCCCGTGGAACGCCTGCGACGGCCCCTCCTGACCCGGGTGCGGTGGCGGTGCCCAGGGCGAGGGGGCCGCCCAGGGGGAGGGCGGCATCGCGGCCGCCGGGGGCGCCGCGGGCGAGGCCCCCGGCGGGGGCGAGGGGTCCGCCACCTGCCCGGGAGCCGACCAGTCGAAGCTCATCGCGCCGGTCGACGGAATGTCGTCCTCACCGGCATGCCCGGGGCGGCCCCACCCGGCGGGAGGCCCTCCCGGCTCGGGAGGGCCGTACCCGCCGGGACCGGTTCCACCGGTCCCGCTCTCGCCCGCCCCGGGTCCCGTACCGCCGGCGGCCCCCGACGCGCCGATGCCGCCGATGCCGCCGGTGCGGTCGGGGCCACCGGTGTCGCTCGGAGCACCGGTGTTCCTCGGAGCGCCGGTGGCGTTCGAGCGGGGGAGCAGCCAGGCCGGGGTGTAGGCGCCGGTCGAGGGCGCGTCGAACGCGTCCGGGTCGCGCGGGGCGGCGCCGGTGCCGGCCGTACGGGAGAGCAGGGGGATCACCTGCTCGGCGGTGAGGCCGCGGTCGAGGCTCAGCAGCGCGGTGAACCGGTCCCAGGCCGGGCCGTACTCGGCGACCAGCAGGATGACCGCGTCGGCCAGCCGTTCGGGAGGCCGGCTCCCGGCCTCGGCCAGCAGCGGATCCAGCCTGCCGCGGAGCCCGTCGCCGTCACCGCCCATCAGGCCGTCGAGCTCGTCGCGGACGGTACGCGCCGCCCGCATCACGATCACCGGGTTCATGCCGTCCCCCCTCGTTCCGGACTGGACCGATCTTCCCACCTGTACGGGGGAGGTGGGAGCCCGGTGCCCGTTCAGAATCAGGCCACATAGGGTGATACCCCTAGGGACCACGGTCATGAGAAAGGACGGGCTGTGCTGCCTGAGGTCGGGGAATGGCTGGGCGCGCGCACCTCATCCTCGGGTGACCGGCCGCTCGCGGAGCTGCTGGAGGCCAAGGGGGGGATGACGGTCAGCGTCGTGCTGCCCGCCCGCGACGAGGAGGAGACGGTCGGGGGGATCGTCGCCGCGATCCGGCGCGAGCTCATGGACGCCGTTCCGCTCGTCGACGAGCTGGTGGTCATCGACTCCCGTTCCGTCGACGACACCGCCGGACGGGCCGCGCGGGCCGGGGCCAGGGTGGTCGCCCAGGACGAGATCCTGCCCGACCTCAAACCGCTGGACGGCAAGGGCGAGGCTCTCTGGAAGTCCCTCGCCGCCACCTCCGGGGACCTGCTGGTCTTCATCGACGCCGACCTGCTCGAGTTCCGCACGTCCTTCGTGACGGGCCTGCTCGGCCCGCTGCTCACCGACCCCTCGGTCGTCTACGTCAAGGGCTGCTACGACCGGCCCCTGCAGAACGTGCAGAGCGGGGGCGGGCGGGTCACCGAACTGGTCGCGCGCCCCCTGATCAACCTGCACTGGCCGCTGCTGGCCGGATTCGTACAGCCGCTGGCGGGGGAGTACGCCGGACGCAGATCGGTGCTGGAGGCGGTGCCGTTCGTCACCGGGTACGGGGTGGAGCTGGGTCTGCTGATCGACCTGCTGGACCTGGCCGGGCTGGACGCCCTGGCGCAGGTCGATCTGGGCCGCCGGGTGCACTCCCACCAGTCGACGGAGGCGCTCGGCGGGATGGCCGCCCAGATCCTGCAGACCTCCTGGTCCCGCCTGGAACGCCAGAACATGATGATCTCCCTGCACCGGCTCTCGACCGATCTGGCCCAGTTCCGCCGGGGCGCGGACGGCCACCGGGTGAGCGTCCGGGACGTGGCCGTCGCCGAACGCCCTCCGATGATCACGATTCCCGCCTACCGCCCGTCCCCCTGACCTCGTCCCTCACTCCTCCCGCGTCGGCGCCGCGCACCGGACACCACCGTCCGTTCCGGTTGCGCGCGGCGCTCCGGCCGTCGGTAAAGTAAAGGTGTTACCGGCGGTAACGCATGCCAAGGAGGACGGACGATGAGCGACAGCGGCTTCTGCCCGGAGCTGAGCGACGACGTGCGTGAGGTGCGCGACTGGGTGCACGACTTCGCCCGTTCGGTCGTCCGCCCGGCGGGCGCCGAGTGGGACGAGCGCGAGGAGACTCCCTGGCCCGTCATCCAGGAGGCCGCGCAGATCGGGCTCTACTCCCTCGACTTCTTCGCCCAGCAGTGGTTCGAGCCCAGCGGGCTCGGCCTGGCCGTCGCCTTCGAGGAGCTCTTCTGGGGGGACGCGGGCATCGGCCTGTCCATCACCGGGACCGGCCTGGCCGCCGCCGCGCTGTCGGCGAACGGCACCCCCGAGCAGCTGGGGGAGTGGCTCCCGCAGATGTTCGGCACTCCCGGCGACGTCAAGCTGGGGGCGTTCTGCGCCTCCGAACCCGACGCCGGGTCCGACATCGGCGCCATCCGCACCCGGGCCGTCCGTTCGGGCGGCGACTGGGTCCTGAACGGTGTGAAGACCTGGGCCACCAACGGGGGCATCGCCGACGTCCACGTCATCGTCGCGTCCGTCGACCCGGCCCTGGGCACCCGGGGCCAGGCGTCCTTCGTCGTGCCGGCCGGCACCCCGGGCCTGTCGATGGGGCAGAAGTTCAAGAAGCACGGCATCCGCGCCTCGCACACCGCCGAGGTGGTCCTGGACGACGTCCGCGTACCGGCCGCGTGCCTGCTCGGGGGCGAGGAGAAACTGGAGGCCAGGCTCGCCCGCGTCCGTTCCGGCGAGCGGGCCGGGGAGCAGGGCGCGATGCGCACCTTCGAGACCACCCGCCCCTCGGTGGCGGCCATGGCCGTCGGCATCGCCCGCGCGGCGTACGAGTACGCCCGCGACTACGCCCGTGAGCGCGAGCAGTTCGGCCGCAGGATCGGCGAGAACCAGGCCATCGCGTTCATGCTGGCCGACATGGCCACCCGGGTGGACATCGCCCGCCTGATGACCTGGCGCGCCGCCTGGATGGCCCGCAACGACCGCGCCTTCGGCCAGGCCGAGGGGTCGATGTCCAAACTGGTCGCGGGCGAGACCGCGGTCTGGGTCACCGACCGGGCCATCCAGATCCTCGGCGGCGCCGGCTACACCCGCGAGCACCCGGTCGAACGCTTCCACCGCGACGCCAAGATCTACACCATCTTCGAGGGGACCAGCGAGATCCAGCGCCTGATCATCGGCCGCGCGGTCACCGGGCTGCCCGTTCGCTGAGCCGACCGGTTCACGAAGACCTGTCCCGGCCTCGACCGGCCTCGCCCGGCTCTGACCGGTGCCGCTGGCCCCGCGCGTCCGGTGACCGGCGCGTCCACGCCGGTCACCTGGCCGCATCGGCCGAGTACCGGCCGGGTGCCGGGGGTTCAGGTGATCAGCAGGCGAAGGCCGAGCTCGGCCGCGTCGAGGTCGGCGAGCTCCCGGTTGCGTTCGGCCCACCGGCCGGACGCGAGGTCGTCCCGGAGGTCGCGCACCGCGCGCCGCTCGGCGTCCGGCCCGATCCTGGCCCAGACCGACACCCCGCGACGGACGTTCTCGTCCAGGTACGCCTCGGGCCGGCGCCAGTGGGCCTCGAAGAAGCCGTCGGCGCAGTCCCACGGGACGGGGACGGGTTCCGTCCGGGCTCCGATCGCATCGGCCAGCTCGGTCACCGCGGGCCGGCCCGCGACGAGGTCCGCGGCCTCGGGCAGGTAGTCGCGGGTGAGCCAGAACCGGTGAAGCCATGCGGCGTCGTCGGTGTCGTGCGTGAACACCACCACGCGGCGGGCGACCCGCCGCATCTCGCGCAGGCCGGCGATCGGGTCCCGCCAGTGGTGGACGGAGGAGACGGCCATCGCGGCATCGAAGGACAGGTCGTCGAACGGCAGGCTCTCGGCGGATCCGACCAGGCACGGCGCCGCGCCGGGAGGGCGCTGCGAACGCATGAGAGCCGACGGTTCCACGGCGAGGACGTGGCGGCCGGGGGGCTCGTAGGACCCAGTGCCCGCCCCGACGTTCAGCACGGTCCGCGCGTCGCCGAGCGCCGCCCAGATCCGCGCGGCGATGCGCGGTTCGGTGCGCCGGGTCACGGTGTAGGTGGCTCCGATGGTGTCGTACAACTGCGCGCCGGACATCGAATCGCCCTTCTGGCCGTCGTCGTCGCCGTTCCCGCGCCGTGGTCGTGACCCGGGTGGGGTGTCACCGCGCGGGACACCGCTCGATCGTTGTCCCACCCTACCGATCGGCCACGAACGAGAGTCGCCGTCGCTCGGGGGAAGGGCCTTCGCCGGTCGTGCCCGGGGTCCGGCACGGCCGGTGTCCCGCGTCCGGCCTTGATCGTTGCCGGCGGGACGGCTAGCCTGATCGCCGTTCTGCCGGAAGGCGAGGCCGAGGCGGTCGCGTCACGCAAGGGCCCGGTGGCGACAAGCCGTTCGGCCACGCCGCCAGGGAGTTTGGGACCGACTGACGATGAGCGCGGAAGAGGATTTCAGGCAGGTCGGTGCCGAGCTGGCCGACCTGGGGGTGCGGATCTCCGGGATGATGGGGAATCCCGCGCTGAAGGACCAGGCGGGGAAGGTGTTCGCGAGCCTGCAGCGCGATGGCGCGATGGTGTTCCGGCTGGTCAGGGACACCCCCGAACACGCGGCGGCGCTCCGGCTGGCCGGAGCGTACCTGTTCGACCCCTCGGGGCAGGGCAGGGTGATGAGGGACTGGGTGGTCGTGCCCCACTCCTCGGCGGGGAAATGGACCGATCTGGCCGAGGCCGCCCTCAGCCGCCCGCGCTGAGGGGAGGGCGAGGGCTCGTACGGAGCCGGTCCGTCCGGTGCGGTGACGTCACGACAGAACCGAGGCCGTGTTTCGGCCGCTCCGGTGGCGCTGCTCTCTCTGCGGAGAAATCGATCGGCAAAAAAGTCCATTATGTCCTGAAAATCAGCGGTAAGGTCGCCTCGGCGTTCCCTCGAGGTCTGGTGCAAACGAGAATGCGATTTCGCGTTCGGTGAAGGCCGTGAAAAACCTGCGGGCAACGGTGAAAACCATGCTCAGATTAGGGTCAAGTGCCTGGACGCGCCGAAAAGCCGAACCCCATGGTGGGGGATAGCGCGTCGTCCCGGTCGGCGATGCCGGAGGGCATCGCCGGCGGACGGCGGCGGTAATCGAAAAGAGCCGCAGCGAGACGCCCTCCTCCGAGAGGGCGAGGAAGCAGGAACTCCCAAGGGTTCGCCTCAACGGGGATCGGCTCTCCTGAGTCATCCCTGGACGTCATTTCCTCGGATGGGGTTGCGGTTGCCGAAACGGCTTCATCAGGAAGGAAATGAAGGTGCAGAGAGAACGTCTGATCATCGCCGGTCCGCTGATCGCCGCCCTCGTGTTCGGGACGGTCGGCATTTCACAGGCCTCGGCCGGCCCGGCGTCCGTACGGGACGGTCGGGTGGCGGCGACCTCGAAGGTCGCGCCACCCGTGTGCACCCGCGCGTTCAACGGCGAGCTCAGGGAGCTGTGTTCGAGAGGCTGGAGCGACGGATACGCGGACGGGTACGCCACATGCGGGAAGACCTCACAACAGCAGAAGGGGTATTCCACCTCCCCCGAGTTGCAGGACGCCGCCTACGTGCACGGCTACAACGACGGCTTCCAGGCGGGCATGTCCGCGTGCTAGCCGTTGCCGGGCCGCGGGCGTACAGGCGGACGCGGGCGTACAGGGATTCGTGATCCCGTGAGGGGTCTCGGGCCGCGGGCGGGCCTGTCCGAGGTTCGGGCAGGCCCACCCCGTAGAGCCGCCGGCCCGGGCCGTGAACCCGGGAACGGGGCAGGTCCCCGGCGAATCGATACGGGGGTTCTCAGCCGCGCGGCGGGCGGGTCCCTGGCGGGGCGATGCGCCGGAGGGCGTTGCGCGCGAGGTCGCGCTGGCGCCGGTCCTCGTCGAACGCCCGCCAGCCGCCGTGTTGGGCGAGCCACCGGTCGAGGGCCAGGGCCGCCCGCAGGACGGGGATCGCCTCGGCGGCGGGCGGGCCGATCCCGGCGAGGTAGCGGGTCGCGGTCCGCATGACCGCCAGGGCCCTGCCCTCGGCGAGCGGTGCGACGACCCGGGTCAGCACCCGCACCGCGTCACGCTCGTCGCCGGTGATCCGCCAGAGTGCCCAGGCGACCTCGACACGTTCGTCGTCTTGCAGCGGCTGCTCGCCGGGGCCTTCTCCGTCGTGCCGGAGCAGGTCGCGCAGGTGGTCCGTCACCGGGGCGGCGTCCGGGCCGATGGCGCCGAGCGCGGTCGCGGCCCCGAGGCGGACGCCTGCCCGCAACAGTTCGGTCACCTCCGGTACGGCGGGTGCCGCGGTGGGCCCCCATTCGGCCAGCGCTCGCATCAGGGGGAGTCGCACCTGGCTGAGCCAGGTCTGCGACAGAACGTCGCGGATGGCGGGGAGCAGCGCGCCGGACCATCCGTCCAGCGGGGCGAGCAGCTCGCCGAGGCCCGGAAGATCGATCGTGTACGAGGACTCGTCGTGGTGCACGGCGTTCGGTGGCCACGTCGTCCACCGGCCGGTGAGCCGGTCGAGCAGACCGGCCTGGGCGCGCCGGTCACCCGCCCAGGACAGGCCCCACACCGCCAGGTCACCGATCAGCGGGGAGGCGGTCACGCGAGGCGGAAGATCGACGGGCATCACCCCTGGCTATGGGCCCGTCAGGGGCGCGATCCCCTGGACGGCCGACCACCCGCCGGCTGCGTACTCGACCTCACGGGACAGAACGGCCAGCCGTCGAGGAATCTCTCGACGGCCTCGGCGAAGGGCTCCGGGGCGGTGACCCAGGGGTAGTGGGCCCCGGGCAGCACGACGGCGGTCCCGTGCGGGAAGAGCCCGGCCAGCTCGGCCGCGTGCTCGGGCAACGGTCCCGGATCCCGCTCTCCCGCGATCACCAGGACCGGCGCGGTGACCTTCGCCAGGCGCGCCCGGGTCTCCTCGGCGGCGGGCATGCCGGTGTGGAAGCGCTTCGCCGCCTCGGCCGAGCGTTCGGCGAACCGGGTGGCGTGCGCCTCGGCGGCCTCGTTCCAGGGACTGTAGAAGAACGGCTGCGCCCCCGGGCGACGGCTCTCGTCGCCCGCGTCCCACGCCTTGAGGTCCGGCAGCCTGCTCTCGTACCAGCTCTCGCCGGCCCGGCTCTCGATCCGGGCGGACCACTGCTCGTCGGTGATCTCGATCCCCGCCGGGTGCACGGCCGGCGTGACCAGCACCAGGTGCCCTATCCGTTCGGGGTGTCGGGCCGCGTACAGCAACGCCAGCCCTCCGGCCGCCGAGTGCCCGAGCAGGTCCATCCGCTCGAGTCCCAGGCGCACGCGCAGCGCCTCGACGTCGGCGACCATGCGGTCCATCGCGTACGTGTCCGGATCGCGTGGCACGGCCGACTCGCCGGTGCCCCGGTTGTCCAGCAGGAGGAGCCGGCGCCGGGCGGCCAGACCGCCGAGATCTCCCAGGTATCGCGAGGACCGTCCCGGCCCGCCCGGCAGGCAGACCAGCGCCGGTCCCTCTCCCCGCTCGTGACAGACGAGCACGGTCCCGTCGTACGACGTGAAACTGATCATTCCTTCATCCTCGCACCGCGGGGCCGGGAGCCGTCACTCCGTGATCTCGAGCCGGAGCCGGCCGGACGGCCGCCCGCGCGCCCCGCCGCATCCGTGCCCGGCCGCCGGATCACCGGTGGCCGGGCACGGTCCCGGTGAGGGGGCACGGCGGTCAGGGGGCAGGTGCGCGGGAACGCCGGACGGCCTCGGCGACCGCCGCGGCGCCGGCCGGGCCGAGGGTGATCGTGTAGTGGTTGACGTCCTCCACCGTGGTCTCCTCGACGCCGGGCAGCCACTCGGAGGCCCTGCCGGGGGAGTACAGCGGCGCGTCCGGCTGGTCCAGCATGCCGCGCGCCGCGCGCAGGAACACCGCGGGCACCGGAAGTGCCCGGGGGGCCGTGCCGGGCAGCGCGTACACCTCGGGGGCGTCGGCGAGCGCGGCGTCGAGGCGGCACGCCGCCGCGAACAGCCCTCCCGCGCCCGTGCCCGCGTCCGCGCCCGCGTCCGCGCCCGCGCCCGCGTCCGCGCCCGTGCTCGTGCCCGCGACGTCACGGCCGGGCGGGAGGGCGTCCCTCAGCTCCACCAGGTCGTAGTCGGCGTAGGCCTCGCACGCCTCGGTCCAGTCGGTGAACGCCGGATGCGCGCGCCACAGGTCCCTGGACTCGGCGCGGCTCGCGAAGGTCCGCCTCAGCCGTGCCAGCACCGGTCCCGTGGTGCGCTCGATCGCCTCGGGCACGTCGCCCGCGCCGGGGGGCAGCGGGAGGGGCGCGCCGCCGTCCACCAGGACGAGCCGGTCGACCAGGCGCGGATGGCGCCGGGCGGTCTCGGCCACGACGAATCCGCCCATCGAGTGCCCGGCAAGCAGGGCGGGCCGGCCCCCGTAGTGGTCGATCACCGCGGCGAGGTCGTCGGCGTGCGCCGCCATGCCGTACGGCGGGGGCAGGTCCCTGCTGCCCCCCCGGCCGCGCAGGTCCACCGCGACGAACCGGTGGTCGCGTCCCAGGTCGGGGCCGACCAGCGTCCACGCCATGTGCGAGGAGGTGATGCCGTGGGCGGCCACGACCAGGGGGCCGCGGTCTCCCCACACGCCGACCCGGAGGTCACCGCCGCGGACGGGGACGCTCTCGCGCCGGTGGCCCGGCTCCCGCGGGTGGGCCGGAGCCTGCTCGTGGCCCGGTGCCCGTCCATGGCCGGCCGCCTGCTCGTGACCCGGTTCCCTGCCGTGGTCCGGGGTCCGTGTGTGGTCCGGCGTGCGGTCGTGGTCCGGGGTCCGTCCGTGTTCCGGCACCGGTTACCGTCCCGCCGTGTCGCTCGCGGAGCCGTTCTCCGAGGTCTCCACGGTACGGCGCGGCACGGCCGCGAAGTCGGCGGCGCGCTCGATGTGCGGGCTGTGTCCCACCCCGGTGCAGACGATCTCCTCGTAGGACCGCCCGGCCTCGGCGTACCGCTCCAGCACGGTCCTGGTGCGGGCGATCGTCGGCTGCGGCGGGTACGGCTCCCCGCCCGGCCGGCCAAGCACCGCGCCGGGCTCTCCGAGGTCGGTCAGGAGGCCACGCGCGGTGAGTTTCATGCATGGCATCCTGGCAGGCGCGTTTTGCCCGGCAATGTGACTGGACGCCACTTTTTTCACCGAACACATGTCGGCCGGAGGGGCACGTACCGCAGTGGGTGAGGGGACGGTGGGCTCTCGCCTTGATTAGCATATCGATTATCGATATATTTTGATCGTTGATCGATCGAAGGGGAGACGATGGGAAAGTTGACGGTGCTCGCGTTGCGCATCGTGCTCGTGGCACTGATCGCGGGCTCGGTGTTCGTGCAGGCGGTCATGGTGCCGCTGCTGGCCGCGGACATGGACGGGCTCAACGCGGAGTTCGCCTACCTGCGCACCCCGCTGCTGGTGATCATCGTGCTGGGCGTGGTGACGGCCCAGGTCGTGCTCGTCTGCGTGTGGCGGCTGGTGACGATGGTGCGGCGCGGGACCGTGTTCTCCCACGCCGCCTTCCGGTACGTGCACATCGTGATCGGCGCGATCGTGGCCGCGGCCCTGGTGGTGTTCGCGCTCGCGGTGCTCCTGGCGCCGGGCGAACCGGTCGCGCCGGGCGTCGTCCTGCTGATATGCGGGGTCTCCGTGGCGATCGTGGGCGTCGCGCTCGTCGTGCTCGTGCTGCGGATGCTGCTCGCCCAGGCCGTCGCGCGCGACGTCGAGGCGGCGGATCTGCGGGCCGAGCTCGAAGAGGTGATCTGATGCCCATCGCCGTCGACATCGACGTGATGCTGGCCAGGCGGAAGATGTCGGTGGGCGAGCTCGCCGACCGGGTCGGGATCACGCCCGCCAACCTGGCGGTGCTCAAGAACGGCCGGGCCAAGGCGGTGCGCTTCACGACGCTCGCCGCTCTCTGCGAGGTGCTCGAATGCCAGCCCGGCGACCTGCTGCGCTGGGAGGCGGGAGACGCCCGGAAGCCCGGGGAACCCGGGGAGCCCGGGGGCCTCGGGGAGCCCCGGGACGCCGTGGACGCCGTGGACGGGTGACGCCGGCCGGGGTCGGAGAACCTCATGCGGCCGGCTCGGGATACGGCCGGTCCGGTATCCGGCCGGGGACGGAGGACCTCATGTGACAGTGCCCGCGGTCCTGCTCGGAAGCGGAGCGCCTCGTGCGGCAGGACCCGCGGTCCTGTTCAGAGGCGGAGTGCCTCGTGCGGCAGGACCCGCGGTCCTGTTCAGAGGCGGAGGACCGTGCGCAGCAGGACGCGCGCCCCCGCCACCAGGTCAGCCGGGCCGGTGTCCTCCTCGGGGACGTGACTGAGCCCTCCGACGCTCGGGACGAAGATCATGCCGATCGGCGCGATCCGGGCCACGATCTGCGCGTCGTGGCCCGCTCCGCTGGGCAGCGTCCGGTGCGCCAGCCCCAGCTCGCCGGCGCTCGCCTCGATCGCCGCGCGAATCGCCGGATCTGTGTGGACGGGCGCCGCGCGCGCGTCCACGCGGACGTCGATGTCCACGCCCCCCTGCTTGGCCAGGGAGGCCAGCGAGACCCGCAGCGCCTCCTCGGCGTTCTCCAGGTTGCGCGGGTCGCTGTCGCGGAGGTCCACCGTCAGCCGTACGCCACCCGCGATCGTGTTCGGAGAGTTCGGCTGGACCTCCACCCAGCCGACGGTGGCGACCCGGCACAGCCGCCGTTCGCGGGCGATCTCCTCGGCGGCCAGCACGATGCGCGCCGCCGCGGCCACCGGGTCGCGCCGCAGCTCCATCGGCGTGGTCCCGGCGTGCCCGGCCGAGCCGCGCACCTCCACGGTGAACTGGGTGCGCCCGGTGATGGAGTCGACCACCCCGATCGTCTCGCGGCCGCGTTCCAGGACCGGACCCTGCTCCACGTGCAGTTCCAGGTAGGCCGCCACCGACCCGGCCGGCCACACCGCCGTACTCAGTGCCGACAGGTCACCACCGGCCCGCGCCAGGGGGCCGCGCAGCGACCGCCCGGTGTGGTCGCGCGGATCGCCGGGCAGCGTCTCCAGCGCTCCGGCGAGCACCTTGGACCCCCAGAACGGCTGCGGGAACAGCGCCCCCTCCTCGTTGGCGAACGCGACGAGGACCGGCTCGTACGCGGGCTCGGCCCCGGACTCGACGATGGTCCGCATGACCTCCAGCCCCGCCAGCACGCCGTAGGCGCCGTCCAGCCGGCCACCGTTCACCACGGTGTCCAGGTGGGAGCCGATGAGCAGCACGGGCCGGCTTCCTGGGGCCGTCCCTTCCCCGGAACCGCTGCTCACGGCGTTTTCCCGTCCGGGACGGTTCTCCGCGTCCCGCTCCCGCCCGGGACCGCCTCCCGCGTCCCGCTCCCGGCCGGAGTCGCTGCTCGCCGCGCTTTCCCGGCCGGAACCGTCTCCCGCGTCCCGCCCCCGGCCGGGCCTGCGGATCAGCAGGTTCCCGGCCGCGTCCACGGACGCCTCCAGGCCGGCGAGCCGAGCCTCCCCGCGCAGCCGCGCGCACGCCTCCAGGTCGGCCTCGCCGAACCCCTCCCTGGTGACCCCGCCGTCGGCGCCGCCCCCGATCCTCGCGAACGCCTCGATGTGGCCGAGGAGCCGCCGCGGGTCGATGTCCGGGATCATTTCGGCTCCCCTGCGGGAGGCGTCGCGATCATCGGGTCACCGAGGCCGGGCCGCTCCCCGACGTCGGGCCGCCCGCCGTCGGGCTCCTCGTCCGCCACCGAGGGGACGATCTCGGGGGTCGGCACCCGGGGCGCGAACACCAGCGCCGCGGCGCCCAGGGACGCGACGGCCATCAGGGCGTACATGATCCTGTAGTCGACCAGCCCGATCAGCAGGGTGCCCGCGGCGATCGACGTCGTCTGGGCGACGTCGCCGACGGTGCCGGTGGCGGCGTTCACCCGCCCCTGCAGCCGGGACGGCGTGTACAGGTGGCACGCCGTCTGCAGCGACAGCATCAGGAACGGCAGCCCCGCGCCGATGAGGACCGCGCCGACGAGGAACAGCACGATCTGACCGGCGACGCAGAACAGCAGCCCGAGCGCGACGAGCGCGTACCCGATGGAACTGACCCTCGTCTCCCTCGCCCGCCTGGCCAGCAACCCGGCCAGCACCCCGCCGACGACCGAGCCGCCGCCCTGGACGGACGCCACGACGCCCAGGAACGCGGGCTCCTGCCCGAGGCCCTCGTCGATCGCCGCGAAGGCCGCCGTCTCCAGCAGGCCGATGACGGCCATGAAGGCGACCATCGCGACCACGAGGCGGAGCAGCAGCGGGACCTCGCGCACGTACCGGAAACCGGCCGTCACCGACCTGCGGAACGGCTCCCCACCGGGTTCGGGCTTGGACTCGACGACCTTGATCGAGGCCAGGACCAGCGCCGCCACGACGAACGTCCCCGAACCGATGAAGGCCAGCGCGTCACCGCCGAACGTCGCGTACACGCCCGCGCCGACCGCAGGAGAGACGATGCGCACCCCCTCCCCGACGGTGATGAGCAGCGAGCGCGCGTTCACCGCGTCGGAGGAGGGGATCAGGTCCTTGAGCAGCGCGGAACGGGCCGGGACCGAGAACATCAGGCCGTACGCGAACGTCACCGCGTAGATGATCCATATCTGGTCGGCGCTGCGCACGGCCAGCAGGGACAGCACCAGCACCGCCATGACGCCGTACATCCACAGCAGCAGCGGCTTGCGCCGGACCCGGTCGACGAGGTCTCCGAGCAGCGGCGCGGCCAGTCCGGGCGCCGTGATGATGAGAAAGACCAGACCGGCCTGGGCGTTCGAACCGGTCAGGTCCTTCGCCCAGATGGCCATCGACAGGAACATCGCGCTGTCCCCGAAGCCCGATACGGTCTCGCCGATGAAGATCCGGCGGAAACGCGGATTCCTACGGAGGAGTTCCCACATGTGACATCACCACTTACGTTGGGGGAGCCGGTCTGGGGGCGGCCGGACGGGGAGGGCCGGACGGGGCCCGTCGTGCGTCCCGGGGAGGGGCGCGACATGTGACGCCCCGGTCGTGTCGCGGAGCCCGGACGGGGTCCCGTACGACGCCCCGGGAAGGGGGGCGGCGTCGCGCCCCGGTCGTGTCGCGGCGCCCGGATCTGGATCGGTCAGCTCTCGCCCATGGCGACGCGCAGGCTCTTGGGCCGCATGTCCGTCCACACCGTGCCGATGTGCTCCAGGCACTCCTCGCGCGTGCCCCGCACGCCCGTCGGGCGCCAGCCGGCCGGAACCTCCCGGCCCTCGGCCCAGATCGAGTACTGCTCCTCGTCGTTGACGACGACGGCGTACCGGATGTCGGTGGTCTGCTCGCTCATGTCGCTCTTCCTTCCACGGGTGTCGGGGGACGTGTGTCGCGGTCGGCCGACAGGCGTTCGTCGACCATCCGCCGTACGACCAGGCGGTCGGTCTTGCCGGCGGTGTTGCGGGGGAGCTCGTCGAAGAACAGCACCCGCCGGGGTTGCATGTAGGGGGGCAGCAGCCGGCGCAGCGGGGCGCGCAGCTCCGCCTCGCCCACGCCGCTCCCGGGTTCGGTCGCGACGGCCAGGTACAGGTCAGGCCGGTCGTGCGGGACGTCCGAGACGACGGCGACGGCCTGGGACACGGACGGCGCCTGATGGGCGACCGCCTCGATCTCCCCCAGTTCCACCCGGTGGCCGCGGATCTTCACCTGGTCGTCGCGGCGTCCGTGGAAGGAGTGGCGGCCGTCCGGCCCGACCCGCACCAGGTCCCCGGTCCGGTACATCCGCTCGCCGCCGGGACCGGTGACGAAGGCACGGGCGGTCAGCTCCGGGTCCCCGACGTAGCCGCGCGCCACGCCGATCCCGGACAGGAACAGCTCCCCGACCTCCCCGTCGGGGACCGGGCGCAGCCACTCGTCCAGGACGTGGGCGCGCAGGCCGGTGAGGGGGCGGCCGATCGGCATCGGGTCCCGGTGGGGCGGCACCACCTCGCCGGCCAGCCCGACCACCGTGATCTCGGTGGGGCCGTACGCGTTCCACAGCGTGCCCGTGACGTCGCGGAGGTCGTCGGCGAGCGCCGCCGTCAGGGCCTCGCCGCCGCTGATGAGCGTGCCGAAGACCCGCTCGCCGCGCAGGAAGGGCAGCAGCAGGCGGAGCTGGCTGGGGGTGGCCCAGGCGGCGTCCACCGGATGCGCGCGCAGCCATCCGGCGAAGAACTCCGGGTTGCGGGCCGAGCGGGGCGGCGCCACCGCGACGGTACCGCCGCTGATCAGCGGCATCAGCATCTCGGGGACCGACATGTCGAAGACGATGTTGCTGTGCGCGAGCAGCCGGTGCCCGGGGCCCAGGTCCAGCGCGCGCACGAAGTGCTCCAGCATGTTCACCAGCGCCGGGTGCTCGACCTCCACGCCCTTGGGCACTCCGGTCGATCCCGAGGTGAACAGGATGTACGCGGCCGGGTCCTGTCCGTCCTTCGTGCTCCGGGCCTCTTCGGTGTCCCGGGTGTTCCCGGCGTCTTCGACGGCGACGGCGCGCTCGGCGTCCCCGGTGTTCCCGACGCCTCCGGCTTTCCTGGCGTCCCCGGTGGCGGCGGCGGTTTCGGCGGTCACCTCGGCGACCGCGCGTTCCACCACCCCGTCGGAGCCCGGTCCGGCCGCCGCCACATCGCAGCGGGCCGCCCGGACCTGGTGGCGGCGCCGGTCGGCGGGGGATGACGGGTCCAGCGGGACCGCCACCGCCTCCAGCAGCCAGGTCGCCAGCAGTGCCACGATGTAGCCGGTGCCGTACCCGGACTCGACGGCGACGCGCGAGCCGCGCCGCGCACCGTCCGCCGCCAGCCGCCCGGCCCGCTCGCGCACCGCGGACAGCAGCGCCGCGTAGCCGAGCTCACCGCTCTCGTCCTGTACGGCCGGCGCGTGCGGCCTCACGCGGGCGTGCCACAGGAACCGCTCCAGCGTGTTCCCCGACGCGACGGCGCGCGCGCTCTCAGTCGGTCCAGGCATCGCCACTCCCGCCCGCGCTCGCGTCGACGGACCCCTGGAACAGGACGACGAGCCGGTGCAGAGTGGGACCGGCGAAGAAGTCGGCGAGCTCCACCGCCACCCCGAACTCCTGCTCCAGCCGGGACAGCAGGCGCAGCGCCTTGATGGAGTGGCCGCCCATCGTCAGGAAGTCGTCCTCGGGACGCGCGTCGTCGACACCCAGGACCTCGCACCACACGGCGCTGACGGCCGCGGCCGCCTCGGCGTCACGGAGCTCCCGGGCCTCCCCGGCGTTCTCGGCGTTCTCGGTGTCGCGGACGTCGCGGACGTCGCGGACGTCGCGGGCGTTCCCGGTGCCCTCGATGTCCGCGGTCCCGTGGCCCGCCCCGCTCTCCGCCGGGTCCGGAACCGGAGGGCCGGAGGCCGCCTCCGGGGACACCGGCTCGCCGACCGGCACGACGCCGGCGGCGGCCAGCACCGCGGAACGGTCGACCTTGCCGTTGGCGTTGACCGGTATCCGGCTCAGCACGACCAGCCGGGTCGGCACCATGTACTCCGGCAGCTCGCGCCGCAGCCGCTCACCGAGCGCCGGCACGTCCAGCGGCTCACCGTGCTCCGGTACGACCGGCCGCCCGCCGTTCGCCGGTGTGCCCGGCCGCACGTCGAGCGCCGACCCGTCCACCGGCGTGTCCGCGGACGCGTCCGCGGGCCGGTCCGTATCGCCGGAGGGGGTGACGCAGGCGACGATCTCCGTCCCGTCGTCCGTGGAGTGGGCGAGCACGACGGCGTCGGCCACCCCGTCCTGCCGCCGCAGGACCGCGTCGACCTCGCCGAGCTCGACGCGGAACCCCCGGATCTTCACCTGGTCGTCGTGGCGCCCGAGGAACTCGAAGCGTCCGCCGGGCAGCAGCCGCACCTGGTCCCCGGTCCGGTACAGGCGCCCCCCGGCCCCCGGGCCGAACGGGTCGGGCACGAACGCGGCCGCGGTCATCGCGGGCGCGCCGAGGTACCCGTGGGCCAGGCCGTCGCCGCCCACGTACAGCTCGCCGGTCTCGCCGACCTCGACCGGCCGGCCCTCCGGGTCGAGCGCGTAGGCGGTGGAGCCCGAGATCGGGCGTCCGATCGGCACGGCGCCGTCGGCGCCCTCGGCGACGTCGGCCGCCGTGACGTCGTGGAAGGTGCTGAACGTCGTGTTCTCGGTCGGCCCGTACCCGTTCACCAGCCGTGCCGGCGGATGGCCTTCCAGGAGCCTGGCCAGGCGCCGCTCGTCGGCCTTCTCCCCGCCGAACAGCAGCACCCGCAGATGCCGGAAGGCGTCCGGGGCGAAGTCCGCCACCTGGTTGAGAAGCGTGGCGGTGAGCCAGAGGACCGTGATCCGCCGCTGTTCGAGGAAGTCCCGCAGGCGCGTGGGGGACAGGACCACGTCCGGCTCCTCCACCACGAGCGTGGCCCCCGCGGAGAGCGCCCCCCAGATCTCCAGCGTCGCCGCGTCGAAGGCCGGGTTCGACAGGTGCGCGACGCGGTCGGCGGGGTCGACGGTGAGGAAGTTCGCGTCCGGGACCAGCCGGGTGATCGCCCGGTGGGGGACGGCGACCGCCTTGGGCACACCCGACGAGCCGGAGGTGGACATCACGTACGCCAGGTCCTCGCCGGTCAGCTCGACCGGGGCGGGTCCCGGGCCCGCGGGCACGCCCTGGCGGAGCAGCGCCTGCAACCAGAGCACCGGCATCAGGTCGGCCAGCGGTTCGGCCCGCCGCCCCTCCGCGACGAGGGCGGCCCGTGCCGCGTCCCCCGCCACGGACCGGGTGCGCTCGGCGGGCTGGCGCACGTCGACCGGCAGGTAGGCGCAGCCCGCGTACAGGATCCCGAGGAGGGCCGTCACCAGGTCCGCGCCGCGCTCCATCGCGACGGCCACCACGTCCCCCCGGCGCAGTCCGGCCGCGCGCAGCCCCGCCGCCACCGCGGACGCCCGGCCGTCCAGTTCCCCGTACGTCAGCCCGAGGTCCCTGTGCCGGATCGCGACGGCGTCCGGGCGGGCCGCCGCCTGCCGTCGCACCAGCTCGTGGACGGGCGTGTACGGCCGGTCCCGCGGACCGTCCGCGACCGTCCCGGTCATGACGGCGTCGGGGCGGGCGAAGGCCGTGCCCACCGCCGACACCAGCCGCACGTGGAGGTCGGCCGCCGCCTCCGCGGAGAACAGGTCGGTGGGGTACTCCAGCTCGACGACGGTGGTGTCCGCCAGGCGCGTCACACTCCACAGCACGTCGTACTTGGCGGTCCCGGTGGGGACGAGCTCGCGCGGGGCCCACGACCCTCCGGCGCGCAGCCCGCACTCCGAGGCGTCGACGTACGTCAGGGCGGCCTCCATCGACGAGCCCGACGAGCCCGGCCGGTCCCCGTTCGGCCGCAGGTCCTCGATCACGACCCGGTCCGGCAGCCGCCCGTACGCGAGGGCCTCGGTGACGACCCGGCGCACCGACCTCGCCAGGACGCGGGCCGTGGCGTCCGGCGGGAGGACGACGCGCAGCGGGAGCATGTCGACGAACAGGCCGATCTCCCGCCGCTGTTCCGGTTCGCGTGACGACAGCGGCACGGTGACGACCAGGTCGCGCTCGCCCGTCACCGCGGCGAGCCCGGCGGCGTAGGCCGCGACCCAGGCCATGAACGGGCTCAGCCGCTCGGCCTCGGCCAGCGCGGACAGGGCGGCCAGCGACTCCGGGGGGAAGGGGAGAGCATGCGTCGCCCCGGAAGCGCCGGAGACCCCGAAGGCCCCGGAAGACCCGGAAACCGGAGAGGCCGGGGAGATTTCGGCAGGTCCACGACGGGGCAGGTCGTGCGGCACCGGCAGGCCCGCCGGGCAGCCCGCCAGGGTCCTGCGCCAGTACTCCACGGCCGCGTCGGGATCCTGCTCCCGCGCCGAGACGGCCCGCGGGGCCGCCACGGTCCTGCCGCCCGAGCCGCCCGAGCCGCCCGAGCCGCCCGAACTACCTGAACCGCCTGAACCGCCCGGACCTCCTGAACCGTCGGGCCGGCTCCGCTCGCCGTCGTAGAGCCGCTGCAGGTCCGCCTCCAGCAGGGACAGCGAGGAGCCGTCGCACACCAGGTGGTGGACGGTGAGCTGAAGCAGGTCACCCGTCTCGCCACGGTCGACCACCAGCGCCCGCAGCAACGGCGGGCGTGCCAGGTCGAACGGCGCCCGCGCGTCCTCGTCCAGCAGCCGGAGCACCCCGGACTCGGCCACGCCCTGCGCCTCGACCCAGCGGCACGACGGCGCCGGCACGTCACCGGCCGTGAACGCGCGTCCGGGCGTCTCGAAACCGCGCCGCAGCGCCTCGTGCTCCCCGACGAGGGCGTTGAGCGCCTCTCTCAGGCGGACCAGGTCGAGCCTGCCGCCGAAGCGGTAGCGGGCGCAGACGTGGTAGAGCGGCGTACCGGGACGGAGGCTCTCGGCGGCCCACACCCGCCCCTCGGCGGGGGTCAGCTCGCGCGGCTCGCGCCCGGCCGGGCCCGTTCCCCCGGCGAGCGCCGCCACCAGGGCCCCGAACGCGGGGTGGTCGTAGAGGATGTCCAGCTCCAGCTCGGTGCCGGTGAGCGCGCGCAGGGCCGTGGCGGTCTCGACGGCGAGCACGGAGTCGCCCCCCACCAGGAAGAAGTCGTCGTCGTCGTGGACCTCGGCGACGCCGAGGCGGTCACGCCAGATCTCGGCCACGGCCTCCCGCAGGGTGTCGCCGCGCTCCACGGTCCGCCCGGTCACGCGGCACCCCTGCGCGCCCCTGGCCTGCGGATGACCAGCCACCCGCCGATCGCCAGGGCGTCCAGCGACGAGCGCGCGTAGGTCGCCACGGCCTCCTGCGGGGTACGCACGATCGGCTGGCCCCGCAGGTTGAAGGAGGTGTTCAGCAGCATCGGCGTGCCCCAGTCGTCCCCGAACCTCCGGATCAGGCTCCAGAACCGCGGCGCGGCGTCCCGCTCGACGACCTGGACGCGGGCCGAACCGTCGACGTGGGTGACCGCGGGCAGCAGGTCCCGGTACTTCTCCCGCACCTGGGCGGTGAACAGCATGTGCCGGAACAGGCCCTCCTGGCCGGGTTCGATCTCGAAGTACTCGCGGGCGTCCTCGTCGAGCACGGCCGGGGCGAACGGCCGGAACTCCTCGCGCTGCTTCACCACCGCGTTCAGGTGCTCCCGCATGTGCGGGGCGCTCGGGTCGGCCAGGATGCTGCGGTTGCCCAGCGCGCGCGGGCCGAACTCCATCCGGCCCTGGAACCAGGCGACCACCGCTCCGCTGCGGATCAGCCCGGACACCTCCGCCAGCAGCCGCGCGTCCGGCAGCTCCCGCACCTCGTGCTCCGGGCCGAGCACGGCCAGCGCCCCGGCGATCTCCTCCGGCCCGAACCCCTCACCCCAGTACGGCATCGTCATCGCGACCGGCTCCGCGGGCACGTGCCGCCGCAGCTGCCACAGCGCGGCCCCCAGCGCGGCGCCGTCGTCACCCGAGGCGGGCTGGACGAACATCCGCTCGAAGAGCCCGCTCCGCGCGATCGTCCCGTTCGCGGTGCAGTTGAGCGCCACGCCTCCGGCCATGCACAGGTCGCGCGGGCCGCCTCCGGTCTCCTCCAGGGCGGAACGCAGGACGAACAGAAGGCTCTCCTCCAGGCGGCGCTGCAGGGTCGCCGCGACGTCCATGTGCCGCTGCGTCAGAGGGGCGTCGGGATGGCGCGCCGGGCCGAACAGCTCCTCCAGGCGGCGCAGGGAGCCCCGGTGCGTCTCGCGCTCCACCGGTGACCGGTCGCGGGCCAGCAGCGGCACCAGCAGCCTGCCACCGGGAAGGTGCCGCGCCAGCTCCTCGGCCGCGCCCGCGTGGCGGGAGGCGTCGCCGTACGGGGCCAGGCCCATCACCTTGTACTCGTCCATACCGGGCAGGAAGCCCAGGTAGTGGGTGACGACGCTGTAGAGGATGCCCAGGGACGCGCCGATCGGGTACGTGCGCAGGACCTCCAGCCGGCCGTCCCGCCCGGACATCACGGAGATCGACTCGGCCTCGCCCATGCCGTCGGCGACCAGCACCAGCGCGTCGGAGAAACCGCTCAGGTGGTACGCGCTCGCGGCGTGCGCCAGGTGGTGCGGGACGCGCACCAGCTTTCGGGACCAGTCGTGCCCCGGGTACCGGGAGGCGAGGATGTCGAGCTGGACCTGTTCGCTGTAGACCTCCCGGTACCAGCGCCGCACGAGGTCGTCGCGTTCGAAGGCAGGGGACGGCTCGTAGCGGAATCCGTGCGCGAGGAAGTCCACGTCGTCCAGGCTCACGCCCGCGACGCGCAGGCAGGCCTCGACGGCGTCCGCCGGGAACCCTCCCGTGCCCTTGACGCCGTCGTGCCGCTCCTGGGCGGAGGCGGCGATCACCCCGTCCTCGCCGACGAGGGCCGCGGCCGACTCCAGCCCCTGGACCAGCCGTTGCTCGCGCGGGTCGAGGCCGGGCAGCATGTCCTTCTTGACGGACATCGAGCGATCAAGACCGCTGATACCGAGCACCAACATGTCAACCTCCCGTCTGCTCAGACGAGCCGCGCAGGGTCTCGGCGACGGTCGTCACCCAGGGGTCCCGCAACAGCTCGAAGTGGTCGCCGTCGATGTGTGTGACCGTGAGCGCACCGGTCAGCTCCCGCCACCCGTCGGCCGCCGCACGACCGGAGTCCTCGTCGTCCGCCCGGCCGAGGAGAAGGTCGGCGGGGCCGTCGAAGCGCGACGGGCGGTGCGCGGCCAGGGCCGCCAGCATGTTCTGCCAGAACCCCAGGAGACCCGCGAGGGTGGCGCCGTCCAGGCCCGCCAGGCCGGCCTGGTCGACGCCGAGGGTGGTCAGCAGGTCACGGAACCCGGGCCGGGCGAGCGCGGCGTCGAGGGCGTCCGGTCCCCGTCGCGCCACGTCGGCGCGCAACGCGTCGAACGCGGCGGCGTCCTCGGCATTCGTCGGGTCCTCCCCGGCCTCTTCGGCTTCGCGGTGCGGATGGGCGTCGATGAGAACGAGGCGGTGAACCTCGACGCCGTGCCGTTCCAGCCGTACGGCGAGCTCGTGGGCGATGACGCCCCCGGCCGACCATCCGGCGACGACCGGGCGGCGGTCTCCCAGCAGCGGCGCCAGCTCCCGGGCGTAGCGCTCGGCCATCTCGCCGAGATCCACGGCGCCGCCGTCCAGGGGGTCGCCCTGGACGCCCAGCACCTCGAACGCGGAGCCGACCCGGCCGACGAGGTTCAGGTAGGGGAAGAGCGTGCCGCCGACCGGGTGCACCAGCACCAGGGGACGCAGTCCCGGCGTGCCGCCCAGTTCCACCACCCGTTCGCCGCCGGCCGGGCGCGAGCGCCCGTTCCGGCCACCGAGGTAGACGGCGAGACCCGCCACGGTCGGGGTGGCGTAGAGGCGGGTCAGCGGCACCGCCGTGCCGAACTCCTCCTCGATCCTGAGCACCAGCCTGACGGCGAGAAGGGAGTGCCCGCCGAGGTCGGAGAAGTCGTCGTGGCGGCCGACCCGGTCGAGTCCCAGGACGTGGCGCCAGATCCGCGCCAGCCGTTCCTCCACGTCGGACAGCGGCGGGAGGGATCCCGCAGGGGCGGGGTGCCGGGGTTCCGGGGCGGGCAGGGCGGCGCGGTCGACCTTCCCTCGCGACGTCAGGGGAAGGGCGTCGAGGGTGACGAACCAGCGCGGCACCATGTAGCGCGGGAGCCGCTCGGCCAGCCACGTGCGCAGGTCGGCCGTGGAGAGGTCGTCGTTGTCGGGGACGGTGTAGGCGACGAGGTCGGTGTGTGCGGAATCGCCGGTGCGGGTGACGACGACGCATTCGCGAACCGCGGGGTGGGTGCGGAGGGTGGCTTCGACCTCGCCGAGTTCGACGCGGTAGCCGCGGATCTTGACCATGTGGTCGACGCGGCCGTGGAATTCGACGTGCCCATCATGAGACCAGGCGCCGCGGTCTCCGGTGCGATACAGGCGCGTTCCCGGGTGGGTGGGATGCGGCTGGAAGCGTTCGGCGGTCAGGGCGGGGTTGTTGAGGTAGCCGCGTGACAAACAGGGGCCGGAGACGTGCAGCTCTCCGGGGGTGCCGATGGGAACGGGGCGGCCGGTGTCGTCGAGGACCCACACCTGGGTGTTGACCAGCGGCTTGCCCAACGGCAGGGGACCTGCGGGCAGGGTCTCACGCGTATAAGGGCCGCAGACGGAGAAGGTGGTGGTCTCGGTGGGTCCCCAGCAGTTGACCAGTTCCAGATCCGGGCACCGCTGCAGGATCAGCGCCGCGTGGCGGGGGGAGACGGTCTCGCTGCCGGTGAGGAACCGCCGCAGACGGTCGAACAACTGTGGTTCGTGGTCGACCAGGAGGGTGAACAGGGAGGCGGTCGCGTGCAGCACGGTGATGTCGTGTTCGGCGACCCAGGCGGCGATGTCGGCGGGCGTGTAGTCCACGGCAGGTGCGAGCACCAGTCGCGCGCCCGCCGCGAGCGGGGCCCAGATCTCGTAGGTGGCCACGTCGAACGAGGTGGTCGCGATCTGCAGCAGCCTGTCGTCGTCCCGGAGCGTCATGCTCTCGCCGCCGTGCAGGAGTTCGGTGACGTTGCGGTGCGACGTCACCACCCCCTTGGGGCGGCCGGTGGACCCGGAGGTGAAGATCACGTAGCAGCCGTTGTCCGGCCGCACGACGTCGTGCGGGTTCTCCGGACCGGGCAGGTCGGCGGCGCCGAGATCATCGGCGTCGAGGTCACCGGCGTCGAGGTCTTCGGTGTCGAGGTCGAGGGTTCGCCAGGGGCCGGTGGGGACGCGGCCGGCGGTGGTTCCCACGGTCAGGACCAGGGGGGCGCCGACCTCGCTCAGCATGAGGCGCAGGCGCTCGGCGGGGAGGTCGGCGTCCAGCGGGACGTACACGCCGCCGGCCTTCAGGACGGCCAGCAGAGCGATGATCATGTTCGTCGAGCGGGGGACGCACACTCCCACGCACACGTCCGGCCCCACCCCCGCCCCTCGCAGGTGGCGCGCCAGACGGTTCGCGACGGCGTTCAACGCGGCGTAGGACAGGGAACGGTCTCCCGCCACGACGGCCACCGTGTCCGGACTCGCCGCCGCCCGCGCCTCCACCAGCTCGTGCACCAGGAGCGGCGGCTCGTCCGCCGAGGTGTCGTTCCACGAGTCCAGCAGGCCACGCTCGACCTCGCCCAGCAGCGACACGTCCCGCCACGGCGCCCCCGGGTCGGTCACCATCGCCTCCAGGGCGCGCAGGTGGTAGTCGCGCAGCACGGTGACCTGGTCCTCGCCCAGCTCCCTGGGGTCGTACTCCAGCTCCAGGAGCAGGACGTCGCCGGGTTCGCGGATGACCGCGACGACCAGCGGGAAGTTGGTCGCGGCCACGCCGGGCAGGTCGGAGCCCGGGTCGGTGGAGGCCAGCGCGCCGTCCTCGGTCAGCCGCCCGAACTGGTGGAAGTGGTTGTAGACGAAGCTGACGTCGAAGAGGGCGGTACCGCTGCCGAGCCTCCGCCGCAGTGCCGACAGCGGGTAGCGCCGGTACGGCAACAGCTCACGCTCGGCCTCGAACACCGACCGCACCAGCTCCTCCCAGCTCCCCTGGGGCAGGGGAAGCCGTAACGGCACCGTGTTCAGGAACAGGCCCAGGGCGTCCGCGCCGTCGGCCTCCTCCAGACGGCCGTTGGAGGTCAGCCCCACCATCACGTCCGAGCTTCCGGTGACCAGGCCGAGCACCCGCAGGTGCGCCGCCAGCACCACCGTCTTGAACGGCACCCCGCAGCGCCTGGCGAACTCCTCCAGCCGGTTCAGCAGATCCCGTGGGAGCACGGTCGACAGGGAACCGTTGCCGTGGCTCTCGTCACGGTGGTGCCGCTCACCCTCGACGCGCTCACCGATCCGTACCGCGCCCGAGTCGCCGGCCCGTATCGCGCCGGGGTCGCCGGGCCTCACCGTACCGGAGCCGACGCGCCGGCGTGGCAGCCGGCTGTTCGGCGGGTCGGCCAGCCGCTCCCGCCAGAAGTGCTCGGCCCCCTCGGACCGCGACGCCGCGCGTTCGGCCGCGACGAAGTCGCGGTACAGCGACCGCATCGGGCCGGGCCGGGGGTCGTGGCCGTCGAGCAGCGAACGGTACAGGTCGAGGGTCTCCGTCACCATGGAGGCCAGGCTCCAGCCGTCGAGGATCGCGTGGTGCTCGGTGATCGTCCACTGGAAGGCGTCGTCGTCGACGACGTGGACGGCTATCCGCAGCAGCGGCGCGGCCGACAGGTCGAAGGGCAGGCGCTGCTCGGCCCGCATGTGATCGGTCAGCAGCGCGCGCTGCCCGTCCCGCTCGGTCCCGCGCAGGTCCGCGACGGTGAGCGGCACCTCGACGGCGGGGTGGACGAGCTGCAGGGGTTCGCCGTAACCGGTGAGGTCGAAGGAGGTGCGCAGGATCGGGTGGCGGTCCACGACGCGGGTGATCGCGTCCCGGAAGGCGGCCTCCTCGAACGCTCCGGCGACGAGGATGCTGTCGACGTTCTGGTACGGACGCCGGTCGGGGTCGAGCTCCATCTCGTAGACCATGCCGATCTGGAGCTCGGCCATCGGGTAGGCGTCCGCCAGGCCATCGGGGAGCCGTTCGCGGTCCTCGGGCGACAGCAGCGAGAACGGTCTCCTGTCCCGCTCGGCCGTCTCGTCCGGGCCGCTGCCTGCGACCTCGGCCAGACCGGCGAGCGTGGGATGGCGGAACAGGTCGTTGAGGGCGAACCCGAGCCCGGCGTCGCGGGCCTGGCCGAGGATCTGGATGCTGCGGATCGAGTCGCCGCCGAGGTCGAAGAAGGTGTCGTGGCGGCCCACCCGGTCCACGTCGAGGACCCGGCGCCAGATCTCGGCCAGGACCTCCTCCGGACCGGCGAGCGGGGGAACGTACTCCTGCGCCAGCTCGGGCCGCTCCCCGGAGGGGGCCGGGAGGGCGGCCCGGTCGAGCTTGCCCTGGGCCGTCAGCGGCAGACCGTCCAGCAGCACGAACCAGCGCGGCGCCATGTAACCGGGCAACCGTCCGGAGAGCCATGCGCGCAACGCGTCCGCCGACACGGCCCGGTCGCCGCCGCTCCCGCCGGTGTGAGCGTCGTCCCCGCGGGTGCCGCCGGTGCCGCCGGTGCCGCCGGTGCCGCCGGTGCCGCCGGTGTCACGGCCGGCCGGGACCACGTAGGCCACGAGATCGGCCTGCTCGCCCGCGTTCACGTACGGGGTGACGACCGCCTCCAGGACCGCGGGATGCGACCCGAGAACGGACTCGATCTCACCGACCTCGATCCGGTGACCCCGGATCTTGACCTGGGCGTCGGAGCGGCCCAGGTACTCCAGCTCGCCCGCGGCGGTCCACCGCGCCACGTCGCCGCTGCGGTACAGCCGGCCTCCCGGCGGGCCGCCCAGATGGTCGGGGACGAACCGCTCCGCGGTCAGCGCGGCACGGCCCGCGTACCCGCGGGTGACGCCGGCGCCGGCGACATGGATCTCTCCCGCCACCCCGATCGGGCACTCCTGGCCGTACGCGTCCAGCACATGGACGCGCAGGTCGGGCAGCGGGCGGCCGATGCCACTCGCCGGGCCTCCGGTCCGGCTGTCCGCCGCACCGTTCGACGGGTCGCCCGACGGGGCACGGAGGTGCCGCTCGGTCAGCTCCAGGTACGTCACGTGCACCGTCGTCTCGGTGATCCCGTACATGTTCACCAGCGACGGGGCCCGGTAGCCGTGGCGGTCGGCCCAGCGACGCACCGACGGCCGGTGCAGCGCCTCGCCGCCGAAGACCACCGTCCGCAGCGCCAGCGGCGCCCGCAGCCGCCCGTCGACGCTCTCGAACTGCCGGAACGCCGAGGGGGTCTGGCTCAGCACCGTCACCCGCTCGCGGCGCACCAGCTCGTAGAACGCCTCGGCGTCCCGCGTCACCTCCTGCGGGACCACGACCAGGCGGCCGCCGGTGCTCAGCGCGCCCCACATCTCCCAGACCGAGAAGTCGAAGGCGAAGCTGTGGAACAACGTCCACACGTCCGAGGGACCGGTGTCCAGCCCCGCGGCGGCCGTGGCCGCGAACAGCCGGGTCACGTTCCCGTGCGTCACCAGCGTCCCCTTGGGGCGCCCCGTCGATCCCGACGTGAAGATCACGTAACACCCGTGATCGGCGCCCACCCGGACGGGCGACGGCTCCTGGTCCGCGCCCGGCCCGGTGTCCGGTCCGGTGCCCGCGGGGGGTGACGTGTCCGGCGACCCGTCGCCGGACACGCCGACGACGCGCCACGGCCCCTCCGGGACGCGGCCGGCCGCGTCACCGGCCGTCAGCACCAGCGGCGCCTCCAGGTCGGCGAGCATGAGCCGCAATCGCTCGGCCGGGAAGCCGGGATCCAGCGGGACGTACACGCCCCCCGCCTTCAGCACCGCGAGGGCCGACACCACCATCGGCACCGACCGCTCGGCACACACCCCCACGCAGACCTCGGGGCCGACGCCCAGGGCCCGCAGGCGCCGGGCCAGCCGGTCGGCGCGCGCGTTCAGCTCCCCGTAGGAGAGGGTCTCCTCCCCGCACGCGACGGCCACCGCGTCCGGCGCCGCCTCGGCCTGGCGCGCCACCAGCTCGTGAACCGGCCCGGTCTCGAACCCCTCGCCACCCCCCGCCCACGACGCCAGCGACGCGCGCTCGGCCTCGCCCAGCAGGGACACCGTCCGGTACGCCGCCTCGGGGTCGGCGACCATCGCCTCCAGGGCGCGCACGTGGTGGTCGCACACCGCGGCGGCCTGCTCGCGGGTCACCTCCCTGGTGTCGTACTCCAGATCCAGGCGCATCCCCTCGGCCCCGGCCTCGCGGCTCACCGTGACCAGCAGCGGGAAGTGCGTCCGTCCCGTTCCGGGCGTGTCCGCGCCGGGACCCGCGGGCACCAGCGCGCCGTCCTCGGCCAGCTTCCCGAACTGGTGGAAGTGGTTGTAGACGAAGCCGACGTCGAACAGCGGCCCGCCGAGCGCGCGCCGCATCGCCGACATGGGGTAGCGGCGGTGCGGCAGCATCTCGCGTTCGGCGTCGAACACCGCCCGCGCCAGATCACGCCAGCTCCCCCCGGGAAGCCGGAGCCGGAACGGCACGGTGTTGAGGAACAGGCCGCACACGTCGGCGGCCTCGGCCTCCTCCAGCCGGCCGTTCGAGGACAACCCCGTGACCACGTCGGTGCTTCCGGTGACCAGGCCGAGCACCCGCAGGTGCGCCGCCAGCACCACCGTCTTGAACGGCACCCCGCAGCGCCTGGCGAACTCCTCCAGCCGGACCAGCAGATCCTGCGGCAGGACCGTGTTCAGGGCTCCGTCCCCCTGGCCCTCGTCGCGTCCGTGCCGTTCCTCCGTGGCCGTCTCGCCGTCCTCCCGGGAGGTGAGGGTGGCGGCCAAACGCGGCAGCCGGCCGTCGGGCCGGTCGGCCAGCAGGTCCAGCCAGAACCTCCGGCTTTCCTCGGAGGCGAGCGCCGCGCGCTCGGCGGCGATGAAGTCGCGGTAGAGCGACCGGGGCGGGGCCGGACGCGGGTCCTCACCCTCCAGCAGCAGGTGGTAGGTCGTGGTGATCGAGGACAGCACCGAGGCCAGGCTCCAGCCGTCGAGGATGGCGTGGTGCTCGGTGACCGTCCACTGGAAGGCGTCGTCGTCCATGACGTGCACGGCCATCCGGAGCAGCGGCGCGACCGCCAGGTCGAACGTGTTCCGGTGCTCGTGCCGCACGTGCTCCGCCAGTGCCGCGCGCTGCTCGTCCGGGTCCGTGCCGCGCAGGTCCGTGACGGTGAACGGGACCTCGGCGGAGGGGTGGACGAGCTGCACGGGTTCGCTGTAGTGGCTGAGGTCGAAGGAGGTGCGCAGGATCGGGTGGCGTTCCACGACGCGGGCCACGGCCTCCCGGAAGGCCGCCTCGTCGAACGGCCCCGTGACCCGCAGGCCGTCCACGTGGTGGTAGGGGCGGCGGTCGGGGTCGCGCTCCATCTCGTAGACCATGCCGGCCTGGAGCTCGGCCATCGGGTAGGCGTCGGCCAGCCCTTCGGGGAGTCGCTCGCGGTCCTCGGGCGAGAGCAGCGAGAACGGCTCCCTGTCCCGGTCGGCGTCGCGCGTACGGCCGGTCCCGGCGCCCGCCGCGACGGCCAGCCCGGCCGGCGTCGGGTCGTCGAACAGGTCGCGGAGGGTGAGGTCGATTCCGGCGTCGCGGGCCTGGCCGAGGACCTGGATGCTGCGGATGGAGTCGCCGCCGAGGTCGAAGAAGTTGTCGTGGCGGCCGACGCGCGCCACTCCCAGGACGCGCGACCAGATGTCGGCCAGCAGCTCCTCCACACCGGTCAGCGGGGCGGCGAACTCCCCGGCCGGTTCCTGCCGGTCGCCCGGCGGAGCCGGCAGGGCGCGCCGGTCGATCTTTCCCTGGGCGGTGAGGGGGATGGCGTCGAGGTACTGGAACCAGCGCGGCACCATGGGCTTGGGCAGTCGCTCCGACAGCCAGGCGCGTATCTCCGCGGCGGGGACGGGGTCACCGTCACAGACCAGGTAGGCGACCAGGTGGGGCTGGCCGTTCCCGGACGGGTGCGCGCCGATGGCGGCCGTGGTGATGTGGGGGTGGGTGCGCAGGGTGGTTTCGATGTCTTCGGGTTCGATGCGCTGGCCGAGGATTTTGATCTGGTGGTCGTTGCGGCCGAGGAATTCGATGTGGCCGCCGGTGGTGTGTCGGGCGAGGTCGCCGGTTTTGTAGAGGCGGGTGCCGGGGGGTCCGTAGGGGTCGGGGGTGTGGGTGGTGGCGGTGGTGTGGGGGTGGTTGAGGTAGCCGCGTCCGATGCCGGTGCCGGCGATGTGGATTTCGCCGGTGGTGCCGATGGGGACGGGTTGGTGGTGGTGGTCGAGGAGGTGGACGCGAGTGTTGCCGTAGGGGTGTCCGATGACGGGGGTGGGGTGGTCGGCGACGTTGACGGCGGTGGCGTCGACGGTGGTCTCGGTTGGGCCGTAGGTGTTGAAGGCGACGGTGGTGGGGTGAGCGCGCAGGGTCTCCCACAGATCAGGCGGACAGGCCTCCCCGCCCAGGCTCACGAGACGAGGCGGGTAGGGCGCGTCGAGCAGCCCGATGTCCGCCAGCAGGTGGATCTGGGCGGTGGTCGCCTGGACGACGTCCGCCGCGAGATCGGCGTGGTGGGCGCGTTCGACGAGGTGGCGGGGGTCGTGGCGTTGTTCGGCGGACAGGACCAGGAGGGTGTGGCCGTCGAGGAGGGGGAGGATCTGTTCGAGGAAGAAGTCGGAGATGTAGGCGGAGGTGCCCAGGACGACGCGGGCGTTGGTGGTGATGCCGGCTGTTCGCATGCGGGGGAGGAGGAGGGTCTGGGCGTAGTTGGTGAGGTTGCCGTGTTCGATCATGACGCCCTTGGGGCGTCCGGTGGTGCCGGAGGTGTACATCACGTACGCCAGATCACGCGCTCCCACCACGGGCAGGACGACCGGCTCCGGCGTCGTCCTCCCGGGGTCCTCTGTCCGGCTCAGGTCGAGGACGGGGTAGCCGTCGGGTGCGTCGTCGAGGTCGTCGACGATGAGGAGGGCGGGGCGGGCGTCGTCGAGCATGGTGCGCAGGCGGGCGGGGGGCTGGTCGGGGTCGAGGGTGAGGAAGGCGGTTCCGGCCTTCCATGCGGCCCAGACCGCGATCAGGGCGCCTGATCCGGGGCGGAGGTGGATGCCGATGATGTCGCCGCGTCGTGCGCCGTGGTGGATGAGCCGGTGGGCCAGACGGTCGCTCGCGGTGTCGAGTCCGGCGAAGGTGATGTGGGTGTGGTCGTCCTCGATCGCGATCGTGTCGGGGGTGCGCCGGGCCTGTTCGCGCAGCAACTCGTGCACGGGGATGTCGGCGCAGAAAGTCGTGGTGTCGTTCCACGACGCCAGCAGGGCGCGCTCGGCCTCGCCCAGCAGGGACACCGTCCGGTACGCCGCCTCGGGATCGGCGACCATGGCCTTCAGTGCGCGGAGGTGGTAGTCGCGCAGGGTGGTGATCTGTTCGGCGGGGAAGTGGCGGGTGTCGTAGTCGAGTTCGAGGCGCAGGCCGTCCAGGCCGGGTTCGCGGCTGATGGACACGCCCAGGGGGAAGTTGGTGCGGGCGATCCCGGGGACGTCGGCGTCTGTGTCGGTCAGTGCCAGGGCGCCCTGGTCGGCGAGGTGGCCGAACTGGTGGAAGTGGTTGTAGTTGAAGTCGACCTCGAAGAACGCCTCCCCGCCCAGCGTGCGCTGCAACGCGGACATGGGGTAGCGCCGATGCGGCAGCAGGTCGTTCTCGGTGCTGGAGGCCGCGCGGATGAGGTCGCTCCAGGTGCCCTCGGGCAACCGGAGCCGGAAGGGCAGGGTGTTGAGGAACAGGCCGCGTACCTCGGTGGCGTCGGCTTCCTCCAGGCGGCTGTTGCTGGTCAGGCCGACGACGACATCGGGGTTTCCGGTGACGAGACCGATCACGCGCAGGTGGGCGGCGAGTGCGACGGCCTTGAACGGGACGCCGCAGCGGCGGGCCAGCTCGTCCAGTCCGGCCGTCAGCTCCGCCGGGATGATCGTGATCAGGGCGCCGTGTCCCTGGTCGTCGTCGCGTTCGTGTCGTTCGCCCGGGACGCTCTCGCCGATCGCGAAGGCGGCGTCCTGGGGCCAGCGCGGCAGCCGTCCCTCGGGCCGGTCGGCCAGGTGCTCCAGCCAGAACGCCCGGCTCTCCTCGGAGCCCAGCGCCGCGCGCTCGGCGGCGACGAAGTCGCCGTACGTGGACCGCACCGGTTCCACGACCGGGTCCTCGCCCGCCAGCAGCGCGCGGTACAGGTCGTTGATCTCCGTCAGGGTGGACGCCATGCTCCAGCCGTCGAGGATGGCGTGGTGCTCGGTGACCGTCCACTGGAAGGCGTCGTCGTCCATGACGTGCACGGCCATCCGCAGCAGCGGCGCGGCCGACAGGTCGAAGGGGCGGTGCCGCTCGTCCCGCATGTGTCCCGCCAGTGCCGCGCGCTGCTCGTCCGGGTCCGTGCCGCGCAGGTCCGTGACGGTGAACGGGACCTCGGCGGAGGGGTGGACGAGCTGCATGGGCTCGCTGTAGTGGCTGAGGTCGAAGGAGGTGCGCAGGATCGGGTGGCGTTCCACGACGCGGGCCACGGCCTCCCGGAAGGCCGCCTCGTCGAACGGTCCTGCCAGCCGCAGCCCGTCGACGTTGTGGTACGGCAGGCGGTCGGGGTCGCGCTCCATCTCGTAGACCATGCCGACCTGGAGCTCGGCCATCGGGTAGGCGTCGGCCAGACCTTCGGGGAGCCGTTCGCGGTCCTCGGGCGACAGCAGCGAGAACGGATCGCGCACCGGACGCCGGTCCCGGCCGGAGGCGTGGTGCGTCACACCCGCCAGCTCGGCGAGCGTGGGCCGCCGGTTCAGGTCCTGCAGGGTGAACCCGAGACCGGTGTCGCGGGCCTGGCCGAGGACCTGGATGCTGCGGATGGAGTCGCCGCCGAGGTCGAAGAAGTTGTCGTGGCGGCCGACCTGATCCACTCCCAGCACGCGCGACCAGATCTCCGCCAGCCTCGCCTCCGTGCCGGGGAGCGGGGAGACGTACCGGTGCGTCAGCGTGGGGCGTTCCCCGGAAGGCTCGGGCAGGGCGCGCCGGTCGATCTTTCCCTGGGCGGTGAGGGGGATCGCGTCGAGGTACTCGAACCAGCGCGGCACCATGTACGCGGGCAGCCGCTCCGACAGCCAGGCGTGCAGCTCGACGGCCGGAACCTGCTCACCGTCACAGACCAGGTAGGCGACCAGCCGGTGGTGTCCATCCTCGCCTGCCCGGTGCGCGCCGATGGCGGCCGTGGTGATGTGGGGGTGGGTGCGCAGGGTGGTTTCGATGTCTTCGGGTTCGATGCGCTGGCCGAGGATTTTGATCTGGTGGTCGTTGCGGCCGAGGAATTCGATGTGGCCGCCGGTGGTGTGTCGGGCGAGGTCGCCGGTTTTGTAGAGGCGGGTGCCGGGGGGTCCGTAGGGGTCGGGGGTGTGGGTGGTGGCGGTGGTGTGGGGGTGGTTGAGGTAGCCGCGTCCGATGCCGGTGCCGGCGATGTGGATTTCGCCGGTGGTGCCGATGGGGACGGGTTGGTGGTGGTGGTCGAGGAGGTGGACGCGGGTGTTGCCGTAGGGGTGTCCGATGACGGGGGTGGGGTGGTCGGCGACGTTGACGGCGGTGGCGTCGACGGTGGTCTCGGTTGGGCCGTAGGTGTTGAAGGCGACGGTGGCGGGGTGAGCGCGCAGGGTCTCCCACAGATCCGGCGGGCACGCCTCCCCACCCACCGCGACCAGCCGGGGAGGATGGGGCGCGTCCAGCAGCCCGGCGTCCACCAGCAACTGGATCTGGGCGGTCGTCGCCTCGATCGCTGTCACGGCCCGGTCTGCGTGGTGGGCGCGTTCGACGAGGTATCGCGGGTCGTGGCGTTGTTCGGCGGACAGGACCAGGAGGGTGTGGCCGTCGAGGAGGGGGAGGATCTGTTCGAGGAAGAAGTCGGAGATGTAGGCGGAGGTGCCCAGGACGACGCGGGCGTTGGTGGTGATGCCGGCTGTTCGCATGCGGGGGAGGAGGAGGGTCTGGGCGTAGTTGGTGAGGTTGCCGTGTTCGATCATGACGCCCTTGGGGCGTCCGGTGGTGCCGGAGGTGTACATCACGTACGCCAGATCACGCGCTCCCACCACGGGCAGGACGACCGGCTCGGTCTCCGCCGGTGGCGCGGTGATGTCCAGCACGGGGTAGCCGTCGGGTGCGTTGCCGGGGTCGTCGACGATGAGGAGGGCGGGGCGGGCGTCGTCGAGCATGGTGCGCAGGCGGGGGGAGGGCTGGTCGGGGTCGAGGGTGAGGAAGGCGGTTCCGGCCTTCCACGCGGCCCAGACCGCGATCAGGGCGTTCGCTCCCGGGCGGAGGTGGATGCCGATGATGTCGCCGCGTCGTGCGCCGTGGTGGATGAGCCGGTGGGCCAGACGGTCGCTCGCGGTGTCGAGTCCGGCGAAGGTGATGTGGGTGTGGTCGTCCTCGATCGCGATCGTGTCGGGGGTGCGCCGGGCCTGTTCGCGCAGCAACTCGTGCACGGGGATGTCGGCGTAGGGAGTGGCCGTGTCGTTCCACGCGGTCAGTAACGCCTGTTCGGCGTCACCGAGCAGGCAGGTGTCCGCGAGGGGGGCGGTGGGGTCGGCGACCATGGCCTTCAGTGCGCGGAGGTGGTAGTCGCGCAGGGTGGTGATCTGTTCGGCGGGGAAGTGGCGGGTGTCGTAGTCGAGTTCGAGGCGCAGGCCGTCCAGGCCGGGTTCGCGGCTGATGGACACGCCCAGGGGGAAGTTGGTGCGGGCGATCCCGGGGACGTCGGCGTCTGTGTCGGTCAGTGCCAGGGCGCCCTGGTCGGCGAGGTGGCCGAACTGGTGGAAGTGGTTGTAGTTGAAGTCGACCTCGAAGAACGCCTCCCCGCCCAGCGTGCGCTGCAACGCGGACATGGGGTAGCGCCGATGCGGCAGCAGGTCCTGTTCCGCGTCCGACACCGCCCGTACCAGGTCCGTCCAGGTGCCGTCGGGCAGGCGCAGGCGGAAGGGCAGGGTGTTGAGGAACAGGCCGCGTACCTCGGTGGCGTCGGCTTCCTCCAGGCGGCTGTTGCTGGTCAGGCCGACGACGACATCGGGGTTTCCGGTGACGAGACCGATCACGCGCAGGTGGGCGGCGAGTGCGACGGCCTTGAACGGGACGCCGCAGCGGCGGGCCAGCTCGTCCAGTCCGGCCGTCAGCTCCGCCGGGATGATCGTGATCAGGGCGCCGTGTCCCTGGTCGTCGTCGCGTTCGTGTCGTTCGCCCGGGACGCTCTCGCCGATCGCGAAGGCGGCGTCCTGGGGCCAGCGCGGCAGCCGTCCCTCGGGCCGGTCGGCCAGGTGCTCCAGCCAGAACGCCCGGCTCTCCTCGGAGCCCAGCGCCGCGCGCTCGGCGGCGACGAAGTCCCGGTACAGCGAGCGAAGCGGAACCGGCTGCGGCTCCTCCCCGTCCTTCAGCCGCCGGTACAGGTCGTTGATCTCGGTCAGCGTGGAGGCCAGGCTCCAGCCGTCGAGGATGGCGTGGTGCTCGGTCACCGTCCACTGGAAGGCGTCGTCGACGACATGGATCGCCATCCGGAACAGCGGCGCGACCGCAGGATCGAACGTGTCCCGCTGCTCGGCGCGCACGTACTCCGCCAGGGCCGCGCGCCGCGCGCGAGAATCGGCGTCGCGCAGGTCCGCGACCGTGAGCGGGATCTCGACGGTGGGATGGACCAGTTGCAGGGGTTCGCTGTAGCGGCTGAGGTCGAAGGAGGTGCGCAGGATCGGGTGGCGTTCCACGACGCGGGTGACGGCGTTCCGGAAGGCCGTCTCGTCGAAGGAGCCGGTGATGCGCAGGCTGTGGACGTTGTGGTAGGGACGCCGGTCGGGGTCGAGCTCCATCTCGTAGACCATGCCGATCTGGAGCTCGGCCATCGGGTAGGCGTCGGCCAGCCCTTCGGGGAGCCGTTCGCGGTCCTCGGGCGACAGCAGCGAGAACGGCTCCCGCTCGACCACTTCGTCCTGTACGGAACGGGCGACACCGGCCAGGCCGGCGAGCGTGGGATGACGGTGCAGGTCCTGCAGGGTGAACCCGATTCCGGTGTCGCGGGCCTGGCCGAGGATCTGGATGCTGCGGATGGAGTCGCCGCCGAGGTCGATGAAGGTGTCGTGGCGGCCGACCCGGTCCACGTCCAGGACCCGGGACCAGATCTCCGCCAGGACCTCTTCTGTCCGTCCCATCGGGGCTTCGAACTCCGCGTCCGCCTGGCGCTCTGTCTGCGGTGCGGGGAGTGCGGTGCGGTCGACCTTGGCGCGGGGGGTCAGGGGGAGGGCGTCGAGGGTGACGAACCAGCGCGGCACCATGTAGTGGGGGAGCCGCTCGGCCAGCCACGTGCGCAGGTCGGCCGTGGAGAGGTCGTCGTTGTCGGGGACGGTGTAGGCGACGAGGTCGGTGTGTGCGGAATCGCCGGTGCGGGTGACGACGACGCATTCGCGAACCGCGGGGTGGGTGCGGAGGGTGGTTTCGATTTCGCCGAGTTCGACGCGGTAGCCGCGGATCTTGACCATGTGGTCGACGCGGCCGTGGAATTCGACGTGCCCATCATGAGACCAGGCGCCGCGGTCTCCGGTGCGGTAGAGCCGTGTTCCGGGGTGGGTGGGGTGGGGTTGGAAGCGTTCGGCGGTCAGGGCGGGGTTGTTGAGGTAGCCGCGTGACAGGCAGGGGCCGGAGACGTACAGCTCTCCGGGGGTGCCGATGGGGGTGGGGCGGCCGGTGTCGTCGAGGACCCACACCTGGGTGTTGACCAGCGGCTTGCCCAGGGGGAGGGGACCTGCGGGCAGGGTCTCATGGGTGTAGGGGCCGCAGACGGAGAAGGTGGTGGTCTCGGTGGGTCCCCAGCAGTTGACCAGTTCCAGATCCGGGCACCGTTGCAGGATCAGCGCCGCGTGGCGGGGGGAGACGGTCTCGCTGCCGGTGAGGAACCGGCGTAGACGGTCGAACAACTGCGGCTCGTGGTCGACCAGGAGGGCGAACAGCGAGGCGGTCACATGCAGGACGCTCACCTGGTTTTCCTGAACCCAGGTGGCGATGTCGGTGGGGGTGTAGGAGATCGGTGGTGCCATGACCAGCCGTGCGCCTGCGATCAGGGGTGC